>JBGUSR010000059.1:0-61157 GCA_045132635.1 Akkermansia sp.
CAAGTACTTCAAATACATAACACTGGGCATGGTAGGAGTTATCTCCTCCATGCTCAATGTTTTTCTACCTTTTGCTGATATTTTTTCGTTCTCGTTTTTCGTTATCTGGGGATTCATCCCACAAAACTAGCAGAAGAGCCCAATTTTATCGCTTTCTTCTAGAATTTTAGCTGTAGCAATAGCTACGACTTTAATTTTCAATAGATAGAATAAATTATGGCGAGTGTTATTAAGCGCAAAGGAAGACAGGATTGGTACGCATGCTACTACGTAAATGGTAAGCTGGTTCGTAAAAGTACCGGAGTTAAGATAAAAGAAGTCGGATATACGGCGGCTCAGTTGAAGAAGTTGGCTCAGACCCAGGCAGAGCGAATGGAGGCTCTTGCCCGGGGTGATGTTCTATTAGACAAGCAGATGGATGCACTCCGGGCTGCTGCTGATGCTACAGGAGGAACAAAAGTGCCCACGTTGAAAGATTACCTCGACAATTTTGACATTGCCGGCGGTGAGCAGAATCGTTCGAATGTAACGAGAGCATTCCAATTGTTCGTGGAGTTCCTGGGGGCAGATGCTCTCAAGAGACTCGACCGCATCACACGTGAGATGTGTCAGAACTTCATTGATTATCAGACAACTCGTGTGAGCGCAGGAACCGTCAGACGATACAAGTGCAGCATAGCAAGCGCATTTAATGCAGCTGTTCGGGATGGTTATCTTATGCGGTCTCCGCTGAACGGTGTTAATCTACCCAAAGATCGCCCGATGAAGCGAGAACTCTTCACGCATGCTGAAATCAGAAGAATGCTGACGGAACTCCCGCAGGTCTGGCGAGATATGGTTCTCATCTGCTTAGGAACAGCGGGGCAGCGTATAGGTGACTGTGCTTGTCTCAAGTGGGAACATATCGACTTCGAGAAAGGCGTGATTAGCTTCGATACCCAGAAAACGGGATATGGAGTTGAGGTTCCCATGTTACCTCAGCTTGCCACCCGACTCCGTGAAATCCAGGATATTCAGGAGAACTCGGAGATTTATGTGCTTCCGGAAATGGCGAATAAATACCTCCGCAGTAGCGGTTATGTCTCGACAGAGTTCATTACGCTCCTGAAAGGCCTAGGCATTGCCAACAACCAGAAGGTGAAGGTAGCCAACGGTCAGCGTAATGTCAGCACCAAGAGCTTCCACGGCTTGCGTAACTATGCTGTTACCACGTTGCGAGATGCCGGTGTGGGTGAAGATATGACTTGTGCCCTGGTTGGTCATGAGAATATCCAGCAGGATCGCGCTTACTATCGCACCAACATCCGAAAGAAGCAGGATGCCATGCAGAAGTTCGGCAATGTTCTCTTTGCTGATTACGGGTCATCAGAGAGTTACGCTTCTGCCAGGGAGGCCTGATAAGCTCTCGAATTCAAGTTCCTGTCCGGGTTTATCTCGGGCAGGAACTTTTTTATGAAAAAGTTTGCTCTACGATTTGACAGATAGTTCAGCGTAACTTAAAATTTAGGCAGTAAAACAGATTTTATTGCATTATGATGAACGTATCAAAGACTAACCAGGAATGTATTGAGACTCTTAAGATGGTAGATGTATCTCCCATTGCAACACCGGCGCATCTAGCAAAAATAACCCAGATGATTGTAGACCAGGTGAGCGAGCGAATGAAAACCTTAGCCGTTACCCAGACTTGTGGAGTTAAAACCGAATGGGCAAGTATGGCTCAGCTTGCACAGATATTCGGGGTATGCAGACGCACTATGGAACGCATGATGCAGGAAGTGCTCAGAAAGCATGATGTTCAGGTGATTCAGGCTACGGACTACATAGGAAACAAAGGACATCGCCGTTACAGGATTGCAGACGTAGAGAAAGCCCTGATGGAAGAGAATGCAGCCTGATGTAAGTAAGATGAAGACTGATATTTCCGAATTCCTCCAGCTTATTTCTTCTCAGCTGGCAGATATACAACAAAACGTCTCACACATACGTGAAGATTCAGCTCAATCCAGTGAACTTCCTAGTAAAGCTCCGATTTACGCAACTTTAGCTCAGATGTGCCAGTTATACAGTATGAGCCGGGATAAACTCTCTCGAATCCTGGATATACCTGTCAAAGAGGGAAAAATCCGGGTAATTCATCCTACAGACCGTAAAGGACGAGTTGGAAACAAGAGCTATCACCTGAAAGACTTCGAAGACTTCTTTTCTTGCTGCTAATTAAATCTAATCAGGCAATACACGGGCGCTATCGGTTTTATCGGTAGCGCTCGTTTAATTTCACACCAGATACCACCATGAGCATACTACTACTAATCGGCCTCCTGATTACCTGCATGTACATCTCGGATTTACCCCCGGAGAAAAAACAGAAATGGCTCCGATGGATTTCGAAGGGATATAACCGGAATTAGTCAGGTATGAAAATATGAAAAGACCGGCAGGAAAAGTATTCTCCTGTCGGTCTTTTTTTAGCTATCGGGTCTAGGCAATTTACATTTTTTGTAAATTGCCCTCAGATTTATGCCAATTTTTATAAGTGATTGGCACTTGTTCACCCCTCGAATTTACAAAAAATGTAAATGGCTTGCACTCAATTTGCAATAATTTCGTGTTACAATCCTCTATTCCTTAATAACTTGCGAGCTTGTTTGCATGAAAAGTAAAACGTAAAACATGAATCCCGACGGCTCCAGAGAGGGAACCGCCGGGATTTCCTTATGCCATTGAAATTACCTTCTTAGTTGTTCTTTCTAGTTATCTATGCGTGTGTTCTAGTCAATATTCGGGTTAATTGTGAATTAGAGAGGTATATTTCCCGGCGGAACCTGTGAAGGAACCGCCGGGCTTTACATTATATCAATAGAAGCAGCCGTAGTCGGCCCACTCCTGTCGGCAAGACGTAGCCTCGTTCTCGGTCAAGTACTCCTGCATCTTCTTGTTTTTCAGAGATGCTGCGGCTCTCTTGAACAGCTTGCCCATAGCCTTCTGGCGAGAGGCACTCACCAGGTACCGTTCATTGGTCAGCTCATAGATTCGCTTTGCCAGCTCGTTTTTTCCACAGAGCATTGCGTAGACCACGGGAGAAATCCCGAAGATATCCTCACGGATGCTCTCCTCGGAGATAATTCGTTCCACCAGGCTGAGCATCTGCTCGCAATTCGGATTCATAGCCAGAGCAGCCAGAAGGGAGCGCTGATGGGCATCGCACTCCTGAACTTCATTCGCCATGGCATTGTCGAGACACCAGCGGATGGCATCTTCAGAACCACAGGCAAGGGCGTAGAAGAGCGGGCTTCTGCCATGGGCATCCTTGCACCCCAGCAGCGTTCGATTGCGCTCAGCATTGGCTTCCAGGTGCTCACGCTTGCACGTCGGATCCATCACCTCACAGTGAAGGCTTGTCCAAGTGAACGCGACCGGCTTCATGGCCGAGAGAAGTCCATTCAGCCACTGAGAGCTGAGACGGCTTTCCTTGGTGGCCTCCTTGAGCACGGTGTCGGTGCGGAAGGTCATCTTGGTAAGGGCGTTCTGCAAATGCTTGCCCTCACGGATTTCCGAATCCCACATGCCGTTGAGCCCCTTACGTCGCAGGTCGCGGCTGCACTCCTGGGCTTCCTTGGTGGAGCGGAGCTGCAACATCCTGATGGTGATATCCGAACCATCGGTCAGGATCTGCTTCAGTATCTGGGAAGATACCGGGAAGCAGGTGAGAAGCTCCGTGCCGTCTGCTCCGGTGCAGAGGGGTGCCATGGCTTCTGCCAGCTTGTTCGCACCGTTGATAACGGCCACGTGGGTCGGCAGTAGCCCCAGGAGACCGCCGGTGTTGCTCCAGGTCATGCAACCCGTGGCCTTCAGCTCGTTGAAGGCCTTGAGAGCAGACTCGTGGTCTACATTCATGGCCAGCGCATGCAGGAGCCCGACCGAACCTCGTGCCGGCTTATTGAGCGCCTCCCAATCACTATTGGAGTAGGTGCCCTTGGCCTTCTGCACGTACTGCATGAGATCCTCTCCGGTAAGGCATGCCAGACAGTAGTGCATGGCGTGCCAGCCTTCGGTCTTCTTGGAAGCCTTGTCAGGGCAGCCAATCTGAGCCTTGAGCTCATCGAGCGTCATGATGCTGGCGGGAGCGTAGAAGGCCACCGCTCCATTCAGGAACGAGTCGCCAGGCTTCTCGCTTCCCATTTCATAGAAGGGGCGCAGGGCCGCCTTCATCTTCTCCTGAGTGAAGATTTCGTAGGGAGGGAGCTCTGTCTTGGGCTCCTTCTTCTTGCTCTTCTTCTTCGGAGCCTCTTCCTCTTCTACCTGTTCTGCATTGGCGAGGTCAGGCTGCACTTCCTCTGAGGGAGCAGTCTCTTCCTCGGAAGTGGTCGTTTCGGTGGCAGGAGCAAGTTCTTCCTGCCCCGTCAGCATTTCGCTGGTGGTTTCCTCGGGAGCTTCTGCCATGACCGATTCCTTGGTGGGCGCCGCTTCGACTTCGCTGTGGTTATCCGTGGCTGTGGGTGCCATTTCCCCATTTGTGGGCGCACTCCACATGCTTCCGGCAGGATTGTAGGTCATGAAGGGGGCGGCTTCCACCTTGGCGATGGTTTCGGCGTTGGCGATGGCGTTATTTTCTTCGAACTTATTCATCTTATGGGTCTTTCTAATTTTTTTAGTTTTTTAGAATTGGGTTTTATTACGCCACAATATTACCATTTTCCTCGACAGAATACTCCTCATGGCTCGGTGCAAACACCCAGCTGCGGCGGGCGCTGGTACGGCGAGCCTTAATTACATAGGGGAAGCTCACGACACCGTTCTCGACGGCTTCGCGGATCTTGTTGAGCTTGCTGCCAAGATTCTTGGCATTGCACAGCCCGGAGAGCTGCCCGGACACGGACGGCTCCTTCGAGAGCTTCTCGTACAACTCAGTTACAGTATAGTCCTGCGGCTTAGAGGCACTGCCTTCTGAGCCCAGAATACGAGCCAGGCATTCCAAGAGCATCCCTTCTCCATCACGGAAAAGGGTGGCCTCACGCACGGACTTGGAGACATAGGCCTCCATACCGAAGCGCAGCGCAGGTTTCATCAATCCCGAGCGATAGTGCTTCAGGAAGTGAGCGAACGCCGGCAGTTCTCGCCGGGCATTGGCTCCAAGGTTCTGATCCTCCAACTGTCTGCTGGAGGTCTTCAGGATAATGAACTTATCCCGATTGTCATCCCCAATTTCGGGGATGAGCTTGCGTCCCTCACCATCAGGATTGCATGTCACCAGAATGCGACCAAACCACTCCACGTGGCGGTGCGCCTCGTACTTACCATTGAGGAATGCCTCGCCGGTGGCTACGAGTTCCTTGATGCGATTGTGCATCTGATTGCAACGCTTCCAGTCCACGGAAGCATCATCGAGGTAGACTAGAGGGTTGTCGTCCAGCGCATAAGCGTTGAACTGGGAGTTCTCGCAGAAGAACTCCTGCCCGGAGCGAGAGCGACCGAACAGTAGTCCCAGAAGCTCACGCAACAAGGTCTTACCCGTGCCGGGAGCGCCCACGATGTACATAGCATGACCACGGCGGGGACGACCATAGTATGCCCCTTGGTAAGCAAGAGCCAGCCAGGTCAGGAACACCTCCAGCTCATCGGATTTGGCACCGAAGAGAGAGTTCAGCAGCGAGGAAATCGCCGGGCAGCTTTTCCCGTAACGGTCAGAGACAGCGCTCTCATCAGGTCGGAGCAGCTGGACATCGCTGGTGTTGAGGTAGGTCTTACCATCGACATGGATAAGCCGGCTCGGGACGTACATGTAGTTGCGTACGCCGTCCACCTTCTTAGAGACCATCACGTCTCTGAGCATGGACTTCCCGAGGAAGCCACCAAGATGGTAGAAGGAATCCAGACAAGCCAAGTACTCCAGGTAGGTGCACTTGCGTACCTTACCCTCAGCAATCAGAGCATAGCGCTCCTTATCCATCTCCATGTAGTAGAAGCTGTTATGAAGAGCCACCTCCTTCTGGGAAGCCTCCACTTCGGCCCAGTTTTTCTCGCCAACGATGGCCTTGAACTCATAACGGGAGAGATAGCTGCCGAGAGCTACGAATGCGTCCTCCGTCAGGATAGCGCGGGAGCGGCCAAAGCGGGGAGTCGTCAGCCAGCCGATACAGCCAGGCTGGAACTCTGCGGGAGACTCCCACATCCAGCCTTCGGCCTCCATGTGATTCATCAGAATCTTGGAGTCGAAGAGGATGGTGCCCTTGGCCAGCTTTGCAGCCAGACGCTCGACAAACATGCGGTCATCCGTCAGTCGGAGAGTAACCTCCTGCTCATCCATCACCTCACCTACCGGAGTGGGGCAGACAAGCTGATTGAGGAAGTGAGCCTCGTCAAGCTCAGCGCCGGCGATTCGGCTTAATCCGTGGACATTCTTCCAGGATTCGAGCACCATCTCTGCTCCTTCCTGAGACTGAGGCAGGGCGAGAGGGCGATACAGCTCGAAGAACAGGGTGAAGACCCCATCTTCCTGCTGGCTGCACAGCGTAGGCTTCGCTCCGCGCAGTCTCTGGGTGACTGCCTTCTTCAGGTTATCCAGGTTCGTCAGTCCCCTGTACTTCAGACAGAGGCTAACCAGACGTGCCGGCTTATTGAAGCTGGCCTCGTGGGAGGGGATTTCAGACTTGTCCCACCCGTAGGCGGAGACAATAGTGGAACTCACCGGGTTGCTGTCCGGAGAGTCTTGTCGGCTTGTAACAATGTTAAGCATCTTTCAATGAAGAGATTGACCCGACCCTCATTTTTGGAGGCCGGGAGGTTGTTGGTCATATGACCAGCAAATACCGCGCTCGTTCCCTCGGAACTCGCGCCCAGATAATACTTATTCATTATTACTTGCTCCACAAAACGTCCCACCTTTTCAAAGGCGGGCTGGAGATGCATAAATACAGAGCCACTCTCGTTCTTCCAAGTCTGGGAGATGTTGAAGAGGGGATGAATCATGCGGGGCGCATTATTACACGAGCGATTTTATCTTGTCAAGTGTTTTTGTAAAAAAATGTCACTTTTTTTGCAATTTTTCTTTTTCAACCCACCTTGCCGGTGTCCGAAGAACTCCTCCTGACCGGGCATGTGCATAAAATTCCCGCTGCCAGGTGGAAGAAAAATTCTTATCTACTGTCACCCAGTCATTCTGTCACTGGTATAAAAGCCCCTCTCCCTCCTCTCTAATTCCTTTTAGGTGGAGGTGGTGGAGTTTTTTTCTATTGGAGAGAGAGAAAATTGAGAAGATATAGGGGAAATGCGAGCGTGTAACCTCCACCTTCTCCACCTGGTTAGTCACTGGCTGCTACTCTACCTTCTCTCAATTCCCTTTTTAGGTGGAGGTGGTGGAGGTTTTTTCTATTGGGGAGAGAGAAAATTGAGAAGATATAAGGGGAATGAGGGCTTTTAACCTCCACCACCTCCACCTGAAAGTCACTAGCTGTTACTCTTCCGTAATTTTATCGTCGCTCTTAAGCGGAGGAGGTGGTGATTATATCCGATTTTATGGCAGCGTGAGGAATAAATAAGAGGGGAGTATGCGACTTAAATCCTCCACCACCCCCACTTAAAATAAATTTGCCCTTCATAAAATCTCCTCCTACCTCACTTAAAATAAATCCGACCTCCATAAAATCGGATTTTTATCGCATCCAGGCATTCCAAACTGGCCTTTTTTATGCGCAAGTGTCATAGTGGGGCATTTTTTTAAGAAATTTTATTTTCACCTCTTTACAAGCGGAAACTTATCACCGACCATTGTAGTATTGCACTATGCGGCAATATAAGTTTTATGAAGATTAAACCGAGAAAGAAAAGTTCAGATATTATCCAGAAGAAGAAGGTCTTTGCAGAGGAGCGATTCTATGACAATCCCACCCGACTGATGACAGCTCTGGGAATCCGCAATGCACGCATGCGCGGGTATTGCTGTCCTAATTGCTCCAGCGGCACCGGCTCAAGGGGAACTGGTATGGAGTTGTTCCTGACCAACACGGAGATACGTCACCCCAGGCTCAAGTGCTTCGCGTGTGACAAGTGTTTCTCCTGCTTTGACCTGGTATTAGCAATCCACCCCGAGATGAAGTTCCTCGAAGCCCTTGATTACCTCGTCAAGCTGTACACTCCTGAAGACGACCCGGTAAACGACCGCGAGTTACTTTACCACCACAGGCGCGCGTATGATTTACCTGCTCCGTCCCTGGTAGTGGATGACAGGCTCCTCAAGACCTACGAACAGGCTATTCTCTACCGTCAGCAGTGTCCAGAATGGCAGCAGCGTGTGGCAGATAGCCTGGGACTTCCCTTCGAGGCTCTGAATCGTAACGATATCGGCAAGTCCTTCCACGGCAATGATGGAACAGACCCGAATGCCGGCGACCTCGTGACATTCAACCTTCTCTATGGGGAACCGGTTGCTCTCAAGGTGCGTCACACTGCCGGTGTAGGATATGACTCCTATCTGAGCATGTTGGACTACAACACAAATGCCTTCAGATTCGTTCCTTCCAGAGGACAGGACAGAGCTTTCCGTCAGGCTGGCACCAGTGGAGCTTTATGCTTCGGCCACGACAGTATCACAGAGGATATTACCACAGTTGCCATCGTGGAAGGTCAGTCCGATGTTCTGGCAGTATGTGCCGCTGCCCAGGAATGTGGAATAACCTCTCTGACAGCAATCGGTCGAGACTCAGCCTCTCACATTCTGAAACAGGAGGATCTCTCCGCACTCCAGGGAAAAGATATCATCTACTGCCAGGATAACGACAATGCCGGTGCTGGCCACACAGAAGAGAACTTATCCCTGCTTCACCAGTATAGTGACCATGTTCGTCTCTGGACACCCACTATTCACCCTTATAAAGATGCCCGAGCCATGTATAACGGCCTTGGAGCATCCGAATTTATGAACAATCTGCTTAATACCGCAATTTAAACGGTAAAAAGCAAAATTCGAAATTAAAGATTAAAAATAAATAATTATGAGTAAAATTGTAAAGCCAGAAGTTAAAATGCCCGAATCCGACCTTAACGAGAATCTTACCGTGCTTCAGGAGCATATCGTCCTGATTGAAGGGGCACATTTCCAGGTAAATCTCGATTTATGGGATGAAGAAGATGAACCTGCCAGTGAAAATCCCATCTGGCGGGAATATAACCGAAATGAGTTGATTTCAGCACTCGTAGCACAAGATTGCACTAAAAAGGAGGCTCAGACTCTCATTTCCATGCTACAGTCCCATAAAAAGACCCGTGTAGTTAAGCCGGCGTACGAGAAAGATACTCTTCCCTTGCGTCCTGCCGGCTTCCAGATGATTGATGGCACTCCTTGGTTCATTCGCCAGGAAAGCAAGCCTCTGGAGCCAGTAAAGGGCAATCCCAGTCCTATTCTGAGGCAGATATGTCGTATGTTCGGCAATGAAGCTCCCCTCTTTATCGGTTGGCTCAAAGGCGCATATACTCGACAGCAGAACTTTGCCGCAGAAGCCCGAGGAATGAGAGCTCCGTACAAGAAGGTCGCATCTCAGACCCTGGCTATCGTTGGCGACCCTGGCACCGGCAAAACTCACGTCCTGCTGGATATCATCATTGCCGGCCTTCTGGGCTCCTACACCAACATGCCTTCAGCCTGGTTGAGTGGGGCAAGTCGTTTCAATGACTGGGCTCTCAATTCCAACATCTGGGTAGCAGACGATGGTGTAGCCCTCCAGAGTATCAGGGAGCGTAAACAGGCTTCCACTATCCTCAAACAGGCTGGATATTCCTCTCGTCTGACGATTGAGTGCAAAAACAAGGCAGTCATGACTATGGACTACCCCTGCGAGCGTATCTTTATCGTGAACCTCCAGGATTATGCCCTACGTGCTCTTCCTGCCTACGAGGAGAACACAGACAAGTACCTCTTCCTGCATAATTGCGCACCCTCCGGTTTATCAGAGGATTGGGGTGGTGATTTCGAAGCTATGGAGAAGAATCTACTGGAAGCCATGCCGGCGTTCGCGTATTGGCTGCTGAATGACTATGTGCTACCGGAATGGGCTACCAGAGACACGAATCGCCACACCGTCGCGGATTATGGCTACATGTCGCCCCCTGTTCTCCAGGCTCTTTCTGAATTGGATGAGGCCGGTATCCTCATGGCTCGTCTCCGTAAGTGCTACGTGAGCCCATACACCCAGGAGAGGGTCAGGAATGAGGCTCTCACTCAGGAAGATCTCCGCTCCATCATGGAAGGGCTTGAAGGTCGTCCCGACTGTACATCCTCCATCAAGATGGGACTTCTCTTGTCAGAGTGCATCAGACGCTGGCCTCATCTGATTGAAGATAAGATAGTCAGAGGCTATCGCCACTTCACTCTCCTTCGGAATGAAGCCTGGCTGAATCCTCTGACCATGAATACCTCTCATTGTTCCATCGCTCAGCCAGATTCGATACTCCTGGAGCAAGCCGGCCTCCCTCATGACTTTAATCCCGTTCCTCCCCGTCATGAACCCGAGCCGCAGGATGAACTGCCCCTCTGCGCCTGATAAGTAACTGGAAAACCCGCCATTCTGACCTCAGCAGACTGGCGGGTTTCTCTTTCCCAGCATGGCCTCAGTGACGCAATGACGGAATGACAGTAGAAAAGAATTTTTTATCTATGGGGAGCAGAGTAACCGTGCGGATAGGTGTTGCTTGCATAGAGGGAATTGTATCTGCCGCTTCATTCGGATTGCTTGTAATAGGGCAGCGGTTCTAAACCACTATGCTCCACTTAATCCCGGAAACCGAATCAGAAAACAATCTGGTTCGGTTTTTGCTTTTCATTGATTTTCAATAGCTACGCAAGCGTAGGCATTGCACGCTTGCAAGCCCCTCCACCGCCCTGCCGGGCGCAAAACGGCACCAAAAGACCAAAAAGCCTAAGCATGCCTAAGCCCGTTTTGCTAAACGCGAACGCCTTTTAGGGTCACTAAAGATGCTTCGAATCTACAATGTATTGATTCTGTGAGCTTAGGCGATTTTGAGTGAATGGTGACTCTGTGACAAGCAAAGATGTTTCGAACTGGCAAGCTACACAGAATCAGATGTTTAAGGCGCATTTTTCACCGAGTAGCAACCTAAAATGAAACATCGCTTGCAAGGGGATAAAAAGTCACTTGCAAGCGATGTATAGAAGTCGAGCCCAAGTCTCATTCTCATCCCGCTGCAAGGCACAGGGCTGAGGCGGCAAGGATTCGGGGGATGGTGGGCATGGTCAACACAAGGAGTGTATTTGTTACGTCAGTTATGCAGGGGCTCGTAGATGGCATCCACCAGCCAACCGATAGGGGTGGCAACGATAGTGAGCGGAATATCCGCCACCTCGGCAGCCCAACTGAGAGGCATGAGGGGGTAGTTGTACCATGCTCTGCGGTCGGGTACCAGCCTCTCTGCGTGCCAGAATTCCAGCTGGGGAATGCGTAAATCATTCTTCTTCAGAGAAGCCGCTGAGTCCAGAACCAGCTCGGCTCCGCTCAGGTCGGTTTCTGCTGCCGGGATAACGGGAACCTGGTAGAAGGGTTTGTGATGTTCCCGGGTGATTCGCATGAGCCGGACTGTCAGCCGACGGTACTGCTTCTCGTCCATGAGGGCATAGTAGTATTCCACCGTGGCCCCGGCTGAATCGGTCTTTCGCTGTTGCATATCCGGCCAGCGCCATTGGTCAGGGGTGTTATGCCAACCACGTCCATGCAGGATGAATGTTTCGCTGGCCGGTGCATAGGTGATGGGAATCTGCACGATATAGGTATCACCTTTTTTCCACACCTTGTTGTGGACGAAGTAGTCCGGCCGGTGTTCCGGCCGGTGCGTGTAGTGCAGCCCCGGTTCCTCTCGGCCTATGGTAGAGATGGCTCCACCTGTATCAATGACGGTGTAGCGCCCGGTGTAGAGCGAGATGCAGCCCTCCAGCAAAAAAACTGCCAAAAGGCATACTACATAGCTCGTGATTTTGAGCCGGCGATTCATTGAGGTTAAGTGTGTATCTGTTACGGGGCATTATATCAATTCCCGCCCCTCTGTTCAAGCGTGGATGGCTGAGGTGGTAAGGATTATGGGGATGGTGGGCATGGTCATAATTAAGCGTGCATCTGTTACGAGTCTTTCTACTTACTGAAAGGATAATAAATTAAATTCACGAGCTCCCACACCGGAGTCGCGGCATAAGACAGTGGAATATCAGCGACATCCAATACCCAGGTGAGAGGTCTCCGCAATTGATTACCAAGAGTGCGACGAACCGGCAGTCTGTCCAGCATGACGGAAGCGCTGTTCTCCAGCCGTCCCGAATACTCTTCAGGAAGACGCTCTGCCTCATTCAGATTCACATCCGCTGCGGCAAGGAGGGGGAACGATTCTCTGGCCAGCGGTGGAGTCTCCCATTTCCCATAACCGGTGCAGGCTAAACGGAACTGTTCTTCTGTCAGCACGGCATAGAAGACTTCCTTCGTATCCTGGAGATCGGCTCTGAACTTATAGCTACCATCAAAATCAGGGTAGCAGAACTCTCTATGGCTACGCAAGGGGCTTATATTGCATATCAGAAAGTCTTGATTCCGGATACTTGCCGGTATGTAGGCCACCGGCAGCTCCACATAATAGGTCTCCCCTTTTTTCCATGCAACCAGCGGCGCTTCTTTGTGCCAAGTGTCCTGCCACCGGTTTTCCTTTACTAACAGACGGTCCGGAGCCTGCTTGCCCACATTAACAAGCGTACTGCCGGTGTCTATAACCGTGGCACACGAGCTCACCCCAAGCGCCGCAAGGCACAGGGCTGTGGTGGCAAGGATTCGGGTGATGGGCATGGTTATTTTCGATTATTATTTGACTTTTATGAGTTACTTAATCCTTATAGTAACGGCGATACACAAAATGGGGGAAGTGTTGCTTGTGCCACCGTTGCGTCTCCGCTTGTGTCAGACGGGATTCCGGTCGTGATTCAACCGCTTGCACCAATGCATCAAAGCGTTTCGCTGCCGATTCCGGGATGTATGTATGAGTGAGATGCTTCACCTTATTCAAGGCAAATAGTAACCGAGCCTTTTGTCCTTTCGGAAAAATGTAAAACTCCGGGGAACCTCCGCCTGTCTGCCAATCATACATAGGGGTATCCGGTTCTGTTTCCGCCTCTATGGCAAGCAATTCCCGGCATTCTTGTTCATTCAATCGAAGAACCGGCGGTGGTTCGGAGGACCATGGATACCCATCGGAGTATGTGAGATAACATTCCGGCAGCGATTTCTTAGCGGATAAGGCTTGCGGGACGGAGCAAGAACTCACCCCCACCGCAGCAAGGCAGAGGGTAGCGAAAGCTAGGATTTTGTGGATGGTGGGCATGATAAATAAAGGGTTATTGGTCTATAGCACCGTGTTTCAGGAGCAGCAGCTCCATATTTAACCAAGCGTCGCGGTCTTGCAAATCGGTACGAGCCAGAACACGGCGGCACATGGCCAAGGGCAGGAAGCGGCGGTCGCCACGTTCGGAATAACGGGTAGGCAAGGCATTCGGGTCTGCTCCGTTTTCGAGCATCCATTCCATCTTTTGCAAAATGTCGTCCATGCTCAGGCCTTCACGAATGGGCGGGGCTGCGAGAATGACAGCCTCCTGCACAGGGGTGGGCTCGTGTTGATTCGGTGCAACCTCTAGGGAAATTTTTCCAGCTCTGTGGAAACGCTGAATCAGGGGTAAGACGCCGGGAATGTCCAACACATCGCGCCATTCGAGCTCTGTCAGCAGACCTTTATCACAGGCCCATTCCAATACCTCCATACCGCCGCCCTGCGCCGGAAGGAAACTTTCTTCCACCAATCTCTGACCGTGACCGTGGTGCACGATTTTCTGCGGGGTATTGCGCAGGCAGGCGGTGTGGCAGATATCTCTGCTATCGTACCAGATACGTTCTCCCCGTTGGTGGAAAAACTCCAGAAATCGAATCAACTCCTCCGTGGGTATATCGGCGTATTTGACATGGCTGATAAGTGTAGTGGCATCTCCTTTGCATGGAGTTGAGGCACTACATCCCATGCGAACCAGAGCGCGGGAAAGTTCCCATTCCCGGCACAGAGCAGCCTCCAGCGCCATGTTAATGCGTTCTGCGTTTTCCCCTGTATCCACCTTGCATGTGGCCGCCAGTTGTAATAGGGCCAGACGCGCAGGCGCATTTTTAGCCTTGTTGGCCAGCAGCAGGGCTGCATCGGAATAGGGAACATCGAAACCACAGGGACAAGGGACAATTTCTCCCGCTGCTATCTGCTTTTTGAGTTGCTCGTTCCGGGCTACTGACGCTTCATAGTAGCCATGGCGAAGGTAGGCATCCATCCTGCGGATGGCTTGGGCTTCTTCATCCGTCCAACCGGGATGCAGTACCAGTTCTCGCTCAGCCCAATCATCCGGCCAAAGTGCGGCGCTTTCCTTCAGGCGTTCCAAGCGGTGTTCTTCAACACTGTAAGTAGGGGAATGCAGCCTGTATTCTTTCAGATACAGCGCAGCCCCAACTCCGGTTGTAGCCAGAGTAAGAATAGCCGCAACCAGAATGAGTGTAACCTTTTTCTTCTGCATCATCTATCTCCTTACACCTATGTTAACACATCCCGGCACCGAATCCGCAACAAAAAAATTGCGAAAAGTGCAGACTTTCTAATAAATAGACGCTCGTGGCGGACATTTTGTTGCGAGTTTCCTGCATTTTTGTTGCCGATGGCGTAAAAACAGAGCCAAAAGCTGAGGATTCGCTCGAAGTGGAGCCCTTGGTCTGCCGGGTGCGGGTCATGTGGTGCAAAGTGGTGTTTTGTGCGTTTTAGCGGGTGATTTTCTCCATGAACATCTGCTTGAACTGAGCTTGCCTCCTTGCTCCGCTGGCAATCATGAAGAGCCCGGCCCCCTTGCTATGGTACTCCCACAGCTGCCCGATGGTGTCCTTTTCTGCCGTGTCTGCGTTCGTGATAAGATGCTCGCCCTTGTACTCCACGACAAGGATTCGCCCATCCGTGAGCTTCGCGATAAAGTCAGGATAGAATCGGTCGGTCGCTGTTGGCAGGTGGAACGATGACGGATGCCCCGCTTTGTTACGAATCCAATACTGTACCTCCGGTAAGGAGTCCAGCATCTTGGCGCACTCAAATTCTTCGCCGTCCTCGGTACCATCAAAGCGTGGCACTTTAGGCAGGAAGTGCTTTTTGAATACAAAGGAGCCATTATATGCCAAATCGTCATCATACATGCCTTCGCGGAACTCGAATCCCTGTTCAAAATCGACTTCTACTCTGGAGGTCTGTCCGAAAAGGCTCAGCTGGTACGCCGTCTTCTTCATCTTCTGACGCGCCCGGCTGATTTCGAAGTTCAGGCGATTGGCGAGGGAATACTTCGCCATCATGAGTCTTGCAATACTCAGCCCGTAGTTGACTACCAACCTATGCACGACCGCCGACAACCATTTGAGCATCTGAGCTTGATTGATGTCGTTCTGGCGCACCTTTCTATCCAGCCAGTTGACCAGAGTTGCCTCTGTCCATCCTTCCGGCTGCACGCTTTCCAGATTCAATATCATCTGCTGGTCCTGATTGTTGGAATAGACGAGTTTTTGGCGGTTGATGGGGTCGCCCACGATATCAATCTCAACCACAGTACCGTTGGAATCCGGTGCAATGCTTTGCGGGGGGATGTCAACTTCTGCAAAATCGTTAATATCCCACGGGAACACTTCTACCATGTAGTCCAGTTCAGCCGGGACAAGTTCTCCCTGCAGCTCAGTCATCAGGCGAGGCACTATCAGCTTCTCGCCTAATTCCGCCGGACTTTTCGGAGCCGGTTTCAAGTTTTGGATGTAGGCCTCGCGATTCCTGCGGAGCGTGTCCGCTACCTCCTTGGCTTGTTTTCGCTTTTGCTCCGGTAAACGCTCTGCCACCTTGTTGACCTCTGATTCCGTAGCTTCTATGGTCAGGAAGATAGTCTTGCCGCCCTTGCCGTCATCCTCCAATTTGACGTGTTCCGTCTCCTCCACCTGTTCGGCCTCTGCCAGAGTAAGGGATATTCCGGAGCTATAGTAGCCAAGTTCCTTGAGCAAGTCTTCCCGGGCCACCTGTTCCACGCAGTCAGCGGCCACTTGTTCGTCAAAGCCGTTTTCATTGAGACAAGATATGATGTCTTGCGCGGCCTCACTGAAGGACGGAGACATGACGAAAGCATAGGACTTGTTCAGCTTGGAGAGTGTTCGCTTGCGGGCGTAAGGCATACGCATTACGCGACCGAGAAGCTGCTGGATAGCAGTATTACTCTTAATGTTGGAAACGGAACAAAGAATGTATGCAAAGGGACAATCCCATCCCTCCTTGAGGGCTTCAATGGTAATGACAAAGCGAATCTGGCAAGAAGGCTGGAACAGGTCGATATTATCCAACTCTTTTTGCTCACCGGTAACGATAGCTATCTGCCCTTCCGGAATGTTGTGCACTGTCATCAGGTGCTCTCGTATCAGATCGGGGATAAGTCGGGTTTCGACTCCCTTCTGCTTGCTCTGAGCCTGAATCAGCGCAATGGGTCGCAAGTATTCCCGCTCTCGCTCTGCCTGTACTTCGAGGAATTTCTGCTGATGTATGGTCAGCTGAATGGCTTTCTCCCAGTCGCCGCACGCATCCAGAACGATAGGAATCTTAATCATTTCCTCGTCTTTCAATTCAAGCGCGGTCACGTTGTACAGCGTATTGTTCTTGGTGTACGGTGTGGCCGTGAGCTCCAGAATGATGCTGGGATTGAGTCGCGAGTGCATCTCTTTCGAGAGGTCTGTCACCGCCTTGTGAGCCTCGTCCACGATAATGACGGGGCGATAGTGGCGCAGCAGGTTCGCAAATGAGAATTTGAGCGTCCCATCTTCGTGCAGCTCCATCCCATCCTCCTTGCGGATGGTGCTGAAATGCGGCTCCAGATTTTCGTTGTGCTTGTATACGTTGTACTTGTCCGTATTGCTTTGCCGGAAGCTCTGCATGGTGCTCACTATGATGCAGAGATTTTGAGACAGATCTGCCGGGCGAATATCGAACTTCTCATCTAGGTCAAAAACGCGTACCCGGCCACCGAACTGTTCATCTATCACTTTTCGGTAGGCGTGGCGCGGATTTTTGAGAGCTTCGGCGGTTTGCTTGCGGATGGTATCGCTCGGGCAGAACCAGAGCACTACCGGATTTTCGCAATCACTCCAGGAGTCTGCTATGATGCGGAGAGAATAGGCCCCCAGTATTGTCTTACCGCCGCCCGTGGGTACCTTGAGGCAGACTCGCGGCGTATTGGGGAGGTCGCTCAGTTCCTTATAACCACGGAGAGCTCCCAAGCGGGTTCTGATATCGAACGGCTCCGTTACTTTTTCGTAAGCTTCCTTGGCTCCAAGAATGCGGGCTTCATTCAGATACTCCTTGAGTATCGCAAGCGTTTTTTGTTGATATTTTTTCAGTTCCATATCAGCGGGCCTTTACATCATAGGGGATTTGCTTGAACACTACTCCTTGCTCACGCAGGCGGTCGTCACCCATGCGACAGGATTCTCTATATACAACAATTTTCTTCACATCAGAATATCCTTGCAGCTCCAGCTCATCCTTGAGCTTGCGCAGGACTACTGAGGTAAGCACCTCGGTGGAGGAAGATTCCGGATGCAGTACCACATACGCCACATCATCATGTACGCCCAAGATTGCAGAGGTATCTGTTCGCCCTGTTGCTATGGGGGAATACGTTTCGGAGAACCAGATATGCGCTGAGAGACTCTTGAATGTGACCTCGCGGGAAATCAGCCCTTCTTCATTGAACAGGGGCGCACCTAAGCGGTAAAAACGGAAACCGCCGCCACCTGTCCAGTTCTGGCTCTTACTGATGCCGCCCTGTTCCCCATCTACCACTTTCACGAGGCGCGGCTGGCAATGGGTGACACAGTGCTCTCCCATCTCAACGCCAATATAACGCCGCCCCATTTTGTGAGCAACTGCTGCCGTTGTTCCGGAACCAAGGAATGTGTCCATTACAAGGTCGCCGGGGGATGTTGTCATTGAGAAAATACGAGATACTAAAGCTTCAGGTTTTTTACCATTCGGAAATTCCACTGAGCCCTCCTTTGTTAAATTTTTCGTATCTGATGCGAAATCCCAATATGTGCCCAGAAGAGTTTTTTTGTACAAAATACCTTCTTTTTCCTCAGAAACATCTCTTAACCAAGCAAACAATCTGAAGCTTTCTCCCTTATAGAATTGTTCATATTTATGTCCCTTATTTCGTCCGCTCCTTGGCACATATTCAATAGAAAACAATTCACCAGTTTCTCTCAGTTCTTTAACCTTTTCCATGACACGAGGTCTAATGGAGCTTTGCGGCATAGCGGTTTGAAATAAACACTTTGCATATTTTTGATATACTTCGCGTTCTGAGAGAGAATTTTCCTTCATAAGTTGCCCCACTGATTTGATAATGAAATTTTCTCTGCGATAAATAGAGATTTCTTCTCCGTTGCCATCAACAGTCGCCCCTAAGTATATTTTTTGTCCGGGATTTACAAGAGCCGTAGTATATTTCCAACTAATGTCCTCTTCTCTGTATCTCTCAACCAATGCGCCAATCTCTTCATATTTGTAGGCTCCTCTAAAAATGTCCATGGAAGAGTAGTTTTTAGCATATATGAGAATGTATTCACAATTCTTTTTCAGTTTCTTATCTTCACCTCCACCTGAAGCCCCTGCGATATTTTTCATATTCACAGAAATCATATTCACGAAGTTAGCTCGCCCGAAGATTTCATCACAAATCACTTTGAGATAATGGCATTCATCATCATCAATTTGTATCCAAATGCTACCTGTTTCATGAAGAAAATCCCTTAATAATTCTAGTCGAGAATACATAATGGACAACCATAATGTGTGCTCTAAATTATCATCGTAATGGTCAAAGGCGTTGCCCGAATTATAAGGAGGGTCAATATAGATACACTTGACCTGTCCGGCATAGTACGGGAGAAGAGCTTTCAGGGCATTCAGATTATCCCCCTGTATCAGTAAATTGTCGGAGTTTTTGTCTCCATAATGAAGAGAATCGACCTCCTCAAGAACCCTGTACTGGACTTGGGAGGCCGCCTCAATATCTGCGCTGCGTGTTAACCAGTGAAGTATCGGCATGTGTGACTACTTTTCCACATGCTAGTATACAGGATTATCAAAGAAGACCCCGGGCAGGCCTTCGCTGTATCAATAACTTATCGAAAAAGCCTTCTCGGAATCTCAGGATTTCGGGTAGATATTTTATCCCCGAAAAAGCCTCGCAAATTGTAGAAACTTAGTCAGCCCCGCATTTTGATTTTGACATCTGCATTGATAAGGAAGGAACCCACATGTCATCATGAAGCAAAATCATATCGCAAAAAGTCTTTTAGCCGGAACCGGAGTATCTGAGAATGATGCAGCCCGTCTGACCTTGGAAGCAATCGAGACCCTGGGAGAATTGGCCACGGGGACAAGCCGCCCCGAGCTGGTGACTCTGCTCCGCCGGGTGATTCAGGCAGGCGTGGCAGCCGTGAAGGCGGCTGAACATACCGTGTCCCTGAGCGTGGCCGCATGGGAGAGCGTGGAGGCCCGCAAGGACCTGCGCCCGACCACGCGCCGCGACCTCCGCCACTTCGTGCGCCGCATCCTGCGCGTGGAAGGCGCGGCGGATATGCCGCTGCGCTCCATGAGTACGGCGGATTGCAAGCGGATTCTTGCCGCCGCCTTCGGAGCCAGCCCCAGCAGCTACCGCAAGGGCCGCGTGATTCTCAGCAGCGTGTTCAGCTATGGCATCCGGCAGGAATGGGCGGATAGCAACCCGGTGACGCGTATCGAGGTGCCCGCCGTGCAGGAAAAGCCCATCGAGCCGCTGACGCCGGAGGAAGTGGAAAAGCTGCAAGTCACTGCCAGCCGCCCGGAGTTCCAGGATATGCGCTTCTCGCTGAGCCTGATGCTCTATGGCGGCATCCGCCCCACTGAGGTGAGCCGCCTCCAAGACGGGGATATCAACTGGGAGGAGGGTCATGTCATCATACGCCCCCGCGCAAGCAAGACGGGCGGCGGGCGTGCGGTTCCCCTGCGTGGCGTGAGGGGCATCCGCAAGCGCGAGAGGTTCATCCCCCGCAACTGGAAGCGCAAGTGGCAGGCCTTGCGCCGCGCCGCCGGGTTCCGCCACTGGGTGCCGGATGTCTGCCGCCACACCTTCGCCACGTACCACGCCGCCATGTTCCGGAATCTCCCGGAGCTGCAGCTGGAGATGGGCCACCGCGATACCTCGCTGCTGCGTTCTCGCTACATGGTACCCGCCCGCCGCAAGGATGCCGCGAGCTTCTGGCAAAGTGCCGGATTACCCCGGAGCGCAAAAACACATCCAAAAGCCTAGGATTCTCCTTCGCTGGAGCCCTTGGTCAGCCGGGGCTCCTTCCTACCCTGCAAGGTGGCTTTTTGGTCTGTTTGCCGCCTGCTGGGGCTCACATCAGCCCCTTTTCGCGGGCGGTGCGGGTCAATTCCTTGAGCATATCCGGGCCGAAGTATTCCCGGACGAGCGTATTCTTGTAGAACAAAGCAAAGCCGCAAACCTCGCGCCGCTGCGGAGGTTTGGGGTACAGGCATACCGCCCGGGCCGGAGGCTTGAGCAGCTGGAAGAGCTTGCGAAGCGCGGCCTCTGTTTCGGAGGGTGTCATGGCGACGTGACGCCGATTGTACACCCTCCGGGCGGATTTTTCAAGCTTGGAGCGCTTGGTCAGTAGGTCTCGAAGAGAATCCGCTCCATCTCCTCCGGGGGGAGCTCCAGCAGGCGGAACAAGCGGTCTTGGATGCTGCGGGTGAATCCGAGCTTGCGCCTTGCCTCCGCCAAGGAGCGATAGGTACCATCCATGAGCTTGCGCTCCAGCATGAGGGCATTAGCGAGCGCAAGGGCCTTTTTTGTGGGGCGTTGGCCCTTTCCCAGCGGGTTCATCTCCTCCGGCGGTGGCACGGGAGCGAACACGCGGGCCGTCTTATTGTTCCGCTTCAGGATGAGCGGGATAGTCGTCTTGATTGTAGTCGTGGTAGTCATGGCTCATTAAGCAGTATAGCGTTCAATGCGGAGCTCGTTCTCCTCAATATCGTACACAACACCCTTGAACAGGGTATGGAAGATGGCTTTGAGCGCGGGGTGGGACAAGTGGCCGACCAGCTCCCCGGCATCCGAGAGGGCCTCGCGGATGTCCAGACTGGTCAACTGCGGGTAGCGGGCTCGTACGATGGAAAGCACCGTCTCATCCTCCGCGTAGTCCACGAGCTGAGCCGCCACCACGCGCTCAATCTCTGCCGCCGGGAGGTTCGGGTACTTGCAATCTTTTCTGCGACCGGTGCGGCCTACGCAGGTATAGTACCGGTGCACAGTCCCCTTGCCGGTGGAATACGTGACACCCATCTTGCGCCCGCAACAGGGGCAATGCAGCAAGCCCTGCAAGGGGTAGCAGATGTCCGGGTGAGACTTGCGGCGCGTCTGGGTCGGGTGCGCCTGCACGCCATTCCGGCCCGCCCGCCACTCAGCTTCGGAGACGAGGGCCTCATGCTTGCCCGGGTATTCCTTGCCGCCGTGGGAGATGATGCCTGCATACAGGCGTCTCTGGAGCACGAGCCGCACCTTCTCCGGCGTCCATGGCAGCGGGGACTTGTTCTGCCGGGTATGAGGCAGCGGAGCCCCGGACTCATTCAGGTAGGCCGCTATCTTCTGGGGCGAGTGGCCCTCAGCGGACATGCGGAACATGTCACGCACGAAGGGAGCTTCCTCCTCCACGGGTACCAGAGCCCGCTTGTCTCCCAGCTTGTAGCCATAGGGAGGAGATCCGCCTATCCAGAGCCCGTGCTCCGCATTGGCAGAAGCCTTGTCGCGGATGCGGGAGCGAATCATGTCGCGCTCGAACTCCGCGAAGGAGGACAGGAAATTGATACAGAGCTTGCCCATGGGCGAGCTCGTATCGAAGTTCTGCGTAATGATGACCAAGCCGACCCCGAGCTCGTCCAGCTCGTACATCAGGTTGGCAAAGTCGCGGATGGAGCGGGAGATACGGTCGAGCTTGTAGGTGACGATGGTATCAATCTTGCCCTCTCGCACATGCCTGAGCATCTCCTGCAGCCCGGGGCGGTTCATCGTGCCGCCGGAGATGGCCACATCTTGGTAGGAGCCGACCAGCCTCCAGCCATCGGCCATGTGTGCCTCCACGTACTTGGCGCAGGCATCAATCTGAGCATCTATCGAGGTATACTGCTGGTCCATGCCCTGCGAGGTAGACTTTCGGGCGTAGATGGCACAGCGTTTATCGGGTACGGAATCGGTGGTCATGGTAAGGAAACTTCGGTTTTTGCGGATGTGAAGAACTTGTTGCCGGAGATGTTGTATCCGGCGATTCGGGTTGCCACGGCGGAGAGGCTGTCATACATCAGGCCGCCGTACATAAACTTGGCCGGGCCATTGCAGTAGACCACGTGCATGGTTCCCCGGTACTTGCGCTTCAGGTATGACCCGGGGTGAGATTGCATCTGCTCGATGAGCGAGCCCTCCGGCGCAAGGTTCCATCTCCGGGTCTCATCGAGGGCCTTGGCCACCACCTCCGTCTTGGTGTGGAGCGCAGGCGCGGGAGTGACATCGGACGGAGCACGCTCCCGGAGCTGGGAGAAGTCTGCCAGCGTCTCCGCCCGCTTAATGGCAGCGGCGGCAAGGGGGCCGTGGCAGAGCGCATACAGACGCCATTTGATTCGGCGGCGGAGCAGCGCATAATTGTGAGAGTAGCAGCGGGTGCCCCAGACGCGGGCCCATTCCTCGCGGAGTTCAAAGGGGCTCATGGCCGCCAAAGCGGCCACTCGCACCTCCAGTTCTTTTTCGGATATTTGCTTCATGTCTTTACTTGTCGTTGTGAAGAACGCGCTTGCCGTCAACCTTGAAGAACTTGCGACCGGGAACGCTCTTGCGACCGGTTATGCAGCGGGCGGCATGGCTCAGGGAGTTGTAGCTCTTGCCGTTCGCGTAGTCGATGCAGGAACCATCGGCGCACATCTGCACTTGGTAGCACTGGCCCTTGTAGACGCGGGTCAGGATGGTTCCGGCTTCAATCGGCTGGAACATGGCCATGATTCCGTTCATGCGCTTGGCCCAGATGGGGTCGATATCCTTCTCCGCGAACGCGCTTGCGGGGGCTTCGTCTTCTTCGTCCTCCGGGACGATTGCGGCGGGGGATTCCTCCGTGGCCGGGATTTCTTCCTCAGCCTTGGGGGCTTCCTCAGTTTTGGCGGCCTTTTTGTTCGTTTTGCGGGCCTTCTTGGCAGGCTTTTCTTCCTTCACCTCCTCAGCGGCGGGCTCGACCGGAGCGGGGGCCGGTTCTTCCACCACCTCTGCGGCGGCGGGGGCTTCCTCAGCCTTGGCCACATACTTCTTCGCCTTGCGGGTCAGCTTCTGCACGGGTGTCTCCATCTGTCCGATGAGGTCCAGAGCGGCATCGCTCAGGCAGATGTGCAGCTCGGCCCCGTTCTCGCCCTCGCAGAGCTCGGAGCTCAGCAGGTCCTTGTTCTTCAGGGAGGTCAGCGTTCCGTTCTCACGCTTGGAGAGCACCTCGGTGCAGACGAAACGGGCTTCCACCTTTCCGGATTCGTCAGCGGACATGGCGGCGAACTTGGAGAGGAGATTCTTAGCGGCAGGAGTCAGTGTGTTAAGTCGGATGTTTTTCATTTTCTGTCAGTTACGGGGTTGTTTCGACCCGTGGCGAAAGTCTAACTCTGGCCTATATACCCCGTCAATCCTAAAATTTTCATGTTACCTGTTTTTGGTCAATGCTTTGCAGTAATGCCTCTTTCGAAACTTCATAGCTGATATGAAAGGCGGAAACGCAACCAGGGTATCAAAAAAAAAATTAAAAAATTTTTGCAGGAGATACCCCGGCGGTCGTTTTTGCCTCCGCTGGCAGCCCGCAAGGAGACTTTTAGGGTCACTTGCGGCGGCGTCCGCGCCTAGGCTTGCAATTGAGCAGCTTCAGAGGCTCGGGCCCGGGGATGGCTTGTCTCAGCGTATTGCGTACACGTATGAGGTGGCTCACAAAGACCGGGGAGATATCTTCGACAAAGTTCTCTATGCGTTGCTCGTAGGTTTCCGGTTTGAGGTAGCGGGTCGGCGTGCGTTTCTTGACAGGTTGCTCGGGAAAGTAGGCTTTCGAACAGGTGACACCGGGGTGCTCAGCTGATGCTGTTTGATTGTGTATTGCTTTCATATTTAATGCTTGCGGAGTTTTTGCCCGCATGCTAAGAGTAACGAAAGCAAATATCCGGCGTCAATCCTAAAAAGTTTCATGATGCTCAACGGGATAGGGCCTGCTTCGTGCGCCTGCGTGCGTTGGGGAGCAGCTGCAAGGGTGGCGGGGCCGCTTGCTTCTCGCTGAGCTCGCGCCGCATCTTGACAAGGTGGCTGACAATGACCGGGGCAATGAACTCGACAAACCGCTCCATCCGCTGGGTATAGGTCAGGTCTGGCATGGTATCTTGGTGGCGTGGAAGTTGGCCCGCCCACCTTCCGGCGGGATAGCGGGCGGGCCAGTGTTACCGGCGTCAGGCCATCAGGGAGGCGGCGAAGTCCGCGAACTCCGGCGTATTCCTGCCCGCATTGCGGAGCACCGGTACCGCCACAGTGTTCTTGTTCTTCAGCTTTTCGCGCGTGGTGGTCAGCAGCCACTTGTTCGCGCAAATCGGCTTGCCCTGATTCACCATCTGAGCGATGGAGGTCAGCAGAGCGCGACCGACACGGGTAAAGGCCATCCCGCGAAGCGTCCACAGGGCCATGGCGTAGTCGCCATCCTCGTAGGCATACGGGAACTCACCGCTCACGCCTTCCGGCTTCTTGATGAGCACCTGACATTGCAGCACCGGCAGGAAGCTGGGCGGCGTGTCATTGACCCATTCCAGCGTACCCCCGGCCTTGAGTACATCCTGGAGCTTGTCGTACATGGCCGGTCGTTGCTCGGAGCCGTAAGGGATGTTCTCGACATAGAACTTGCGGCATCGGAGCAGCGTCACCTCCAGCGGAGTCCCGCCGTCCGTGAGCTGGGTCTCCTTGTTGAGCACGATAGCCCCGGAGCGGAAACTATCGGCCAAATCACCCACACCCTGTACCACGTTCAGCGTGGGGATGCGAATCTCGGACGGGAGAATCTCGCCCTCGAAGCCTCCGGCGGCGGCCATGGTGGTGATAGCGGTGGTGGTGGTTGCAGACTCCTCGACAGGAGCCTCCGTCTCGTTGCCCGTGAAGGGCTTCAGTGTTTTGCTCATTGTATTATTTCTTTTTGGTTTTGTGTGTTTTAGTTGTCCTTCTTCAAGGTCTCTGTTCTTTCGCCGGGGCGCACCAGATTGCGCTCGGACAGCCAGCCAGAGAGGGCTTCTCTGATACTGCCTTTATGGCCGCGCTTGGCCTTGGCAGCATAGAAATCTTCCAGTGCGGAGATGCTCAGGGAGCCGCAACAGGTCAGCAGTTCCTCCGCCGTGATGCCGGGGAGCTCGCCGCCTTCCCATGGGGAGTCTTCCCCCGCGTCTCCGGAGGCATGAGGCAAGGCCGCGAATACCTCCGCCGGGGAGGCCACGCCGCGCTTGCCGGAAATGTAGCCGATGTGGTAGCCGGGGATGGGCTGGCCGCTGAGGGCCATCTCGGTGGCATGAGAACGCACGGCTTCGCACCACGGCTTGATGATGGCTGCCACCTCCAGCATGCGGCCCATAAGAGCGGGATCTGTCACATTGGCGGGTTGAATCTCGTCCGGGATGACCAGACCGGCATACTGACTGGCCAGCGGCAGGACCTTATTCATCAGCCCGGGGCATGTTGCCTGTTTGCGGCAATACTTGCAGCCGGAGAACGGCACGCAGAGGCGATTCGCCCCGTGGCGGTTGGCGCGGCGGATGATAGTGCGGATGCGCAGGTCGAGCGCATCGAAGTCCTGCTCCCGGGTGAAGGTGTGGGAGACAAGGTACTGCAGGCGGGGCTGGCAGATGGTTGCCGTGAGCTCCTGTACCTGCGGGAACTTCTCGAATACCCCCAGCGCATAGGCGGCCACCTGTGCATTCTCGGAGGGATGGGTGACACGGATGCGGCCCATCTTCCAGTCTGCAAGCACCGCGCGGGAGCCGTCAATGGCGAGGAAGTCCGCCGTGCCGTGGGTGAGGCCTCCGGCAATGCTGAGCTTCACCTCGTGCATGACCTCCGGGGCGGCCATGTCCGCCACTACCTTGTCGCGATAGTCCAGGCAGTAGAGTACCAGCAAGGCAAGCTCATCCGGCAGGCCTTCCGTGGTGCCGCGCTCCACGCATTCATGGAGGCGCGTCCCTTCATCGGCGGCGGCGTTGGAACCCGGGCGGGAGGAATAGCTGGGGCATATCTCCTTGTACCCGAGGGAGGACGGCGCATGCAGGGCGTGCTTAGTCATGGAACATGTCCTCCTTTCCAAGTCGCTCCACCTTCACGGCCAGCATGTCCCCGAAGTGGGAGCATTCTTCCGCCAAGTCGCTGAAATAGCAGCGCATCTCGCTATCCTCCGCTCCGGCTGCCCGGGCGGCCATGTTACCCTCTGCATAGGCTACCCGGCGGATAACCAGCAGCAGAGCCGACATTTTGTCTTTGGTCTTAGTGTTCATGGGTTTTGTCGTGTAGGAAGGTGGGGGCAAGGTCGCCGTCATTGAGCAGCGCGATGTTGGAGCACTTTTCGGCTACCTTCTCGCAGGTGCGGTTCTCACAGGTACCATCGGCAAAGACGATAATCTGGCGGGAGCGGGCTCCACCTGCGCGGTGTACGCGCCCGAGGGCTTGCGTAAGGTCGATTGCGGAAAAGGTCGGGGATATGAGAGCCAGTCGGGGCTTCTGCCCGGTGGGGTCGTGCAGCGAGATACCCACGCCACCGGCGGCGATATTGCAGATGACTATGGGCTTCCGGTTGGCTTGGAAGTCGTCTACCACCTGCTGACGCTCCGCCGGAGTCTGTGCGCCGTGGATAACGGCGTTGCAATCCAAGCGGGCGCGAAGGGCGTCAATCGTCTCGGTGAAGTTCACGAAGATGGCCACGCTTTCGCCCTGTGCGGCGGCATCTTCCGCAAGCTCGGCCATGGCATCCACCTTGCAGAGCTCCACGGCGGCGCGGGCACGCAGAGAGATGGTCATCTGGTTGGCTTTCTTCGCCTTCATGGCTTCGGCCAGCTCTGCAAGCTTTTCGCGGTCTTCGGTGTTGGCGGCGGCTTGGAGCTCACGGCGCATGCGGGTGTAGATGGCCTGAATCTCCTTGGCCTTGCCGGTCTCCACCGGGCGGGCTTCGATGCGCGTCTCCGGGAACTCGGGGATGTCTGCCAGTGACAGGCGGGAGCCCTTCTCCGGGAAGATGGCGGCATGGATGCAGCGGAGGTCAGCTTCCGTGCCATGGAACTGCCAGCCGAATTTGCCCTTGCTGCATCCGTGCTGGGAGGCCCATGTCCAGAACCACCCATCACGGAAGAGCCCGAGCGCGGCACCGATGGCGCAGCAGTCCATCGGGGTGACGAAGGCGGTCGCGGAGCACATGAGCGTGGGGACCTGCTGACGGGCGGCGGCAAGGAGCAGCTGGGCATTCACCGAGCTATGGCGGCGGCACTTCTGCACCTCGTCAAAAATCAGCATGGAGCCCGGCGGCAGGTTCCAGAAAAAGCTGGTCTTGCGGCGGCTGTAGGCTTCGCGCTGGTACTTGGTGCAGAACTCAGATTTGCCCGTGCGGATGCTCTCGTAGTTGACCACGGCCACCGGGTCGAGCTCGAAGCCCTCCGCCGTGCGCTGCCAGCTGGGGATTGTGGCCTTGGTGGTGACGATGAGCGGCTGGAATCCGAGCTCCCTCGCCACGGCACAGGCAATGTAGGTCTTACCGGCACCGGGCGAGCTGGCATCGAGGGCGCAGCCGTGGAGGCGAATGCTGTCCTTCAGGCGGGCAGCGTGTTTTTCTTGGGATGGTAGGAGTTTGAACATATCGGTGTCCTTTCGCCTACCTTCAGCCCCTAGCTCATGAGATTCGCTCCTCTTTTTTTCGATTTTTTTACACGCTCCATCATTCCGGTGGCTTCGGGCCTGCGTATCAACGCCATAGCAATTTGCTTCTTGGCCCGTTCAATCTGCTTTTTGGTGAGATTGAGCAGCTTTCCGGCCATAGTGAACTCCATGTGCCGGTCCTCGCCTGCAAAGTAGAGCCCCTTGGCTGCATAGGCCTCTGCCACGCCGTCACGAATCAGCTCCGCGAGCCTGTACGCGGGCGAGCCTTCCGGTAGGGAGCGGCAGACCGCCGACACCCAGCCGGTGCTGGGCTCGGTGGCCTCAATCTGCAAGGCCCGCGCGATGTCCTTGCGGATTTCGGTCTCCACCTTGATATCGCCACCGCTTGGAGCGTCCAGTGGTACCTCGTGATTCTTGCGGCGGGCAATCTGTCCCTGTCGCTTGCGCAGCTTGTTCCAGAACTCATGGGAGAAGCACATGCAGACAAATGCAGCTTTATCGGCCCCCTTGGCAGGGTTGTACTTCCGTGCCAGTAGGTCACTGGCTTTACCGTCTCGGATGTACAGGTCGTAGAGTCGGTTGTACACCCGTTCGGCTACCGGGTCGGTCTTGCGTGCCGCCTGAATAGCCTCGTACTGATTCAGCCCCTCAAGGAGGAGCGTCCCGTCAATGTCGTGCGCCTGTGCGCAATGTTTTTCTTTGGACATAACTTGCTACTGTTCATAGCAAGCCGTTGTCGGAAAGGGAGCGCGAGCGGGTGGAAAAGCGGGAAAAATGAAGACAAAAAGGCCGGGAATGTGGTAGGCATAGAAAACCGCCACAGGTGGTGCGACCCATCTCGCTTTCCACCCGTAGCGGCTTTGTCCTTACCAGACTCCCGGCCTGCTACTTGGTGATATGTTTATTTGTTCTCTGTTTTAGGCGATGAGAAGATTGATTTCGGTTGATTGAGTTTCGTATGTATCGAGCGGTTGCCCGCCCTTGATGTCACAGCGTAGTGCTACCCCATCAGGCCTGTGCATGAGGCTGTCGAGGTAGCTCTCCTGTCGGTGAGAAAGTTGATAGGGAGCCATGGCCTTCTGCTTCACCTTGCCCGCGTCAAGCGCGGTCTGGCTGAGCAGATACACGTTCCCCTGTGCAGAGGTCAGCAGTACCCCGTTCCCGGCTTCCTTGGCGGCGGCGAGAACGTATCTCACAGTCTTCTCGGTCGGGGAGAGCTGGGCGAACCGGTAGGCCCGCCACTGCTGCAGGTCGAAAGCTCGCTTCCGGTAGGCCCGCATGCGCTTGCCGTCCAGAGAAGCCGCCACTCCCTCCCGAATGGCGATAATGTCCTCCGGGGGCGGCTGGAGCAGCTTCCCGTTGGTGTGGAAGAATTGGATAGACTCCGCCCCTACGAGTATGTAGCGGGCATCCGTGAACTGGGCTCCCTGCATAACTGCATCGAGAGCGGCTTTTCTGTGATTGCGAACTGTCATTTTCTGGTCTCCTTTCGGTGATTTTGTGGTGTGTGAGCGCATTATACAGCATTCGAAAGGCTTGTCAACACACAAAGCGCTAAGCATTAACCGCTTGCGAGAGTTGCACCCCCGCCAGCCTACCGATGCCGAATCTACCCACGTAAGGGGGGCGGGATACGTGGGAAAAATCTTCGATTTTTTCCACATATTCCTCGCGCGTTATGCGCGTAGAATCCGCACCGGCTGGCTGGGGGTGCAAAAAAAAATGATTTTTTTTTGCCATCTTGTGAAAATTCGTCAGAATTGGAAGGGTTGCCCTAGAAGATGGGTATACCCCCGTTCTGGGACAAGTGCCCACCCGACCTGCGAAACGCGTTTCTGTGGCTATACGTATGCCCAAAAACGGGCAATTCTGCAAGCCTTCACCGGGACCCGGTTTCACTTTTCACATGGAAGTGGCATTTTGTTGCAATTTTGAGGAGCGAATCTCCAGGCATAGGGGCTGAAGCTGGCGAGCCCACAACCGGGGCCGACAGGAACATGATAGCAATACAATCAAAATCGAAAATGTGCACCGACACCATAGCCCGCCTTGGTGAGTTGGTGGAAAGCTGGCGAGGGTGGAATGTGCTCTGTGCCGTGAACGAGCAACCCCGCAACGAGCAGGAAGATATCGCCCATGCGCTGGCCGTGGAAGGCCGGGAGCTGGTAAAAAACTCCCTGCGCCTGACCTTTGCGCTAGGGGAAGCCGCCATGCGCGGGGATGCCAAGCGCGTGGAGCGGCTGGTACACGTACTCGACCAGCTGGACAGCCGCGAAAGCCGACTGGCAGGCCTGTGCCAGAATGCCATCCGACAGACCGAAGGAAAGGAGGCCCGCGAATGAGCAAGCGCACGTATGCACTCGACTTCGAGACCTACTATGACAAGAAGGTGAGTATCACCGAGCTGGGGCCGTACCACTACCTCCACCATCCCATGACCGACATCTACATGGTCGCGGTGGTGGAGCTGGTGCCTCCGGGGGAATCGGAGCTTCCCTTCATGTACTGCGGGGAGCCGGACGGGATGCCGTGGGAGCTGCTGCGCGGGGCTCGGGTGGTAGCCCACAATGCCAGCTTTGACGAAGCCGTGTTTAAGCGACTTGTTGAGCTCGGGAAGGTACCTGACGGGCTTGGGGTGGAATGGTGCTGCACCGCCGACCTCTGCGCGTTTTTAGGTACCGCCCGTTCGCTTAAGGAGGCCGCCCGCGAACTGCTGGGGGAGGAACCGGACAAGACGGTACGCGAAGAGATGTGCGGGGTGACATGGGAGGAAGCCAAGCGGCGCGACTGGGGCCGGAGGCTCCGGGAATACTGCCTCAACGATGCCGCGCTCTGTGGCCGCCTCTGGCAGCAATACTGCGACCGCTGGCCGGAGGAAGAGAGGCGCATCTCCGCCCATACGCGCCGCATGGCCAGCGAAGGCATCCACATTGACCTTGCCGCCCTGCAACGCGCCCGCGAGAGCGTGGCGGAGGTCCTGCTTACCGCCCGCGACCTCATCCCATGGGCCGACAGTGCGCCCATCGGCTCCCCGAAGGCCATCGCCACCCAGTGCGGGCTGGCAGGCATCCCGGCACCGGGGAGCATCGCCAAGGACAACCCGGAGACCATCCGCTGGATGCAGACTTACGGAGCCGCTCATCCCTGGATACAGGCCCTCTACGACTACCGCTCCGCCAACACCATGCTGGAGAAACTCAACACACTGGCCGACCGCGTACGCCCTGACGGCGAGGCGGAGGTGAATCGCTTGCTCTACTGCGGAGCCGGTACCGGGCGATTCTCTGGCTCCGGCGGCTTCAACATGCAGAACATGTACCGGGGCGAGAAGCACGGCGTAGACATGCGCAAGATATTTGTGCCGCACCCCGGCAACGTGTTTATCATCTCCGACTTATCCCAGATTGAGGCCCGCGTGGTGCTCTATCTCGCCGCCGATGAGGCCCAGCTCGACCTCCTGCGCGATGGAACCAGCATCTACGAAGTACACGCCCGCGCCACCATGGGCTACACCGGAACCGAGCCGCTCAAGGTGGCAGACCCGGACATGTACCGGCTCGCCAAGGCCCGAGTGCTGGGGCTCGGGTACGGATGCGGCGCGGCCAAGTTCATGCTGCTGGCCAAAGCCATGGCCGGTGTAGATCTGACGCTCACAGAAGCCAAGCACCAAGTGAGTGACTTCCGCGCCAAGAATGCCAAGCTGGTAGCCCTCTGGAACAATCTGGAGAGCCGTCTTCGCATGCACAACGGGCGCGACTGCACCTTCCGCCTGTACAGCGGGCGATACCTCCACTACCGCCGCGTGCACCCCTTCGCGGGCGAGTGGCGGGCCACGGTACAAGGTAAGACAACTCCCTACTATGGGGGCAAGCTCTGCGAGAACATCACGCAGGCCACGGCCCGCGATATCTTCTGCCACATGTTGCTGGCCTTGGAGGATGCCGGGTACACCTGCCGCTTCCATGTACACGATGAAGTCGTGCTGGAGGTGCCGGAAGCTCAGGCCGAACGCGCCGCCCGCCACGTGAACACCATCATGAGCACCGCGCCGGACTGGCTCCCCGGCTGCCCGCTCGCCGCTGAAACCTTTATTTCCACACACTACTGCAAATGACCAATTCCAATATCTCCAATGATTGCACGGGTTCCTCGGAGCCCGTGCTCGCTTCGTCTCCGTTCTTCTGCCTTCCGAACCACTCCAGCCATGCCGTCACCCGGCGCGAGCTGGAGAGGCTGCCGGAAACGCCGTATTTTGCGACCAAGGCAGAGTACCGGGAATACTGCTGCAAACCCACCACGCAAGACTGCTTTTTCTCCTGCTATCAGGGGGAGCAGCCCGGTGTCCGCGTGAGCGTCAGCAACCCGCCCGTGTTCCTGTATGGTCTGGTGGCGGATTACGATGCGCCGATGGACGAGGAACGCCGCAACAAGGCACTTGCAAAAATGCGCATCAGGCCCACCCACATCAGCGAGTCCTACTCGCATGGTACACATGCCGTCTGGCTCTTTGAACGGCCTATCCCGCTGGTGGATGCCAACAGCACCCACGAGCTCCTGAGCATTGCCTACAAGGAGCTCCGCCTCGGGTCAGCCTTCGGCCCGCTGGATGAGACTGCCTTCTTCACTACGGCCCAATACTACCACCGGGGGTGGAGGTGGCGCGAAACCGGGGGCAAGCCGATTCCCTTGGAGCGGCTCATGCTCTGGCAGGCTAAAGCATGGAAGAAAGCCGCTTGGAACTCACTCGGGCAGGAAATACCGCTTTCCCGCGTGGCGGAGGAAGTGGAACGCCGCTTCCCGGGCCGCTGGTCAGGGTCGTTCACTGTGGGAGCGCGTGGCGTGCGCTTCTGGGACCCGGCAGCCGATAACCCTACGGCGGCGGTCGTGACTCCTACCGGCATGGTAGCATACACCGGCGGTACCAATTTCATGAGCTGGAATGCCATCTTCGGGGAGAGCTTCTGCGAGAACTACGAGAACGAAACCGAAGGGGCCGCGCTGGCTGATTTCTACTGTATCTCCAATCACTTCTGGCACCGCAGGCACGCCGGAGCGGCACCGGGGCAGAAGCCGACTTGGACATCCCACAACCGGGTCAACACGGAAAGCCTGCTCGCTACGCAGTACGGGCTCCGCACGCGCCGCACCGGGGAGGAGGACGAGAGTCAGGTCAGCCGGGTGATAGGTTCCATAGTGGGGCTTAAAACCCTGGATGGGGTACTGCCTCTCCTGTACTCAGATGAGGAGACTATCACGCTCAACGGCCACAGCTACCTCAATATCAGCACAGTGGAAGCCATGCAGCCGGACACCATGAAGCGCGAGACATGGGGCGAAGGGTTCCCGTGGATAGCGGCCTTCTTGGAGAGATTCTTCGGGGATGAGCACATGCAGCTTCCGTACTTTTTAAGCTGGCTCGCAAGGGCCTATCAGGGCGCACTGCGCCGCAAGCCGACACGCGGACAAGCCATCTACATTGCAGGTGGAGCCGGTTCCGGTAAGTCGTTCCTGTCCTCCCGTATCATTGCGCCCCTGTTCGGCGGTAGGTCGGAGGCCACGGACTATCTCACAGGCCAGACTCGCTTCAACAAGGACTTGTTCGGTAGTGGTATCTGGTACGTGGACGATGCTACTCCCCTGATGGACAGCCGCACGCATGAATGTTACTCCGCCATGATAAAGAAGATGGTGGCCAATGATACCTTCCTCTATGAAGCCAAGTACATCGAGGCCGTGAAGCTGCCATGGCTCGGTCGTCTTATCGTTACCTGCAACACCGACCCGGAGAGCTTGAAAATCCTCCCGGTGGTGGATATCAACAACGCCGACAAGCTGATGTTCTTCCTCTCCACTGATACCAAGCTGGAGGACCCGCAAGCGGAGAAGATGGTGGCCGCAGAACTACCCGCTTTTGCCGGGTTCCTTGCCGGGTACGAGACCCCGCTTGAATGCAAGGGCGGCACTCGCTTTGGCGTGGCCGGATTCCTGCATCCAGAGCTCTATGCTGCAGCCGAAGCCAATGGCGCAGGTGGCACATTCTCGGAGGTATTCGACACCTTCCTGAGCTGCTATTTCATGGAGCCTGGAGTAGTCGAGCTGAGTGCCACGGCAAGCGAGATTTACTCCCACATGATGCTCAATGAGGCCATCCGCCCCTTGCTCAAGGGCCTTGCCACATCCAAATCCATAGGCATGCGTCTGGGGCAAATTGCAGCCAAAGAAGGCTATCCGCTCCAGCACAAAACAGACGGCAGGAAGCGTTACTGGACCATCTCACGAGAGGACTTTCAAACCCACCGCCAAGGTACCGAAAACGATGAATACACCCCTTTCTAAGAGTGTAACTTTTTGGGCAAAGGTGTCAGTCGGAAGGGCTTTTTGCCTTTCCGGCGGCATTTTTGCCGAAGGCTCACGAAATACAGCATTCGCTCGAAAATCGCGTTTTTTGCTTACTCCTTACATCTTCCAAATCGAAGGATGTCAGGAAAGGTGTCAATGTCCCTTTTTCTTCATTTCCAACACCTTCCATTACCTTCTTTACATATTTACACCTTTTTTGTGTAAACTTTATATAAAAGAAGGAAAAAGAGGGAAAATAGGAAAATATAAAGAAAAAAATTATATATATATAAAGATAGGGGAGAGTGTAGTGCGTAAATCAGGTAAAAAAGGGATGGAAAGGAGGCCCGCCCGATGAGCCGTCACGATGAGTACGCCGCCGCCGAAATCCGCCGCATGCAAGCCTACCGGGACGCCTTCAGTGGCCCCGCTGCTCAAGCGTGGGTGGCGGCCATGAGTCCGGAGGAACGAGAGCGGGCGGAAGCTGCCGGATTGCTTCAGCCGCGACTGGAAGGCCAGCAGATGGGGCTCAGTCTGGAGGAGCTCACCGAAAAGCAGATGCCTACCGTGGAGCCGGAGGTGGAAGGCTTGCGCGAGGACGAAGCGGATGCCCCCCTGAGCCTCATGGACATCATGCTGGACGGCAAAGGCAGCAACGAGGCCCGGCAGGTCGTGCATGACTTCCTGTGTGCTACCGGTCATCCTGAGCTCACTTGGTCATGTTTGCAGTACCTTTGCGGCTATGGCACCTGCGAGGAGCATGCCAAGCGGCACGGCATGAGCAGGCAGAGCTTCAACTACCATGTGCGCACCTTGCAGGAGCAGCTCGGTCTGCCGCCGATGGGCAACCAGAAGAAGGCATCATCCCGGAGCAAGTACCGGCAGAACAATCGCCGGAAATTGTCCGTTTTGACATCGACCTGTGAATATGGAGACCATTCCCCAACAGCTTGAACTTTTCGACCCGCAGAGCTATGCCGCCACCCCTTGCCATGTCGACATGACGGAGGGGCGGCAGGAGCTCCCGAACGTGGTCGGCGTCAATTTCACCCCGCAGGGCCTCATTGTAGCTGATGTGGCCACCATGCAGCCGGAGGAGTTCAATGCCATCTTCCGCTCGGTCATCCGCTTTGCGAAAGCGAGCAACTGGCTGCTGGGAGACACGCTGCTGCTCTGTGAACGCCGCTGGGGCATGCCGCAGGTGCAGAGCAAGTATGCCGAAGCCATGGCAGCCACGGGCCTGAGCAATGGCACGCTGCGCAACATTGTTGCCACCTGCCGCGCCTTTCCGCCGGAACGCCGCCATGAACGCCTGTCCTTCTCTCACCACCAAGAGGCCGCCTGCATTCAGAGCTCCGCTGACGAACGCGAGAACTTTCTGGCACTGGCCGAGAGTGAGGGGTATTCCTGCACCGAGCTGCGCCACCACCTGCGCCAAATCGTGCAGGAGAAGGAGCGCAACACAACGCCGGAGGAATCCGTGGCCCCGAACGCTGACCGACCTTTCGGCCTGTTACCGCTACCGACCCAGGAGGAGGCGGACAAGGCCATCCCCTGTGCGCTGGAACTGTCGCGCTTCACCTTCTGGGCATCTCAGCACCCGGCCACCAGTTTACCGAAAGAACATCGAGCCGAATTGCTCTCCCGACTCCAGCCCATTGTCGAGTATGCAGGCCAGCTCACCGCCACCGCCAACGCATTTTGACAACCGCCTAAAGGTATGGAGAACATCGTACAAAAGCCGTCAGAACCCCACATCTGTGTTAGAGTTACAGCGAGAGGGAGTCTCCCTTATACGCTGATACATAGTATACTAGGTAGTAGGAAGTCTCCTTAAGAGAGGCCGCGCTCTTCTTGTGCCTGCCTTCTTTTTATGATTCGAGCACGCGAGCTTTTTAGCGGTTCCCACTTTTTTGAGAGCAAGCACACCTAAAGAATTGACACATAAGGCTTTTTCCTTCAATGTCGGAACCGCGCAATACAACCCGCTGAGTTGGCGGGTAGGCCGGGAGAAACGGGATGCCGTTTTTCCCGGTCTTTGCGTTCCAGAGACTTGCAGCAACATGACGCATGGGCAATCTTGCTCCGCTCTGTCCGGCCATGCTATTTTTCCCGGCCACATGAAAGCAAAACCTCACTTCAACCTTGGGCAGCTGGTCTGCACTCCGGGCATCATGGCGGCCTTTAACCTTCACGAAATCACCGAGCTACTGCTTCGCCATATCAGCCATGACTGGGGAGATCTGTGCAAATCAGACAAGCAGATGAATGAAGCGGCTCTCACTTCCGGCGACCGGATATTGAGCTGCTACCAGTGCAGCCATGGCCGCCGGGTCTACATCATAACAGAGGCCGTCTCCGATGTGAGCGGCCAACGCGACTACACTACCATCCTGCTGCCGTCAGAATACTGACGCGCCCGCCGCCCTCAGCCGTTTTGACAAGCGGCTGAGGGTAATATGGCAGGTATCACACAGGAAGCGGCGGAGAAGATTCTGGAGGCCGATTTCACCAACATCGTCCGCAAGGTGCGAGACGGTAAGACTCTCACCTCTACCGAGCGAGCCCGTGTACAGGCCCGCGCTGCCGGAAGCTCCGCCACATTGACCGAAGCCAAGACCATTGTCGAGCTGGCATCCGCTCTGGGAGTCACCCGGCGCACGCTGAGCAACTGGCGCAAGATGAAGGGCGCACCGGAGCCCAACCCCAACGGGAGCCATAATGTGTCCGCTTGGCGAGATTTTGTACAGGCTAACGAGCTCAAGGGCCACGTGGATGGCGGCGGGGCTGAGACGGAGGCCCTGAAGGCCCGCAAGCTCCTTGCCGAAGTGGAGGAGCGCGAGCTCAAGGTGGCCGTGAAGAAGGGAGAATACATCCTCCTCGAAGACGTGCGGAAGGGGTGGCATACGCTGGTAGGCAAGGCCATTGCGCTGCTGCGTGCCAAGTTCGAGAACGAGCTGCCGCCCATCCTCAGCGGGCTGGATGCCCAAGGCATCCGGGAGGAGAACAGTAAAGCGATAGATGAAGTGTGCCGCCTGCTGCATACGAGCAAATCCGGATTGACCTCATGAGCTCCACCCTCGAAAGCCGCTTTTCCGAGCTCTGGAACCTGCTCGATGGCCCGGAGCTGCTGCCGGAGTACCGATTCCACCCGCCGCGCCGATGGCGGGCTGACTTTGCGCACCCGGCAAGCATGACCCTCATCGAGATAGAGGGCGGAGTCTGGAACCGGGGCCGCCACCTCACCCCCAAAGGATTCATGGCGGATGCCGAAAAATACCTTACCGCCGCGCTGGATGGATGGGCAGTCCTGCGCCTGACCGAGCCACAGATAAAGCCTGAAACCCTGCGCCACATCATCGAATATGTCCGTCAACGAGCAACTTCTCAACATCTGGCAGGAGGCATGGAGACCGCCTGACCGTCAGCCCGTCTGGCAGTGGGCCGAAGAACATATCCGCTCCATTCCGTACAGCCCCATGCCGGGCCGCTTCCGTATTGCCAACTCCCGGATGATTCAGGAGGTCATGGACGCGATAGTAGACCCACATGTCCGGCTGGTCAGCATCGTGGCATCCGTGCAGAGCTCCAAGACCACCGCGCCGGAGGTGGCACTGTGCTACATCATAGCCAACTTGCCCGGGCCTACCCTCTGGCTTGACCAGACGGACGATGACGCCAAGGACCAGAGCGAAAGCCGCCTGCAAAAGCTCTTCGATGAGTGCGAACCGGTGAAAAATCTCTACCCGGCCAACCCCAACAAGAAGCGCAACACCACTATCTACTTCAACAACGGCATGACCCTCTGGGTAGCCGGTGCCCATAACCTCAGCAACCTGCAGCGCCGCTCCATCCGGTGGCTGATAGGGGACGAGACTTGGAGATGGCCACAGGGCCACATGGCAGAAGCGGAGGCACGCGTGACCGCCTTCGGCTGGCTGGGTAAGTGTATCTTCTGCTCACAGGGTGGATTCGAGAATGACGACACCCACCGCAAGCACGCCACCACCGACATGAGGGAGTGGCAATACCGCTGCCCGCATTGCAGCACCCGGCAGCCCTTCACATGGCAACAGGTACGATGGGCCAAGGATTGCCGGGACGATGCCGGGGAGTATGACTTCGGCAAGGTGCGCGATTCCGTGCGCCTTGTCTGCCGGGAATGCGGCCACGAGTTCGAGGACCATGACGAAACCCGCCGCCGCCTGAATGCGGATGCCTGTTTCGTGCCGCTCAATCCCCGCGCCGCCCGGGAGAATGTGGGCTTCCACTGGAACGCCCTTGCCACCATGAGCTGGGGCTCGCTTGCAGAGATGTACCTACGCGCCAAGGAGGCCTCCCGCAAGGGTGACAACAGCCTGTTGCAGCAGTTCTACCAGAAGCGACTGGCACAGGCTTGGAACGAGTACAAGGAGGACTACACCATTGACCAGAGCCTCAGTGACTACCTGCTCGGGGAAAGCTGGCAGGAGGAAGCGGATATCGGCGGCATCCCGGTGCGCGTGATGACCGTGGACGTGCAAAAGGGCCATTTCTATGCGGTCGTGCGTTCATGGGCGGCCAACGGCGCATCCCGTCTGTTGCACTGCGAAAAGGTGTTTTCTTGGGAGGCTCTGGAAGGCTTGCAGCTCTCGCAGGGAGTCAATTCGAGCCTTGTCTTTCTGGACTGTGGCTACTCCACGGCGGATGTGTATGCCAAGTGCGCCGAACATGGATGGTTCGGGCTCATGGGCGACCGCCGGGGAACTTTCCCGCACCGCACCCGCTCCGGGCAGACCGTCATGCGCTACTACTCGACCAAGCGCAAGGTGAGCGTGGGCCGCGACCGATATGCCACCATGTTCTATTGGAGCAACCTCAATATCAAAGACTGTCTGGCCCGCCTCCGCAAGAATGCCGAAGGTGCCACTTGGGAGGTACCCAAGGACGCGCCACAGGATTATCTCGACATGCTCGACTCCGAGCGGCGAGTGTATGAGCGCGGCAAGTGGATATGGAAGCAGATTCAGAACCGGGCGAACCACTATTTTGACTGCGAGGCCATGCAGGTGGCAGTCGCGGCCATGCTCAAGCTGGTGGGTGCCGAAAGTACCGCCGCCCCCGGTGATGGCTCCGAGTCCGAAGCATAAAACGAACAAAAAGCCACCTTGCGGGGTAGGAAGCCTCCCTGGGTGGAGCCGTTTTCCCTCCGAAAGTCCTTCCTCACCTTCTTGGGCTCGTTGGGGGCCTTTTTGCTGACGCGGCCATTCCGGGAGCCCGGTTTCCCTTGGACTCGCCGGGGCTCTCGCGTACGCATGGAGGGGCCGCCGCTTCATCCCATCGCTAGGCCCATCGCTAGCCGCTTGCTACCTTCAACACTCCCCTTCGGGGGGTGTTGATTTTCCGTGCGCGAATTCGCGCCTGCTCATGTACGCGGAACTCAATGAAGCACTCTCCTCTTCGAGGAGAAAGCTTCATTGGCAGCAAAGGCTCAACCGGTAGGGAGGGAAGCGAAAAGCTAAAACCGGCATTAACCGGCATCCATCCTCAACACGCCCCCTTCGGGGGGTGTTGATTATTCGCGCACGAATCGCGTCTACGCATGAGCGCGGTTCTCAATGAAGAAATCTCCTCTTCGAGGAGAATACTTCATTGGAGGCCAACTGCCCGGGTCGCCGGGCCAGTCGCGGCGTGTTGCAAGTCGTTTGGCCAAAAACAAAGAAATCTTGACAGTTATGAAAATTTCTGTATATATAGAAGTATGCCAAACTTTAGTCATTTCTTTAAAAAAATAAAGTTCCAACTATATTGTATAATCTTGTTTGCATTGTGTGTTTGTCAACCCTTGAGCGCCGATGTCCTTCCGAAATGCATGGAGACAGAGAATACATACCCTATATATTTGAAATGCGATGATGACAAAATTGTTGTGATATGTATAGATAAAGATGTAGGGGAAGGTAGTTTTTCTGCAACAAAAAAAGTTTATCAAAAAGATAGGCTAATCAAGACTGTTGAGGCTCATTATGATGATTTTTTTGTAGGTGAGGATTTTTTGGATACTGCGCAACTCATATCATTTTGTGAAAAAACAAAGGACTGTTGGGGGCTTTTCCCATCGGACGTACGCTCTGAAGACATATCAGAAATAGGCATTGCGTACGATACTAACAAGCATTTTTTTGTTCTGCAACTTATAAGTAACAAAGGTATTAAATATATATATGATAGTGACGCTAGAGAGTTCACAAAGGATAATAGCAAGGGTTGTTTATACGTACTAAACGATATGTACGATGATGAAGAGTGGGAAGATGATGAAGAGAGGGAAGATGATGAAGAGTAATCAAAATCAATCTTAATAATCTAAAAAGAGTCACGGCTAAGCGACTATTCTGAGAGCCAACGAACAAAAAGCCACCTTGCGGGGTAGGATGGCCTCCGGGGTGCTGCCGTTTTCCCGGCGAGGGGGCGTCCTAGCCTTGCCGGGCTCGTTGGTGGCCTTTTTTGACAAGCCCGCAAGGGTATGGACATTCAAGTTTACTGCGCCCACTCCCGGATGGTCGACATTGAGGCCATGGTCGAGAACCCGCGCAACCCCAACAAGCATTCCGACAAGCAGATATCGCTGCTCGCCAAAATCATCAAGTCACAGGGCTGGCGCAATCCCATCGTGGTCAGCAACCGCTCCGGCTTCATCGTGAAAGGCCACTGCCGCCTTGCCGCCGCCCGTCTGCTGGGGGTGGAAAGCGTACCCGTAGACTACCAGGACTACGAGACCGAGGCCGCCGAATGGGCCGACATGATTGCCGACAACCGCATAGCAGAGCTCGCCGTGGCAGACGACAAGGAACTGCGTGCCTTGCTCAGTGAGCTGGAAGGACAGATAGATCTGGAGCTCACCGGCTTCTCCGGCGTGAGTCTGGAGGACCTGCTTTCCGAGCCGGAAGTGATAGACGAGGAAGCGGAAGCCGAAAAAGTGAAGATGCAGAAGCTCGAACTCACCGAGCGCATGGACAAGGCCAAGTACGTATTCTGGGCCTTCTCCGGCGGACGCGATTCCACCCGAGCCCTGATAGCCACGTGGGAGGCCTTTGCCGCCACCGGGAAACATTGCGAGGTCATCTACATCGAGAACACCTGCGAGTTCCCCGACCTCATCATGCACATCAAGCGCGTATGCAAGATGCTGGGGGCCAAGCTGACCACCGTCCACCCCTCCAAGACCTACTTGACCGAGTATTTCGAGAAGGGCAAGAGCCCGGACAGCCTGTACATGGACTGTGTGGAGAAGCTCATCAATGAGCCGATGGATAAATACATCGAATCCGTGGTAGGCTCCGAGGATTATATTCTGGTACGCGGAGGCCAGCCCAAGCAGAAGACAAGCCGCTCCGGCACGGCTGAGATGCAGGCCATCAAATCCAAGCCCAATATGATTATCTACAATCCGGCATTCTCCATGACCAAGGAGCAGCTGGAAGCCACCATCCCGGAGTGGCCCGGCTACGCCGCCGGATTCAAGCGTACAGCATGCTGGTGTTGTCCCTTCCAATGCCGTGAGCAATATGACGCGCTGCGAATAAATTACCCCTTGCTTTTTGAGGAAATGAAGCGTATCATGGGAAGCATCCGCATTAAGACTTATGGTGTTAAGTCATACGATGAAAAATACAAATACTGGGAAAAGGAAGGAGTGAAGCTGTTATGGGACCGCAATCGCAAGAAGCTGGAGGACTCGTCCTCGTCAGTGCCTGCCTCCTCGGAGAACGCTGTCGATGGCATGGACGAATCCACAACTCATCAGCAGCCCGAAAGCTGATAGGCGATAGCCCCTTAATCAAGGCCTGCCCGGAACTTCTGGGCGGGCTTTCTTGTCCCAGGACTCCTGTCAAGCGGAGGGGCGGGCGCGTGTTTGAGACCTGCGAAGATAAGGCGGAACGCCGTCATGTCACCGGGACAGAACGCACCGAAGAATTCATGCTCGGGGCACAGAAAACGCTCGCAATATGTCAGAAGCACGGCATCCGCAAAGCCATATTGGCTAAGTATTCACCCTCCTGCGATTGCAAAGGAATTACCGGCAGACTCCTGCAGGAAAACGGAATCGAGGTCATCAATGTATTTTGAGGGTAAAAAGAAACACCTCTGGGGGCCGCCGGAGGTGTTTCAGGAGATTGTTATCAGGTTGCTCGTTTCCTGATGCCGCTATTATAGTGTATTAGAGCTTTTTGTCAATCCCCGAAAAAGTCTTTTTGACATGCCCATGAGGGTATGTTCACGTACATTTTTTCTCGACTGAAGGAACGCTCCACATGGCTGGGGCTGATAGCACTTGCGACCGCTTGCGGGGCCACGATTGAGACCGTACTTGCGGAGCAGATAATCGCCGCCGGGATGGCTATCGCCGGTCTCATCGGCGTATTGACCAAGGATTCCACCGGAAGCACTGAAGCAACCGCCACCGGAAAGGAGAGTGGCAATGACCATCAGTGATATCCAGCAGGATACCATATTCTGGCAGCGCATGCTCCGCCTAGCCGGGTACTACACGGGCAAGATTGACGGCATCTCCGGCAAGCTCACCCGCAAGGCTGAGGACGCATGGCTGACCGCCTCCCGCGAAGCCGCCGAAACCTATGGCACCTTCGATGACCGCACCGAGAAGGTGATACTCACCCTCATGCCCAGCGCACAGGTAGCCGCTCGCAAGTGGATGCGAGCCGCCACAGTACGCGCGGCGGAACTCGGTATCACCGTGAAGCTCATTGACGGCACCCGGAGCTACAAAGAACAGGATAAACTCTTCCGCAAGCGTCCGAAAGTCACCAATGCACGCGGTGGCCAGAGCTGGCACAACTTCGGGCTTGCCTTTGACTTCGGCCTGTTCCGTGGCAAGGAGTATCTGGGGGAGAGCCCTCACTACAAGACTCTCGGAGCCATTGCCTGCACCATGCCCGGCCTTACTTGGGGCGGAACATGGGTCAATCTGGTAGACGAACCCCACATCCAGCTCAACCTATTCGACACGGTAGCGAAGGCCCGTGCCGCCTTCGAAGCATAATGGCAAAGGGACTATTCATTGTAGGCTTCAGCACGGAAGAAGTCTTGGCCATACAAGCCAAGGCCAAAGCTCTGTTGCTGGAAGGAAAAACTATCATGTCCTGGAGTGATGGCGGGGGTACCTCCGTCACCAAGCAACAAGTGATGCCGGTGGCTGAGGTCTTGGAAGAATGCGCCTATGCACTCCGCAAGCTCGACCCGGCCACCTACGCCAAAAGGCCAGCCGCTCCGGGCAGTTATGTACCGCACCGCCTCCCCCTATGAATGCTTTTCAACGATTCGCCGCGCGTCTCTTCTTCGGAGTCAATTCCACCTACGAGAACGCCAACCGCTCACCGCGCCGGGCTCAGGTTCCCGGCAGTGCTCCGCGCGATGCCACGCTCGACCTGACACCGGGCGTACGCTCGGAGCTTGTTCGCCGTTCCCGCTATCTGGTCCGCAACTCCGGCTTTATCCGTGAGATAGTAGGCAGCATGGCCCTGTATGCCGTGGGAGATGGACTCAAACCGCAAGCGGAAAGCTCGGACAGAGCATGGAACCGCAAGGCGGAAGCCTATTTCAACCGATGGAGCCGCCACGCCGACCTGACAGGCCGCTTCAATCTCACCCAGTGCGAGCATCTGGTCTGCAAAGCTGTTGATACGGATGGCGAGATATTCATCCACAAAGTCATGCAGGGAGACTCACCCCGGATTCAACTCATCGAGAGCCACCGCATCGGAGACTACTCAGATTCGGAGGGATTTGTCGATGGCGTGAAACTCAGCCCGGACGGGGTGCCGATGGCCTACCGCTTGCTCCGGGATGACGGCTCGCATGCGGACATCTCCGCCGCGCACATCCTGCACGTGTACGACCCGGATGTCCCCTCACAGGTACGCGGCTGCCCGAGCCTCCAGCACTCTATCAATCACATCCTCGATGAGATGGAGCTGCTGGCCCTCGAAAAGCACGCCGTGAAGGACCATGCGGACATCACACGTATTCTGACCACCGCCCGCGATTCGGCAGACGATGGAGACTTCCAGCTGGGAGGCGCACCGGAAGCGGAAAGCTCGGACGCCGGATGGCTCCAGCGCATACTGGGTGGCAAGCTCGTCAAAATCCAGCCCGGCGAGGATTTGAAACCCTTTGAGAGTTCCCGCCCGAGTCCTACCTTCACGGGATTCTTGGAGCACCTGCGCCGCGACTCTGCGCTGGGCATGTTGCCATTCGAGTTTGCTTCCGATTCCTCCAAGCTGGCCAGTGCGGGCGTTCGCCTCACAGTGGCCAAAGCTGACCGCCGATTCTCCTACCGGCAGACCTTACTCATCGACAGGATGCTGCGCCCGCTCTGGCTTTGGGTCATCGGCCATGCCATCACCACGGGCAAGCTCGAAGCCGTGGAGAACTGGACCGAGGTCAACTTCACCACGCCCCGCCGTGTCACTGTGGATGCCGGGCGCGAAGCTCAGCAGAACCGCTCCGATGTGGAGGCCGGACTTAAGACCCTCTCCGACCACTTTGCAGAGCTGGGCATGGATATCCACGAGGAGGTAGAAAAGCGAGCGCAGGAGATGAAGCTCATCGAAGAAACCGCTCAGCGGTACGGGCTCCCGCCGCAACTCCTTTTTGCCAGCTTCAAACAAGAAACCATCAACCCACCTGTCACGTCAACATGAACACCTTACTATCCACCGAACGCCTCTGGCTCATGGAAGCCGAAAGCTATCTGCAACTCGCCGCCCTCCCGACTCCGGCCACGCCTCCCACCGGGAAGCCGGTTCCGGAGCATCCGGGCTTTACTCTGGACGGAGGACTTGCCACAGTCCCCATCCATGGCCCCATCTTCCGCAGACTCCCGGAAACTACCCGGGCCGTGCTGAACATGTTCGGCATCGAGCACACCGAGGCGCAAAAGGCCGCAAAGGTACTCAAAACGCTCCAAGACGACCCGGCTGTACTTGTTGTACTGCTGGATGTGGATTCCCCCGGCGGCACGGTCAACGGGACGCCCGAATTAGCCGAAGCCGTCCGCGAGCTCAGCAAGAAGAAATATGTCTACGCCTTCACCTCCGGGCAAGCATGCTCCGCCGCCTACTGGGTTGCCACCCAGTGTGACGGCATCTATGCAGCCCCATCAGCCAGGGTGGGGAGTATCGGCGTTCTTCTCCCCTTGCTGGATTGCAGCGAGGCCTATGCCAAGCTCGGACTCCGCAAGGAGGTTATCACCGCAGGCAAGTACAAGGGAACCGGCCTCACCGGTACCAGCCTCACGGATGAGCAGCGAGCCCTCCTGCAGCAGCAGGTCAATGACACATGGGCCGATTTCAAGGCCGCAGTCACCCGCCGCCGCAATATCGCCCCGGAACACATGGAGGGCCAGACCTTCCCGGGAGCTCAGGCCCGCACGCTCGGACTCGTGGATGCGACCATCTCCACGCTGGAGGCCGTGCAGGATAAACTCCGAGCCCGCCACTGTAAGGGCTCATTTTGACAACACCATCACCATATATGACCACTATTGACGAACAACTGGACGCCGCTACGGCGAAGGTCTCCGAGCTCACGGCACAGCTTGCCGAAGTTCAGACCGAGCTCGAAACGGCCAAAAACGACCTTGCAACCGCTGAGGCGGTCAATGCTGAGCTGACGGACAACCTCACCACGGCCAAGGAAAAGATGGCCGCTCAGGAGGTGGAACTCCGGGAAGCTCGCGGACAGATCTCCCAGCTGCAGGCGGAAGCCCGCACCGCTGAGGAACGCGCCGCAGAGTTCTACGGTACCAAGGCCGGACAGGCTGCAAGCGTGACCCCCAAGGGCGATGCCTCCGTGCTTCCCGTGGCGGAACGCTTCAAGGCAATCACCACCCCGCAGGGGCAGACTCAATTCCTCCGCTCGCTTTCGGATGCTGAGCGTGCAGAGCTTTACTCCAACATCTAACCCGCTTTTTACTGATATGGCTAACACTATCACCGACCTCAAAGACGTGCGCATCTCCCAGAATGCGCTTCTCCCGTGGATGGAGACTCTGCTTCCCCTGTCCGCATTCTCCACCAACTTCTCACCGGATGCCGCCGACAAGCTCGATACCGTGAAGGTACCTGTCATCGGTGCGCCTTCCGCTTCCAGCGACTACGCCGGGGACTATACCGCCAACGCAGATTCGGAGGCCAGCTCCGTGGCCGTGACGCTCGACCGCCACAAGTACAAGACGGTACACCTCACCGCCAAGGAGGCCGCCACCACCTCGATTCCTCTGCTGGAGAAGCTGGTAACGACCGCCGCCCAGCAGCTCGCCATTGACGTGATGAGCGACATCTTCACCTCTATCACGGCAGCCAACTTCGGTACACCCGCCATTCCTGCAATCTCCGCAGAGGATTTCGGCTATAAGACTATCATCAAGATTCGTGAGGCCTGCGCCGCTGCCAAGATGCCGCAGGATTCCCGCGCTCTGGTGCTGGATAACAGCTACTTCTCCGCATTGCTTGCCGATGACATCGTGGCCAAGTCCTTTATCACGCCGCTGGCCCAGCAGGGTGTAGTTGAGGCCAAGGTCAACCGCATTGCTGGCTTCAATGTGTTTGAGACCGGCTGTGTACCTGACAACGGCGAGAATCTGGTCGGCTTCGCTGCTCACCCGTCCTCTCTGGCTATCGCCATGCGTTACCTGACGCCGATTGCCAACTATGACGAGGCCGGTGCTGTCACCGACCCCGTGACCGGTCTGACTTTTGGCTACCTCCGCTATACGGACACCAAGAGCAACAAGGTGTATATCACTCTGGAGGCCCTCTACGGCTTCAAGGTGGTTCGCCCCGCTGGCCTTCAGCGCATCGTCTCCGCATGAGCTTAACCCGCGAAATGACGGGGGACTTTCTCTCAATCTGGGAGGAAGTCCCCCAATTCCTCACCGCGCACGGGGTACAGGTGCGCGTCCTGCTTTCACAGGCCGGGCGCAGTCATGAGCTGGAGCTCGGAGGCTTCTCCGGGCGTCTTTCTTTGGAGGCCCGCTGCCTAGCTTCCGAACTTCCTGCCGCTCTCAGCCCGGGCTCCATCGTTCAGGTGGATGGACAGTCCTACCGGGTGGAAAACATCAGCCGCCGCCCGGGGCTCCCGCTAGTCTCCCTCGACCTCCTACAGCCATGAGTATACATGTCACCATCAACGATACAGAATTGCAGCGCAAGATAGCCAAGTTCGCTATCCTTTCCCAGAAGGGGCTCGATGAGGCCACTCGCGCTGTAGCCTCACGCTTCACCAAGGCCGCAGTGGGTAACACGCCGCCCATGATACTGAGGCAGTCCGCTTCACAGGCCAAGGCAGAGTGGACGGCCAAGCTGATGGCCAACTATGAAAAGAAGCGATTTGTACGTGGTGCCTGGGTCAGTAAGGCTGAGATGAAAAAACTGCTGGCTGCTAAGAAAAAACAACTCGGACGCGAGGCCGCCGGATGGAAGGCGGCAGCTGAGCAGTTGAACGCTAAAATCCCCGCATGGGTACGCCGCCACTCCGGCGAAGGTTCCTGCATCATACGCAAAAGCGGCGACCGCGTGACGATTACCGTCACCAACTCGGTGCCCTATGGTGAGGAGCTGCTGCGCATCCGTAGCAACTATGTTCTCCAGACTGTGAACCGGGGCATGGATGGCACGCTCCGGGCCATGAAGCGCAAACTCATCCGCTCAGTATGATTTCTCCCCACTCATTCACGGAATCCCTGCGGGCCTTTCTGTCGGAAGCCCTGCAAGGGATTTTTGTTCATACACCTGTCACCAATGGCGAGCTGGTGCTCCCCTATGTGCTGCTGACCTGTACGGCTGAGGCGGAGCGTATTCCCGGGAATCACACTTGGGAATGCAATCTTGCCGTGGAGCTGCATACCTCCGGCGAAGATGTGAGCGACCTCTCCAGCCGGGAGATGTTTTCTGTGATATGCCGCACGCTGCAAGCCCGGAAAACCCGGCAGCAGCTCGATGATTCCGCCGCTGATTTCCAGCTCTATTCCATCAGCCTGCGCACCATCGAGGAGCCCCAGACTCTCGACAATAATTTTATCCAATCCGCCACCTTCCGGGTGGTACTCCAATTTTGACACCCCCACACTAATATGGCAACTATCATAGGCACTGTCGGCGTTTTCGGTTTCGATGAGGACCAGCAAGGCATCTTGCTTGAGTCCCAGGATATCGATTACAAGCCGGATTCAAAAGTACAGCGTGACTATCGCGGTAAGAAGGTAGGTATCATCTTCTACGATGACCAGACCGATGTCTCCATGAAGGGCTACATTCCCCGCGATAATCCCACGGATATCAAGGTGGCTCAGACTCTCGTGCTGGCGAATGCAGCACCGGACCACGGGCTATCTACGGTCTCGACCGGCACCAATGTGGTGACCGGCATCAAAATCGGGCTTAAGAATGAAGACCTCGCTTCCTTCGAAGTTTCTTCCACCATATACGACTTCTGATGCAGAAGAAATCTACATCTGACGCCCTGAACTTCATCCGCTCCCGCGATGGAGAACTGGAGTCCCTGATGCTGGCAGCCTGTCTGACGGCCTTGGGGATTCCGTTCTCCGAGCGTCCGGCTTTTGCAGTGTCCGGGGATTCCGAGCCGGTAGTGAACTGGCTCTTTGACGAGTCCTCTCTGGATGGCAAGTTCAAGGCCAGCGAAATGATTGCCCGCTGGCAGGATAATGGGTGGATTACCCGCACCGACAACGAGCACCCGCTCGCCTACATGGCCGCTGCCATGCGCAACCTCTGCACGCTCATCCACCACCACATCGGACAGGCTCCCAAGGTGGAGCTGGTAAAGCGTGGCAACAAGACGCTTGTTATCCCTGAAGGCACCCCCGAATCCCAGCTGGGGATTCTTATCAACAAATTCACTAGAGGATGAAATAGAGAACCTCCCGGGCGCAATCCGAGAGGTTCTACAGAAAAGCAATCCACGCCTACATGGATTTCATGACCATAGAATGACATTGAATGCCCCAAATGTCAAGATTTCATAAAATAGAAATGCCCCCGGTGACAAGTCGGAGGCACTTCAGGAGAATTTATATCAGCGCACAATGTTCTGATGGACTTATTATATACCTTGCGACCGATTCAGGCAAGGCAAAAAGAAAGCGAGCTGACCATCAGCAACTAGTCAGCTCGCGGAAAAGAGTCCAAAATGAATCTTAGAAATCTTGGATGACCTTATTATAGGAAAACAGGAGATTCCGTCAAGGCAAAAAGAAGACCTCCCTGAGCTGCCACTCGGGAGGTCTTTGGAAAAAGTATAATCAGAACATCCGTTCCTGATGAAGCTATACTAGCATACTAGAGCGTTTTGTCAATATAAAAGAAAGCGAGCTGACCATCAGCAACTAGTCAGCTCGCGGAAAAGAGTCCAAAATGAATCTTAGAAATCTTGGATGCACTTATTATAGGAAAACAGGAGATTCCGTCAAGGCAAAAAGAAGACCTCCCAGAGCTGCCACTCGGGAGGTCTTTGGAAAATGTAACATCAGAACTATCGTTTCTGATGAGGTCATCATACCATACAAAAGGAATTTGTCAACCCTTTTCTATTTTTAACACCCCCTTTTTGAAAGGAAAGCGCACGGTAGGTGGCAGCCCACCGTGCGGAGCCTTACATGCTCATCGGATGAAGTTCATCACAAACAGTATTACCTGTAAAATGAGCATTATCAGCTCTATCATGATTCGATAGTTCATGAGTTGCATTTTCCACCAGCCATGGTTAGCTGCTGTTCCGTACCCTTGCGGCTACGTTACCATCAGCGGTAAGGACTGGCTTACTTCCCGCTGACGGTGCACGTAGACACCCGCCATGCGGCATGTCGGCGGAAAAGCGGGGAGATTCTACCAGATATGGGAGTCTCTTTCAAGTGTTCCAAACTGAGCTATTTTGACATGTTGCTCCTTTATATGGCTACAATATCCATTTCCTCCCGCGAAGATAGCAACAATCGCTCCATGGTGCAGCCTTCGGCCCGCTTGGAGTCCGGTCTCACCCTGCGCCCGATTTCCCTCGGCTCGCTCGAAATCCTCCGCCAATTAGGCAACCCGCTTGCCTCCGGCAGTGCAGAGCTGACCAACATCGACACCCGCACCCTGACCGAATTCATCTGGGTACATGCGGCTCCCTTGGATGAGGTGGTCGAGACGGTCTACAACGCGCCTTCACAGGTGAACCGCAAGGCCGCTTTGTTCGCCATGAACATCAGCCCGGCGGAACTGCGCACCATCACGGCCTCCCTGACAGCAGACCAGGCATCTGTACAGGCCGCTTCCGCCATCCCGCAACCGGATGCGACCGACTCCCCAAACGAGCGAACCCCGCGCTGAATGCTACAGTGATATTCACACTGGCACGAGCGACGGGGTGGACTGAAGAATACATCCTCTGGATGCCACTGCGCAAGACCTTGCAATACCTGCATGCTGCATGGATAAGCGAGGGCGTTGCTACTGAGTGGCGCAGTGTCTCCGAGGAAGAAGAAGCGGAGGCCCGGAGCCTCTACAACCGACTCAAACACCTGACCAGACATGGCTGACGTTTCGTTCACTTTTTCCGGCGATGCTACTTCATTGCAGAAAGCTCTCAATGAAATCAAGCAGGAGCTAGGCAAGACCAAGGAGGCCGTAAGTACACTAGCCGGGCGATGTGCCATGGCTTTCACGGCTATACAGGGAGGAATCAATGCGGTAAAAAGCGCATTTTCCGCTCTGGGTTCCATTTCTTCGGCTGCTGCCAACATGGAGCAGACTGCTCTGGCTTTCCGCGTAATGATGGGCGATGCCGCAGCTGCCTCCGAATATGTGGATAAGCTCCGAGTCTATGCCGCTGAGACTCCCTTCGAGTTCAGCGATATTTCAGATGCGGGCAAGACCTTGCTCTCTATGGGAACGGCAGCGGAGAAGAGTATCGAGGTCATCCGCAAGCTGGGTGATGTGGCTTCGGTTTCCGGCAAGCCTCTCAAGGATTTAGCTTTCCTGTATGCGAAGGTACAGAACTCCGGTTTGAGTAATGAGGTAGCAGAATCCCTCGAAATGCAGGGCGTTCCCATCCGCAAGATGCTTGCTGAGATGAAGGGCATCTCTTTTGCCGATGTCATGAAGGGCATCTCCAAGCGTGAGTTCAATCTGGACGACCTCGATGCCGTTCTCGACAGGCTGACCGGCCCCGGGGGCCTGCTGGAGAACATGACCAAGCTGCAATCCCAGACCTTTTCCGGTGCTCTGAGTACCCTCACTGACGGCTTTTCTGCTCTGGCTGTGGAGTTGGGGACTCCCATCAATGCCGCTATCCTGCCGGTGCTGGGAGAATTGACTGCCTACTTGGATTCTATCACTCCGAGCGTGCAGCAATTCGCGCAGATGTTGGCCGGAGCCTTTGAGGGAGCCGTGGCCGTCATTACCCCCATTGTCTCCGGCATCGGGGAGTTGGTATCTGTGCTTGGAGGCGCGGAAACAGTGGTTGCAGCGGCGGCTGCCGCCTTGCTCATGTATGTGGGCAATACCAAGGCGGCTACTACCAGCACGGTGTCCTTCCGGGCTCAGTTGACTACTCTGGGCAACACTATCAAGGGCCTGTCGTTCTCGTCCTTCGTGACTGGATTCCGGACCGCGCTTTCCGGTCTGAAATCGGCCATGACGGCTACTCTCACCGGGCTCAAGCTTACGTGGTCGGTCACTTGGTCTACCATGGCCACTGTTACCCGTGCCGCGATGGTTGCCGTTAAGGCGGCCATAGTCAGTACCGGCATCGGGTTGATTATCGTGGGCATAGGTGAGGCTCTGGGGGCCTTGTACTCCTGGTTCGCGGGCAACAGTGAGGCCGCCGAACGCGCCGCCGAATCAACCCGGCAGTTCGAGAAATCTCTCAACAGCTTAAACAAGCAAGCGGGCAAGGTCAAAACCCATGAGCAATATGATTCTTTCATGGAGCAGCTGGATGAACGCATAGACGATTTGCGAGACCAGCGCGATATGGCAGTGGCCAAGGATGAGGACGAGGAAGTTATCGCTCTACTCGACCAACAGATAGCCCGTCTGCGTCAGAAAAGACGACACTACGAGGAGACGCTGCCCATTCAGATTGAGGAGGCCATTGCTGCCGAACGCGCCGCCGAAGCCATGAGAAAACAAGCTGAGGAGGCCGCAGAGCTGGAGCGCAAGCTGGCAGCTGCCCGCGAAAAGCTCAACGACCTGTACCGCCGCCAACGCGAAAACGAGCGCGAGCAGTACCTCTCCGGGCTTGCTCCCGAGGTGCAGATTCAGCTCCGCCTTGCGGATGCCACGGCCTATGGGCAGACCCGCCACACGATTGAGAGCTTGCGGAAGGAGATGGAGGACATCATGCGCAAGCCCGTTGTCACGGAGCAGGATGTGGCCCGCTATGAGATGCTGGCATCCACCTACAACAAGATAACGGAGCTCCAGCGTAGGGGCCGCGAAGAAGCAGAGCGTACAGCCGAAACAGAACGCCGCCGGGCTGAGGAAGCAGCCAAACAGGAACAGGCCCGGCAGAATGCCGCCCGCGACTATGATATGGCGGTGAAGATGCTCCAAGCGGAGATTGCCGGAGATGAACGGCGATTGCAGGTCCTGAAGCAACAGCAGCGCATTACCCAGTTGACGGCTGAATACCAGCGTCAGGGCTTGGAGGATGCCGAGGCCCGCGCTAAGCGTATGGTGGCTCTAGAGAAGCAGCTCGAAGAAGCGCAGGAAAAGCAGAAGCAACAGGAGCAGAAGCAACAGGGCCGGAGCCGTCAGCAGGGAACGCGCATTACAGATTCCATGGCCGGAGTGGGTGGTGGCGGTCGTTCCGTGGTCATCGGTGGCCCGCTTGTCTCGGAGACCAAGAAGCAAACCCGCTTGCTGGAGGGTATCGGCAACAATACCAGACGCGGCCCCACGATTCAGGTATCGGGCAATGTGGAGGCAGTGATTAGTCGATGATATTTTGACACCGGGCTCTGTTTATATGGCAACATTACGAACAGGATTCGGCTCCGGTGGTGACAGAATGGTGTGGTTCGGTCATACGGGCTACACCATTACTGCTTTAACGATTGAGCTCAGCCGCGACCGCGAAACCGGGGACACGGTAGAGCTTACCTACGAAATCCCGGAGGGCGATGCCTTGCGCTCGGTGCCGGAGATGGATTCCGGCATAGATGTTCTTTCTTCCGTGGCTCTGAGCAAGGCGGTTATCACGCCCGGAGTGGCCGGGGTGGCCAGTGTGAAGCTCACCTACACCAAGCCCAAAGTGGAAGAAGAGGAAGAAGATTCCGAAGGCGGCGAAAACGGCTCAGAAGAGGGGGAAGGCTCCGGCGAAGATGGCGAAGGCGAAGAGGGTTCTTCTCCGGCCCGCACGGTGTCTTTTACGACCTCCTTTGATGTGACTGTGGTTGACCAGCCTATTCTCACGCACCCGAAGATGGCCAGCATCTCCGGCGGGCAGTTGGAATACCTCAAAGCCTTCATGGATGGCGCACGCCTGTGGGAGCTGGTCCCGGAGGTGGACAATGCAGGCAAGCCGAAACTCGATAGCGATGGGCTCCCGGTCATGAAGCAGCTCGGAAAGCTGCTCAACACCGGCAGCAAGGCCTTCGACCTCATCAATAAGGGCGTGACGGCCTACAAGGATATTATGGCTACTTACACAGTCCGCCAGACCTCCCGCACGGATAAGTCGGACATCAGTTCCGTGGGTACCATCAACGACCCGCCCAAGGCTCCCAAGTTCCCGAACCGCTCATGGCTGCAGGTGTCTTCCAATTGCTCGATGAACGATGACGGCAAGACCTACACCATCGAGAATACTTGGCTGCTCTCTGGCCTTGGTGGCTGGGACAAGGACCTGTATGGCGCGTAAGCTATGAAACTGCCCGAAAAAGTACGCGTAGGGGAGACCCTATCAGCCCGGTGGCTCAATCAGGTGGTGGACTGCCTGAAGGAGCTTGCCAAGGCTGCCAACATGGTAGGCAATGGCACGTCTACCTCCAGTATCGAGTATTCCGGCTCCGAGTTGCGAGATACTAAGTACCGGGGTACCGGCGGCTCAGATCTACAGGAGTTCAAAGTCTTTCCCTTCCAGCTCCGCCTCAAGCCCAAGCATCTGTGCGAGGTGGACGCCGAAGGCAACTGGCCCAAAGTAGCCCAGATGAAGGTCGGGGCTATCATTGACTACATGGGCACGACCTACGCGGTACCACAGGGCCAGCCGCTCTTTGACTACACGGACGGCTGGGTAGACATCGGCGCGTTTTCGGAGACCTTGCAGAAGGCGTATTGTGTGATTACCCAGGACTACCGGGGCAAGATTACCAAGGCCGAAATAAAGAAGGCAGAAGAGAAGTTCGTGCCATGGGGCAAGACGGAGGAGAACGCGACAGGCGAGGGTACGCTCTCGGTGTTCATCGGCTCGTACCAACTGCGCAAGATTCAGGAGGTGAACCGCGCCCACATATACCAGGCACATTGCGGTACTCTCGATTTGCAGACGGTACAGGTGGAAAAGCTCGTCACTGAGGATGGCGGTTCCGGCTCAGGTTCCGGCAATGGCTCAGGGGAGGAGGAAGAGTATTACACGGCCCCGGAAAGCGAGGAGTACGAAAGCAAGCCCGCTTCACTTTTCCGCAAAAGGGATGAGCATTTGTTCATATTCAAAAAGCTCATTTGTGGCGAAGGGCTGGAGCTTGCAGACGGCGAGAATCTGAAAATCACGCTCCGCCGGGCCAATTCTGTGTGGCCTTCTGGCTCCGGTGGTTCCGCTCCGGGTTCATCTGATGTCCCCACTATCACGATAGGCGGCGTGGAGGATATTGTGTTCGACCGTGAGATTCTGGAGCCGGAGATTCGCAACGGGGTTATCCGGATTCCGTATGCTGATACCATCAAGGAGGTTACAGGTGTCATCTCCGGGCTTGTGGTGAAATATGCTCCGGCTGTCCTGAATGATGACGGCACGGTCACGTTTCTGGGGGAGGATGGTTCGCGCCTTCCTGATACGCCCGCGCCTGCTGATGCCGGTTCCGGCTCTGCTTCCGGTTCCGGTGCAGCATCTTACCACAATCAGATTGTGGGGGGCGTTATCTACATCACGATACCGATTTTCCAAGAAGGCTCAGGCTCGCAATCAATGTCGGCCTCTGCCAGTGGGAGCGATTCCGCTTCTGCTTCTGCAACCGGCTCAGATGGAGACACGGAATCCGCTACCGGTTCCGTTACTGTTACAGAGTCCGGCTCTGCCAGTGCTTCGGGTTCCGGCAGTGCATCCGGTTCCGCTTCGACTTCGGGTTCCGGTTCTGCCAGTGCTTCCGCTTCGGATTCTGGTTCGGCATCCGCTTCGGCTTCGGAGGCCTCCGGCAGTACCGGGGCGTCAGATTCCACGGCTGGCAGTAGTTCGGTAGCAGGCTCCTCGTCATCGTCCTCCGGCGGTGGCTCTTCATCTTCCGGCGGTGGCTCGGTACCCGGTGGCGGCTCAGTTCCGGGCGGTTCCGTTCCCGGTGGGTCGTCTTCTTCCGGTTCATCTGGTGGCAGTGGGTGCTGTGGTTGCGACTGCGCTACGAAGCTGGCAGAAATGCAATCGAAGATAGACGCTCTGGAGGCCCGCATTGCTACCTTGGAGGCCAAGGATTCGCCCGAGTGCACCTGCAAATGTGGGGACCTGTTGGCTCAGATTCAGGCCGCCGTGGCTGCTGAGGCTCAGGCCATCGCCAACAGTATCAACTATGAGATATCGGTCAATGGTACCGTGGTGACTACTACGGAATACGGGACGCTCGTAGCCGATACCACCGGCTCGGTGACGGCTAACGGCGCAAGTGCCAGCTCGAATATCCACTACTAAGCAACATCTTTCCTATGGCTTGCAACTGTGAAAACATTGACGCGAACGCTATCTGCAATGCAGCCCGGCAACTCCTTCGCAAGAAGTTTGCCGAGCTGCTGCAGAATATCCCATGTTCCCATACCAACAGGGATGCCTACTACAGCCCATCGCAATACTGGTACGACCTAGACCGCACCGACCGCCGCACGGTCAGTACCAGTATGAGCGTGGGGCTCCGTGGCAATACCATCGTTATCTCTCTTTCCTATGCCTGATTCTTCCATGAAAATTGACCTCAACATTCACACCCGCTGCATTTCCATGTCTCCATGGCGGCAATGCTTTATGCGCCGCATTTTCCGCGAGCGCGGGCTCACCATGCCCCCGGTGACGCATCCCATCATCCCGGAGAAGCCTACGCGCCCGAAGGAGCCCAAGGCCTATTCGAGCTTGGCCCTGACTTTCATCCGGTTGATTCTGGAGGCTGAGCGGGACGGCTTGCCGTACTTGATTATCTACGAGGACGATGCCTATCCCTGTGCTGCTCCACAGGAAACGCTCGACAAGCTGCTGGCTGAGCATCCGCTCCCGGCGGACTGTGGCTTGCTGTGTCTGGGGGATGCCAATGGCGTGAGTCGGTTCCGAGGCCGCCACACTATCCTGCTGGATAAGTGCTCGAAGCCTTACACGCCACTTGTCCCAAATTGCGCCGAAAACAAGGGGAGCCATGCCTTTGTGGTATTCCGGTCTGCCATGATTCCTTTCGTCCAAGCAATCGCCTCTTTTGGTGTAACGGACATGTCTTTCTCCCGCATCCGCAATCACTGCGACCTCCGGGCGTATGGCATCTTCTTTGACCCTATATTCACGCAGCACCGGTTCAATGGTGGCAACAATCCGGAACCGGCTCACCGATTCCCGGAGTATTTTCTGCACCATAGGGCGGAGCTGGATGTGCGTTTTCCCAGACCGACCCAGCAAACCCGCTTGCTTGCTGCCCCCGCGCCGCGCTTCTGGCTTTTTGCCAATGCTTCGCAGGGGGATTTCAGCTCGCTGGATATCAGGCCGGAGGATGTGCTGGTTTTCCTGAACCGGGCAAAGCCTTTCGAGAAGCTCAAGCACCTGCCGAACCGCCGCATCCTCATCGTGCGCAGGAATGCCCGGGATAAGAATTGGTTCATCCCTTACGGCAGGGAAAAGGAGATTTTTTCGCTGTATGAGGATGTGCTGTTGCTCAGTGACAAGGCACTGGAGAAGGAACGCGCATGGTTCCCGGAGTACAAGCAGGCCACGAACAACGCATCCCCGACCACGGGCTGGATTGCTTACCATCTGCTACGGGATGATTTCCCAGATACCGAGGTGCAGCTGGTCAATTTCAGGCCGGACGGGGACAACGGCTCGTACAAGTGGTACAAGCACGATTGGCAGTATGAGGCGGAGTATTACCGGAAGCACGATGTGCCCATCCTTCTGCTATTTTGACATCCCGCTCCAGATATGGATATTTTCATCAATTCAGAAAAAAGCCCGGCATTGATTCAGGCCAAGGCAACCGGCTCCCCGCTGAGCGGGTTCAAGGTGAAGCGCGGGGCCGTGGTGCCGTTGAGTGTCACCGTGCTGGGGACTCAGAATGCTACAGGCCTTCGTATGGGCATCAAGGCCAAGGGCAACTACGAGGGAGATCTACTCATTCTCGCGGAAGCGGCTGCCGGGGCTCAGACGGAACTCGGTACCCGCTTTGATTTGAGTCTGGTGGCATCCTCGCTTGCGCTCAATGACGCGCTCGATGTGGGCGAGGGCAAGGAAAGCTCCCCGGCCACGCTTGCGGCCATGACCGAGTTCGCTTGGATGGAGAACGGCGAGACCCGTCTTTCTGATACGCTACAGACGACTATCATCAACGATATTATCCGCCTTGCCACGGATGCACCGGAGGCAGCTACCGGGGAATACCCGGCTCCGGACCTCGTGGCCACCAAGTCCTGGGTCAATAGCAAGCAGGCCTCAGCTGATGCCGCTGGCTTCGTCATGCTGGGAACGGATGAGCCTGTCTCCGGGAAGAATGTCCGCCCGGTGGGCAAGTCTTCTTCCGGTGGCCTTGCTGTGGATGTTTCGGGCCTGTCTGCTTACGATATCGCCGTGGCCAATGGTTTTGTAGGTACGGAGGCTGCATGGCTGGCTTCCCTGAAGGGCGAGCGTGGCTCCAAGGGAGAACCGGGCGAGACAGGCAAGGATGCCGATATAGAGTCCATCGTGAATCAGGCCGTAGAGGAGGTTACTACGCAGGCTTACGAGTCGAAGCTCGCTTCCACGGCCACGGGTACCGACAATGCAGAGTTCTATTGGTGCGAGATTTTTGCAGGGCATGTTCCTACGGGCAAGCTGACTTCGCTTGCGCTCCAGTGCAGAGGCGGAGCTGCCAACAAGATGAGCACGTCCGCTTGCTATCTCGGTATCTGGGAGCTCAATGACGCCGGGGAGCCGGTTCTTCTTGGTGTGTCTACAAGTACCGCCGTCCAAGCGGTGGGGCAGAATATCCATTGGGCTTTTGATTCGGTTCCGCTTTCCGGTCGTTCGCTTCGCCTCTGTCTGCTGCCGTCCCGGGATGCGGAATGGCTCTCCGGTGATTTGTGCTTCGGGGCCCGCGTGTCTCCTTGCGCTGATAGCTGCTGCATGGTGATGACTTCTCCCCAGTCTTATTTGCCCCAAGTGGTGTTCTCGTATGATTCTCCGCTTCCTCGTTTTGCCCCGGCTTCGCATGTGAGCGATACAGAGCTCCACCTTTCCGCTTCCGAGCGTGCCGGGCTGGCCCAATTGCTCGCCCGCAAGGATGAGCTGCTGGCATTGCTGAGCTAACCCTTACCACCCGATTGTCTATGTGCGAAAAGAGACCAAATGAACCTTGGCTGGCCTATATGTGCCGCTATGTCGTGGAGCAACCCCGGGCCGTGCTTGCGGTTATCGGGATTGCTGCCGCCATCGTGCTATATTGCGACCTGCGTTCCTTCATCGCTGAGCAGGCCGAAGCGCAGGAGAAGACCATCCGCGTGCTGTCCGAGATGTCTGTCCGATTGCAGACTATCGAGCACCGGATGGAGGTGCTTCACATGCAGCCGCCCCCGGCTCCGAAGAAAGAAGAGTGAGCCCGTGGGGCGGCTTGAGTTTGTTTTTGCTTGTTTTGTTCATCCTTTTTGTTAGAATAATTGCATGAGTAAGAGCAAATATAAGAGCGAAAATCTCATAATCGATACTGCCGGAAATGAGTATTTCAGGGGCGAGTATGGCGTTATGTGGGGAGTGTATGATGGCTGGGTGCAATGCCAAAATGTCCATGTAAAAGGGAGCGAGCGTCTTATAGAAACGATATTTTTGAATTGCCAGACCAAGGAAGTTATCCAACTTCCTGAGGAGGAAAATATTTTTTTCGGGCAATACAGAGGGAAGAAGCAAATCATCTTCATGTCCTATGATAAGTCGAAAAAATTATTGACTGGCCTTTGGGATGTGATGCGCGCCCGGCCTTTACTTAGTGCTGCCTACACGGACGTTTTTCATGTTCCAAATAGCACCGATATCTATGCAGTCATTGATAAAAAGAACCATTTGCAGCATAGAGGAGAAGGCGACAAGTTGATTCAGGATTTTGGCGCTATTACGGATAGGTACTATGTGGTTGAGGATGAACGCCCCAGTCTTGTTGTTCATAAAAAAGAGAACAAGCAGAACCGTTGCTACTGCATTGATTTGCAAACAGGCAAAAAACACGGGCCGGAGTTCATCTGCATGGGCGAACTGTGGGAAGGAATCCGACATGTCAGACTTCTCGATGGTAAGGATTACATGGTGGATAGGGATTGGAATATCCTGTATGAATTGCCCTTGGCGGTATACATCGGCGGAGGCGGACTTGAGAGAACAGAATCAGAGGTCAGGTGCAGAGATGGCTTAATCTCCATTATGGGGGAAAAGACTTCGTGCCTGATTAACAGGGATGGGGAAATCATCATAAAGCCCCGCAAACATCGGTATATCCACAATGTTGGGGCGTCCTCGCTTCTTGTCTCAAAGGGGAATCACCTGGCCTTGGCAGATATCGATGGCTCCCCCAAAACAGACTTCATATATAAATCTGCGGATATTTTGAAGGATAGCGGAAGCATAGATTGCTGCGATTATGCCTTTTCTGAAAACAGATTATTTGTCATTAAGAAAGAGGGGCGCCTATTGAAGTTCGGCTGTCTGGATTCTGATGGTAATGAATGTATCCCCTTTATCTACGATTTGGCAAATGCCCCTCTAATGTTCTCGAAAGGCTTTGCTTCTGTAGTATACGATAATTAAGCGTTAATCACGAATGCTGTATTTCATTTTCCATGACCTCTTACAAGCGATGTGACAGTCTCCTGAATTGCGAAGCTGTTTTCATAAAACGCCTATATCCAATATATTATAATGCGATTCCATATTTGCTTTGCCTGAACGTAGGAAAAACGGAAAAAGCGAATTCCGGGCGCAAATTTCCCACGCTGATGGCTCGTTAATTCCAGCTAAAACAAGAAACCGAATCAGAAAACAATCTGGTTCGGTTTTTTCTTTGCATTGATTTTCAACACCCACGCGCGCTTAGGCATTGCACGCTTGCAATCCCTGCCACCGCCCCGCCGGGCGCAAACGGCTCCAAAAGCCCAAAAAGCCTATCCACAGGGTCCCCGAAGATCTCGATAAATTGGAATTTGTCGTTATCTATACTCATTTGGAACTTCGATATGAAATGTCTCACACAATAACTTCACATCATGTACATCATTTTCATCAAACTCGTATCCGAGATGGAACATTACTTGACTATATGGTTCAATAC
>JBGUSR010000060.1:0-52733 GCA_045132635.1 Akkermansia sp.
TCGTACTTAAGCAGGTGAGCAGTGGTAGCGATGGGGGTAAGGTCGTGAATAGCAACAACCTTCTCGAGCTCGGCCTGGGACATGGCGCGAAGCACATTGCGACCAATGCGACCGAAACCGTTAATAGCGTATTTAGCCATATTTGTAATAATGTGGTTTTTTAAGTTTAGACCCGCCCGGCCACCGGGCCTGGCAAGGCAAGAGTAAGTATATAGATATCCCCCCTCAGAGTCAACACAAATTTGCACTTCTCACACATTTCCCGCGCTGGCATGCGCGTCTGATAATTTTCTTCGTGGGGTAGAATAGCATTCCCCGCATTTTTATCTTGACCGGAGCCCAAACTGTGCTATAACGAAAACAATGCTGTAAGGCACCTTGATTATGAAATTGAATGCATTTTCCACAATATGCGCGGTTCTCACCTTGATGCTCTGCATCATTCTGGGAGCGATATTCGGGACTACCGCCACCGGCGGCAGCACGGTTGATACTGCATGTGCGGCCAATGTGCAGCAGACAGTGGCCAACTGCAGAAGATAAACACAACTGAGGAGCAGGAGCATCCATCCCCTGCTCTCAGTCCAATCGAGTAAAAGGGGAGCGGCTGCTCCCCTTCTCTCTTTATCAGATAAGAAAAGACGCAGCAAGGCCTGAACCCTGCTGCGTCTATTTTATCAAGAATTAAATCAGGTGTTTATCAGAACTCCACGTGAGCCTGCAGACCGGTAGCGCTTACCGTGGAAACATTGCGGTAGGCGGGGTCGATGTAGAGCTGGTAGTAAGGAGCCACGGACACATAGTCATTCACCTGCACGCGGTAGGTGAGCTCGATTACCTTCTCATACTCGTTCACCAGGGGGGTGGCATCGCCATCGCCGCACTTGTAAACGCCAACGGCTGCGCCGAGGTAGTCCTGCGGACGGTTGGGAACCAGACGGAGGGTGGTACCCACCATGGCTTCCTTGCGGGCGCGCACGTGCTCGCTGCTGGCCAGGGCCAGGCGTGCATACACCTTCACGCGGTCGTTCACATCATACTCAACACCGCTCATGATACCCACAGCGTTGTGTTCCTCTTCCACACCGCGGGAACCTACAGAATCCACGCTGGTGAAGAAGGAAGCAACGCGCCAAGTGCCCTTACCCTCGTTGAAGCAATGGCCCCATTCAGCCTGCACAGCGTAGCCATTGGTGTTGTCCAGGTTCAGGAAATTGTCACCCAGGCCCAGACCAGTGCCGATGAAGGCGGCGGTCACAAAGTTATTCTTGTCAATTTCATGCTGAATCACAGCACCGGGGGTGCCGTAGTACATGGGCAGCACGGGAGACTTCTCGAAAGCATCGTTCATGAAACGGGCGTGGCCGATGCGGTCGAAGTACATGCTCATCCAGATAGCGCCCACGTTCAGGCAAGTGCGCTTGTTGTTGAAATACTGGCGCAGGGTGGCATTCATGATGTAGAGGCCGGCGGCGCCCACGCTATCGGTGTGCGGCCAGGTGCCGGTGCCCATACCGTCGGTATAGAAACGGGAGCCATCTGCAGAATCATGATTGAGGCCCCAGGAGCCGGCCAGTGCCAGGTTGAACCAGGTACCACCGTCCACAGAGTCCTGAATGATGCGCTGGTTCATGGAGCTGAAGTACAGCAGGGAGAAGTTATCGTCCTCATAGCCGGCGCTCTGGTTATCAACGGCCCAGTAGGCACCATACAGCTCAACATAGAGGGTCGTGCCGGTGGTATCGTAGAGCTTCTTTTTCCAGGCCGGGGCAGAATCGCCGGGAATGGAAAGAGCATCATAGAAACGGTGGTAGGTGCAGGATTCCGGAGCAGGTGTGATATCAACACCGGGCTCACCAGCCTGGGCTACGCCAGCCATGGCCAACAGGGAGAGGAAGAAATGCTTGATTTTCATGTGTGTGGATTAGAAGATGTCAGAATGTATCACAATCTGAATGACATGACAAGCAAAACTGGCGTTTTAGCAAATATTTATGCTTAAAACATCAACCTAAGTACAGTGACGCCAGAAAAAAGAAAAGCGGCACGGTCTGGTGAAACAAACCGTGCCGACTCTGAAGACTTGTTCAGTCTGGAAACGAAATTAGTCCTTGGAAACCTTCTTGGCCATCTGAACAGGAGTGGTGTTCTTGCTGTTCTTGGCGATTTCCTTCTGGCGCTTGATGTAGGCAGTGCGGCGGCGACGCTTCGTCTCCTTACGATGTTGTTGACCCATGGTGGTTCTGTTGTGTTGTTTGTAGGGCAGGCAAACAGGCCCGCCCGGGTTGATATAAGTGGTTTCTAAATACCGTTTTTAGCATGACAATGCAAGGCAAAAGTGTGTGTACACCCTTTTTTATTGCATGATTAGGGCACAAATGCTAGTCTAGGGGCATGAAAATTGCCATATTGGGAGCAGGCGCACTGGGGTGCTATTATGGCGCACGCCTGGTGGAAGCCGGTCACGAGGTCTGTTTCATCGGGCGCTCGGTGTACGAGCCGGTAAAGGCCAATGGGCTGCAGGTGGAAAGTGTGCACGGGAATATTCACTTGCCGCAGGTAAACGTGTGCCGACGCTCAGAGGAATGCGGGCAGGTCGACCTGGTGATTGTCTGCTGGAAAACCACCTGCAATGACCAGCTCGGCGCCTACCTGCCTGCACTGGTCGGGGAGCACACAGAGGTGCTTACCCTCCAGAACGGTATGGGCAATGCAGAGGCGATTTCCGCCTATGTACCGGCAGAGCGGGTGTATATCGGACTCTGCTTCGTGTGCTGCATGATGGACGAACCCGGGAAAATCCGCCACCTGGAAGGCGGCGACATCCAGTTCGCCCCCTTCGCAAGCTCGGAAGCGGGCTCTGCACGCGCCAGGGAATTTGCCGCAATGTTTGAGCAGGCCCATATCGGGAGCACCGCTTTTGACCACGCGGAGCAGATTCAGTGGTGCAAGCTCACCTGGAATATCCCCTTCAACGGCCTGTGCGTGGCACACGGCGGCATCAGCGTCAAGAAACTATTCACCATGCCGGGGCAGGATGAACGAGCCCGCGCCATTATGGAGGAAGTGTGCCTGGCGGCCGAAAAACGAGGCTACCCGCTGCCCATGGATATTGTCCACAACCAGATGGAACGCACGCGCATCATGGGCGAATTCATCCCGAGCAGCGCGGTGGATTACCTGCGGGGCCGCCCGGTGGAGTACGATGCCATCTGGGGCAGCACCCTGGCCCGCGCCCGCGAAGCCGGGGTTGACGTTCCGCATTGGGAGCAGCTGGCCGCTGATATACGAGCCCGACTGAACCGAGCATGATGCCCCGCGCTGCCAGATTTCTGCAGACGCCCCTGCACTATGCCGGGGTGCTGCTTGCGCTGGCTGCCGCCGGCTGGTTGATGCAGCCGCTGCGCAGCTATCTGCAGCAGCAGGAGCAAGCCGCCAGGCTTCAGCTGCCGCCGCCGGATTACACCCAGACGGATGCACTCTCCCAGCAACTGGCGCTGTTCAGCCTGGGTGGGCTGCGCACCTTTGCGGCTGAGATGCTCTGTGTGGACGCCACCAATGCCTGGCTTCAGCAGGACTGGCCGCGGGCTCAGCGCCGGTGGAAGCAGATTACCACCCTCTGCCCGCAGCGTGTCAACTACTGGATTCGCGCCGCGGCCGATATGGCAAAGAACGCCGTAGCCTGGGTCAATAATCAGGAGCATCTGGGGCCCCACGAGCAGGCGGTGCAGAATAAGAATTACCTGGATGCCGCAGAGCAATTTCTGCTGGAGGGTCTTGCCAATAACCCGGAAAGCCCCCTGCTCTGGCTTCAGCTGGGCGCATTTGATGAAGACCTGGCACGCCGCACCAATTTCACCCGCGCGGTGGAAGATTACCGCAAAGCCGTAGCACTGGGAGCATCTCCCATGTATAACCGCTGGGTGTTCTATAACCTGTGCCGCATCCGCGGGCGCGAGCAGGAAGCCTGGGAACTGGGGTGCAGATTATACCAGGAAGAGCGCCACCGCTCACCCTCCCTGCGCTGCCTGCTGCTGGTACTGCAGCACAAGCTGAACATACCAGCTGAACAGAGGTTTACCCTGGAGCAGCTCTTCGGCACCAGAAGCCGGGCGCTGAAACATCTGCGACCCTTTCTGCATAATGAACTACGGTTTCCCACGAATGGCATCCAGGAACTGATGCAGTAGTCTCCCCGCCTGTTATCAGGTCTGGGGTAAATCCCCCCTGATACAAACAAGGTAGAAAACGCCGTAATAACGCGCTTTCTACCTTGCTGTCAAAGGGTATCTTTTCTATTTAAGCCGACTCAGCGCTGGGAATCAATCATATTCTGCATAGCGCCGTTGAACTTCTTGTGCTGAATGTTCAGTTTAGCTATGCGAGCAATCTCCTTGTTGATAGCCTGGTTAAGCGCAGCAGCAACAGAACGAAGCGACTGGTGAACAGGCAACTTCTCCTCGTCTTCCTCCATAATCTTCACGGTACCCAGAGCGGTCAGCGCACCGTCAACCGCGGAAGAGTCTATCACTTCGCCATAAATCTTCTCAAGCGGTTTCACTGCCTTGGCGGCAGTCTTCTCATTGCGCACAGAACGAAGAATTTTGAGAGTCTTTTTCTGGTTATCGATATAATACTTGGTGTCCTCTCTGGCCTGCCTATTTTCCTCGCGGCGCTCTGCTCCGGAAAGCGAGCTGATGCGCTCCTTCTCCTCTGCAGCTTCCTCGGCAGCCTTATCTTTAGCAGCCTTGCGTGCGGTACGCTCCTCTTCCTCCTCTGTGGGGCTGAAAATGTCGAATTCATCTGTGACCACCGCCTTTGTCTTGGCCTTCTTACTCTTCTTGGGCGCGGCATCTGCCATCGGAGCTCCAAAAGTGAACGCGGCGGCAGCTAGCATCAGTATGTATCTCTTCTTCATAGTTGTATTTGGTTTCCCGGATAGTTAACGGGCAGCATTCACCTTCGCCTGTAGAGGCTCGATATCATAGGAATCTGCCCATTTTTTAAGTTCTTTGCCAGTATATGAGGAAAGTCCGTCTGCAGTCAACTGACGGGCCAGCACGCCGGCAGGAATCAGCATGCAGAGAAAATCGGCATCACTTTCATATCCCACCTTCACCACCCCTGCCCGGGTCATGATAACACCATCACATGGGCACATGCTGTTCAATTCCACAATAGCAGCTGAAAGAGGTTCACGCAGAATCTCAAAGCTGTTCTCTGACTCCGTTGGCATAGCCGAAGTATACACAATCTATTGAAAATTACAAGCGTTATTTACCAAATTACGCAATGGCAAAACCATAAAATAGCCCGCTGCACCGGAGAAAGCGATGCAGCGGGTTCGTTGAAAACAGGCAACCGGGCCGTTTATGCTTCATCCTTCTCCGTCGCGAGCCAGCGCATGAAAAGGCGGCTGGTTGCCGGAATGACCAGCAGGTTCAGGATGGTGGCAGATACCAGGCCGCCGAACTGCACAATGGCCAGCGGAGCCAGCAGCTCACCACCGGGCTGATCCTTGGCCCACACGAGGGGCAGAAGCCCCAGAATCGTGGTGAGTGAGGTCATCATAATGGGGATGACACGCTCACGGGAACCGTCGCGAATGGCATCGATAGTGTTCATGCCCTGCTCTTCCAGCGCACGATAGCGGTTCAGAAGGATGAGGCCGGAGCGGATAGCGAAACCCACCACCGTCACGAAGCCCACAATGGAGCTCACGGAGAGAATGGGCGGCACATAAGTCTCACCACTGAGCACGGATTTCACCGTATCGGGCGAGGCCAGAAACACAGCCACAATACCACCCACCAGGCAGAGGGGGATATTGATGAGTGTCACCAATGCGCGGCGTACACTGCCAAGGGAACTGGAAAGCAGCAGCACGATAAGCACGCACACCACACCACCCAGAATATACAGGCGGCGGCCGGCTTCCTCGCGGCTCTTGATGGTACCGGCGTAGTCCACCGAGCAGCCCATGGCATTCATCGCCGGGTCCAGCTTAGCGCGGCAGGCATCTGCCAGGTCACCCAGATTGGATTCCACAGAGGGGTTGCAGGAAATCATGGCCTTGCGGCGGGTGTTATCGCGCAGAATGAGGTTCGTGGTCTCGGCGCGGTACACGTGGGCCGCATCAGCCAGGCGCACCATGCGCCCGCCGGGAGCCACCAGCTGCAGATTGCTCACGTCGTCCATGCTCATGCGCAGCTCGGGGTCAAGGCGCAGCATGATGTTCCAACGATCCAGATTCTTGATGATTTCACCGGCCTTATAACCGTTCATAGCAGCAGAAACCTGCTCAGCAGCCTCTGCAACGGTAAGGCCATAGGTTGCCAGAATCTCACGATTGTAATCCACGCAGATGGTATCCACCATCACCTCACGGTTGGCGCGGGCATCGGCCACCTCCGGCAGCGTGCTCAGAATCTCGGCAGCCTTCTTGGCGGCCTCTCGAATCTGCGGCAGTTCCGAGCCATAGATGTTGATAGCAATTTCCGAATTAGAACCGGAAAGCGCGGAGGAAATGCGGTGTGCAAGCGGATAACCAATCATACCCCCCATACCGGGCATGCCGGAAATCACCTTGCGGATATCCTCGCGAATCTTGCGCTGGTCGAAGTTCAGATCCACACGCACCACCAGCTCAGAAGCGCTCACCGGCTCTGCGTGTTCATCGTTTTCGGCGCGGCCAGTGCGCTGGGTCACGGTCTTCACGCCCTCAATCTTCTCCAGCTCAGCCATCACCTGGCGGGACACGCGCTCGGTCTCTGCCAGCGAGGTACCCGGCACGGCGTTCACGAAGACGGTGTAGCAGTCTTCATTGAAGGGTGGCAGGAAACTGGTACCATAGGTGCTTCCCAGCCACAGCGCACCGCCGGTAATCAGCATCAGGAAACTGAAAACCCAGCCGGCGCGGCGCAGGCAAAAATCCAGCACCGGTGCATACAGGCGCTTGATAAGGCGTGCGGTGGCAGAATCGCCATCGTGCTTGATAGACTTCGGCGCCTTGAACCAGATGAAGCAGAGCACCGGCACCAAGGTAAGAGCCACCAGCAGAGAGGCAGCCAGAGCCAGCATGTAAGAAATGCCCAAAGGACGGTAGAACTGCCCTTCCAGACCACTGAGGAAGAGTACCGGCGCAAACACCAGCAGAATAATGATGGTGGAGTAGGAAATGGAGGAAACAATCTCGCCCTTGGCTTCCAGCAGCACGGCAAAGCGGCTGCGGCGCTGCTCTAGCGGCAGGGCTGCATTGCGGGTCAGGCTGCGCCAGGCAACTTCCACAAACACAATGGCGTTGTCCACCACGTCACCCACGGCCACAGCCAGACCACCCAGGGTCATGATATTCACAGCCAGCCCGAACAGCGGGAAGCAGGCCATGCCCAGCAACACGGAAAGCGGCATCGTGATGAGGGTAATGATAGCCGTACGCAGGTTCAGCAGAGTGAGTACAATCACCAGCATAACCACAATGCCGGCAATAATGAGTGTTTCCTTACCGTTCTCCAGGGAAAGGTTGATGAAGTCAGCCTGTCGATAGGCATCAGCCCGCAGGGTAATATTCTCCGGCAGGCGGCTCTGGGCAAATTCCTTCACCGCAGCATCCACCTGCTCAGTCAGAGCCAGGGTATTAGCACCCGGCACCTTCTGCACCGAGAGCACCACGCATTCGCGCCCGGCGAAACCGGCATTACCGCGGCGGGGTGCTCCATCAATCTTCACCTCAGCCACATCCTCCACGCGCAGCACACCACTGGGGTGGGCAGGAACAAGTGCACGCTTGATCTGCTCCGGAGTGAAAGCACGGGAAGCCTGCTGCACAGGCAGTTCCAGACCGGCCACATCCTCGATGTAACCTGCAGGGGCAGTGCTCTGGGCACTTTCCACACTTTCCTTCAGGTCATCGAAGGTGATACCGGCCTGGCGCATCTTCTCCGGGTCATAAAGCACCTGGTATTCGGGCATGCGGCCGCCCAGCACCGTAACCTGCCCCACACCAGGAATGGAGAGCAGACGATTGCGCAGCTCGAACTGCCCCAGGCGTCGCACCTCCAGCGGGTCTGCCGTTTCATCGCCCAGCAAGGCAATGAGCATGATTTCACCCGTCACGGATACAATGGGCGCCATCTCCGTCTCCACGTGGGAGGGAAGATTCTCGCGCACGGTGGAAAGGCGCTCAGACACAATCTGGCGGGCCAGATAAATATCCGTATCCCAGTCAAAATCAACCCACACAAAGGACAAGCCACTGCCGCTGGAGCTACGCACACTCTGCACGCCGGGCGTACCGGAAAGCGCGGATTCCAGGGGAATGGAGACATACTGCTCCACCTCCTCGGCGGTGAGGCCGCTGGCTTCGGTCTGAATGGTGACACGCGGCACGTACAGCTCCGGGAACACATCCACGGGCGTGCGCATGATGCCTGCAATGCTCAGCGCAGTAAGCACCAGCGTGATGATAATCACGGTGATGCGGTTATGCAGGCAGAAGGATATCAGTTTCTCTAACATCAGTGGTCCTCCCCTTCATGGAACTTGCCATCGGCATGGAAATGCCCGGCTTTCTTCTGCTGGCTGCCATCTGCCGGCAAGAGGTAACGCAGCTCATAGCCACCCTTCACCACCAGCTTCTGGCCGGGGATAAGCCCCTTCACCGGCACCATGCCGCGGCGGCTGGTACCAGCCTGCACCTTCATCATGGCAAAAGTACCTTCCTTGATTTCCAGGAACACCACATCATCGATACCCACCTTGACCAAAGCAGTATCGGGAATATTTACATATCCCTCTTCACCACCATCGGCATACATATCCAGGCGGCAAAGCTGGCCGGGGCGTGCATCGGCAGGAAGCGAGTCCGGAGTGAAGAAAATCTTGCGGGTCTGCTTCTCGGGATCCACCTGCTCAGCCATGCGCCATGTACCCTCCATCACCTGCTGGGAGCGGCCATTCAGACGCGTGGCGCGGATGCTGGTGAACTCGGGTACATCATTACCGTACAGCGTGCCCTCAATCTCCATGCCACTCAGGTTGCTCATGGTGACTACAGGCGCACCCTGCTCACCCCAGCTGCCCTGGGTGGTACCCACATTGCGCACAATGCCATCGTTTTCTGCACGCACCACCAGGGTAGGCATGCCGTTTTCCGACGTAATTTCGGCACCCATCACCAGAATCTTGAGATTCGTCTGGGTCACTTCCAGCTCACGCTGAAGCTGGCGCTTCTCGGCATTCTTGAAATTAAGCTGCACCTCCAGATCACTGCTGGTGGTGCCAGCAGATTTCAGGCGATTAAGACGCTGGCTGATAGAATCTATTTCCTCGCCACAGCGGGTAATAGCAGCTTCCTGCTTCCGGATATCGGCTACCAGGACACTCACCTCTGGTGCGATTACCGTGTAAAGCACCTCACCCTTCTTCACGCTCTGGGCAGATTTGACACGCAGGGAAATGCGCCCGGCACAGGGCAGCGAATAGGTTTCCTGAGCATGGCTCGGCACTGTCAGATAGCCATACAGACTATGCTGCAAAGCCATCCCAACAGCAGGAACATCCTCAATCTTCATGGCGGAAATGTGGCGAGCGTGAGCATCTGCCGTCACCAGGACCGGGGCGGCACTGCCACCACAGGAGCTGTGGTCATGAGAGCAACCGTCGCCGTGTTCATGGGCATGCTCGTGGCTATGGTCATGAGAGCAGCCGGCACCATGTTCGTGAGCATGGTCATGAGTGCAGCCTTCGCCGTGTTCATGCGTGTGCTCGCCCTCGGCGGCGTGGTCATGCGTGCAGCCCTCGCCGTGTTCATGTGTATGCTCGCCCTCGGCGGCGTGGTCGTGCGTGCAGCCTGCGCCATGTTCGTGTTCAGCCTCAGCAGCGTGGTCATGAGTGCAGCCTGCGCCATGTTCATGCTCATGTTCGGCCTCGGCGGCGTGGTCGTGCGTGCAGCCTGCGCCGTGTTCATGCGTGTGCTCAGCCTCGGCGGCGTGGTCATGCGTGCAGCCTGCGCCGTGTTCATGCTTATGTTCGGCCTCGGCGGCGTGGTCGTGCGTGCAGCCTTCGCCGTGTTCATGCTTATGTTCGGCCTCGGCGGCATGGTCATGCGTGCAGCCTTCGCCGTGTTCATGCTGGTGTTCAGCTGCACCATGATCATGGGTGCAGTTCTCGCCATGCTCATGCTGATGAGTAGATTCCGCCGCATACACGGCAGAATACGACAAAGCGGCAACAAAGCCTAAAAAGAGATTCAGTTTCATTTACTTGGAGAAATAGAAGATTATAGTCGGGAGCTGAAGATACTGCAATTCCACCTGAGTGGTCAGCAGCTTGGTAAGGCAATCGAGATAATTCAGGCGACGCAGGTAGGCCTCCTGTCGGGCATCAGCCACGGCGGGCAGCTTGGTTTCGCCGATGGCGTACAGCTTCTCCTGCTTCTGCTCAGCATCGGAGAGACGGGCCACGCGTTCCATCTCTGCGCGGCAATGCTTCAGCAGCAACTCCTGCATCTCAGAAAGCGACACAGATTGCTGCATGAGCGCACGCCAGGTCTGCACAGCATCGTATTCCTTGATACCACGCTCCATCACAGCCTCGGCAATGCCCTGCTTGTTGCGATTCCAGAGCGGCAGGTTTACCCCGATACCGATACCCACCTTGCTGTTGCCATCCTCATGCTCAAAACCGGAGTTCACCGAAAGCTCCGGGTACTGCTTGCGGATTTCGCGCTCCAGCTCAGCCTCGCTGGTACGGTGAGCGGCCATGGCTGCCAGCACGGCGGGATGCTGCCGCAGCATATCATAAGATGGCGTCGGCACGGCGGCAGGAATGCTCTTGGGCAGCCGTCCTTCCACCTCCACATGTCGGGTATCAGGATGCAGACCCAGCAGGCGCACCAGTTCCAGATGCAGTTCCAGGTGTTCCTGCTCCATTTCCTGCAATTCCTTCTGACCATCGTTCAAACGACGGCAAATCACCTGGAAATCCGCAAAATCCATTTCCCCCAGTTCATGCATACGCTGGGCGGATTTTTGTTCCTCCTCCATCCGCCTCACGCGGGCCACCATCAATTCATGCTTGGCATGGGTGGCCATCACGCGGTAGCGCAGCACATCCAGCTTCACCAGGTATTCGCGCTCCTGCTTCACCATCTCCAGGTAATCGGTCTCCTTGTAACAGGCTGCCACCTTCTCCGCCAGAGCGGGCAAGCCGGTAACCGGCAGCGTGAGCGATAAACCGACACCACGGTTGGTAGCGCCAATCTCACGCACCTGCTTGAGGTCTGCCGAAAGCGAGGGGTCTTCCCACAATCCGGCAAATTCCGCCACAGCCGAGCTGCGGGCAAAAGCCAGGCGGGCCTGATTCAGCTCCGGGTTCAGCAGGAGACCAATCTCATGCATCCTCTGGTGGCTCATTGCCGAGTGCTTCTCGCACAATCTGGCAGAAACCAGCCGCCATTCCACCGTATCCCTCAACAAATTAACAGGTTGCGGGGTGTACAAAGTACAAGCTGCCAGTGCCAGCGGCAGCACACACCCCAGTTGGAATGATAATCTCATATGTAAAAAGTAAAGTGTTTGGTCGCGCGCGAGCGCGTTGGTCTGGAAATGATATTAAGCCCCCAGCAGGCTGAATGTAAAGCAAAAAGTCCCCATCCTCATGGGATTTGTGCAGAGGAAAGGCATAAAAACATCAACAACGCAACGGGGATGAATACCCTGGGTATGGCGCAGGAATCAACTGCAGGGTGGTCACGGTTCCATGAGCGCATGCAGCAGGACAAGCCTGGAAAAACGGCACCGGAGGAGCCGGAGCCCCCGCTATGGGCGACTGCTCAGCACGCAGACCGGCATCTTGCAGCAGGAAGATACGCCCATGGCAATGCCGGTGGTGGTGATGGTGCCCATGCACCTGCTGCGAGTCCCCCGGATTATGCGCATGGCATTCTGCCACCTGGCAGCAATGTTCCGCATGGCAACCCACACCCGGCAGCTCCAGCGAAGCGCCAGTCATAATCACAGGCAGCAGCAGCAGGACTACCACCATCATGATGCGGGTCAGAGTTCTCACAGCGGCGACATTTAACCAGCGTGCGGCAATTTTGTCAAGCTGAATGTGTTCCGGAATATCTGATCTTCCAGAGAGGCAGCAAAGAAACAGGGAGCCGCAGCTTCGCTTCCTATCACTGCTGAGTCTCGCGCTTGTTGTGGCGGCAGATGAAAACAGCCGCTACAATCCAGCAGGCCAGAGCAAAACCCGAAATAGCAAGCATGATACCCCAGCCGAACTTGTAAAGCAGCGTGAGGGCCATAGCTGTCCACAGACCGCCACCCATAACAGGCTCATGCAGAAGCTGCTTGTAACCGAAAGCCTGCGTGGCACAGGTCTTGGATTCAGGGTCCACCGCTCTCAACAGCAGCAGCCCCGTGGCTGTAACGCCCAGCGACTGCCCGAACTCTGCAATGGCACACTCAAACCAGGATTCCCGGAACAAGCGCGGAGCCACGCATACCACCATGACAAGGGAAAGCAGCAGGCCCAGTACCATCAGAATCAGCAAGGCCTGCCAGTTGGCCAGCACCACAGAAAGCTTGATGGTTGCCATGGCCGATACGACCAGGAAATCCAGAGCGGCGCCAGACACGCGCTGCATCTGCCCGTGGTCAATCATGCTGTTCACCTTGATGGTCTGTGCCACCTTCTGCAGCAACAGACCTCCAATCATGCAGAACGGGAAAAGCGGGAAACCGCTGAACAGGCGGGTCTCATTCCCCGGGAACAGGTAAACCTCCAGCGCCTGAATGCCCTTCTGCATTCCGAAACCCACCAGGATGGCAATGCCCACCAGCGAAATATGCCAGGCGAGAGAGTCAATAGAGTCGCAATACACCGTCTGCCAGCCGGCGCTGGGGCGTTCAGCAGAGCTGTAAATCCCCTTCTGCTGAAGCCTGTCCTGCTCTGAAAAACTGCGAATATTCTTCACGTAACCGCGGCGGCCCGCCCAGTTCACCAGGATAATGCCCACAATAACGGCCATCAACATGCCAACCGTGGCCACCGTGTAGCCCAGCGCAACACCGTCCGCCCAGCCAAAGGCTTCAAAACTCTCGGCCATGCCGCTCACCGTGCCGTGGCCACCTTGGAAACCAATTTCCAACAGGTTACCAAAGCCCTCATTCACCCCGAAAAGAGGTATCAGGACAAAGCCCACAAGAGCAAAACCTATAACATACTGCCCCCACGCCAGCATCTGCCCGAAGCACAGCTGAGGGAAAGCGACGCGCACCACCTTCCTGATAGGCGGGGTCACAACACCCAGGAACAAGGTGGCAAAGACCACATTAATCATGAACCCGGGCAATTTACTGATAGCTTCAACACACCCCTCCGGGAACAAATGAGCAAAATTCTGCAGAATCAGCAGGCCGATAGCACCGCCAATCACCGAGCTGGGCAAGTAGCAACGCTGCAGAATCGGCACCAGCACACGCACCAGCTTACCACAAACCAGCAGGATGGAAAGAAAGCAGAAAACAATAATAGCGGTCATATGAAAATAACTGATAGTAAGGTATGCAAGCCTGTATTCACTCTGAACAAGAGCGGCACGACGCGCCGCATGGTACCACCACTCCCCCGGCAAGTCAAGGTAAAAATAATCATCGCGCATACATATGTTTATTCACTTTAAGGCATTTACAACGACAGACTTGACAGAAAAACGGGGAGGAATATAATGAACGCAACACACACCGTCCTCCATATTTCCATGAAAGCCCACTCCCTTGCCGCACTCTATTTACTTTTCAGCATTTCCACCTTCGCTGCTGCAGAGAATCCCCCTGCTCTCGTTTCCGAAAAGGCTTCTCCTGCGCAAATAGAAACCCTTTTCCGCGCCTGCGAAAAGGGGCATACATCCATCGTCCGCTCCTTGCTGGAGCAGGGAGTTCCCGTCAACATGAGCAACACCCGGCAGTACACCCCGGTGTGGGTAGCTATCAAGAACGGCCATGCAGAGATTGTTCAGATGCTGGTGCAGCATGGAGCCCGCCTCGATATGCACCCGCATCACCCCGATTTCCCCAAGGATAAGGACAAGGAACTTACCGAAATCATCGCTCTGGAAAGCGCCCTGCTCCCCATGCGCCGTATCCTGACCAACGGCATCATCGGCAACCGCAGCACATACCACGATGTCTACACCGCAGAAGACTTGCAGGATTACAAGCTCTGCTACCCGGAGGATTACGCCCGCTATCTTGCAGAAATAGCACAAGGAGAGGCGGCGGTAAACCAGGTAACAGATGCCTGCCGGGAGTGGATGAAGGCCACCAGGCGTTTTACGGAGGCCTACTACAGCAAGGAACTCAGCAGCATTAAAGCCCCCGGGTTCTATGACCGCAGCAACGAGGTTCAGGCAGCGCTTGCCTGGGCCGCCAGGAAGGATGCCAACAGCTATGCCGAGCACGCCTGCTGGTATACTACCCCCATCGGCGTGATGCCCCCGGACAAGGAATCGGCAGCGCTCTATACGCTGGAAGCGCCAGCAAATGCCCCCGCAGAGGTAAAGGATATGCTGAACCTGCTGCACACGCACAGCGTAGGCAAGCACGACAGCATCTCGCTGATTACCGATGCCCTCAACAAATGGAGCGAGCTGCAGAAACAGGAGATTGCAGAGATGCGGCAAAACCTGCTGCATGATGAGGATGTCATCCGCCTGTTCAATGAATCCGTGGCGGCATGGGAACGCTATCTCAATCTCATGATGCCCCTGCATATAAGCCGCTGCCACTGCACCAACGGCACAGAAAACCGCAAGCTGGGCATCATGATGCTCTCCCACCGCGCCCGCGTGCTGGCGGCCATCAGGGACATGGCACGCATCCAGCGGCCCTACCCGGGCAATTGATAGCAACAGCCCCCATCTATCCCCGCGACGGGAAAAATTAGGCTTGCCTGATTCCACCGACAAGCCTACAATAGCCGCCATGAAAAACCTGCTCTGCATCTGTGCCACCCTCTGGGTCATGCTTCTGGGTTCCTGCTCTACCTCGCCCATGGCCGCCGTGGCCGGCAGAGTGCAGGAAGCCCGGCAGAACAATGCGCTCCGCGCTCATTCCGCCCGTATCCGCATCTGGCGCGATATCAGCACCTACAACAAGCAGGGGTGGCATCTTCACAGCAAGCAGGCAGACCGGCTTCCCCTGCCGGCAGACGAATTTCAGACAGCTCGCAGCATTCTGACCACACAAGGCTACACCACCTGGCGGGATGATGAGGACTCCCCACTCCCGCCCAAAACTCCCCTGCCCACCCATATCATAGAGCTGGAGTGGCTGAACGCCCACGGAGAAGTCTCCGGCGGTATCAGCATCACCAAAATCTGCCCGGAATCCCAGCTTGACAGCAAGACCAACTCCGTTTTCCCCTTTGTTCTGCCGGATGACGCCTACGACCAGTTCATGACTCTGCCCACCATCAGCAAGGCCATTAAGCTGACCGGGGAATGATTTTCATGTTAACCTCCGCTTTTAGCTTGAAAAACTGGTGATTTCAGGTTAGAGTACGGGGTGATGAAAATTCATTTTTTCGGAGCAGCTGAAACGACGACCGGTTCCCAGCATCTGCTGGAAGTGAACGGCAAGAAAATACTCCTGGATTGCGGTATGTACCAGGGACACCGTGAAGACCAGTTACGAATAAACCGCGATTTTCCCTACTTTAACCCGGCAGAGATTGATTGCGTGGTGCTTTCGCATGCCCATATTGACCACTCAGGCAACCTGCCGAACTTGGTGAAGAGAGGGTACAAGGGCTTCATCTACAGCACGCATGCCACCCGCGACCTCTGCCAGATTATGCTGGCAGATTCTGCCCGGATTCAGGAAAGCGACTGCAAATTCCTCAACAAGATGAGCGCTCGCAAGGGCGGCAGCAGTGTGGCAGAAATCATTTATACAGAGCAAGATGCCGAGGCAAGCCTCAGGAGATTCATCAACATCGGCTATGAAATCCCCTTCCCCATTCTGCCGGGGGTCACGCTCACGTTCTATGATGCCGGGCATATCCTGGGGGCTGCGCAGATTGTGCTGGATATTGAGGATGAGGAAGACGGCAAGCACAAGCGACTCCTCTTCTCCGGCGATGTGGGGCGCGGTAACAACGAATTGCTGAGAGACCCCGTCCCCGTGCCGGACGTCGATATCATGCTCATGGAATGCACCTATGGCGGGCGATTCCACGAAACACCCAGCCGGGATGACGAGACCTTCTGCCGCACCATACGCGAAGCCCTGAAACGCGGGGGCAACGTGTATATTCCCTCCTTCGCGGTGGAGCGAACGCAGCAGCTGCTGTACCTGCTGAACCGGGCATACAAGGAAGGCCGGCTGCCAAACTACCAGGTGTATGTGGACAGCCCCATGGCCGTGAGCGCCACGGAGATTTTCCGCATTCACCCGGAATGCTTCAACAAGGAGGTGTACAATTTCCTCTTTGCTGAGCGGGATCCCTTCCAGTTCGAACAGCTGCACATGGTGCGCAGCATTTCAGAATCCCAGAGGCTCAACAACCTGCGGGAGAACGCCATCATCATCTCCGCCTCAGGCATGTGCGAGGCCGGACGTATTCTGCACCATCTCAAGAACGGTATCGGGCGCCCCAATAACACGGTGCTCTTTGTGGGCTACTGTGCCGCAAACACCCTGGGCCGCCGCATCCTGAACGGCGCGCTGGAGGTGCGTATTCTGGGCGATTTGTACCCCGTGCGGGCCCGCATCGAATCGCTGGATTCCTTCTCAGGCCATGCCGACCACGACGAACTGCTCAAATACTTCCAGTCCACCGGCGGCAGCAAGCGCCAGGTGTATCTGGTGCATGGTGAAAAGGAGTGCAGCGCAGCCATGCAGACTGCGCTGAGCAAGATTCACGATGGTGCGATTGAAATCGCGCGGCTCAATACCGTGGTGAATTGCTGAGGAATTATGGCATGAAATTCCAGCCGCCGCTCTGCACAAGGGCATCAAAATTCTGCTGAGGTGCATATTCACCTCGTTCCTCGGCCATGCGCAGGTAAAGGCGCGCACGAGCCGGGTCAGAAGCTCTGGCGGCATTTCCCAGCTGCGCCAGCACCGCCATGAGCGTGTAGCACCCCGGAACCCCGGCAGATGCAGCAGAAGTCAGTGCCATAAGCGCCCGGCTCATATCTGCGGGCACCCCGGTGCCGTTGAAATACAACTCAGCCAGGGCCATATGGGCATAGGCCACACCGGCATCCACCAGCTGGTTCAGAATGCGCACCCCGCGTTCCGTATCCGCCGGGCAACCACGCCCCGCCACCAGACAATAGGCATAAGCCACACCACCGCGGGGGTCACCCATATCGGCCGCGCGGCGGTAAAGCTCAAACACACGTTCTCTGGAATACTTTTCCAGCTGCTTATTGTATTCACCCGCCAGGGGGATGAGAGCCGGCGTATACCCCAGCAGAGCAGCGCGCCGGAACAGGCGGATAGCAGCCTCGCCATCCGGCTTGATGAAAGCCTGCATACCGGGGCTGATTTCTGCCCCTGGAAGCAGCATGGAGGCCATCACCGCAAGGGAATCCGGGTGGTCGCGTTCCACGGCCATCTGGAGGTAATCATACGCCTGGGCATCCTTACCCTGCATCATGTAATACCGGGCCAGCAATCCCGCCGCATAGGGGCTGCCATGTGAGGCGGCTGCCTCAAGCCACTTGCGGCTCTTTTCCTCATCGTCCGGTGAGGTAAAAGATGAAAGAAATTCCTCCACATAGTAGTTATTCTTCTTCAGCTCTGCCGCCACAGCGGTATCATCGGCACCGGATTTCTGTAATCTACCGGAAAGAAGCAAATACGTCGCTCGCGCGCGCGAATGATTCAGCTTGCAAGCCTCCATCAGATAACCCATGCCTTTCTTCTCATCCGCGGCAGCCCCCACACCGCTGCCTAGCAGATGCGCCATTTCCACCAGCGCAGGAGCATAACCGGCAGAGGCAGCCTGCTCCACCGCTGAACGATGCCGCATAGCCTCCGGAGAGCTCTGAAGCTCCACCCCCTGAGCCGCCAGCTGGCGCAGGCCCTGCCCGGCCATCCAGGTAAGCGCCACCGGATGCCCGGCATCGGCGGCCTCCTGCATCAGTTTCCAGTAAGCCTGTTCGTCCCCGCCCGTGGCATCCATTACCGCCGTAATCACCGGCCCCAGGTTTTCAGATTGCGCGTTCCTGACGGAATCCAGCGCAGCCATGCAGGCAGCCTTGGCATCATGAGTCTGCGCAGCCAGCGGGCACAGCATCAGCGGAAAAAGATAAGCAAGGGACTTCATTCCGGCATTCTACTTCTAACCTTTGCCACTTGCAAGCTGTTTCTGCTCCATTGCCCTGCAGAAACGTCTAATAAATTGGAGCAGCACGCTAAATGGGAGTTTGCCGGGCGGATGTTCTGGTCGGAGCGGGGGACTTTAGTCCCCCAACGGTTATATTTTCGGGACTGAAGTCCCGTGCTCCGATTGATTTCTAACCCCGCCATATCGCCATTTGCAGAGTTTTGTAACCGTATCCATGGCTTTTCCGCGCACTGATTAACAGGGACGGGAGTCATCTTTTTTCTGGACGCAGCAGTGAAGGAGCGTTACAATGAGCGCGCATGCAGGACATGATGGGCGGATTTTTCGGGCTGGAACTTCCAGATTATCATAACTTCCCCTACCAGGAAGGCCCCCATTGCGCCTACCTGAGCAGCGGCAGAGCGGCCTTTGAATGCCTGCTATGCAACATGCTCCGGCCGGAAAGGATTCTGGCACCCCGATTCATCTGCAACACCATGCTGCAGCCCCCTGCCCGGCTGGGAATCCCGGTGCAGCGCTATGACTGCACAGAGCAGCTCTCCCCCATTCTGCCAGAAGTGGGAGATCGTGATATTGTTCTGCTGGTCAACTATTTCGGGCTCACAGGAGATGCCGTAGCCGCAGCGGCTCAGCAGTTTTCCGGGCGCTGCGTGGTGGATGCCACCACGGCGCTCTACAGCCCACCGCTCCCGGGAGTGCCCACAGTCTACAGCCCTCGCAAGTTTGCCGGGGTGGCAGATGGCGGCGTGGCACACGCCCCCTTTCCGCTGGTGCAACTTCCCGAAGACACCGCCAGCAGCACCCACACCAGCCTTTACCTGCTCGAAGCCTTGGAACACGGCACCGCAGCAGCCCTGGCTGCCAGCGAAATGGCCGAAGCAGCGCTGGATGCGCCGCCCCTGCGCATGAGCCCACTCACCCGCCGCTTGCTGCGCAGCATAGATTTCGAACAAGCTGCTGCACGCCGGAAAGAGAACTACGCCCAGCTGCACCAAGCGCTCTGCTGCATCAACCATCTGAACCTGCCGGAGCGCCCGGAACACGCCCCCATGTGTTACCCGCTTGTCAGCGGCATTCCAGACCTGAGAGACACCTTGATTGATGCCGGCATAGCCCTTCCCCTGTACTGGCCGGAGGTCATTGCCGCCACCGATGCCACCGCCACAGCCAACCGACTGGCACGCCGACTGCTCCCCTTGCCGCTGGACCAGCGGTACTCAAAAACTGATATGGAACGGCTTGTTCGCCTGATTTTAGGCTGATTGACGCAATTTTTCCTGTATATACGGGCAGAATTCTCCTTTTTAGCTTGATGACTACCACGGGAAAGAGTATCCTTATGATAGCATAAGGAAATTCATGGCATGAAGTATTCAACTCGTTTATCTCAACTTCTCATTGCAGCAGGGCTGCCGCTTCTGGCAAGCCCGGTCGCAGCAGTGCCGGCAGATGCCCCCTCTGCAGCAGCACGTGCCACCGCCTCTCCCGATTTGATACGCGCCGCAGCCAAGGGAGATTTAAAGAAAACGAGAGAACTCCTTCAGAATTCTCCAGAGTTATTAAATGTCAATGACACGAACGGAGTCACGCCGCTCATGGCTGCCGCCACGAATGGCCACCTGGCCGTTGCACAGGCGCTGCTGGACGCCAAGGCAGACATGGAGAAGACGAGTCCGCTCGGTGAAACAGCCCTGATGTTTGCCGCGTTCAACGGTCATCGTGAGATAGTGAAGGCGCTTGTTGCCGCCGGAGCCAAGGTGAATGCAACCCTGCCGACCGGTGAAACAGCGCTTTATCTGGCCACCCGCACAGGGCATACGGAAGTGGTTCGCGAATTGCTTCTAGCCAAATCTTACCTCAACCCGCGTGACAAAGATGGCTGGACTCCCCTGCTGCACTCTGCAGGCTCCGGGCAGACGGCCATGGTGCAGCTTCTTCTGAATGCCGGCGCATACAAGGAAGTGCGTATGAAGGAAGGCGGCACCCCGCTCCTCATGGCAGCAGCCCGTGGATATCACGAAACGGTGAAGGTCCTGCTGGATGCCGGCGCCTCTCCCACAACCCGTTCCTATGCAGGCGAAAGTGCCCTGCACTTTGCCGCCGCCAACGGCGACCTGGAAACAACCCAGTTACTTCTTGCCGCCAAGCCTGATCTGGAGACGAAGCTCCGCTCGGGCGAAACACCGCTTATGCTTGCCGCCGCCAAGGGGCACGATGACGTGGTGGAAGCTCTCATACAGGCCGGCGCAGATAAGGAAACCACCATGCCCACGGGTGATACCCCGCTGATGACTGCCGCATTCAATGGCCATGTGGATGTAGTCCGACTGCTGCTGAATGCGAAGGTGAACGCCGAGGCCAAGGACAAGAAGGGCAACACCGCGCTGGACTACGCCAGAGCCCAGGGCCACACGGACGTCATGGCCATTCTGCCCGGCGGCCGCATTGTGGTGCACAATGAGGCTGAACAAGCCCGCGATATTCTGGACGCCGCCGCCAATGGAGACACCGCCCACGTGCTTTCTTTCCTGAAAGACAACCCGAAGAGCATACGCGAAACCGACGGCGACGGCGCCACGGCACTGATTTACGCCGCTGCCAATGGCCATGTGGAAACCCTGCAGGCCCTGCTGCTGAATAAGGCAGACATAGAGGCCAAGGATAAGGCTGGTCTCACAGCGCTGGCTCACGCCGCCAAGGAGGGCGAACTGGCAACACTCAAAGCCCTCATCGAAGCCGGGGCCAACATTGAAACCCGCGGCCGCCGCTGGCGCACCCCGCTTTCCCACGCGGCAGAGGCCGGCAAGGCCGAGGCTGTGAAGGTGCTCCTGGAAGCAGGCGCACGCAAGGAGGTGCCCAGCAAAGACAAGGAAACAGCCCTTACCTACGCCGTCATGAGTGATGACCAGAAAACGGTGGACACCCTGCTGGCTGCAGGAGCGCAGCGAGACCCCAAGAGCAGCACCGGCTGGACACCGCTCATCGTTGCGGCCATCAACGGGCATGCCTCCATCGTTAAATCCCTGATTGCTGCAGGCGCCGATGTAAACGCCAAGGACGAGGACGATTGGACACCCCTTATGCAGGCAGCACACAACGGGCACATCGAGACCGCCAGATTACTCCTCAAAGCTGGAGCCGCCGGCAGGGAGGAAGCGGCCAAGGTAAGCACAGACCCTGCCATGCTGAAGCTACTACAGGCACCCACCACCACGCCTTGAACATCCGTCCGGTCTGTCCCCATGAAGAAGACTCTGCTTCTCCTCCCTCTGCTGCTTTGTGCCGCATGCCAATGGCAGATACCTGTGCGCAACACAGATACGCCGGATATGGACGACGGCCCACTTCCTACCCGAATAGGTGTCTCCACAGCCACTACCTGGTTCTGGCTGTGGGAATCGGGGGATGCATCCGTCAGCACAGCTCAAGAGAACGGCGGCATCTCTTCCATCAGCTCCGTAACCAAGGCCACCAACAGCTACCTCGGCATCATCAAGCGCCACACCACCACTGTACGCGGCGAATAATTTCCCGACAGCCATTCTCCGCCCCCGGAATCAACCTGATTCCGGGGGCTTTTCTCTTCCCTGGTAAAAAAACTACAAAAAAAATCACTGTCAGGGATTGACCTTGACCAAAGATATGCTATTATGTCAATCACGTATGCATGCCGACCTTGAAAAATTAGTAACCGCTGGCAAAATTCCGGCTGATTTCGCAGCCCGACTCGATCAGTTCTCTCCTGGTAAATATGTAATGCACCAGGACCTTGGCGTGGGCAAGGTTGCAGCCTGGTCCCTGGCCAAGAGCAAAATCAAGATAGATTTTGAAAAAGGCAACGAAGGCAAGATTTTTGGTCTTAAGCTTGCTTTCAATCAGCTGACGCCGATTCCGGCAGGTCACTTCCTTATCACCTGCTTCGATGACCCCGAGGGCTGCACCAAGCAGGCCACCGACAAGGACACGATGCTCGAGTTCATCCGACTTGTCCTTACCAACAACATTTCCCTGCGCGAAGGCATTGATGATGTGCTGCCCATGCAGCCTGAGGATCTGGAGAAGTTCCTCAGCGGCCGCGTTATCCCTGCAGCCAACTGGAAGAGCTGGTGGGAAACCGCCCGCACCGCCATGCGCGACAACCCCAGCTTCCGTCTGCCCACCAAGCGCGGCGAGGCTATCGTTCTGCGCAAGGCCACCTCTGCCGCAGAGGCCCTGCTGGACGACTACAACGACGCCACCTCTCTTGAATCCTGCGTTCGCATTCTGGACCAGGCTCGTCTGGACATCCTCAAGGGTGAGTACGAGCTTGCAGCCAAGCTTGTGAAGGCTATGGAGGAAGACATCGCCCGCGGTTTCACTGAACCCCAACACGTGCTGGAGCTCATCATCATCCGCGACAGCGTGCTCGAGGCAGCAGCCCCCAGCCCCGAAGACAAGGCTGCCATGGATGCCGCCCTGACCGAAGCTGGCGTGGAGAATGTCACCACCATGGTGGACAAGATCAAGAACATCACCTCTGAGGAGCTGGTGGGTTACATCGGCGAACTCTCCGCAGCCCGCCAGAACGCAGTATATGCCGCCCTGCCCGAGGCTCTGGGCGAAAGCTGGCTGCCCTATGCCACGAACATCTTCCTGTTCGGTGGCGCCAAGGTGACCGCCCCCGCCGCAGAGTTCATCATCTCCAAGGGTGCCAAGGAGCAGCTCTTCAACGACCTGGCAAACGGCATCTCCCGCCAGAGCCTGAGCCCGGAAGTTCTTATCTGGATCTGCAAGGAGCGCAAGGGCGTTTCCGCAGAGGTAGTAAGCAAGAATCTCATGCCCCTGGGTGCTGCCATCATGAGCGCCATCGAGCGCGACAGCTCCGAGGGCGGCCCGAACCGAGCCCTGCGCCTGCGCAACCTGCTGCTGGACGACAAGGAACTCACCCCCGACCTGGTGAACGGCCTTTCCGAGCTGGAAGCCCGTCCCTTCGCCAAGGCCCTGTACGATTCATCCGTACTGCCGGATCTGGACCGCAACCTTCTGCTCGCCAACATGATGAAGGTTCACCCCAGCCTGCAGGAAATTGCTCTTAACCGCCGCAGCAGCAAGGAGAAGCAGAGCATGTTCGTTTCCCTGCGCTCTTACGCTGCCCGCAAGGCCGAGCTCGAGGACATCATCAACGTGCGCCTGCCCAAGAACAAGCACGACCTGGAAATCACCCGCGCAGAAGGCGACCTTCGTGAAAACGGTGGCTACCAGGACGCCCGCGCCACCCAGCGCGTGCTGCTCCGCCGCAGCGAGGAACTTTCCCGCATGCTCGCCCAGGCAGACCCGACCGACTTCGCCAATGTGGACTGCAGCACAACCGGCATGGGTACCCAGGTTACCTTTGCAGCCCCCAAGGGCCGCACGGTTGTGTACACCATCCTGGGCGCATGGGACTCCGTGCCCGAGGAAAATATCGTAGCCTACAGCTCCAAGCTCGGAGCCAAGCTCATCGGCCACTCTGTGGGTGATAAGCTGCGTCTCCCGCTGGAGATGGGCGGTACGCCGGTGATGATGACCATCAAGTCCATTACCCCTGCCCCGAAGGAGCTCATCTTCCCGGATGAGGAAGAGGCCCAGCAGTAAAGACACAGGTCGCAGATTACCTTACACACCCGCAGCATCCAATCAGGTGCTGCGGGTGTTCTGCGTGGAGGACATCTCCAGCATATTCACCGCAGAAAAGCCGAACACAGAAGCCAGCACACGGGCAGGTACATGCCGCAGAGCAGCATTGTATTCCCTGGCGCTGCGGTTAAACAACTCCATCAGCTGCTCCTGCTGATACAAGACCGAGGAGACACTACGACTCAACTGCTGCAGGTGCGCATCAGAACGCATAGCCGGAGACGCTTCCACCACATGTACAGACTGCGCCACAGCCATGCGCAGCAGATGCTCCGCCCCACCCAGAAATCCATGATGCGCACCCCACTGCGGGCTCTCCACGAGCGACAGGGAGCGCTCAGAATCCGCAGAAAGGCGCAGCAGGCTCTGCGGCAGCGGGTCTCCCGCAGGCATAAACGGGGCCAGGCTCCGGGCAAAATCATTCAGGCACACATTGCGCCGGTGAGTAAGCTGCCGCCACTGCGCCCAGCACTCGCACACACCCTTGCGGAGATGCTCCAGGTTATTATACACCCCTACCATCCAGGCCAGCAGAGCCACCAGCAAAGCAAAGGAAATAAGATACTGCATGCCGGGCATTCTGCAATCATACCCCCATGTTAGCAAGTATATAGAAAAATTATTAGAGCAGAGCCTGGCGAAGCTTCAATGCCCCACAAAGCTCTGCAATATCATGAACACGGTGCATATCTGCCCCACGCTCTGCCGCCAGCAGACTCATGGCCAGTGTGGGCCACACCTGCTCCCGGGCCAAGGCTGCATCGCCCAGTATACTTCCCATAAACCGCTTGCGGGATAAAGCCATGAGCAAGGGTCTATCCTGCACACGCAGAGCAGAGAGCTCGCGGATAAGGCTCAGATTATGCTCCACCGTCTTCCCGAAGCCAATCCCCGGGTCCAGACACACCCGCAGCGGGTCTATCCCTTCCGATTCCAGCAGAGCCAGCCGGGCCTCAAAAAACGACCGAACCTCCGCCACCACATCCTGATACACCGGATTCTGCTGCATGGTGGCAGGCTCGCCCTGCATATGCATCACCACAATACCACAAGGTATCTCCCGGCACACGCAGCGCATGGCCGCATCTGCCAGCCCTGTTATGTCATTCAGAATATCAGCGCCCTCTTCCAACGCCGCACGGGCCACCTCTGCATGCCGCGTATCAACCGACAGCAACGCATCAGGGAACTCCCACCGCAGCGCTCTCATCACCGGCACCACGCGCTCCAATTCCTCCTGAATCGACACCTCCGCCGCGCCAGGCCGGGTTGATTCGCCTCCGATATCAATAATATGCGCACCAGCAGCCAGCATACGGCGGGCATGAGCAAGCGCAGCAGGTACCCCGGCGTGCAGCCCTCCATCAGAAAAAGAATCGGGGGTTACATTCAGAATCCCCATAACAGCCCCTCCATGCGGGATTTCCCAGCACCCACGGGCCAGCTGCCATCTGCGCGTATGCATCATCATTCCAGCGTATCGTGATGCGACACTGCATTCTGAGGCTTCGATGCCAGGTCCAGAGCGCGGTCTGCCACCCGCCCCGGGTCGGAATCAAAGCGGTACGCCAGGCAATCCGGACACGTGGGGGATGCCTTATCCACAATTGCCCCACAAACCTCACAAAGCTTGTAGTTCGTGGGATCATTCACCACCGTTGTGGCAATTTCCTTATAATCCTGGCGCATATATTGTAAAAAATCAAGAAAGAAAGACAGGCGGAGCACCGGCTTGCAACCGATACTCCGCCATGCTCAAAAACGGAAAACCTGAAAGGGAACTCAGGCGATAGTAGCCAGGGCCTTCGCAGCCTTGCTCTTGTAGTTGGCGGCGCGGTTGGCCGGCACGGTGCCCTTCTTGGCAGCCTTGTCGATTGCGGATGCAAAGTTATTGTAAGCAACAGCAGCGGCAGCGGCGTCCTTCGTCTCTACAGCCTCAGCAACCTTCTTGCGAAGGGTGCGGACACGGGACATGATGGAGCGGTTGATAGCGGTGCGCTTAATCGTCTGGCGGATACGCTTCTTAGCGGACTGAGTGTGAGCCATAATTCAGATGAAAATTAGAAGTGGTTTTTCGTTTTGGTGGGGAGAGTTTACTCACTTCCGACAAAATGTCAAGAGAATTGCAGCGAAATGGCACATTTTTTCTTCACAGCACCTCTCGCGCGACAAGAATAGTGCTTGCTTCACGCGGGGGTGCATGCTAGTATACTCACCGAATGAAACGAATCGGCACAATTTCAAGCATAAGCTCTATCATCTTGCTGAGCTCATGCACCACGCTTCTGTCAGATCCCCCATCTTCTGGTAACCTCGCGCTACAGCAGGACACATCAGAACACGTGAGCAACCCTTCCCAGAAGGAACAGAATAATGCACAAGACGAACAACTCAACGCCGAGCAGCTCAAAAAGAAGAAGGAAGCAGAAGAATACGCTATTCTGAAGGCCGAGAAGTTAGCACGCCAGATGGCCAGACTTCAGGCAGAGGAAGAGAGAATGCGCAGGAAGTACGAAGCGAGATTGGCAGCAAAGGCACGAAGAGAAGCAGAAGCTCGGAGAGAAGCTGAAGAGAAGGCCCGCGAAGAAGCGGAGGAAAAGCGGCGTGAAGAAGAGGAGGCCCGCAAGGAAGCGGAAGAAAAGCGGCGTGAAGAAGAGGAAGCCCGCAAGGAAGCGGAAGAAAAGCGACGCAAGGAGCAGGAAGCCCGCAAGGAAGCAGAAGAACGCAAAAAGGTTGAAAAGCAGAAGGAACAAGAGAAAAAACAAGCTGATAAGTCTCCGTCTCGTCAACCCAACAGTAAATCAAGCAAGAAGGCAGGAAAGCCAACGCCGCAGAACGATGAAATCATTCCCACTCCTGAGCAGCAGGAAGCAGCTCGTAACCTCCTGACTAATTCTGCCTCCAAACGCCCCGCCCCCAAAAACGCAAACAAAAAAGTCTCTAAAAAAACAGAAAACAGACAACAAGACGAGCAGGAAGTCTATTCGCCCCAAATGGCGAATCCGCAGAAAAGCCTGCGGGCACGCAGATTTGCGCCGTCTGAAGAAGAATCAGATAGCAGCGACAACGCATCCCAGCCCAACAGCGTGGAACTGCGCGGGCTCCGCTCACCCGCCATGAACGCTAAACTGCCCATGAGCATCGACGGTAAAATCATCAAAGAAAATTAAATCACAATGGTCACCCCCCCTCGCAAATTCGTGCCAGAGCCCTTTGCCTACCACCAGGAAATTGAGCTCACCATCGACAATCTTTCCAACCAGGGACATGGCGTGGGCCGAGTCGACAACTGGGTGGTTTTCGTACCCTACACCCTGCCGGGTGAAAAGGTGCGCGCTCGTGTCTACCGCAATGAGAAGAACTGCTCCATGGCTGATTTAGTGGAGGTTCTGGAGCCGTCAGAACTGCGTGTCAAGCCGCTCTGCCCGGTATATGGCTACTGCGGCGGCTGCCAATACCAGCACCTGGAATACCAGGCGCAGCTGGAGTGGAAGACAGCCCAGGTTGCAGACCTGCTGCGCCTGCAGGCCGGGCTGGAGCTGCCGGTTCTTCCCGCCATCGCCTCGCCTGAGATTTACGGCTACCGCAGCAAGATTACGCCGCATTTCCACAAGCCCAAGGACGCCAAGGTAGGCAACATCGGATTCCTGCGCGTGGGCTCCCGCACCGAGGTGTGCGATGTGAAGCAATGTCCCATCGCCATGGCTGAGCTGAATGAGGCGCTGCCCGTGGTGCGCAAGGCTGTGCACCAGGCGGCAGCCCAGTACAAGCGCGGCGCAACCCTGCTCATGCGCGTAAGTGAAGGCAGCGTCATCACCAACAACAACGCAGTCTGCACGGAAAAGGTGGGCGACCTCACCTTCAACTTCCTGGCGGGTGACTTTTTCCAGAACAACCCCTACATTCTGCCGGCCTTCACAAGCTATGTAGCCCGCCAGGCCTGCGCCGACGGAGCCCGATACCTGGTGGATGCCTACTGCGGCAGCGGCCTCTTCGCCCTTACCCTCGCACCGCATTTTGAAAAGGTGCTCGGTGTGGAAGTGAGCGAAACCAGTGCCGACTGGGCACGCGCCAACGCCCGCAGCAACGGCATCACCCATGCATCCTTCCTGGCCGCCAGCGCCGAGGCCATCTTCGAGCAGGTGGACTTCCCGGCAGAGGAAAGCGCTGTGGTCATCGACCCGCCCCGCAAGGGTTGCGACCTGGTATTCCTCAACCAGCTCTTTGCGTTTGGCCCTGCCCGCGTGGTCTACGTATCCTGCAACCCGGCCACCCAGATTCGCGACCTTGCCGAGTTTGATAAGGCAGGTTATGAGGTGGTGGAGGTACAGCCCTTTGACCTCTTCCCCCAGACCAAGCACCTGGAATGCGTGGCTACGCTCCGCAAGAAAAAGGCATGAGCAGCAGGTTTACCAGGCTCAGCCGCAGTGCTGAGGATTACCTCGAAGCCATCGGGCACCTCTGCCGCGAGAATGGCCGCGCCCAGGTAAGCGATGTTGCCACCATGCTCAACGTCAAGAAGCCGAGCGTCACGGCAGCCGTACACCAGCTGGCTGAGGAGGGGCTCATCACCTACAAGCGGTATGCGCCCATCGAGCTCACGGAAAAGGGAAAGCAATACGCCGACCGGGTAATCCGAGCGCATGGCATTCTGCAGCGTTTTCTGGAGGAGTCTGCCGGGCTCAGCACCAGCCGGGCAGATGATGTGGCCTGCCACATGGAGCACCTGCTCACCATGGAGGAAATAGAACAGATTGAGCAACGACTTTCCTGAAACCGGAATTGAACACAAGTTCCCGCGGCGGAGTCTAACCCACAAGTATGAACGAGCGTAAACTCAGTGTCACCAATGCCCTTATCATCATTAATGCGGTGGTATTCTTCGCTGGCATTATGGTGCAGAAGGAAGCCTTGCTGGGCATCCCTTTCCCCCAGGCGCCGAAAACCTCTGTTTTCGAAATCACGTGTGCCTATTCCTGGTTTACCTGCTTCCTGCAGGGCGAGTTGTGGCGCATCATCACCTACCAGTTTGTGCACGCCAACTTCGGCCACATTCTCTTCAACATGTGGGCGCTGTACTTTTTCGGCCCTGCGGTGGAGCAGGCCATGACACCGCGCCGCTTCCTGCTCTTCTACCTGGCATGCGGCGTAGCGGGAGCCTTGTTCTCGTCCCTGCTGGCCAGCTTCAACCTGTACACAACCATCCCGGAGACAGCGGCCAATGCGCGCATCTGCAATGAGATTGCCAGCTTTGCCGGGTACGACGGGCTGGTACAATGCTGGGAGATGATTCCCCTGATTGGCGCATCCGCGTCTATCTACGGCGTCATCGTTGCCTGCGCCTTCATGTACCCGGATGTGACAATCTCCCTTCTCTTCCCGCCGGTTACGCTGCGGCTGCGCACCTTTGCCGTCATCATCATCGCCATTGCATCGGGCACCATTCTTTTCAACCTGACCAATGCCGGTGGCGAGGCCGGGCACATGGGCGGCATTCTCATGGGCGCACTCATCATGACTATCTGGAAGTTCAGGATAATGAACCGCTACCACTGATATGACCGCACTTTTCGACATGGACGGCACCCTCTTTGCCGGGGATTCGCAACTGCGCTTTGCACGCTGGATTCTGCGGCGCCACGGCTGGCGGAGGCTGTACCTCTTCTGGCTGATTCCCATGGGGCTGCTGCGCGGGCTGCATCTCATCAATACCGAGCGCATGAAACGCGCTTTCCTGGCCTATGCCTGGGGCATGAAGCGCGAACAGCTGGAGCAGGAATGCCAGGCCTTTGTGCAGCAGGAAATACTCCAGATTCTCTATCCCCCGGTGCTGGAGCGCCTTCGCGCCCACCAGGCAGCCGGAGATACCACCGTGCTCTGCTCCGCCTCCCCCGATTGGTGGACCCAGCTGGTGGGCAAGGCTCTGGGCTTCACCCATACCATTGGCACCCCCGCAGCGCTGGGAAACACGGTTCCTTTCATGCCGGCTATCCCTGCCCCGGGCAACAATAAAGGCGCCAACAAGCTGGTGCGCCTGGCGGCTATCGGCATTGAACATGCCGACATAGGCTACACCGACAGCGCAGCAGATTTACCCATGCTGTCTATCTGCAGCAAAGCCGTACTGGTCAACCCGAAAGCAACATTTGCGGCACAGGTACCGGGCGCAGAGATTCTCACCCCGGAAAAAGGCATCCGCGCCCTTCCCTTCACGCTGGGTTGTCTGCTTGGCTGCTGAAGCGCGCCAGCCCTCACAGCCCCAGGCGTGCTTTCCAATCGCGCATCATCACCGCAAAAGGAGCCTTGCTGGCTTCATCTGCCGCATAGGGATTCTCGCGGAAGGCGCTCTCATACTCACCGCTAAGCAGCAAGGCCACGCAATAGATTTCTTCCGGCAGAGACTTATAGAGCCGCATTCCTCTGGACGAGGCAAGCAAATCACTGGGGTTCATTCCGGAATAAGCAGCCTTCCCCTTCTTCCTCATCAGCTCCAGAAGCGAATCCATCACGACAGAGGCCTCCTGCATCACGTTGATTTCCTCCTTCTCAGCGCGACTCAGTTTCTTGCTCTGCATGGCTTTTATCCTGGAAGCTGCCTCCTCGTACTCACCATTCCGGTACAATTCCTTGACGGCAGCGTGCCACATGCGGGAAGAACGACGAGGCGCTGCCACCTCATATTCTGCCACATGAGCCCGCAGCGCTGCGGCAGAATCAGCCGAAAGAGCATCCTTTGCCCGGGCAATAAATTGCTCAGCCTGCGAAAAGTCTCCCGCATGCACATAATAGTCCGCCACAAGAACCATGGCTGCCGACCTGAGCAGCGGCTCTTCCAGACTATCCGCCAGTTGCTCAGCCCGCATGATTTCCTTCTGCAGAGCGGTCATAAGCGCTGTCAGGCGCTCAAATACAGGGCGGCCCATGGGGGAGATATTCTCCACCTGCTGCGCATAATCTGCAAAGCGTTTGTAGCCATTGGCAGAGGACTTACCTTCCAGCACGTCCACTGCCGTGCGCAGCAGAATAGCCGCTGCAGCCACAGCCGGGTCGGACTCTGCTGCAGTCATCTTCCCCAGCAGCTCGGAAGCCTTGCTTTTATTGCCGGATAGAAGCGCCGCAGAGCCGTCCTTATATAGATTAAGCTCCGGCCACTGCAGCGCGCCAACAGGGAGCGTCTCCTGCACCTGCCCGGAGGGCGTATGCATGGCCACCAGAAACGCTCCAGCCAGGCCCAGAGCCACACTGGCCGCCGCGCCAACGGCAACGTACAGTTTACGCATCTTTCGGCGTGTGCGGGCTGCCGGGTCGGCCTCTTCCAGCAAGGCCTTCTGCACCTTTTCCACCATTTGCAGCACTTCGCCATAGTCCGCCGGACGATCTGATGGCTCGAAAGCCGTCAGAGCATCCACCAATTTACAAAGGGAAGAATCCAGTTCTGGTGCCGCATTCTGCAGCTTGGGCAGCGTTTTCTTTGCCACAAGCATATCGGCCACATGCTGCGGGGAACCAGGAAGCGAGGCCTCACCAGTCAACAAATTGCGCAGGGACATGCCAAGGGCATAAATATCTGTGCGCACAGTTTCATCCTCCCGCCGCAGTGTCTCCGGCGGCACATAATACGGCGTGGCCCAGATGATTTCATCCTCATCCACGCCGTCCTTTTCCTCCAGCGACAGGCCGAAATCCAACACCTTAGCCTTGCCATCAGCAGAGATGAGTACGTTGCCCGGCTTCACATCACGGTGCAGAATACCGGCTTCATGGGCAGCCTGAAGCCCCAGCGCTACCTGGCGGATAATCTCGATGGCCTGCAGCGGCTCCAGCCGCCCCTCATCAGCCACAATCAGCTCCAGGTTACGGCCATCCACCAGCTCCATGGCAATGAAGAACTGCCCACGAGCCCAGCCGGCAGAGTAAACAGACACCACGTTCTCATGCCGCACCTTGGCCATGAGAGAACACTCATTCTCAAAACCGGCTATACGCTCCGGGGCATCGCGGTACGTATCATTGAGCACCTTGATGGCCAAGGGACGCCCCAACACCAGATCCCGAGCCTGGAAAACCACGCTCATACCGCCGATACCCAGCACAGATTCCACCTTGTAATTGGCGAGCATATTATGCACATGCGCATGCCCGCCACACTGGGGGCAGACAATCTCCGCAAAAAAGCCGACCTCAGCAATATTCTGCTGGGTCCGGCAATGCGGGCAAGTCCAATATTCAGGCACTTCGCTCATATCGGCTGGAGAAGAGGAGAAAGAGAGGGGAAGAAAAGAGAAAGGGGCAGAGGAGAATATCGCCCTCCTCTGCCCCTGAAGATATGCTTATCTTAGCCCAGCTTAGGCAGAGAAGCAGCAGCCACAGCCTGGCCGTGACGCTTGGTCTTCTCGTCCGGCACGCAGAGCGTGATGTTGAGCTGCGGGAACTCAGCCTTCAGCACCTCGTTGGCCTTGTCGATGATGAGCTGGCCACCGTCGCCCGTGGCTACGCGGCCAAGGAACAGGAGGTTACGCACATCGTAGAAATCAGCGAAGTAAGCGATGGTGTAACCGAACTCAACGCCGATGGTCTCGTAAATCTTGCGAGCGCGCTCGTCGCCCTCGGCCATAGCGGCCTGCACCTTCTTAAGCTGCTCCGGATAGGGCATGCCACCGAACTCGAAACCGGCGCGGGGAGCCAGACGGGCCACAGCCTGCTGGGAGAAGTACATGGCACCTACGCCCTTGTCCTTGGACCATTCGTCCACGCCGCCGTCCTCCTGGTAGTCCACGGGAACGAAAGCAAGCTCGTTGAGCCAAGGCATGATATGACCCTCGGGGTCCACATAACCGGCAGCCAGGGAGGTACCCATGGCGATGCCGAGCACGGCGTCGTCGTTCATGCCCATAGCACCGGCCAGAGCGGTCACTTCACCGTCGTTCACCACTTCAAAGGGAACTTCCTTGCCCATGCGCTCGGACCAGCGGTCCTTCAGGGTGCCGAACATGCCACGGATGACGTTCTGGAAATCCTCCGGGGAGATACCGCGGAAGAGGGAACCTACGCGAGGCTCGCTGTTCACGTACACACCAGCGGCGGAACCACCGATAGCGTCCACCTGGGGCAGGTGCTTGGCAGCGCGCAGCAGGGAGTCATCCACACCCTCAAGCTGGTACATGGGGTCGGTCTGGTGGTAGGGATCCCACACCACTTCTTCAGAGAACACCACTTCACCGTTCACCACAGCGGCGCACTTGCGGTCGGAACCACCAAGGTCGAAACCAATGCGGTAGCCGTCCAGATTGCGGCCCAGGGATACGGAGGTGCTGTTTTCAGCGGGCAGGTCAGCAGCGCTGGCCACCTTCACCACCTGGATGGGCTGGTCATAAATCTTCTTACCAATGAAATCCCAGTCAAACTCACGGGCACCGCCGGCGCAATAGGTAGCAGCCAGCATGTCGGCAATCTGGTCATCGCCAGCCACCATGATGGTGCAGCCGCCCTTCATCCAGAGCAGGAACTTGACGATACGCTCGATGTACTGGTTGTTCAGAGCAATGTTCTCGCCTTCCTGGGGCAGGATCTTGCCGCTCCAGCGGAAGCAGGTTCCGTCCAGACGGGTCAGGGCCAGGTCCACAGTGTGAGAACCGGGAGTTGCAGCCACCTTATCGGCAAAAGCCTTATTCCAAAGCACCGGAGCCACGAAGGCCGGGTCGAGCACGGGAGTGAATTTCGGTTGAATATTCATAACTTTACAGGGCGAGTATATCGCATTCTCCACCCAAGTGACAAGCTCAAAATCACCCCAGCGCTGTTTTACCACCTGATTTTATGCCAGAACATGCCTTTTTCTCCGCGTTTTGCAAAGGGAAAGCCACCCACTGCAAAGCGGTGGATGGCTCCTTGTCAGCTGTGAGAATGCAGAAATCAGCAGCCGTAACGGGCGGCAGAACCGAGCTGTTCCTCGATACGCAGCAGCTGGTTATACTTAGCCAGGCGGTCCGCACGCGAGAGGGAACCTGTCTTAATCTGACCGGCGTTAGTGGCCACGGCGAGGTCGGCAATGAAGGAATCCTCCGTTTCACCGCTGCGGTGGGAGATGACGGCGGTGTACCCATGCGTGTTTGCCAGGCGCACAGCCTCGAAGGTCTCACTCAACGAACCAATCTGATTCAGCTTCACCAGGATGGAGTTTGCCACGCCGCGCTCAATTCCCTGGCGCAGGAAGTCCACGTTCGTCACGAAGAGGTCATCGCCCACCAGCTGGCAGCGCTTGCCGATGGCATTGGTCAGGTGCTTCCAACCTTCCCAGTCATTCTCAGCGCAGCCGTCCTCAATGGAAATGATGGGGTAGCGCTTGATGAGGTCTTCGTAGTACGAAGTCAGCTGGGTGGCGGTCAGCTTGTCGCCCGTGCTCTTCTTGAATACGTAGAGCCCACTTTCGGCATCGTAGAACTCTGAGCTGGCCACATCCAGCGCCAGCGCCACCTCCCTGCCCGGTTCATACCCGGCATCGCAGATAGCCTCCACGATGGTATCCAGCGCTTCATCCGCGCTGTGCAGATTCGGCGCATAGCCACCTTCATCACCCACAGCGGTGCTCAGCCCCTTCTTCCGCAGCACTGCGGCCAGGGAGTGGAACACCTCCGCACCGCAACGCAGAGCCTCGCGATAGGAGGGCAGCCCGCGGGGTATAATCATGAATTCCTGGAAATCAATGGGGGCATCCGAATGCGCGCCGGCATTCAGCACGTTCATCATCGGCACCGGCAGAATATGGGCATTCGGGCCGCCCAGATAGCGGTACAGGGGCTGTCCGGTGGCCCAGGCGGCGGCGCGGGCTGTAGCCAGGGAGATGGCCAGCACGGCATTGGCCCCTACGCGACTCTTGTTCGGGGTTCCGTCCACCTCGCGCATACGGGAATCCACCGCTATCTGCTGAGTGGCATCCATACCCACCAGGGCGGCAGCCAGTTCGGTGTTGGCATATTCCACCGCCTTCAGCACGCCCTTACCACGGTAGCGGTTCTTGTCGCCATCGCGCAGCTCGCAGGCCTCATGCTCACCCGTGGAAGCCCCGCTCGGCACAGAGGCATGCCCATAGGAGCCGCCCTCAAGCGTCACCACGGCTTCAACGGTCGGATTTCCGCGGGAATCCAGTATCTCCCGCGCGCTTATCTTGCTGATTGTTGTTTTCATTTTCTGTTTCTTTCTATTTATCCTTGAGCGCAGTCTAGCACACACGAAACCCGAAATCAATACTTTTCTCCACCTTTTTGATAGGTTTTTAATTTTTCCTTTCGTTTTGCGACACAGAAGATGGTTGACAAACGGGGGTGAATGGGGGTAACATGGAGAGGTCAAGCACCCCTTTAGACCATGAAATCACTGATTCTGACTACCTTGTTTGCCCTTACGCCGCTGGCTCTGGCCGATATTTCCTACGGAAGTCCGGCCCCCGCCCCCACAGCAAAGGAATACACCCAACTGGCAAACGATGTCATCTCCATCATCAAGGAGATGACCCAGGTATTGGAATCCATCACCGACCAGGCCAGCGCCGATGCAGCCGCACCGCAGCTGCGCAGCACCACGGCACGACTGCTGGAGCTGCAGCGGAAGACAGAGGAAATGCCCCGCCCCACCAACGAGGTAGAGCTGCTGGTGCGCAGCAATATCAACGTCCTGGAGGTACAGCAGCTTGTGGGCAATTTCCTGAACGCCTGCATCCAGATTGCCATAAACAATGCCTACGGCTCACAGGAGCTGATGGATGCACTCGGCCCCATCATGAACAGTGCCCCCGGCATGCAGGATTAAGCACCTATGCGCATTCTGGCTATTCTACTGTGTGCCGCTCTGCTCACCGGGCAACTTGCCCAGGCACGCAGCCACAGCAGCCGGGTCACCACCCAGACCCGGCACACGCCGGCTCGCGCCATGCTCGACACTTTGGACAGCATGACACTAATACTGAACAGGGTACAGAACAAAGTCACAGCAGATGCGGCAGCGCCCACCCTGCTGACCCTGCACAAGGAATACCAGCTTCAACGCGCTGCCGCGGACAACATGCCCGAAATGCCCGAGCCTGCTCTCACCCTGCACCTGGACAGGCTGGATAATTCCATGAATAAGTTCCGCCTGATCTGTGTACACCTGCTGCAGGAAAAATGTTATGGCTCCTCCCGCCTGGGAGAAGCCATACGAAAAGTAATTCAGGATTTCTGATGGGCCCTTACTTACCCTGCTCGCGCAGCTTTGCCTGAATGCCGCGCAGGAAGACGGTTTCCAGAGAATTGCGGGCAGGCCGGCAATCCTGCCAGGCATCACCCGCCAGCTGGCGCATCTGCGCCAGCAGCTCCGGACCGGGATTGCGGAGGGTAATCTCGCAGTGCTGCTCATCGCGGGTCAGCTCATCCATCGTTCCCTCTGCAATAAGGCAGCCCTGGTAGAGCACCCCCACGAGATCGCAGATTTCCTGCACCTGCTCCAGCAGGTGGGAGCACAAGAACACGGTAACCCCCTGCTCCTTGATATTCAGAATAATGTCACGAATCGTGCGGGAGCCGATAGGATCCACACCCGCAGTGGGTTCATCCAGCACCAGCAGGCGCGGCTTCTGCACCAGCGCCTGAGCCAGGCCTATACGCTGCAGCATACCCTTGGAATAGCCACGCAGGCGGCGATCCTTCGCCTCGGTCAGCCCCACCAGTTCCAGGAGCTCGCGGGTGCGCTCCTTGAGCGCCGCTCCGCGCAGCCCACAGAGCCGCCCATAGAACCTCACCGTCTCCTCACCGGTCAGGAACTTGTAGAAGTACGGATTTTCCGGCAGGAAGCCGATTTCGCGGCGGTTGGCTGCAGCAGTGGCTGGCAGGCCGAACACCTTGCAGGAGCCTGCGTCCGGTGCAAGCAGACCTACCAGCAGCTTCATCACCGTGCTCTTGCCGCTGCCGTTGGGGCCGATGAGCCCGTACACCCCGCCCTCCGGAATACTCAGGCTCACGCCTTTCACCGCGTACACGCCTCCCCTGCCCCAGTGGCCGGGGAAGCTCTTGTGCACATCGGTTATGGAAACGGCATCCATTACTGAGCCTTAGCCATCAGGCGAATCATATTCTTGCCCATCTCGATGCCCTTCTCGAAAATCTCCACGCGCATATTCTCATTCGGGGAGTGAATGCGGGCATCCGGCAGGTCGAGACCGAGGAAGAGAGCATCCTTGCCCAGCACCTTGGAAACCTCTGCAATAATCGGAATGGAACCACCCTCACGCACCAGCACGGGCTTGTTGCCGAAGGTCATTTCCTGAGCCTGCTGAGCAGCCTTGCCGAAAGCGGAATTCGGGTCGCTCAAATAAGCCTCGCCGGTGTGCTGCGGGGTGAACTTCATGCGCACGCTGGGCGGGCACACCTTCACAAAGTGGGCTTCCACCTTCTTCATCACCTCCTCGGGCACCTGACCGGGCACCAGACGGCAGCTCATCTTGGCAATGGCATGGGTCGGGATAACCGTCTTGGAGCCTTCGCCCTCGTAACCGCCGGAAATGCCGTTCAGCTCGAAGGTGGGACGGGCATACACGCATTCAGCACCGGTGAAACCGGTTTCCGTGCGCAGCTCGGGCACACCGGTGAGCTCAGCCAGCTCGGCATTGCTCATGCCGGGCACGCGGCGCCAGCTCTCGCGCTCCCAGTCCTGAATCTCCATCACGCCGTCGTAGAAACCATCAATGCTCACGTGGTTATCAGCATCATGAGTGCTGGCAATCATCTCGCACAGCGTGGTGATGGGGTTGGCCACAGCGCCACCGAAAATACCGGAGTGCAGGTCCATGGCCGGGGCAGAAACCTCCAGCTCGAAGCAGCAGAGGCCCTTCAGACCATAGGAGAAGGAGGGAATATCCACAGCAGCCATGCCGGTATCGCTCACCACGATGACATCGCAGGCCAGCAGCTCCCTGGCATCCGGGCGCTTCATGAACTCATACAAGCTGGCGGAGCCGCGCTCCTCCTCGCCCTCGAAAAGATAGGTGATGTTCAGCGGCAGCGCGCCATCCTCAGCAATAACCTCCTCGGCAGCCAGAATCATGGCCATGATTTCACCCTTATCATCGGAAGCGCCGCGGGCATACACGCGGCCATCACGGATTTCCGGCTTGAAGGGGTCGCTCTTCCATTCGCTGATGGGGTCAACCGGCATCACATCGTAGTGACCATAGATAAGCACCGTGGGGGCTCCCTCTACTTTCGGGCTGTGAGCCACAACAATCGGGTGAATATCAGTCAGGTACTTCGTGGCGGTAAAGCCCATGCCGGTAAGCTTGCTTACCAGGAAATCTGCGCAGCGCTCCACATCAGCAGCATGCTCTGCCTGGGCAGAGACACTCGGAATGCTCAAAAAGGCAAAAAGGTCATCGATTCGGGACATGCCCGGAGTGTAGCACGCCAACCGCACAGGAGCAAGCCGAAATCAAGTACATACACATCACCGGACGCACGCAGCATTCACCCCCGGCGGATTTCTCCGCCGGGGGGCTCCTTGTTTCTCCCTTTCTCTCTGCTCTCGCCTTACTCGGCGCAAAGAATCTTCACAAAGCCCTCCTCCTGCAGGCGGGTGGCACCGCAGGCAAACTTGGCGCGGATCTGGAGTGTCTCGTCCAGGTCATCGCGCACGGAAAGTTTCACCTTGAAATCATCCCAGATACCAAACTGGGCGCGGCTCTTCACCCAGGCGATACAGGAACGAATGCCGGAGGAATCAACGGGCAGCTGCTCGGTGCGGATGATGCGGAATCCCAGGAAGGTATCCAGGCGACCCTCTGCCAGTGCTCGCACGGCATTGTAATCGTAGCTGGAAACCTCCTGCTGCTGAAGCAGGGCGTTAATCTGGCTGCTGGAGCATGCCAGTACCAGCTCATCGCCGTAGGCACGGCGTTCATCGCTCCAGGCTTCATTCTTCTGCAGAATAGTGAGCGCCTTACGCAGCTTACCCACAGTCAGGTTGCTGCTCACAGCCGAGCCGCTTTCCACGAAATCCTTAGCCACGGTCTGGGTAGCAGGCAGACTGACAGATGTGGTGCCGTTCTCGCCGGTGTAATTGGCGCCCAGGAAGGCATCAATCATCACCTTATCCATACAGCGGGCAGCTGCAGCGCGCAGGCTCTCAATTGTCTTGCTGACCGGCACATCGATATTGGCCAGTTTCTTGGCATCAAACTCATCAAAGCCCACAGCCTTAGTGAAAATCTTGGGATGAATCACGCGGCGGGTGGTAGGTGCTTCATCGAGCGTGGTACTTCTCATGCGGGTAGTTTTCTCCGTGAAGGCGAGCAGGCCGTACTGGTCGAAGGCGGCCATCTTGCCGGTGAGGCCGGTCTCCACGGTTACATACTTATCAAGGCGGGAAACCTCCTGCTGAAGGTAGGAACCCCACTTCTCGGAATACTTAATCTGGTAGTTGCTTTCAATATCAGCCATAGTGGTAATTGTTGTTGTTTGGGTTTGGGTCGGCAAATCGGCTGCATGGGATTACCCAGAATGGAAGTGGGGTCGGGGCCGCGCGGCAGGCTGCGCAACCGTTCTGACAAATCAGAATTAAGGCCCCAGCTTGCTCTTGCCGGGGCTCATTAAAACACAGCAGGCTGTGCTTGTCATCAAAATGGCGAAAGGAGGAACACCGTTTCACCTGGAAGCATGTTCCGGGTCAGCCCAGCACCAGTTCCAGCCCATCATAGGCAGGGGAAATGAAATCCGGCAGGTAGTCGCACAAGCTGTTATACTCCACCTCGTGGCCCACGTGGGTGAGATAGCCGCGCTTCGGCTGCACCTGCTGCATCAGCCGCACCGTATCATCCACGCAGAAATGCGTGCGGTGAGGGCGATAGCGCAAGCCATCAATAGCCAGGGCATCCAGCTGCATCAACAGCGGTGCGGAGGATTCCGGCAGCTCCTGAATATCGGGGATATAACCAAAACTCACCCCGCCGCTCCGGAAAACATAGCCGTAGGTCTCCACCGTGGCATGAATCACAGGAACAGGGGTTACCTCGATATCGCCCACCATGAAAGGCTTACCTGCGTGGTCATGAGCCGCCGGGCGGATATAGCCCTGGTAGGTGTTATTCTCATCGAATGCCCAGCCGAACATGCGCTTAAGATGCGCCAGGCATCCGGTGCCGGCATACAGCGGCAGCCGCTCCGTGCGCCTCCAGCAGAAGGCGCGCATCTCATCAAAACCAGCCGTGTGGTCCAGATGCTCATGCGTATACAGCACAGCATCGATGGCAATGATATGATGCTGCAGCGCCTGCACCCGCAGGTCCGGGCACGAATCCACCAGCAGCGTAGTGGTGGCAGAACGCACCAGAATCGATGAGCGCAAGCGCTTATTGCGAGGGTCCTCCGAGCGGCACACCTCGCATTCGCAACCAATCACAGGCACCCCGGTGGAAGTGCCGCTGCCAAGGAAAAGTACGTTCAGCATCCGTTTTTAGTTTTGATTTCCGCGCGCATTATGGCATAATCCACCGCATAACGCAAAGATAAATTATGCTTTCCCTGCTCAAGATACGGAATCTGGCTCTGGTAGATGAACTGACCTGGGAACCCCATGCGGGCTTTCTGGGCATCACCGGCGAAACCGGTGCCGGCAAATCCGTCATCATGGGCGGCATTTCCCTGGCCCTGGGTGAACGCGCCGATAAGAGTCTCATCCGCAGCGGAGAAACGCAGTGCAGCATTGAGGCTATGTTCCAGCTGCAGGATACCAGCGCCCTGAATGCCCTGCTGGAGGAAAGCGGCGTGCCGCCCTGTGAGGACGGACTGCTCATCATCCGCCGCGTGGTCACCGCCACCGGCAACCGCCAGTTCATCAACAGCTGCCCCGTCACCCTGCAGCTGCTCAAGCGCATCGGCGCCGGTCTGGTCGATATGCACCACCCGGAGGAACACCGTTCCCTCACCTCGCAGGAGCGCCAGCTCTGCCTGCTCGATGCCTTTGCAGAGGATGCCCCGGCCCTGGCCGCCTATCACACAGCCTACCGCGCCTGGCTCGATGCCCGCCACGCCTACCGCAGCCTGCTGCAAAGCGAAATGGCCAACGAACGGGAGCTGGATTTCCTGCAGCACCAGGTAGACGAGATTGAAAGTGCCCATTTCACCGCCGAGGAGGTGGAAGGTCTGGAAGCCCGCTGGCAGCGCGCCCGCAATGCCAACCGCCTGCGCGATACCGCCCTGCCCATGGCCCACATGGTGGATGGCGAGGAAGGCTCCCTGCTTTCCACCCTGCACCAGCTCGTGCGCAGTGGCCGCGACCTGGAGCGCCTGGATGCCTCCTGCTCCCCCTGGCTGGAGAGTCTGGAATCCCTCATCGACACAGCAGAGGATCTGGCAGCCAATCTTCAGGACTACGTGGAGACACTGGAATGCGACCCCGCCGAACTGGCAGAGCTGGAGAACCGCATTGCCCTGCTGGATAATCTGAAACGCAAGTACGGTGCCGATTTCGAAGCCATTACCGAACACCTGGAGCACTGCCGCGCGAAGCTCGATGCCATCGGCAACCGCGAGCAGAAGCTGGAGGAACTCCAGGCGGAGGAAGAGAACTGCCGCCGCAAGGTGCTGCAGGCAGGCAAGGAGCTTACCGCCGCCCGCGCTGCCGCAGCCCCGCAGCTGGAGGAGAATTTCCTCACCCATGCCCGCCACCTGGGCTTCCGCCAATCCCTTTTCACCGCCCAGCTCACCCCCCTGCCCGAGCCCGGCCCGCAGGGCATGGAAGAGGTGGATTTCCTGTTCGGCCCCAATCCGGGCGAACCGCAGAAAGCACTGCGTCTCATTGCCTCCAGCGGCGAGCTTGCCCGCGTCATGCTGGCTCTGAAGAGCGCCCTGGCCAGGCAGGACGACACGCCCCTGCTCATTTTCGATGAAATTGATGCCAACGTGGGTGGCGAGATTGCCCGCGCCGTGGGCATGAAGATGCGCGAGCTGGGCCGCGACCACCAGGTCATCGCCATCACCCACTTCCCGCAGGTTGCCGCCCTGGCAGACCACCACTACCTCATCTCCAAGGGCCAGACCGCCGAGGGCCGCACTGTCTCCCGACTGGAGGAAGTGGACGCCGATGCGCGCATCGCCGAACTCGTCCGCATGCTCGGCACCAGCGGCCCCACCGCCGAAGCCCACGCCAAGGGACTGCTCATTCATTAAGGGGGAATATCCGCCTCATTCCAGCAATCGCCTGATTTGCCACGTTTCCAGACAAAATAATTCTTGGCTATGCTGGCAAAAGGTGCTAGAATACAGGCATGGTCAGAATATTAGCAGCAACCGATTTTACAGAAGAAGGGCAGGCCGTACTCGACTTTGCCGCAGAGATGGTTTGCAAAACAGGTGGCAAGATGTACCTGCTGCATGCCGTGGAGCCCTGCATCATTGATGCTGCAGGCAGTCTTTCCGGCGACAGCATGGGCGCAGGGGATATTCCCGGCAACCTGCCGAACATTGATTACCAGCGCATGGATGCCTGCCAGGCGGTGCTTTCCATTGCCGATGCCCGCGCCAAGCAGCTCGGCGAGCAGATCAGCAAGAAGTGGGGCATTCCGATTTATGCCAAGGCTGAAGAGAGCGATGACATTGTGGACTGCGTACACCAGTTCTGCCAGCGCCACAACATCACCCAGCTGGTTATCGGCAACCGTCACCACTCCCTGCTCACTTCCATTCTGCTGGGCAATACCGCTGAAAAGCTGGTACGCGCCTCCAGCATTCCGGTGACAGTGGTTCCCTGCGGTCCCAAAGCTCACAGCTGATGGTCGTTCTTTTTCTGGGAGATGTAGTGGGCGAGCCTGGCCGCTGCGCCCTTTACCGCGCTATACCCGAACTGCGTGAGGAGTACGGGGTGGATGCCGTTGTGGTGAATGGCGAAAATGCTGCGGGTGGCAAGGGGATTATTCCCCGCCTGGCACGCGAGTTCATGGAGCACGGGGTGGATGTCATCACCCTGGGTGACCACGTGTGGGATCAAACTGACCTGATTCCCTGGTTGCCCGAGGCCCCGAATGTGCTGCGCCCCTTCAACCTTCAACCCGGCACCCCCGGCCATGGCAGCTGCATCATCGACACGCCGGCGGGCAAGCTGGGCGTGCTCTGCCTGCAGGGCCGCACCTTCATGCGCCCGGGCGCGGAGAACCCCTACACCCAGGGCTATGACGAAGCCTGCCGGCTGCGCGAGGCCGGTGCCCAGGTGGTGCTGGTGGATTTCCACGGTGAGACAACCAGTGAGAAGATAGCCATGGGCTACCGCATGGATGGCGTGGCCAGCGCCGTTATCGGCACCCACACCCATGTGCAGACCGGAGATGAGCGCATTCTGCCCGGCGGCACAGCCTACCTGACGGATGCCGGCATGTGCGGCAGCCGCGATGGGGTCATCGGCCGCGATGCCGATTGCGTGCTGCAGGGGCTTATCACCAACCTGCCCAACCGCTTCCCCATCGCCGGGTTCCCCGCTATGGTGAACGGCGTCATTGTGGAGGTGGACACCAACACTGGCAAAGCTTTACGAATTGAACGCGTGCTACGCGCATACGACGAAAAATGATGGATGTGGAACGATTTGGCGGCATTGCCCGCCTGTATGGAGTAGCCTCGGCGGAGCGGCTGGCCTCAGCCCGTGTGGCAGTGGTCGGCATTGGCGGCGTGGGCTCCTGGGCCGCAGAGGCACTGGCCCGCAGCGGAGTGGGCACGATTATCCTGCTGGATATGGATGATCTCTGCATCACCAACACGAACCGGCAGATTCACGCGCTGGACGGCAACTATGGCCGGGCCAAGGTGGAAGCCATGGGCGAACGGCTCCGCGCCATCAACCCCGCCGTGCAGGTGGAGGAAGTCATGGCATTCTACACCGTTTCCAAGCCGGAGCGCCTGTTCGACACCACGCCGGATGTGGTGATTGATGCCATTGACAGCATGCGCCCGAAAGCTCACCTCATTGCCGAATGCTACAAGCGCGGCATACCGCTGGTGACCTGCGGCGGCGCGGGTGGCAGAATTGATGCCGGCGCCATTGCCGTGGCAGATTTAGCCCGCAGCTGCGGGGATAACATGCTCTCCCAGCTCCGCAAGACGCTCCGCCGCGAATACGGCCTGCCCCTGCAGGATAAATGCCCGGAAATCGGCGTCCGCTGTGTCTATTCCCCCGAGCGCCCGCGCTTCCCGAAATGCGATGGCACCGTGAGCACTGAACGCGAAGCCCACCAGAAAGGCGGCATCGGCTGCGCCAGCGGCTTCGGCTCCGCCACCCACATTACCGGCTCCTTCGGCTTCATGATGGCCGGAGAAGCCCTGAACATTCTAACTCAAAATCCCGCATGAAATTCAACGACCGCACCGCACGCGCCAACAAGCACACCGCCCGCACCGAAGCCAAATTCGAGAAGAAACCCGCCGCCACCATCGTGGTGAAGCCCCGCCCCGAAGGCGAGCTGCTGGATATTCTGGAGGAACAGCCCCAGGGGCTTTACCTGGTGCTGGACTGCATTCAGGACCCGCACAACCTGGGCGCTATTCTCCGCACGGCAGATGGTGCCGGTGTGGCCGCCGTCATTGCCCCGAAGGATAAATCCGTGGGCATCACCGAGACGGTGCTGCGCGTTTCCGTGGGCGCCGCAGAAAATGTTCCCTTTGTGCAGGTGACCAACCTGGCACGCACCATGAAGCAGATGAAGGATGCCGGAATCTGGTTCGTGGGCACATCTGACCACGGCGACCGCTCGCTCTATGACATCGACTTCAAGGGCGGCATTGCCCTGGTGATGGGAGCCGAGGGCGATGGCATGCGCCGCCTGACGGAAGAGAACTGCGATTTCCTGGTGCGCATTCCCATGGCCGGCAAAGTGCCCTGCCTGAATGTATCAGTCGCCACAGGCGTGTGCCTGTACGAGGCCGTGCGCCAGCGCGCCCTGTAAAATCCCCTACCCCACCACCTGTCATGAGCTGCATCATCGATATCGAACCGCCGCCGGGCTGCATCGTGCGCTTCATCTCCGACCTGCACCTGGGGCATGAGCGCAGTGAAGCCCCCGCTGTGGCACAGCTGGAGCCCCTGCTGCAGGGTATCGGCATGCTGGTAGTGGTGGGAGACCTGGCCGAAACCCGCAACTGCAGCTGGCAGGCCGCCGGCATGGCCACACGCGAGGAACTGCGGCTGCTCTGCCGCGCCCGCGGCGTGCAGCTGGTGGAAATCTCCGGCAACCATGACCCGGACGTACCCGCCCTGCTGGCGCGCTTCTGGGGCGGGCGCGTAGTCGCCATGCACGGCCACGCGCTGCACAAAGAAGTGGCCCCCTGGAGCTGGGAATACCTGCGCAACAAGGCAGCCTGCCAAAAGCTCATTGCGGAGTTCCCCGGGGCAGACGACACGCTGGAGTGCCGCCTGGAACTTTCCCGCGCCATGTGCCAGCTCACGCCGCCTATCATGCGCCGCGAGGGCATCCGGAATCCCCTGCTCCGCGGATTCATGCACTGCTTCTGGCCGCCGCAACGCCCCATCGGCATCGTGTGGAGCTGGCTCACCTGCGGCATCCGGTGCGAGCATTTCATCCGCCGATTCCTGCCAGAAACCGAAACCGTCATCTTCGGCCACCTGCACCGCGGCGGCCACTGGCGCTTCGGAAAACGCCAGATTCTCAACACCGGCGCCTGGTTCCGGCATGCAACGCCGTATATTGTTGATATCGCAGACGCTCAGCTGATTCGTTACACCCAGTTAACAAAACTGCTCGAAAAAGCAAAATCCTGACTCATTTTTTTGAAAGGATTGCATTTAGTGCTTGCGTTCAACTTTTTAGAGTGATATATTCACCCTCGTCACTGTACCCCTCTTATAACTATGAACAAGACTCAGCTTATCGACGCAATCCAGAAGGAACTCGGCCCCGATGCAACCAAGAAGTGCGCAGCCGACGCTCTGAATGCCACTCTCGCCGCCATCTCCAAGGCTGTTGCCACGGAGAAGGTGCAGCTCGTTGGCTTCGGCACGTTTGAAACCAAGCAGCGCCCCGCCCGCACTGGCCGTAATCCCCGCACTGGCGAGACGATGACCATCCCCGCCAGCTCTGTGGTGACCTTCAAGGCCTCCTCCTCCCTCAAGGGCTGATTGATTCCCCCTTTTTATCAAGAAAACACCCCGGTTCCGTTTTCGGTTCCGGGGTGATTCTTTTTCTTTACACCTCCAAAGATTGACGGATGCCCCATAACTCGCTATGATAGCAAATATGAGGAGGACGAACCGATGGTAAATTACGGATTACAGAACCGGGTGGCGATTATCACAGGGGCGAACAACCCGCAGGGTATCGGCGCAGCCACAGCCTGCGCCTTTGCACGGGAAGGAGCAAAGGTGGTGCTGGTCTACAAACGCTTGCCCAGGGCGTATGATGCAGAAAAAACGGCCCGGAATGGTGTGGACCGCTATCTGGCCGCCAATGCTGAAAATGCCGATGCGGTGGAGGCCCGACTCAGGAAACTGCAGGCGGACTATCTCATTCTGGAGCGCGATATCTCCGTGGAGGCCGAGGTGAAGGAAATCTACGCCGCTGTAATGCAGCATTTCGGCCGGGTGGATATTCTGGTGAATAATGCGGCAGATTGCGATATGGAAGGCATTGATACCATTGAGCAGATCACCCCGGCGGTGATAGATGAAACCTTTGCCGTAAATGTGCGCGGCAGCATTCTGATGACCAGAGAACTGGTGAACCACCGCGGTGATTCAGGCCGCGTCATCAACCTTTCCACCGATGCCGCCCAGACCTTTGCCGGGCAGATTACCTACGGCGCCAGCAAGGCTACCATGGAAGCACTCACCCGCAGCATTGCGCTGGAGGTGGCCCGATACGGCATCACCGTGAATTGCGTGGCCCCCGGCCCCACCCAGACAGGCTGGATTGACGAGGAACTGGAGAAAGCCGTTCTCCCGCTCATCCCCATGGGACGCCTGATTCAGCCGGAAGATATTGCGGAAACCATTCTGTTCCTGGCCAGCCAGCAGGCCGGCATGCTCACCGGACAGGTCATCAAGGTATCGGGCGGCAAGGCGCTGTGACAACGTTCACTCCCCTGCCCTCTAAGAGACTAAAAAGCCGTTACCCTGGTAAAGGAAAACGGCTTTATCGGCTTTTCTCGTCAGGCATAACGACACAGGAGCATACGCGGGGAAAACAGCACAGCGATGCTGATAAATGACCTCTTGTTGGCGATAACACGAAATAACACCATGCTTTCCTTGAATCAGGTGGAACAGATGCTATAATGGCCGAAACGGAAGAATCCAGTATATTCAGGAAATGGACAAACTTACTTTTTCCAGCATTGTATCATCCGGCCAGACCGACAGGAATGGCAAAATGAAACTATTTTCGGCCTTGCAGTGGATGCAGGACTGCTCGGTCATCGACTTCATGAAGGATGCAGCGTTCTGCGAATGGCTGCAGGAGAATCAGGTGACTCCGGTTATCACTTTCCGGGAGCTTGAGGTGCTGCGCGAGCCTTCCCTGATGGAGGAACTCACCTGCACCTCCTTTGTTTACGATGTTCAGGGTGCCATGGGCTACCGAAACACGGCTATCTATGATGCCCAGGGCAATGCGTGCTACAAGACCTGGGTGCTTGCCGCCTACGCCAACCTGGAGACGGGCCGTCTGAGCCGCATTCCCCGCGAGGTGCAGGACGCGCTCCAGTTCCCGCCGCGCCTGGACATGAGCTATGGTCCCCGCAAAATTACCCTGCCGGATGCCCCGCTGACTCCGCTGGCCCCCATCCAGGTACAGCGAAATGACATAGACTACAACAACCACGTGAACAATGCGCAGTATATCCGCATGGCGCTGGAGCTGCTTCCGGAGGAACTCGAGGTCGTCGGCCTGCGCGTGGAGTACAGAAAGGCAGTGATGCCCGGCAGCATCATTTCTCCTTCCATTGTCTATAGTCCCGGCACGGCCCATATTGTGCTGGCGGTGGAAGATGCTGTCTGCTGCGTGATTGAGTTTACTCTCCGGTCCTAAGCTGGCGGAGCAGCTGTTCCAATGCGGCCTCGGCATCCGGGGCCGGTGATGTACCGTGCTGCTGCTCGACCCAGTTATTCTCCCACGCTTCCAGGCGGCTGGGGGTGGCTCCGCCCTGCTCCAGGTGGTAGCGCGGGGCGTAGTAATCGCGGATGAGCCCGCTCCATAATTTGGCGGCGTAATCCTCTACCCCGGGCCCCCAGGTGGTGATGATGCGGCGGGCGCTGCGTTCGTAATAATCGGATTCCTCCGGGCTAGTGCCGTGGGCACGGGCCATGGCCAGCCAACGATCCAGCCGGTGCAGCGGGTGTCCGGCCAGCAAGGCATCCATCAACCTGAAATCCGGTGCAGGCTTGTGGCTGCCGAGCCAGAGCGCCCCGATTTCCCGCAAATCTGCCAGATATAGCGGGCTGTGGCGCAGCGCATCGTAGCAGGCGGCAAGGTGCCGCAGCGCCGGAAGCAGTTCGCGGGTGCACACAGTGTTCCGCACGCGGCCGCTGCGCCCTTGCCAGGCGAATCTCGGGTGGTCGGTAAAGCTGCCGTAGGGCCCGCGCAGCATGGCCTGCCAGTATTGCATGATGCCGGGCGGGCAACTGCCATAGCGGCAGCGGCTGTAATTCTCCAGCCAGGGCAGCAGCTCAATCCCCTGCGGATTCCAGGCTGCATCGCTCAGCAATTCATAAATAACCTCATTGTTCTCCAGCCCCTCCGGTGCAAAACCGAACCCGACGGGGTGATGGTGAGCCGGTGCGTTCAGGATACTGGCGTGGTGGCTGGCATAAAACGCCAGCTCGCCGGTGCAGGCTGTTTTACCGCCCATGTTGGGAATATAACTGAGCACCCAGGGTTTGCCGAAAAAGCCGTTATAGAACGCGCTGTTGGCAGGTTGTTTCCAGAGCAGGTGCGTATAGTCGGCAGCTAAATCCAGCAGCAGCATGCTCTCATCCGGTATGCGGCTGAGCAGCTCCTGCAGGCGCGCGGCGCTCCAGATATGCCGCTGGTAGCCGAACATCCACCCCTGCATGACCCAGACCGCTCCGGGGTGAGCTGCCTGCAGACTGCGGTGCACAGCTTCGCCGTATGCCGCCAGATCCAGCTCCTCCGGCACCGGCATTTCGTTGAAACTGTCGATAAGGTAGTGGGTGCAGGAGCCGAACTCGCGCTCCCATTCCTCCACAAACATCTTCTGCATGCGGGCAAACTCCGGGCTCTGCGCCTGCAGCAGGTAAGTCTCGAAGCGCTTCTGCCCGCCCCAGTGCAGCTGCAGCACCTGGGCCTGAGGGTGGCGTCGCACCCAGGCAGCAGAAACAACGCCGGAAAATCCCGGGCAGATGGGCTGCATGCCAAGCTCTCGCATGCGCGCCAGAATCCGGTGCTGCAGGGCTACCTGGTCATCATGCCAGCTGGCAGGCAAAGGCGCATCTGTTCCGGAGATATTGCCCATGCGCAACCAAGGCAGGTGCGCCGGGCCGGTGAAAGAGTGGGTAATTTCCTCCTCACTCAGCCCCATGCGGCGGTACACGCGCGCCATGATGGCTTCCTGTGCAGTGAGCGCCAGCGGCGCATTGATGCCATGCAGCGCCATCCAGTCGATTTCCTGCTCCCAGCGGGACCAGCCCCAGAAAGCGGTGGTATAACCGAAGGTGACCACATTCAGGTAATAACGCAGGGGGAAAGGTGAGCACCCGCGCAGCTGCATACCGGCAGGCCAGTTGCCGGGGGCAAAGCAGCAGCCGCTCCAGCTGCAGATACCGCGTCCGCTTTCTCTCACCGCCGCGTAGAATCCCCGGCATTGGGCCACGGGCGTATTGCCCCGCACAACCAGACAGCCTCCCTGCTCTTCGACTTCGAACTCATGTTCCCCTCCACCGGGCAGCGTTTCACATACCACCCGGGCACCGCTTCCGGCATAGCGCTCTATGACACCAGCCGCCGCATGGGCCCCACTGGCGGGAGACAGCAGCATGCCTGAAGCCAGCACAGTAAGGCCCCATCTTACAATTCTTCCCATCCGGGGCTGGATAAAACCGCAAAACTGCAGGATAAGCATTCGCATGGCCCAGATTACTTGCGGCGGCGGCGTGCAGAAAGCAGCGTCAGCGCCAGCAGAGAAAGTGTTGCCGTGGCGGGTTCGGGGAGCACCGTCACCATCAGCTCTCCCCCGGACCAGGAGAGTCTGGCATTTTCGGCGCCCTTCAGCTTGATTGTTTTCTCATCCCAGTCTGTCTCTGGTGTGTAGTCGCAAAGCCCTGTAAGAGAAAGCAGATGATAGGTACCCGTTTCGGCAGTAAGTTCACCGGCCAGTTCAATGGTGACATTATTGAAAAAGTCCGCAGAAAGCCCGTCCGTAACATCGAGCGTCAGCATGGCCGAGCTCAGCGCATCATGCGTAAGCACAAACTTCATGGTGCTGTCGTCTGCCAGGGTCAGAGACTGAGCCGTGAGAGTATTGCTGGTGCCCGTCACCTCAAGCGTGGTGCCGGCGTTAAAGGTAACGGCCCCTGTCTGCTGCAGGGTCGAACCATTTTCCAGCGCCAGAACAGCGCCGCTGCCTTCTGCCACGTTAACCCCGACACCCTTCAGGCAGACCGCCTCCACCAGCTCCAGCCGGCCCCCCATGAGCTTCACAATGCTGGCGAACTCACTGGTGCGGGATGCCGCAAGTTCTTCATCAGTAACGGCCCCCTCGCCTTTGAGTTTCTCCAGAGCTTCCCTGGTGTGCTGACCAGTAAAACGAATGGTACCTTCGCCCTTTACCGTCTCGCCTGCAGAGGCGGCATAATCGCCATTGAAAACGACATCAATCTCCTTGTAATTGCTGTATACGGAGTCCTGGATGTCGATGACCTTATCCTTTGCAGCCATCAGGCGAAACTGCGAGTCCGCCAGGAGAGAATTATCCGTGGTTGTATTATCCTGGTAGATGCTGCGGAGCCTGTACGCAGCGGCACCTGTTGCAGCATCAATGCGCTTTTCGTAATTTCCTGCAAGGATGACCGACTCGTTATTCTCAATAAATACACCCGAGCTGGTATAAATGGCGCCACCTCTGGCATCGACCTCACCAGCCGCGTAGTTGCCGCTGATGTTCACCGCACCGTTATTGCTGATTTCCACCTTGGACTGGGAACCCGCGCCATACACCACACCGCCGGCAGCAGAACCCGCTTTGGCATCCGCGTGGTTGCCGGTAATGGTCACATTGCCGTTGCCGGCAATGCGCAGCGCTGCCTCAGCGTGAACAGCGGAGGTAGTATCACGGGTGACGAAGAAGGCGCCGCCCTTGCTGGTCAGGGTGCTCAGAAAGGGATTGGCAGTAGTGGGTGTCTTGGATAATGCCGCCTCGGTGTAGTTGTTCTGAATGAGCAGCCAGCCATCGTTGCCGGAAAGCTCCACATACCCCACGCTCATGGCGCCGCCGCAGGCGCCTGCGCCGGTGGTAATAGCCTTGTTGCCGGATATAGAGACGCTCCCCTTATTATCCAGCACCTTTACCCCGACATTGTACTGGTTTCCGCAGCTGATGGCGCCGCCATCCGCCAGCCATGCCGAAGTTGAGTTTCTGGTGCTATAGGCCGTATTGTCATTGATTTGCACGCCTGCAGTATTTCCTGACACCTCAAGCCCCATATCGGTCGAGGCATTCGAATAGGCATACAAATAGGCCAGGCCGCCCCTGGCGGAAGACACGTTGTTTTCTACGGTGTTCGCATTTAACTCGACCAGACCGCTGTTACCCTGCACCGAGATTTTACCATCGTACACATACAACGCGCCACCTTGCGCGTTACCGCTGCTTGCAGTGGTGTTCATTCTGGCGGTATTGCTGGTGATGGAAACACCGCCAGCGTTGTTATTCAATTCAATCCGGGCATCGCGCCCGATAGCCGAAACAGCTGAACCGCACACGGTTATGCTTGCTGCACTGGTGGAATGTGATGCCGTGTTGCCAGACAAGCTCACCTTACCTGCGTTCCTGCTGAAGGAGAAAATCTGCGAGACGTGGCTGCCTCCGATTACACCGAAGATATATTTCTTCGAGGTCAGCGTTCCGTTGCTTATCGACACATTGCGATTATCATCCAGGCCCGACCATGTATACGTCTTACCCTTAGTTACGCCTTCAATGGCAGTGGCTTGCAAGATACGCCCATTCGTCAGCCCTGTTGCAGAGAAACTGGCCGGAGCTACGGAATCGGAGGTGATGTAGACAGCTCCATCACGCATCGGGGTGTTCTGTGAGGCACTGGTAACCCACTCAGTATCGTCACCAAGCACAAACACATACGAATTATCGCCAAAGCTCCATGAGCCATCAGCCTTGAAATCAGTTCCGGTGGTTACATCGATGCGCTCAAAACCAGTAGGCAAGATAATTTCAGCCTGCACGGCGCACACTGCCAGGAGAGAGAGGGCGAAGTGCGATAATTTCATATTTTTTCAGAGGAGGACGAATAACCGGTACATAGTACCAGAATTGCAGCCGCAGGGCAAGCTAATCTGTCGCCCCCGCGCTGATAAGGCTCATAGCTGTCCAAAAAGCGTTCTAAAGAAAGCCGGGGGAAGAGAAGCAAAACTAAGAAGAAAAAAGAAAACAAAAATGGAGATTGAGTTCTGGGGTGCCAGCTACTAAACTGGCGGTGCTAAAAAATGAACCAATCTCCGT
>JBGUSR010000061.1:0-5545 GCA_045132635.1 Akkermansia sp.
GGGTAGCATTGCCACGCTGGGAGATGATGAGGTGCTGTCTTGCCCGGTCAATACCGGTGTTCACATGACCAAAGGTGAGTTCCGGGTTATCGCCTTCACCGACCAGGCGGGAACAGGGGAAGAAATTACCATCCACCGATATGGCAAGCTCCTGCTCGCCGATGCGGCATTGGGCGCAGGATTTACCGGGGGGCAGCAAGGCGCTGCGTATCTTATCCTCGAAATTGTCCACGCGCAGGGGCTGGCCTCCGCGATAAGATTCGAGTATGAGCTGTTGCAGTTGCTCCAGTTGAGCGCGCAAGGAGTCAAACTGCGCATCGCTCCACTCGCTCCAGAAATCAAAATTGAGCCCGATTGTACCATGATGGTGGGCGTGTAACCACTGCACCCCCTCCACCAGTAAATGATGGTTTGCCGGGTTCACCACGCAGATGATTCTGCTGCGAAGCTTAGTGAATTGCGGCATGAGCTCCAGCGCCGCTGCTGCCTCAGCGTGGCTGCCGCGACCATCGGCATGGCAGCGGTTCAGGTTGTGCATGGCGGGAGAACCATCGATGGAAAGCGCGACCAGGAAATCCCGCTCAGCCAGCCACTCCAGTCGTTCCCGGGTCAGCAGCGTGCCATTGGTGGTAATGCCGAAACGCACGCGCACGCCTTGCGCTGCGGCCCGCTGTTTCAGGTAGTCATGGCAATGCTGCAACAGCTCCCACTCCATCAGGGGCTCACCACCGAAGAACGACAAATCCACGCTGCGCCCGGTGCGCAGCGCTTCCGCCAGGCCTATGTCCATGCCTCGCTCTGCCGTTTCGCGGCTCATGGAGCGGGCGTACTTGCGCCCAGCGTAGCAATAGCGGCAACGCAAGCGTGCAATCGTGCGTCAGGCACAAGGTCAGCTGTAAAGGCCTGCGCATCAGGCAAAATCCGGCTTAATGCTTCCTGTCCGGATTTTCCACGGATATATCACCCTCCTGCTGTTGTGGCGTTGTTTCCGGCTGGGCAGCGGCAGGCGTTTCAGTCGTAGAATCAGGCTCTGGAACATCTGCCTTACAAGGTTCTTCAGGCGTTATCAGATAGCGGCCAATGGGCTGTTGCTCTCTTTCTTTGGGCTCATGGTCTGGCACTCTCCCGCCAATGTTCTGTCTGTCGCAGCCTGTCACGATGCTGCTCAGCAGGGCAGCCGCAGCAGGCAGAATGCCTGAGTATTTTCTTACAGGTCTGATATTCATGGTAAGGATGGGCGTTAGTCTGATGTATTGTCTGTTTTTCCACCGGTATCCGGGCGCTTCATCGGTTGTTCTTGTTCCCGAGCCCGAAGAGCCTGGCAATCTTGGTAAAGCTGAAGGTTTTTCCGATGTTGAAACCACCGATGCTCTTATTGATACGCACGCCACGCTGGCTGACAGAGGCGCGTCCCACACCGCTCTGGCCGAAGCTGAGCGAAACTCCGCTGCGGCTGATGTTCAGGTACAGCACACCCGGAATCAGGGTGATGCGGGAGTACATCGGAGAGCGTCTCCTGTAATTATTTCTATGAGGTTCTAACATGGTTTTCTTGACTTAAAAATCAGTAGGTGGTCAATGGGTACGGGCTGAGGAGCTGCTGCCTTTTTAATCATTCTGACAGACGAATGTAAACCGGTATAGCTCTTACACCGCGCATGGGGGAATCCGTGCTGCCATCCGGGGAATAGGTGAGCTCCATGACATCAGGCTGCTCTTTGTCAAACCCACCCATATAGGTGACGTAGCGGCAATGATGCCCGAAATGCCTGGCCAGTTCCGCAGAAAAACGGTCATCGGCGCGGTTGATGGTCACGAGAGAATAGCGGGGGTCCAATACCAGCGTAGCACGGGTGTTGCCCTGCAGAGCGACGCGCCCGCAGAAGCAGAGGGTCACTTCATAAGGCGTGCTGTTGACCGGCTCTGAGCGCGAAATCTGCACCGTGGGGGGATTCTCGCCGGTGGTATCGAAGGTGATGGAGACGGCATCTTCATCGCCATAGAGATGGAGGGGGAGCTCGGCTTCACCGAAGAATGAGTTCTGCTCGTGTATTTCATCGAGCTTATATTCACGAAAACGAAGCAGTGTTTTCTGCACTTGCCCGGCAAAACTGCTCTCGCTTATTTTCTTGATCAGCAGGGGGGTGAGCAGTTGCCCCAGCTCACTCCCGGCTTTGACACCGGCTGGCCGCCGCCGGGTTTTGCGTACATAGCGGTAGAGCACTACTGCGTCCTCCTGCGCGGCGGAATCAAACTGAGGAATCGCATAATCAACTTCTGTAATGTAGGCACAGTCGAGTGCAGCCTGCAGGCGCGCGGCGGCTTCCTGCTCCGGAGCGGCATATACCGCTGCCACAGGTATGCTCAGGAAAGCGGTCAGTGAGAATAGTGCATGTGTGTTCATTTTCTGGAAATGTGTGTTTTATGTATTTGTTTATTGTTACGGGCTTTCTGCAGAATAGAGCGGATAGCTGGGGTATTCGGACCGCCCACACAGTCATCCACGGAGGCACCTTTGGCAGTACGGGCGTTCAGATTTGCGCCGCGCTCGACCAGCCATTGTACAATTTCGACATGGCTCAACCCGCAGGCATTGTGTAGTGCGGTGGTGCCGTTGGCATTGGCGAGCACGGAATCGACATAATGCCGCCCCTCATGAATACCCCGCAAGGCCTCCAGCAAGCGGCGTTGGTAAAGTTGCTCCACGGCATCGGTATAACGGCGCTGGGCAAGTTCGCTGATGAGGCGGGGTAATGCATCAGGAATGGGCCGTGGTAAGTGCAGTACCCCCTCATTACTATCGGCGGGGCGCAGGGTGAAATGCAAATCGCGCACGTGGTACGAACCATCGTTGGAAACAGGCCGCTGCACAATGGCAGCCACTCCCCCGTTGGCAGAAGTGAATTCGAGCGATATCACCATCTCTGAATCCGGAAATTTCAGCTCGATGGTGCCATATCTGTGACCGGAGCTCGCAAAAGTACAGCCCCTGATTTCGGCTCCCTGAGCCGTGCAGAAGCTCTTGTCATAGTCTGCCGGGAACTGCAGCAGGAGCGGTGAGCAGTTGCAATATGTCCACTCGTTGGTTGGAACCGGTAATGTACTGCGGCATTCCATGGCGGCTGCGAACGAGAATTCCAATACACAGCCGGACATATCGCCTGATTCCGGTTCAGCTGTGCTGACCTGCACAAGGGCCGGCAGTATACAGGCAAGACATATATTCCGCATGAACATGGCAATTAGTCGTGGTTAAGTATCAGTACGCATTTTGTGCGGCAGAAGGCGGTGTGCCTGATGACGTCAGGGCTGTTCATACAATCCCATAAAGTAAGGCACCCCGTCTGATTGCAGGTCACCAATCAGCCAGATAAAGGGGCGGTTGAAACAAATCCTGTTGGGCTTGCTCGGTTCTTCATCGGCACAGCACCCATCTTCTTCAACAGCCAGGGTGACGGCTGCCGCTTCTGTGCCGTCTTCATCCAGACGGATAAAACAGCGTTGCAGCACATCACTCAGCATGAGCGGGCGGTCTGTCCATCCACTGAAATCAGCCTGGGAGCTGAAGGCCGTTGTTACACCGCATTTTTTGAGGGCAGGGACAAGGGTGAACGTGGCAGTGGTGATTTCAAATTTCGGTAGGTACACTATGGTATCCTGCGGGTAGCCCCCGGCCAATGCCTGGCGTATGGTCTGGTAGGTCTCAGGGGTCAGGGTGCGTGCAAACTCCCGGGCATCCGATTGCCTGGGCAATATGCCGATAAAGCAGGTGGGTACACTGCCTGTCGCGCTGCCGGGCTCCTCTTCGTAAAACAAAGCCACAGCCTGCCAGTTTTCTCCTTCGGCATAGCGCAATTCTCCCCGCTGCCACATGAGGTCAACCTGTGCCGTGTTGCCGTCTGCCATATGAAAAGGCGCATTGTTGCGGGTATAGTCGGGGTCGAATGCCTTGCTCCACTGCGCTTTCAAGTAAATGGCGCTGGATGCCACCATACGCGTATCTGCCGATACATCATCCGCTGTCAGAATCGTGGGTATGCGTCCATGGGTTTTGACCCTGGCCCACTCATTAATGACGGATATGGCTTTTCCCGGAGCTGCAGAGAAGGGGACTCGACGTATTTCTTCAACCTTTATACCGGGTTTCAGCTTTGTGTCCTCAGCCAGAAAAACCGCGTTGGCTTCCTGCGTGGCAATGGTGGATTTCACGTTGGCACCCCCCAGGGGTAAGGCTGCTATCTCTTCTGCGGTGCGGCCTCGGGCTCCCTGTTGGAGTAAGCGGAGCACGCTCTCGATACTCGACGGGGAGAACACCACGTTGCGTTGCTGCGTGTCGGCCAGGGCTGCGAACATGTGTACGGCAAAGGCATCCACCTCCTGCCGAGCTGAGTCTGCAGCTGTTGCCAGGGTCCCCAATCCCAATAGCGTTACGAGTAGCGATTTCATATGAATCAATTAGCTTTTCATGCCATTCGGCATCTTCTTCTTTATAGCACCCATCGGCACCCGAGTCAATGACATTGTGGAATGTGCTGCAGGCAGTGGGCCTGTTTCAAATCTGCTGGTAAAAATAGGTAAAATACAGCATTCTCGAGAGTATCGAGTAAGGTTGGCTATGAAGTAGATCTTTTCTATAACCCAAAGAGAACGAAATCATAACCAAGTACTTGCATCTACTTAAGAAAAGACCTTTCAAACACGATTTTAGAGTGCTTATAAATTTGCGAAAATGCATTTTTTATGACACCAAGTATTCTTAGGCTGATATTTAATGACTTAACTTCATTGTATCGAGCCAAACCGAAAATAAACACCAGCAAATCTGAAACAGACCCGTGCCCTGTTCTTGTAGAAAGTCCCTCGTTGACACAAGATAAATCTTCTGCTATAAGGAGGATGCTATGTTCAAGAAAGCCTTAATGACGATGGCGGTATCCGCTATGCCTATGGCACAGGTGTGGGCCGACACTGAGGAGCAGAAGACTGCTGAGCTGAAGGTCGGTGAGACTCAGGTGCTGGAGTTGAAGGGCAACCCGACAACGGGGTTTCGCTGGATGCTGGCAGAGGCATTGCCTGCTGACAGCCCCGTGAGCGTTGTGATAGCTTATGAATCTGCGGCGAGTAGAAAACCGCTGTGTGGACGGGGCGGCGTGTTCAAGGTGAGCTACACCGGGGTAAAACCTGGTGAGACCACGGTTGTCTTGATATACGCCCGCCCGTGGGAGAAGGATGCGTATCCGTCTACAAAAGTAAATCTTACCGTGAAGGTAAACTGAACAGTCGGATGAAGCTCTCGTTCCGCTCCTGGTAGAGTTGCTCCACCAGATGATCTGTCAGGAGAATGAGAGTCTGCTCCAGATTGCAGAGGAAGGGCGACACGCGGTTGAAATACCCTGAGCCGGCGTAGTTGGTGCAGCCGCAGGAGTTCATGCAACGGTGCCGCACGGAGCAGACCTTGCATTCAGGGGTAGCATTGCCACGCTGGGAGATGATGAGGTGCTGTCTTGCCCGGTCAATACCGGTGTTCACATGACCAAAGGTGAGT
>JBGUSR010000062.1:0-34238 GCA_045132635.1 Akkermansia sp.
AATAAGTTCCTGCGGGCCATAGGCCCGCACTATCTCTAAACAACTTACATTGCAGGGCAGAATGCCCTGCAGTGAAATTGCGGGCAGAGGCCCGCAATGAAACCCGCCACTATCGTGACGGTCTAAATCCGGTTATCACCGGTCTAAATTGCCCGGCTTCTGCCGGGCAGTGTTTCAGCCCCCACACAAATCGACTTTAGCGCATAATGAGGGGGCTGGCCCCAAAACGGTGTTGATAATGCAGTCAAATGTGAAATCTTTGGGACACATAGGGGTATAAACTCTGCCCGGCATGCGCCGGGTAATTTGGACCGGGCTCTCCGGATTTCAGTGCGGGCTTCCCGCCCGCAATTTCATCGGTGGACAGCCTGCTGATATACAAAAACGCGTCTGGCGAACCAGACGCGCAATTGTATGATAATAGGAAAGGTTAACTTCCCAGAATCACTTACTTCTTAACGGGCACCACGGGAGCGGGAGCAACCGGCTCGGTGGGAACCTGCTGCTGCTGCTGCTGCTGCTGGCAGGAAACGAAAGCGGCGGCCGTAAGAGCGAGGATAGCAATCTTCTTCATAATTATCTTACTAGTTTTGATGTTGTTTGATGCACCAATCGAGCAAGGATAGCTAGACTGGCTACAATGAATATAGCACCATTGCAGGGTAAATCAAGCCTAAAGTAATAAAATAAGTGGTCTGAGGGTACAAAAATGCACCCATCCCGGTGGGATAGGCGCATTTTCAATGTAAAGTAGAATAGGAATCCCTATTCGGGAATCACTTACTTCTTGGTGGGAACCACGACCTGAGGAGCAACCTCGGGGGTCACCTGCTGCTGCTGCTGCTGCTGGCAGGACACGAAAGCGGCGGCGGTAAGAGCGATGATAGCAATCTTCTTCATAATGATTATCTGTGTTTTGATGTTGTTTCGAATTATTCCGGGCAGGATTACCCAGTAATTCGGCAGGGAATATACCATGGAATTCTGAAATTGCAAGCCTAAAATGATTTTTTTTGCATGTTGGGGGTTTGAAGCAAGTGAGTTGGGGGTATTGCGGGGCCTGTTGCGTGTATCATTGCTGCGCGTGAGTGCGGCAAATGGGAGTTTGTCGGGCAGCTGTTTTTGTCGGAGCGAGGGACTTTAGTTCCCCATCGCTTGAGTTTTCGGGACTGAAGTCCCGTGCTCCGAAAGATTTGAGCCCCCCCCCCACACACAAATGCCAATTGTGAAATCTCCGGGACACATGTGCCTGGCGTGTGCCGGGCAGAGTTTTTGATTGCGTAGGGAAGGAAACTATGAAACAATAAGGCCCATGCAGAATGATACCATTGCCGCCATTGCAACAGCGCCGGGAACCGGGGCTATAGCCGTTATCCGGGTGAGCGGGCCGCAGGCTGCCAGGGTGGTACAGGAGTGCACGGGGGGCAGGGTGCTGCAGCCGCGCCTGGCTTCACTCGTACGCGTGCGCGATGCGCGCGGGTGCGTAGTAGATGAATGTGTGGCGACTTTCTTTGCCGGGCCTGCGAGTTTCACCGGTGAGGATACGGTGGAGCTGAGCTGCCACGGCGGTATGCTGGTGACCCGCCGCGTGCTGGAGCGGGTGCTGGCCTGCGGGGCGCGCCCTGCGGAGCCGGGGGAGTTTTCCCGCCGGGCTTTTGAGAATGGCAAGATGGACCTGACCCAGGCCGAGGCGGTGATGGATGTCATCTCTGCCGGGAGCGACCTGGCGCTGCGCGCGGCGCAGAACCAGCTGCAGGGAGCTATCGGCAGCAAGGTGACGGCTGCGGTGGATATTCTTATCAACGTAGCAGCGCATGTGGAGGCGTATATTGATTTCCCGGAGGAGGATATTGCGCCGGATACAACGGATGCCTTGCTGGCGCAGCTGGATGAAGCTGCGGGTATGCTGCGCTGCCTGCTGGATACGGCAGATGAGGGCCGCCTGCTGCGCGAAGGGGTGCGCACGGCGATTGTGGGTGCGCCGAATGTGGGCAAATCGAGCCTGCTGAATATGCTGCTGGGTTATGAACGCGCTATTGTGAGCAGCACTGCCGGTACTACGCGCGATACGATTGAGGAATCGGTGGCGTTGGGCGGGCTTTGTCTGCGCCTGATTGATACGGCAGGGCTGCACGAAAGTGCAGATGCCATTGAATGCGCCGGCATGGAGCGCAGCCGCCGCGCCGGTGCAGAGGCTGATTTACTGCTGGAGGTAGCGGATGTGAGCGCGCCGCGCCAGGTGCTGCCTATGCCGGAGACCGGGGCTCACCGCCTGCTGCTGCTGAATAAGTGTGACCTGCCGGAGCACCCGGACTGGGCAGGGGAGACCGACGCTATCCGTCTTTCCTGCGCCACGGGTACGGGGCGAGTGGAGCTGGCCGCTGCGGTGGAGGCGCTGTTCCTTCGCGAATCCGGCGAGCGTGATTCGCTGGCGGCTATCAACACCCGCCACCGCCACGCGCTGAAGCAGGCGCTGGAGGCGCTGGCCGCCGCCCGCGCTGCCCTGGTGGCGGGCGTATCCCCGGAGTTTGTGGATGTGGACCTGCGCGCCGCGCTGGATTCTCTGGGCTCCATTACCGGCCGCATTGATACGGAGGATATCCTCACGCGCGTGTTTTCTACCTTCTGCCTGGGAAAATAAAGTACGAGGTGCGAGGTGGGAAGGAAGGGCTTGTCAATCCAGCTGTCGGCGAAAAATTGGGTGAATTTGTCATAAAATAGACTTTTTGTGTCATTTTTGTGCTGAAAGATAGGTAATTATTCCCAAAAATACCCAAACTTAGGAAGCAAATAGGAAGAAAAATGAATAAATTTGCACAAAAGCTAGAGTATAGTCTACATTTTAATCTTGACCGCGCTCTACTTTTTAGATAACATGAGTGCGGAGCCGGGCTCTGCAGTCGCAGCAAGCTGAGGCAGCAGGAGCAGGCTGGTTCCCTTTCTAAACACACAAAACAACACAAATAAACACTATGAAAAAGAGCCTTGTAACCATGATGGCCGCCCTGATGGGTGTGGCATATGCTGGTGAGCCTACTGCAATTACTCTCTCTCAGGATTTCAATCGTCTTAGCGGTGCTGTGCACCTGGGTGCCGGCACGGCTTATACCTGCCACGGCTATGTACCCTCCCGCGTGGCAGTGCAGGGTGAAGGCTGCGGCATGGCTGCCCTTCAGCTGGGATACGATTTTGGTAAGGAGAGCGCCTGGAGCTACGCTGGTGCTCTGTCCTACAAGGCTCCGATGTCTGGTCACACTCTGTACGGCAACCCCGCCATTCAGCACCCTGTGTATGGTGAGATGCATCCCATCGGCTACAAGAACATTGAGAACGAGTTCCTTGTCCGCAACGGTGCCAAGTACACCCAGAAGAAGTGGAACGTGACTCTGGGTCACGACTTCATTCAGGGCGGTATCGCCGGTGTGGTAGCCAAGCACTTCAACCACCGCGATCACTCCCGCATGCAGCAGGTGTTCACCAACTTCGAGGTGACCCCGGTGGCCTGGTTCTCCGCCGACATTAACTGCGCCCGCGCTTTTGACACCATGGACGGCTGGTGGTTCGAGGCACACGCCCGCTTCAAGGCCCCCATCGTTGGTTCCCCCGAGGACATCAAGGTGGCCGGTATCCTGGAGTACGGTATGAGCTGGACTGCTAACTTCTACGAGTCCAAGCACAACGCTTGCTCCAACGGCACCCAGGCATTCTGGCTGAAGCTCTCCACCCCCTGGTTCGTGAACGAGGCCAAGAGCTTCATCCTGACTCCCTCCGTGAGCTTCAACTGGCTGGGCAAGGGCGGCATGAAGGCCAACGAGCGCTCTCACGCCCGTGCTCTGGACGATAAGTATGTGCCCTTCCGCAACTTCGCTGTGGTGGGTGACCTGACCGCCAGCTACAAATTCTAATTACACACAGCGTTTTACGCTGGAAATATCGCAGACAATATGCTAGCATAGAGTCTGTGGGCAAGAAAGCCGCCCGCTGAAGGATACAGTCGGGCGGCTTTTTAAGACCAGCGAAGCCAGTCCCAGGAAACATCTACAACAACACTACATATGGTAAGTCTGCTTAGTCTGAAAGGAAATCCGGTGAATGTGACCGGTGAGGAAAATATCGTGAATCCAGGCTTTTACATGCCGAACCGCCTGAGCGTGGCAGTGGGTAAGGCCCTGCACAAGCTGCTGGACGGCAAGGTGTGCTACCTGGTGGACCCGACTTTCCCGCCGCACCCGGAAGTGATGGAGTACCTGACCAAGAAGAAGGTGCACATCGAGTACTTTGATTTCCGCAAAACGACCTCCCGTGCCGTGCGCGAACAGATTCTGGAGCAGCTGCACCAGGGCAACAGCGTGGTGTTCCTGCCTGGTCAGGTAAGTAAGCCCCGCGGTTGCCACGCCGACGTGCCCTCCCCCTTCCTCTCCACGGTGGGCAGTCTGCACATTTCTCCCGTGCCCGTATTCGTGGGGTACTATGATGACAGCGTGCGCGATCTGTTCCGCAGTGAGCCGAAGGCTGGCTACAGCGAGGAGCTGAGCATTCTGCCGCAGCTGCATCCCGGCCCGAAGACTGGTGAGCGCCTGCTGGCTGCCTGGCTGCAGCGCAGCTCTGAGCTTTACTCTGCCCAGCCGCTGCTGCGAGGTTCCCTGACCACCGCTCTGGTGAAGTCCATGAAGGCCAGCCCTAAGGCAGAGATTATTGACGGCATGACCCACAGCACGCTGCCCTTCTTCAAGGTGCTGGGCGTTTCCATGACTGTGGCCAAGATTCTGAAGGAGCGCGGCGATAAGCGCGTGGGTGTGATTCTGCCCCCGGGCCCCGGCGGCACCATCGCCACGCTGAGCTGCCTGCTGGCTGGTATCACCCCGGTGCTCATCAACTACGCCTCCTCCAAGGCAGCTTTTGAAAGCACAGTGCGCCAGGCAGGGCTGAAGACCTTCATCACCGCCCGCAAGTTCATGCAGAAGCTGGATACCTTCCCCTGGCCGCCGATGGACCAGCTCATCCTGGTGGAGGACCTGCTGAAGAACCTGAACAAGAAGACCCTCATCACCAATGTGCTCATGGCCAAGGCTGCCCCGGCCAGCGTCATCTGCAAGATGTTCGATACAGATGCCCGCCGCAACAACGATGAGGCAGTGATGCTCTTCACTTCCGGTTCCAGTGGTGAGCCCAAGGGTGTGGTGCTGACCCACCGCATGCTGCTGGCCAACGTGGCCCAGTGCGCCAACCGTATTCCGCTCAAGGATGAGCGATTCCTGGCCAGTCTGCCCATTTTCCACAGCTTCGGCCTTACGGTGACCATGATGCTGCCGCTGCTTACCGGCTACAGCTTCTGCGCTTACCCGAACCCGACGGATGCCCGCAACCTGTGTGACCTGTGCAAGCGCTATGGTCTCACCGTGGTATGCGCCACGCCCACCTTCGCCCGCGCCATGATGCGCCGCGCTGATAAGGACACCTTCGCCGCTGTGAATCTCTTCATCGTGGGTGCAGAGAAGCTGCAGCCTGATCTGGAGCGCGAGTTCAAGGAACGCTGCGGTGTGACCCTGCTGGAAGGCTACGGCCTGACCGAGGCTGCCCCCGTGTGCTCCGTGAACGTGCCGGACGTGCCCATGATTCCCGGTTCGTCCTTCTATGTGCCCGCCGTGATTCCCCGTACCATCGGTACCCCGCTGCCCGGCATTGCCGTGCGTATTACCGATGTGGATGATGATTCCAAGGAACTGCCGCTCACCGAGCAGGGTATGATCTGGATTAAGGGCGCCAACGTGTTCACCGGCTATGTGGGCAAGTCTGAGCTGAATCCCACCCTGTTCAGGGATGGCTGGTTCAAGACCGGTGATATCGGCCGCATGGACCTCAACGGCTTCATCACCCTGGGTGGTCGCCTTTCCCGCTTCTCCAAGATTGGTGGCGAAATGGTGCCGCACGAAGCTGTGGAGCAGGCTCTCTCGGATATCTTCCAGATTGACCCCGCTGCAGAAGGTGGCGTGCAGATTGCCATCACCGGCGTGACCGACTCGCAGAAGGGCGAGGCCATTGTGCTGCTCTCCGCTCTGGATGACCACCAGCGCAGCTCTGAGGAAAAGGATATTCTGCAGCAGATCCGCACCGGCCTGGCCGAGCGCCAGATGCCCACCCTCTGGGCTCCCAAGTATGTGGTGCCTGTGGAAGCAATTCCGATTCTGCCCACCGGCAAGCTCGACCTGCGCAACTGCAAGTTGCTGGCCGAGGAAGCATTGTCATCCATTCTCTAAAAAAAAGCCCTCCGCAGCTCCGGCTGCGGAGGGCTTTTTTTTATCTCCCGGCGCAGCCGGGAAATTCTCTCCGCGCAGCGGAAATTCTCTCGCCGAAGGCGAAATTCTCTCTGCGAAGCAGAAATTCTCTCCCGCCGCAGGCGGGATAAAAATTGCCTTGCTTCGCCTCATCACCATGCTATAATCAATGGCATGTCTACCTTCGCATCACCGTTGGCTGAAAAATCACTGGAATTTGCCATTGAACTCGTGACGCTCATGCGCCCGGTAAAAGGGTGCGGAGCAATTAAAGACCAGCTTTTACGTGCGGGGACAAGTATCGGAGCCAACATCCGCGAGGCTCAGTATGGCTACAGCTCCGATGATTTTGTTTTCAAGTTGCAGACCGCGCTCAAAGAATGCAATGAGACCGGATACTGGCTGGATGTAGTGGCGGGTGCGCAGCTCCTGCCGGCAGATGTAGTGAAGAATCTGCGCTACAAGAGAAACCGCATTCACCGTATGCTGACGGCTAGTCTGAATACGAAAAAGGCGAATTTGGGTAGAGGGTAGGTCATTTATCTCCCTGCGTAGCCGGGAGATTTTTTTTGGCCTTAATCCCGCCTGCGGCGGGAGATTGCTTTGGGTTTTAATCCCGCCTGCGGCGGGAGAGAATTTCTGCTCCGCAGAGAGAATTTCGCCTGCGGCGAGAGAATTTCCGCTGGCGCGGAGAGAATTTCCCGCCTGCGGCGGGAGATTTATAGGGTCATACAGCCACATTCACATTGCCACGCGTACCTGAAAGGCGTATCATGCAGGTATGAGTTACGACCTTATTGTGATTGGTGGCGGCCCTGCCGGCTATGTGGGTGCAATTCGTGCTGCCCAGCTGGGCAAGCGCGTGGTTTGCGTGGAGCGCGAGCGCGTGGGTGGCACCTGCCTGAACTGGGGCTGCATTCCCACCAAGGCTCTGCTGAGGAACGGTGAGGTCTACAATACCATCAACAAGCGCGCTGCGGAGTTCGGCATTGCCACTGAGGGCCTGAGCGTGGATTGGGATGCCGTCATCGGCCGTTCCCGCCAGATAAGCGACCGCCTTTCCGCCGGTATTGCATTCCTTTTCAAGAAGAACAAGATTGAGTGCGTGACCGGTGAGGCCCGCATTCCCGCCTCCGGTAAGGTGGAGGTGACCGCTGCTGATGGTACCGTGAGCACGCTGGAGGCCCCGCAGATTCTGATTGCCACTGGTGCCCGCACCCGCGAGGTGCCCGTGTTCCCCTTCAATGGCAAGACCATCATTGGCAGCAAGGATGCGCTGGTGATGAAGAAGCGCCCGGAGAGCATGATTGTAATCGGTTCCGGCGCCATCGGCAGCGAACTTTCCTATGTGTACCACTGCTTCGGCACCAAGGTGACTCTGGTGGAGGCTCTGCCGCGCATCCTGCCGAATGAGGATGACGAGGTGAGCCAGGCTGTGGAGCGTTCCTTCAAGAAGCAGGGTATCACCTGCATGGCCGGTGCCAAGGTGGATGCCCTTCAGGACAATGGCGACAGCGTGACCGCCACCATCACCGCCAAGAACGGCAAGGTGCAGGAAATCACCGCAGATGTATGCCTCGTAGCCATCGGCGTCGTTCCCGTAGTGCCGGATGCCACCGGTCTCGAGCTCACCGAGCGCGGCTTCATCAAGGTGAATGAACGCTACAAAACCAGCATCAAAGGCGTGTACGCCGTGGGAGACTGCATAGGCGGTATCATGCTGGCACACACCGCCAGCTATGAGGCTGAGCAGGCCGTGGAAGGCATGTATGTGGATGGCCACACCCCGAAGCAGGCTGTAAACGTTCCCGGATGCACCTACTGCCACCCGCAGGTGGCCAGCGTGGGCAAACGCGAGCGCGAACTCAAGGAAGCCGGCGTGGAATACAAGGTGGGCAAGTTCCCCTTCCAGGCAATCGGCCGCGCTGTGGCCGGCGGCGATACAGAAGGTTTTGTGAAGCTGCTGTTCGGCAAGGAAAACGGCGAGCTGCTGGGTGCTCATATCGTGGGCGATAATGCCACGGAGCTGCTTACAGCCCCGGAGCTGGCACTGAACAGCGAACTGACCGATGCTGATTTGAACTCCATGATTTATGCCCACCCGACGCTGTCGGAGGCTATTCATGAGGCGGTGCTGGCAGCAGATGGCCGCGCCATTCACGCATAAGATTTCACGACTATGGCGCGTAAGTTCTATTACGACACCGGCACGGAGAAGGTGGGCCCTGTAACCGGGGCCGACCTGGTGCGCCTGCGTGCCAGCGGTGAGATTACCAATGAAACCTGGGTGCGCCGGGCAGATAACAACACCTGGCGCCCCCTGCACACCGTCAACCTGGCTGAGGAGGAAGAGGAGGAGCGGAACCCGGGGCTCTTCACGGTGCTGAAGCGCAGCGGGCTCCTCGGGCCTGTTCTGCTGGTACTGGTGGGGCTGGTGGTCTTCATTGTTGTAGCCATTGGCGCAATTCAGGTATTCTGGCCGGTACTGCTGCTGTTGTTTATTTTCTGGCTGCTTTCCAAGGCGCTTAAGTGATTTCTATGGTGGAAACATGTGATTTGAACAGCCTGCAGGCTGTGCAGGATTTCGGGGAGCATCCTTTCTATTACATCTGCTGCATCTTTGCCACGGTGGTGGGTGCCATTGCCGGTGCCACGGCTTCCAGCCGCGTGCGTATGGATATTGTGGGTGTGCTGGTGTGCGGTACTATCGCATCGCTGGGCGGTGGTACGGTGCGCGATATTCTGCTCTCCGGCATGATGACCCAGAATGGGACGCCGGTGACTATTTACTGGGTGGTGGGGCATGATGTGCAGTTTCTGTACATGGCGCTTATTACCTCGCTCATCATGTTCTATGTGACCCGCTTCTGGAATCCACCGGTGGGTACCATCCGCATTGCAGACGCCTTTGCCATGGCCTTTTTCACCCTGCTGGGGGCGGCCAAGGCATATTATCTGGGGTGCTCCGGTATTGTGTGTATCTGCATGGGCGTGTGCACCGGTGTGGCCGGTGGTGCCCTGCGTGATGTGCTTACCGGTAATGTTCCCTATGTGTTTCGTTCCAAGGAGGTGTATGCCTCGGCGGCGTTCTCCGGAAGCCTCCTTTTTGTGGTGATGCAGTATTTCAACTGCCCGTATGAGCTGAGCTACATTCTGGGTACGGCGCTGGTATTCATTGTCCGTATGACGGCGGTGTACCTGAACTGGCAGCTGCCTTCCTACCGCTCGCTGGTGGATGTGGCGCACCAGGATGAGCATCATCCGCACCAGTGAGTAAGCTATATCCCCGAGCCTCGCGTCCCAAGGAATGCTGCGCCAAATGGGAGTTTGGCGGGCAGCTGTTTTTTGTCGGAGCAAGGGACTTTAGTCCCTCATCGCTTGAGTTTTCGGGACTGAAGTCCCGTGCTCCGAAAGATTTGAGCCCCCCACAAATCGCCATTTAGCGGATAAGGAGGAGGGCCGGCTCCAGAACGGTGTTGATAATGCAGTCAGTTGTGAAATCTTTGGGACACACGTGTCGCCACGCATAAAGTTGCCATTCAGTGTGCTTGACTCTATTTGTTGCTTGTGATACAACAGGAACCATGTCCAAGGTTTATACAACTACTCAGAAAGCCGGGCTGTGGTCTACCATTGGCGTCGGTGCTCTTTTCATTATCGGTGGTGCAGGGTTGTTCATTGCCACGAACTGCTCCAATGAGAAGGTGGATGGCGGTTATGCCGCCTATGTGTACACTAATCCGATTTTCGGTATCAAGGAATTCCGCAGCGTTATCAAGGGGCCGGGTGGTACTGGTTACGTGTGGCGCCAGAAGTCTATTCCGATTTGCGTGACGCCGTACACCATGACCGAAACCTTCGATGATATCCGCGCTGCTGACCAGCTCAAGATGAAGGCCGAGGCCTACCTCGTGTACCGCATCGATGCCAACAAGGTCAAGGAATTCGTGGAGAACTACGGCGCCATTGCCGAAGTGCCGAATAACCCGGACGAAATTGCCCGCGATGCCTATAATTCCTTTATCTGCCAGCCTTTCCGCACCGCAGTGCGTACGGCTATTGCCCAGTTCCGCGGTCTGGAGGCGCCCGCTCGCATTCCTGAAATCACCCAGATGGTAGAGGTGAGCCTGCGCAAGCAGCTGGAGGGTACCCCCTTCATTGTGGAGTCCGTGACCATCGGTTCCACCCTGCCGCCTGAAAGCGTGACTGCCGGCATCACCAAGAAGGTGGAGGCTACCCAGGAATATGAGCGCCAGGCCATCATGCTGGAAATCGCCAAGCGTTCCGAGGAAATTGCCGAGGCCGAAGGCCGCGCCAAGGCCAACCGCGTGAACCAGGAGGCTCAGGGTGAACTGCTTCGCGCCAAGGCAGAGGCCGATGCCAAGCTCTACGCCAAGCAGCAGGAAGCCGCCGCCATTGTGGCCATGAAGAAGGCCGAATCCGAAGGTATGATTCTGGAAGCCGCTGGTAAGAAGGCTCTCAACGAGGCTATCGGTGAGAATATCATCCGCGTGGAAACCATCCGCAATCTGGATAAAATCAAGTTCCCGCACATCCTCGTGGGCAGCGATGCTGTGAGCCCGCTCTTCGACGCGCTGAACAACATCCGCAAGGCCGTGGCTCCCCAGCCCGCCCCCGCACCTGCGCCGGCTCCCGCCGCACCGCAGATGTAAGCTAAGCCCTCAACAAAAAGCCCCGCCGACCAGCGGGGCTTTTTGCTGAGGCTGAGCCTCATGGTGATTTTCAATGTAGATTACGCGTTGGCGTAATTAGAGAGCGCTCAGTTATTCTGCTCGAGAAATCCGAGATTGTCGAGCCAAAGGCGAGCGGAATTTTTCGCCCACAGAGTGGGCGAAAGATAGTAGGCCGGGGTAAGAGCGCGTCAGCGCTCGCAGCCCCGGCTGGCACATAAAAATAATCAGAGCCCACGGAGTGGGTGACAGAGCGGTGGCCTAACGCATTGCCTTTGTTCTGTCACCCGTTCCACGGGCTCCGTTCAACTTTTTGTTATTGCAGGGGCTGCGCCCGCTAAAGCGGGCTGACCCCTGCCTTTCATCTTTCGCCCACTCCGTGGGCTCAAAATTCCGCTCGCCTATGGCTCGCAGCTCTTCGATAAACGCTGATTTTTCGCGTTGTGAAACTTTGGGGATGTGCGGGGCTTTGTTGTCTTACTCGCTTGCGCCGGCGGAGCGGAGGAGTTCGGCGGTTTCGCGGTGCCTGCCTTTGAGGGCCAGCTTGAGTGCGGTTTCATGGAAGATAAGCGTTCTGGCATGCACATCGGCACCGGCCTGGAGCAGCATGCGCACAATCTCGGTGTCGCCGCTAGATGCGGCCCAATGCAACAGGCAGATGCCGCCAACTCGGACGTTCACGTCCGGCTGACGATGCGCGAGCAGCAGGCGAACCACCTCTGTCCGACCGCCCCACACAGCGATATCGAGGGCGTTGAAACGGTCTTTGTCCCGGATATCGGCACGTGCTCCGGCCTTCAGCAGCAGCTCTGCCATTTCGGTGTGCCCCCAGCGGGCTGCGTGGTGCAAGGCAGTCATCTGTTCCAGGGTGTCCTGGGCATCTATGTCCGCCCCGGCTTCCACCAGTAAGCGGACAACTTCGGTATGTCCCCCGAAGGCAGCCCGTACGATGGCTGCACCTTCATCCGGGTCGGCTCCCTTGGCCAGATGCCGGCGCACGAGGTCAATCTGCCCACAGTAAGCAGCTTCCATCAGGTTCAGGGTAGCCCCGGCGGCCTTCAGGACCTCGGCTGTTTCCTGGTGGTGCAGAGAAAGGGCTACGCTCAATGCATTGCCATCCTGACAGCGGGCGTGGATATCAGCCCCGGCGGTCAGTAGCAACCGCACGACCTCGGTGTGGCCGCACCGTGCTGCTGAAATCAGGGCAGTTGTTCCGTATTTGTTGGTCGCATTCACTTCTGCTCCAGCGGCCAGCAGTAGCTTTGTTGCTTTGGTCAGACCGTTCCAGCCGGCAATGGTGAGTGGCGTCTCTCCATGCAGGGTGTCATGGTGGTTCACATCTGCCCCGGCTGATATGAGCGCCTCGGCTGTGTCCTGGTGCTGCCAGCGCAGAGCCTCAATCAGGGGTGAGAAACCATCCTCATCGGTAGAGTTGGCATCGGCTCCTCTGGCCAGCAGCCGGAGTACAGCTCGGGTATTGCCCTTTTCTGCCTGTTTCAGCAGACGCTTGTTTTTATTGAAGAAAGAAAACATGGTGGAGAAAATCAGGTATTCTGAGCGTTGCGGAGAAGTTGTTCCACCTCGGTGTGGCCGCGTTGGGTGGCCATTTCATCCGGGTTGTATGCTATTGTATATCTTATGGTTAAGTGTACGTGAATTGCATGAATGCCACTTTTCCAAGGAAAAAGTACCGAAAAAAAGCCACTTTTCCAAGATAAAAATGGGGTAAAAAAGCCACTTTTCCAAGAATTTGGTGCTGGGCAGAGGATTTGCGGTGTGCTAGAATGGCGGCATGAGAACGATAGTGCTGCTTCTTACCCTGGTGGTGCCGGCTATGGCGCAGGAACAGACTCGCCCCACGCACTGGGGGGCAGGGGGGCAGATGCCGAATCGTCCGGCGAAGCCTGCGTACTGGGGTGCTGCCGGAAAAATGCCGGAGCGCAAAGATGCTCGCCCCGATGCCCACCAGCGCATGCTCGAGAAGTACGACACCAATAAGGACGGCAAGCTGGATGAGGCTGAGCGCAAAGCCATGAAGAAGGATTAAGGATTAGGGATTAAGGATTAATTGAGCGGTAGCGCTCGCTTGCTTATCGAGGCACGGGACTTTAGTCCCAAATTCTCCCATGAAAACGCGCTTTGCGCGAGTGAAAGGTGAAAACAGGCTTTGCCTGAGTGAAAACACGCGCCTTGTGGCGCGTATGAGGTGGGGGAACGCAGCATATTTTCTTTACATGGGGGCGCAAGGGGTGTATGCTAGGCGTGTACTAGTATACTTTTACCGCATTTTACATCACTATGATGACATCCGCGCAGATTCGCCAGAGTTTCCTTGACTTTTTCCAGGAAAAGCAGCATGCCGTAGTGCCTTCCGCCTCGCTCATGCCGCAGAGCCCGGGCCTGTTGTTCACGAACGCAGGCATGAACCAGTTTGTACCTTACTTCCTGGGTGTGTGGACCCCGCCGTGGAATCCCGCCCGCGCCACTGATACGCAGAAGTGCATCCGCGCCGGTGGTAAGCACAACGACCTGGAGGATGTGGGCCAGGACTCCTACCACCACACCTTCTTCGAAATGCTGGGCAACTGGTCCTTCGGCGACTATTTCAAGAAAGAAGCCATTGCCTGGGCCTGGGAGCTTATTGTGGAGCGCTGGGGCTTCCCCGTGGAGCGCCTGTACGCCACCGTGTACGCCCCGAACAAGGAGAAGGGTGACCCCGGTGAGTTTGACCAGGAGGCCTATGATATGTGGGCTGAGCTGTTTGCTTCCAAGGGCATGGACCCCAAGGTGCACGTGGTGAACGGCGGCGTGAAGGATAATTTCTGGATGATGGGCGAGACCGGCCCCTGCGGTCCCTGCTCTGAGCTGCACGTGGACCTGACCCCCGAGGGCGATACCCAGGGCCGCCTCGTGAATGGCGACAGCGATAAGTGCATCGAAATCTGGAACCTCGTGTTCATTCAGTACAACGCCGAGAGCGATGGCACCTTCCGCCCGCTGCCGGCCTGCCACGTGGACACCGGCATGGGCTTCGAACGCGCCTGCGCCATGATTCAGTGCACCAAGGGCTTCACCGATTTCTCCCGCCGCGTCTCCAATTACAGCACGGACGTATTCCGCCCGATTTTCAGCCGTATCGAGGAGATTTCCGGCCGCAAGTATGTGGACATCTACCCGCAGGATGCCACCCCGGAGCAGAAGGAAACGCTGCGTGAGAGCGTGGCTTTCCGCGTGATTGCCGACCACATCCGCACGCTGAGCTTCTCCATTGCCGACGGTATTCTGCCCGGCAACAACGGCCGCAACTATGTGCTGCGCCGCATTCTGCGCCGCGCCGTGCGCTATGGTCGCACGCTGGGTCTCGAGAAGCCCTTCCTCTCTGAGCTGGTGGACACACTGGCCGGTGAGATGGGCCGCGTATTCCCCGAGCTGGTGGGCCGCAAGGCTACCATCAAGGAAGTGCTGCTGCGCGAGGAAACCAGCTTCAACGAAACGCTGGACCGCGGTCTGGAGCTCTTCGATAAGGAAGTGGCTGCCAGCGGCAAGGTTTCCGGCGATTTCGCCTTCAAGCTGTACGATACCTACGGTTTCCCGATTGACCTGACGGCCCTCATGGCCCGCGAGCGTGGCCTGGAGGTGGACACCGAGCGTTTCGATGCCCTCATGGAGGAGCAGCGCCAGCGCGCCAAGGCCGCCCAGAAGAAGCAGGTGGTGCGCGCTCTGGACCTCAAGACCGAGCAGGTGACGGAGTTCACCGGCTACACCGAGGACACCACCACCGCCACCGTGACCGAGGTGCACGAGGCCGATGGCATCCTCTTCGTCATCACGGACAAGACTCCCTTCTATGCTGAAATGGGTGGTCAGATGAGCGACGGCGGCACCCTTTCCGTGGGTGGCGACAGCTGCCCCGTCATTGGTGTGCAGCAGATTGGTCAGGCCCGCGCCCATCTCATCTCCGTGGCTGATGGTGTGACCCCCGCCGTGGGCGATACCGTGGAGCTGCACCTGGATGTGGAGCGCCGCCGCGCCCTGGAATCCCACCACAGCGCCACGCACCTGCTGCACAAGGCACTGCGCACGCTGGTGAGCGAGGATATCGCCCAGCAGGGCTCTCTGGTAGATGCCGACCGCCTGCGTTTCGACGTGAACAGCGGCGCTATCTCCAAGACCGACCTGCGCCGCGTGGAGGTGCTGGTGAACCAGTGGATTGGCGAGAATCTGCCCGTGGTCTGCAATGAATACCCGATGACCGAAATCAAGAAGCACCCGGAAATCTGCCAGTTCTTCGGCGATAAGTACGGCGACGTGGTGCGTCTGGTGCAGATGGGCGGCGAGGCCGGTTCCTTCAACGGCGTTTCCATGGAACTTTGCGGTGGCACGCATGCCGCCACGACCGGCCAGCTCGGCTTCTTCAAGATTAAGAGCGAGGGCGCTATCGCCAGCGGTGTGCGCCGTATCGAGGCTGCCACCGGTGCCGCTGCCTATGCCGTGGTGCAGGATATGGTGAGCGCCCGCATCCCCGAAGGTAAGGAAATGCTTGAAAAGCTGACCGAAGCCAACGGCAAGCTGGCCGATCTGGGCCAGCCCATCGTGCCTGTTCCCTCCAACGATGCCAAGCCTGCCCAGAAGCTGCGCGAGGCTAAGGATATTGCCACCATCAACGCTCTGCTGGATGATTACAATGCCTACTGCGACAAGCTGAAGGAAGCCGCCATCGAGGCCGAGAAGCAGCTTAAGAAGGCCCAGGTGGCCGCCGCTGCCGGCGCTGCCGATGCGCTGCTGGCCGAGAAGCTGACGGGTGGCAATGTGGTAGTCTGCGCCGAGGGTGGCAATGAACTGCTTACCGAGCTGTTCAACGGCCTCCGCAAGCGTCACTATGCCGCTGCTGCTTTCCTGGTGGCAGATGACGGTGCCAGTCTTTCTCTGGGTGCCTACTGTGGCGACGAAGCTCAGGCTGCCGGTCTGAAGGCCGGTGACCTCATCCGCACGCTGGCTCCCATCGTGGGCGGCAAGGGCGGCGGCAAGGCAGACATGGCCCGTGGCTCCGGCAAGGACATTGCTGCCAAGGCCGAACTGCTGGCCAAGGCAGCAGAAGCTCTTTCCTGAATACAAACTTACTAACCAATAGAAACTAAAACATATGTCTAATCCCCAGCCCCCGGTTTATCCGGATGAACCCAAGATTCCTGTGCTGCCCAATTTGCTGACAGCCGGTAACCTGTTGTGCGGTTTCTTCGCTATCCTCACGATTTTTGAGGGTATGAAGTTCCCGTCCGGTACAGAAGAGGCATTTGTGCATTATCAGAATGCCACCTACCTCATCTTTGCTGCCTGTATTTTCGACCTGCTCGATGGTCGCGTGGCCCGTATGTGCAAGAGCGATGGCCCCTTCGGGCGTGAGTTCGACTCCATTGCCGACGTGGTGTCCTTCGGTATTGCTCCGTCCATGCTGCTGGCACAGGCTGTGCTGTTCAACCTGGAGATTCCCTACCTGGGCTGGGGCATCGCTGTGCTCTACCTGCTGTGCGCTGCCCTGCGTCTGGCTCGTTTCAACTGCATGGCTGCTGCTCCCAAGAAGCCGAACCAGAGCATGGACTTCGTGGGGCTGCCGGTGCCGATGGCTGCCGGTGCGGTGGTGAGTACCATGTACCTGGTGATTGACCTGACGGCTAACCGCGGTCTTAACATTCCCCCGGTCTGGCAGTATATCATGGCTGCCGTCATGGCCGTGGTGGCCATTCTGATGATGAGCCGCGTCATCTACCCCAGCTTCAAGCACGTGAACTTTGAGAAGCGCGGCACGGCTATGGCTATCCTCATGGCTGTTGTTGCCATCTGCGCGTTCATCTTCTTCCCGTGGATTGCTCCGGCCTTCATCTTTGTGTGCTACCTGGGTTATGGTCTGGTGGTGCGCCCCTTCCTGACCCGCCGCATGCGCCGCGCCATTGAGGCTGCGGATGATGAGGCCTCGGTCTGATAAAACTTCGTAAACTGACAGCTATGCCGTCTGCACGCATTCAATGGATTGATTTCTGCCGCGTGTGGACGGCATTCTTTGTGGTGCTGCGCCATGTGGACAGGCCGTATGGCAGCTTCAACTACATTATTGACCTCTTTAACTACCGCAGCCTTATTTTCTTCTTCTTCCTGGCTGCGGGGTATTTTACGCACAAGGCCCAGGCAGGGCAGTGGCTGGACTGGAAGCGTACGCGCACGCTGCTGGTGCCCTTTGTGTTCTGGACGGCGGTGGCCTCCATCCTGCTGCTGCAACCCATGATGCACTGGAGCCAGACCCTGGCCGGTGATTTCAGCTGGTTCAAGTGGGAACTTGTGCCCCGGGAAATGGGCCTACTCAACTGGTGCTACTGGGATTTTGACAACGTGCCACTGTGGTTCCTGCGCACGCTGATGCTGCTGGCCTTGTTCAGCCCGCTGCTGCAGCGCGTGCCCTCCAAGGTGCTGCTGGTGCTGGTGTTGCTTTGCTTTGCGGGCAGCGATGTGCTCTGCGCTCGCGATGCGGAGACTGCCCGCAGTCACAAATCCTGGTCTGTGGGCTGGCTGCCTTTCCGCTTATATGAGAGTATTCTGGCGCTGGGCTTCTATTCCCTGGGCCTGTGGATTCGCCGCTATGCGGATTTTGCCCGCTTCACTGCCTTTGTGCGCAGCTATGCCTGGGCGCCCGTGGTGGCGGCTCTGCTGCTGCTTCCGCTGGTGTATTCCTTTGGCTTCTATCCGCCCGTGCAGAGCAGCGCGCTGGTGCTGCTGGGCGTGAGCTGCACCATGGGTATCGGCGCGCTGTGTGAGCAGTATCTGCCGCGTTTCTGTGCGGCGGTGGTTTCCCTGGCGCCGGCTGCCTTCTTCATTTACGTGACGCATTATATTGTGCTGCATGCCTTGCGCCTGGCCATCACAGGCTCTTACGGTGGCAAATTCACCGAGACTCAGTGCCTGTATATGCCGCTGGTCATCCTGGCTATCTGCAGCGCGCTTTTCTTTGCGCTGCGCCGCTTCTTCCCGCGCACCATGCAGGTGCTTGCGCTCTGTAAATAAAAAATGCCCCGCCCGACGTGGGGCAGGGGCAATGAAAGAGCAGAAGAAGCGTATCGTTACTTCTTACTGTCGCCGGAGGCGTAAAGCTTGATGTATTGATCTGCCGTCACGCCCATATGCGATTCCGGGGCCAGTCTCTTCATTTCCATTACGGCACCCTTCAGCTGGGTAGCACCGGCTCCGCTGCGGCGCATGGTGCCGATGATGACAGCGTGGAAAATCTGTTTCTGCTCGGGGGTATAAGCCGGGTCTTTCAGGAATTTTTCCATTTCCATGATGGTGGCTTCGGGGCCCAGCTCGAGCCCGCCATCTTTTTGGGAAGCGCAATATTTCTGAGAGAAGCCGTAGTAGTCGAAATTCAGTCGGCGAACCATGCCGGATTCATCGTTCGGGTCAGCGGCCTTCACGATTTCACGCCAGCCGGGGGGGCGCTCAATGCCCTGGAGGGCACAGGCCTCGCCTACCAGCTTGGCCCTTTCCACTCCACTGGCTTCGCCTGCCTGGGTCATCAGCTCTTCCTGCTTGTGTCTGGCCTCCAGCTTGGCCTTGATTTCTGCAGCTCGTTCTGCCATGGTGCCCTTGAGGAAGCTGGTTCCTTGCACGCGCCCATAGAGAATGCCCTTCTGATCGTACATCAGGATGCAGGGATACGTCTCATTTGAGTGGGCTCGGGGTTCTTCCAGGCTGCCCCACACCTCAGCTTGCTTCTGCTTTTCTTCCGGCTTGGCGTATTGGTAGAACGGTGCCAGAATCAGAGCTGCTTCTCCGGCTGCTGCCTGGATTTCCGGAGCGGCAATGATTTCTTTGCAGAACGGTTCACTGAAGCGGTCCCAGCCCTTGGCGTACACCACCAGAATGTAACCATCCTTTGTCACGGATGCGGCGGCTTCAGGCTGGGTTTTGTATACGGTGGCTGCAGTGCCGGGCAGGGAGACAAGCAGGCATGCTGCGGCCAGTGTCAGGAAAAGTGTCTTTTTCATATTGTGTGAAAGTGGAATCGGGGGTTATGCGCCATCTCGACCGTAGCAGTAGATGCCATACAGGTGGAAGAAATCCGGGCCGCCTTTTCGCAGAATGCGGACATAGCGGGCCGGCATTTCCGGGAACTCAACCTTGATGACCTGCTGTCTGCATTCGCCCAGATCCTTACTGGCATTCTGCCAGCTCTGGCCATCGCTAGACACCTGCACAATCATATTGTTGAGACGCTGGTGATTGCCACCGTTGGTCACGATGATGACGCCATTCACATAGCACGGCTTGGGCAGCATGACGGTGGCCCAGGCATTCTCATCCTTGCCGGTGTGGAATCGTCCGCCGGAGGGTTTCAGCACACCCCAGTGTGAAACGGGGGAGTCGTGATTACAGGTGGAGCTGGTAATCAACAGGCCCTCTTCAGAGAGCAGCTTGCCGGGCAGGGGATCAAATTCAGGCATGTTCACCGTATCTGCCGTTTCAGCTGCATTGGCACCAAGGCGCTGGAATGTCGCGATGTCTCTGGCCTTGGCTGCTGCCAGCATCATGGAGCCGGTGGCGTTTGCGTTACCGCTGCCGCCCATGGCGCCGACGCCGGTCTTGGCAATGTTCTTGCTCATCTCCGCGATGCTCTTGGCGTGCGTCCCGCCGAGACCTTTAGCCAGTTCCTCGCCCCAGCCCATCATCACCGGCAGATAGTCCGACTTGGCCGCCAGGTTGTGCATCATCAGCTCAAACACGGGCAGTCCGCGCTCCGGTGCGGGCGGCGGAATCTCCTTGCCGTCTGGCGGGGGCTGGTAGGCCAGCAGTTCAATCTGGCGGCGACCGAACTTCTCGATACGCCAGCGTTCCGGTCCCATTTTGTCCACGTTGTTCCAGAACACGTGGTAACGAGTCATGAGGTCCTTCGCGGGCATCTTTGCGTTCATCATCTTGGGGTATACCCACTGAGCGAGGAACTCGGAAACAACCTCCGGGTAACGGGGAGCCACAGTGTAGCACAGGTTGTCCTGCAGGTCACTCAGCAGTTTCATGTCGCCGCCCTTGTGCTGGGTCAGGTAGTTGTTGTATTCCTGCCAGACCTGGATGTTGATAGGCTGGGCGCTGGTGGCATCCTTGAAGTACGCAATAGCCTGCTTGTCTTTCTTGGAACTGATGGCGTGGTGAGCCAGCACCCGGTACACATTGGAGGCATGCGTGTCGGTGTTGGGCTTGGTGTAAAGCTCTGAGCCCAGGTGCAGTGAGGAGAATGCACTCCACATGTTGAGTACCGGTTGCCAATGCAGACCGCGTTCCCAGCTTACGGTGTTGCCGGGTATCCACTTGCCATCCACCCAGAGCACGTATGCACAGTGCCCCGGTTCACCGCAGGTGAGGGCGGGCACGCCGTTGGCTACTGCAGAAAAGGCGCCGAAGTGGGAGATACCACCGCACACGCAACCGACGTAGAGGGATTTTGCGAAGAAGTTGTCCTCATAGAGGTGGTCCCATGGTTTGTAATAATCTGCGCCATGAATACTGTCGCCAAACAGATTGAACAGGCGGTAACCGTTGCGGTGCGGGGCGCCCATGTAACGCTCTGCTGCTACGTGCACGTTATCCAATGCCCATTCCAGGCTTTTTCTTTCACCGGCGATATGGTCGCCCTTGCAGCCGCACACGATGCGGCGCAGGTACATGGGCAGAGTGTCGAACAAGATGTTGAGTCGCCCTTCCTTCCATTTCTCAATGAAATAATCTGCGCGGATAAGGGCTTTTTCGAAATCCCAGTTGTAGCGGGCAAACTCAATGGCTGTGGCGGTGGCAATGTCGCGCACGACCTTGTCCTTGTACACATCCGGGTGCTTCTTTGCAATGTTGGCAATGATGTGCAGAGCGCGCCCCGGGGCTATACAGGGACCGGAAAAACAGATGTTTTCCATCCACTCCAGGTTGCCTGTAACCTGCTTGAGAACAACGCGTCCATCGCGATGGGCGCTGAGTTCCTTGAGAGTCCAGGGCATGTTCTTGAGCTGGGCCTCCATTGTTTTGATGGATGCCTGCTTTGCCTTGATGGCAGCCTGGAATGCCATGCGCTCCTTGCCGCGCATGGTCTTGAGCTTCTCCTTATCTTTCTCAATCTCACCGGGTAAGCGGGTGATGGCATCTGTAAGCTTTTTCCGGCTGTTGGCTGCCATCTCCTCCGGCGTCATGCGGTCGTACTGCGCCAGCATGTACTGTGCCACCATGAGCCGATTCTTCGGGCTTTCGATGAACTTCAGAACATGTTCCGGGGTGCTGCCCTTGAGCGCGCTCATGATAGAGCTTGCCAGTGAGCGCTGTGCGGCCTCCGGATTTCCCCATCCGGGGATGCTCTGCGTGATATAGTTGCCGTCGTCAGCCTTCTTTTTCTTCTTATCGGCCTTCTTGTCAGATTTTTTGCCCGATTTTTTTTCCGGCGTCTTCTCGGCACTCTCCTCCACGGATACCGTTTCCTCGGAGTTGTCTGCTTCCTCCTGGGCTACAATGAGCGTACCCATGCACAGCGGTACAGCCAGCGCCAGGGAAAGAATGTTGGTGAATGTTTTGTTTCTTTTCATTGCCTCGGTTCTACTCTACCCTTAATACCCCCCGTCCGTCAATCTCAAAACACTGGGCAGCATCAGTTAGATGCAAATTATTGCCTTTTTTTGCATACTGTTTAGGTAGAATTTATGTCAGCAAGCTTGTATGTGCCGGGGGAGTGTGCTATACTCCCGTCAGGTTATGAAAGCATCCACCATTTGTGTTCAGAGCGGCTGGCAGCCCGGCAAGGGCGAGCCTCGCGTGTTGCCCATTTATCAGTCCACCACCTTCCGCTACGAGACAAGCGACCAGATGGCCCGCCTGTTCGACCTGGAGGAGGCTGGTTTCTTCTACACCCGTCTGCAGAACCCCACCAATGAATGTGTAGCAAAGAAGATTGCCGAGCTGGAGGGTGGTGTGGCCGCCATTCTGACCTCCTCTGGTCAGGCGGCTTCCTTCTACTCCGTGTTCAACATCTGCGAGGCAGGTGACCACTTTGTGTGCACCAGCGCCCTGTATGGCGGCACCTACAACCTGTTTGCCGTGACCTTCAAGAAGTTCGGCATCGACTGCACCTTTGTGGATCAGGATGCCCCGGAGGAGGAAATTCAGAAAGCATTCCGCCCCAATACCAAGTGCGTGTTCGGCGAGACCATTTCGAACCCCTCCCTGCAGGTGCTCGATATCGAGAAGATGGCCCGCATTGCTCATAAGAACGGTGTGCCGTTGATTGTGGACAATACCTTTGCCACCCCCATGAACTGCCGCCCGTTTGAGCACGGTGCCGATATCGTGATGCACTCCACCACCAAATACATGGATGGCCACGCCACCCAGGTGGGCGGTGTTGTGGTGGACAGCGGCAAGTTCGACTGGGCTGCCCATGCCGATAAGTTCCCCGGCCTCACCACGCCGGATGCCTCCTACCACGGCCTGGTATACACCGAGGCTTTCGGTGCCGGCGCTTACATCACCAAGTGCACCGTGACCCTCATGCGCGACCTGGGTTCCATCCCGTCCCCCATGAATGCCTTCCTGCTCAACCTGGGTCTGGAAACGCTGCACCTGCGCATGCCGCGCCACTGCGAGAACGCCCAGAAGGTGGCTGAATTCCTTTCCACCCAGGAAGATGTGGCCTGGATTAACTACGCCGGCCTGCCCGATAACAAGTACTACGAGCTGGCCCAGAAGCAGTTCGACGGCGGCCGCACCTGCGGTGTGGTGACCTTCGGTATCAAGGGTGGCCGCGAGCGCGCCATCAAGTTCATCGACAGCCTGAAGCTCTGCGCCATCGTCACCCATGTGGCCGATGCCCGTACCTGCGTGCTGCACCCCGCCAGCCACACCCACCGCCAGCTCACTGACCAGCAGCTCGAGGAAGCCGGCGTGAAGCCCGACCTCATCCGCTTCTCCGTGGGTATCGAGGATGCCGAGGATATCATCGCCGACCTCAAGCAGGCCCTGGCTCAGATTTAAAGTTCTGATTTGAAAAACACAGCGCCGGAAGGAATATGGTTCCTTCCGGTGCTTGTTTTTTTGAATGATTAGTGATTAATGTTTTTTGCATTGTTCGTGGCACGGGGCTTAAGTCCCGACTGTCCCTCCGCTCCGAATCGGGTTCTCAGTGGGTGTTTCCGGGGCTTTGAAAATAACAAAATTTCAGGATTGACGAGGCGATTTTCTAGTTGCCTTACGCTCAATGCTAATTTGCAAAAGCCCAAGGTTAAATCATGGGGTAGTGTTACGAAAACCCAAGGTTACGCTGCAAAATGGGGCATCCGTTTACTGCTGCTCGGTCATGGAGATAGCCCATTCGCGGTATTTGACGGGCGAAATCTCGCTGGGGCGGATTTCGGCGCGGAGGCTCCAGAACACGGCGGTGTGGAGCAGGGGGATGCCGCAGGCGGCCAGGTGGGCATCGATGGCGGCTTTGTGGGCCAGCACTTCCTCGCGCGTGGGGGCGTGGACCACGCCCATAATCTGGGCACCACCGAACTTCTCGCCGCCGCTGCGCCAGTAGCAGTGGGTCATGCAGATGTGGCGGCCGCATTCAGCGCCGGCGCGTTCCTCCATGCCGGTGGGCACGGTCCAGTGAAAAAGCCCTGCGGCACCGGTGCCAGTGCTGCGGTTGCTTTCCTTGCGCTGGTGGTCGAGGAAAGTGGCAAAGCGGCCGATGACTTTGCGGGAATCGAGCGCTTCGGCAGTGCGGCAGTATTCCTCGCAGCTGAGGCCCAGTGCTGCGGCGCGGAGCTCCCAGGGGCAGGGGACGAATTCCTCCGGCAGCAGACTCTCCTTCAGGCTGAGGAGCACGGCCCATTCCTGCTCGCTGAGTTGCGGGCTGGTGGGGCATTGCATGGTGGGCAGCTGCGGGAGCTTGTCGCCCGGTTTGAGTCCGGCGCGGCGGGTGTGGCCCACGCCCAGGGCAAACATGCCCACCACGGGGAGGGCTACCCAGTCCGTAGCGCCGATGCGGCTCATGAGCAGGTCATTGTGCTGCTGCACGCTGCCGTAGCCGGTGGGTACCTTGAGGGTGGTCCAGAGCCGGTAATCGGCGCCGGGGGCGGCGGGGTTGCTGCATTCACGCAGCACCACGTGGCCGGTGAAGGGGTCGTTATCGCGCAGCCAGGCGTAGGCGCTTTCCAACTGCGCCTTCGGCACTTGCCAGGCAATGAGCGCGCCCTGTGCCAGGCTGGTGGAAAGGAGGGTCTGGCGCACGCGGCGGATGGTGCCGGCGGCCAGCATGCATTTCAGGCGGGCGATGACCTCGTCCTCCTCCACGCCGCAGCGCTCGGAAATAGAGCGGAAGGGGAAGCGGTGGAAGCCCTGCACGGCATCCTCCGCCACGCAGAGTATGCTGTGGTTCACCGGGTCAGCAGCGCTGGAGGGGAAGCTCATTCGGCCTGCGGTTGCGGGTTGACCATGCCGCAATGGGTGAAGAGTGTGGGGTCGAGCTCCACCTTGGCGCGGGCGGCGATTTCGGCAGCCTGCTCCGGGGTTTCGGTGAGGGCGAAGACGGTGGAGCCGCTGCCGCTCATGAGGGCGGCGCGGGTGCCGGGCTGCTCCAGCAGCCAGTGCTTCATGTGGGCCAGCACGGGGAACTTGGCGAATACCGGGCGCTCCAGGTCATTCACCAGGGTGATGTCATCCACCTTCTGCGGGCCGTAGTTGATGCCCTTGAGCCGGCGGCTGCAGGTGAGCCCCTTGTAGGCAGTGGGGGTGCTCACGCCGAAAGCGGGTTTCAGCAGCACGATGGGGCTGCTCCAGCCGGCGAGCTCCGGCACGGGGGTCACAATCTCCCCGCGGCCCTTGCAGCGGCAGATGGTGGGGGTGAGGAAATACGGCACATCGCTGCCCAGGGTGGCGGCCATGGCGCTGAGTTCTTCCAGGTCATAATTGGTGCCCAGAATCTGGTTGAGAGCGAGCAGGGTGATGGCGGCATCACTGCTGCCGCCGCCGAGCCCAGCGCCGTGCGGCGTGGCCTTGGTGAGGGTGATATGCTGCTTTGCCTTGCGGCCATATACCTTCTCAAACTCACGCACTGCCTTGAATACCAGGTTGCTTTCATCGGTAGGCACGCCGGGGGTATCGCACACCAGGGTGGTGGTGCGGGAATTGCGGAAAGCCAGTGTGTCGCACAGGTCGATGGGGGCCATCAGGATGTCGACATTGTGGAAACCGTCCTCGCGCACCTTGGTCTGCACGCGCAGGGAGAGGTTAATCTTGGCAGGGGCCTTGAAAGTGGAAATGGTGGGCGGCATGAGCGTGGGGTGGTGAAAATGGGGTTAATCTCTGCGGGGTTGCTTGCGGGGCTGGCGTTTCTTGCGTGCCTCTTCCTCCATGAGTTTCTGTTCCTCTGCCGTGGGGCGGCGGATGATGACCTCGCCCTCCTTGGCCTGGTTGGCGCGGTCGCGGGCTATCTGCTCAAAGTATTCAGGGTCAGTCATCCAGCGGAACTTGTTCTGGGCCTCTTTTTCCGTGGCCTGGGCCTGGACAAGTTTCTGGCGTGCCAGTTCGCGCTCCTGCTCCAGGCTGTGCAGCTCCAGAATGGGGGAGAGCAGCAGCATGGAGGCAATGACTGCCACCAGAGCCAGGAAGATGACGCCGGTCACCTTAATCATGCCGCGGATACCCCGCGAGCGCAGGTCGCGCTGCTGTTCGATTTCAGCAAGCGTGGGTATCCGGCGGTTGAAGAAGGGCAGGTACATGGGTAGAGGTGGGGGAGGGCGGGGTGTTATGAACGCTCAGCAAAGGGAACGAAACGGCCACGGCGGGCCAGCACCAGGGTGTGCATGCGCATCTGCTTGCCCTTGGAGGATGCCGGCACCACGGTGGTGCTCACCTCGAACCCGGCGCGGCGCAGGGTGGCCTCCAGGCGCTTGTCTGCCTTGGAGAGATTGATTGCCAGCAGGCTGCCACCCTTCAGGGCGTTGAAATAGGCCTGGGCATCACCCAGCGTCATTTCGCAGCGGGCGTGGGCGTGGCGCAGCAGAATGGCATGCAGGGAACCGGTGCGCTTGCGGCACAGCTCAGCAGCGCTGGCGGGTTCGGTGGAAACACGCTTGTCTTCCCACAGGGCCTTGTGCTCGCCGAACTCGCGGTTCCATTTCACGATGTCGGGGATGGGTTCGGCCACGATGAAGCGGGCTTTTTCCTTGTTGAGGCATTCCATGGCCTTGGCCAGGCCATAGCCCAGGCCCAGACCGGCAATCATGACGCAGGGCTGCCCGGCGCGGGTGATGGGCGAGGTGGCCAGCTCTGCCATGGCTTCCTCACTGCCGTAGGTGAAGGAATTGGCGCAGGGCATGCCGTCCAGCTGCAGGGTGAGCACGCCATCGCGCTCCCAGAGCTCCCAGACGGAGCCGTTTTCAAGTGTTTTCTCTCCCAGTTTGGTAAGTGGTTTCATGAGTTACGTATTATTTTAATTCAAGGTGATCGAAACCGGGCAGTGGTCTGACCCGGTGATGTCGGCGTGAATCTCGGCGCTCTGCACGCGCGGCAGCAGCCCCTCGGAAACGCAGAAGTAGTCGATACGCCAGCCCACGTTCCGGGCACGGGCGCCGCCGCGGAAGCTCCACCAGGAGTAGGCATCGCGTGCATCCGGGTGCAGGCGGCGGAAGGTATCTGCAAAACCGGCCTGCAGCAGGGTGGTGAACCCGGCGCGCTCTTCATCAGAGAAGCCGGCGGAGAAATGGTTGGCGGCAGGGCGCGCGAGGTCGATTTCCTCGTGCGCCACGTTCAGGTCACCGCAGAAGATAACGGGCTTTTTCTCAGCAAGTCCGGCCACATAGGCGCGGAAGGCGGTGTCCCATTCCTGGCGGTAGGGCAGGCGGGCCAGTTCGTTCTGGGAATTGGGGGTGTAGCAGTTCACCAGGTAGAATTCCTCGAACTCCATGGTGGCTACGCGGCCCTCGGTATCATGCTCCGGGCAGCCGATGCCGGTGCTGGTGGAAAGAGGCTCCACCCGGGAAAGGATGAGCACGCCGGAATAGCCCGGTTTCTGCGCCGGGTTCCACAGGGAGTACGGCCAGCTGGCCAGCCATAGGTCGCTTACCTGCTCCGGGCGGGCTTTCACTTCCTGAAAGCAGAGAATATCTGCCGCCAGGGCGTCCATTTTCTCAGGAAGCCCCTTGCCCAGGGTGGCGCGGATGCCGTTTACATTCCAGCTGACGATTTTCATATGTTACTTGCGGTGGTGGGGGTGAACGGAGCGCAGCTTGTGCAGGCGCTGCTCCATGCGGGGGCGCAGGTTTTCCTCAATCCAGGCATTGGCGGCGGCCAGCCCCTCGGCTTTGTAGATGCGGCCAATCTGGGCTTCTACGCCGGTGGCGTTGCCGGTGAGGCGCAGGAAATTATTGCTGGTGAACTCAACGAAGAGCGCGCCATCGATTTCTCCCTTGAATGAGAGAATCCACTCGCGCACATAGAGTGCCAGCACGGCATCACCCACCCAGGCCTGGGCGCGTGCTACGGGGTCTTGGTCAGGACTTAAGGTCGGCATGTTGGTATTTGGTTCGTGGTGCAGGTGTGGGGATGGCGGTGTTTCCGGCGTAATCCAGCTCAATGCCGATGCTGCTGTGGGGCAGTGTGGTATCGGTGTGGATGAACAGGAAGCGGCGCTCGGCAGGCTGTGAGCTCAGCTGCAGGAGGATGACTCGCTCGTCCACAGCGTAGTGGGGGCGCCCGGCCAGCAGCTCCTGCAGGTGGGTGCGCATGCGCGCGGTGCCCGGGGTGCGGCGGGGGGATTGCTGCTCCTGCTCCCGGCATACCCACAGGCGCGGGCTCAGGCGGTCACCCCGCTCCATGAGGTCGATTGTCTGCCGCAAGGTGTTCACATTGCTGGCCTGTACATGGATGTGATGCGCCTGCTCTGCGGGTACGCTGGTTTCCATGGCGGCGCTGGGGCCGATGATAATCCAGTCGCCCGGTTTCAGGTCATCGAGGTGGTCTTCCACCTCATCGCGCAGGTCGATAAGCGCCTGGGTGCGAGGGTCAGAATGGCTGCAGCTTGCCACCAGAAGGGGCAGGGCTGCAGCCAGACAGAAAATGATGCTGTTGTAGAATTTCCGCATGGGGCGGTATCAGCCGCGGGAGCGCGGCTCGCGTTCAGCGGCGGTCTTGACACCCGGCGTCGTGATGAACGGCGCGCCACCCGTGGGGGCTTTCTGGGTAAAGGCCACACCGGCCTGTTCAAAATCCTTGCCGGCCACGGGGAAATCCTTGCGCAGCGGGTGGTAGGGGTAGCCCTCCCACATCATGATGCGGCGCAGATCCGGGTGCCCGGCGAACTCGATGCCCATCAGGTCGTACTGCTCACGCTCCAGCCAGTTGGCAGAGCGCCACACCGGCACCATGCTCGGCACGGTGTTCTCGGCCTCGCTCACCGGGGTGCGAACCAGCAGGTTAGCGCCGGTCTCGGCCTGGGTGATGGTGTAGTTGACCTCGAAACGCGGCTCCTGGCCCAGGTTGTCCACGGAGGATACGCACACAAGCATATCAAAACCGCAGGCGTCCTTGGCGTAGCGCATGGCCTGGTGCAGAGTCTCCGGGTCGATGGTCAGGGTGATATCACCGCGGAATTCCTTGGCGGTAATCTGCGGGAAACGGGCGCAGATTTTATCAGCGGCGGCTTTCTGAAGTTCGGAAAGGGTGGGGGAGGACATGGTATCGGGAAATAGGGGTTAGTCCTGCGTGATGATGCCGGCGGGGATGGTGTGAGCATTCTGGGCCTGGCGCAGGTCGTGCTCCTTGAAGAAGCCCTTGAGCGGGTGGTCTGTGGCCATAATCTTGTCCTGCAGCGTGATAAGACCCTGCAGCAGAGCCTCCGGGCGGGGAGGACAACCGGAAATGTATACGTCCACCGGTACAATCTTGTCCACACCCTGCAGCACGGAGTAGCTGCGGAACATGCCGCCGGTGCAGGCGCAGGCGCCACAGGCAATGCACCACTTCGGGGCGGGCATCTGGTCCCAGATGCGGCGCACCAGCGCAGCCATCTTGTAAGTGATGGTGCCGCAGATGAACATGAAGTCGGCCTGGCGCGGTGCGTAGCGGTTCACCTCGGCGCCGAAACGGGAAATATCGTAACGGGAGCAGGAAGCCGCCATGTATTCAATGGCGCAGCAGGAGGTGCCCATGGGCATCGGCCACATGGAGTATTTGTGCATCCAGTTGATAGCAGCCTCGACCGTGGTGTAGACGAAACCACCGTCTGCATCCGGGTCACACATGAAATTTGTCTCGAGTTCCTGAAGGTTATCGCTAGCCATAATGGTACGGGCAGGGGTATAGCGCTGCCCTGCTCGCACTAGCATACCGCATTTTGACTGAAAGGCAAGCCAAATTTGGACTGCCAGGACCAAAATCGGTGGTTTTCAGGTGGGCTCTCCTATGCTTGTTGTAATCAGGTGCCGCCTTATTACCGGTGTGGCCAATAAATCCCTGCTGGATGTAGAGGTGCATATTGTACCCTGTGTGCCGCAGTCTCCCTCGGGCGGTGGTGGCGGGGATGATGGGCAGGAGGATGATACCCCGGTGGATGCGGAGGATGCCCCGCCTGCAGAGCCGGAGGAGGAGCCTGTTTTCTGCCGGAATTGCGGCTGCGGTAAGCTCTCCGAAACGAATGAGGACGGTATCACCACCACGCGTTATGATGCTGCAGCTCAGCCGGTGGCCAGCGTGCAGAAGCAGCTCGTTTCGCAGCTTTCGGGCACGATTGAGAGTAAATCTGTTTTTGTCAGCGAACGCGGCTTGACTTCTGCGCAGTGGACGGAGTATAGTGAGCATACGAAACGAGTGCAATACAGTACGGTGCCCACCAGTTCCATCACCTCAGAAGTGGTGACGGTGGATGGCTCCGCGCTCTCGCGGAAGGACACGGCTGTTGTAGTGACCACCTTCACCCGCAGCTATACGGTGAATGGTATGGTGCTCACGCAGACAGATGGCCATGGCAATAATGGCGAGTGCGACCACATGGGCCGCCGAGCAATCAAGCGGGTCATGGTGAATGGCAATGTAACCCTTCATCAGCGCTACATCTACCGCGGCTACCTGCAGATTGCCTGCATTGACCTCACCCGCAGCCACCACCCCGCGCTCTGGTACATCACCTGGGACCCCACGCAGAACATCGCCACCCGCCCGCTGGCACTCCAGAAGGACGGCACCTGGTATACCTACGGCTGGGATTTGACGAGGAATATCTGTGAGGTATACAGCTCCTCCGGCTACATCCGCAGCAGTTATACCTATTCTCCCTACGGGCAGGTATCAGCCAGCGGTGCTATCGATCAGCCCATCCAGTGGTCCAGCGAGTTCAATGATACCGAGCTCGGCCTGGTCTACTACAACTACCGTCACTATAACCCGGTGGATGGCCGTTGGATTGGGCGAGATAGAATAAGAAATTTTAAATTATATAATTATAGCAATAATAACAGTATTGCAGACTGCGATTATTTGGGGGATTTCGATTACGCTAGTGCAGAAGTAGAATATGTATATGATAGCGGTGTTAATAAACAATGGGGACGTAAGGTTTCTGCTGTTACTGATGTTAATTTTCCGCCAATTCGGATAGAAAAGGTTCTGTATGAGAAAAATGGGAATAAATTTCGCTTAAAGTTTCCTGAACAGAAATATGTTCCAACAATTACTTGTTACAAAGGGGCTGGTTGCAATGAGAGGAAACTGGATGAATATATAAGGGATAGTGTGTATCCTTATACAACTATCAGGAAACATGAACTGCATCATGTAGAAATCGCTTGTCAATACTGGAATGTGTTTGTCTTTGAAACGAAAGAAATTGAGAATATTGAATATTGCGATAAAAATGCAGCAGAAGCAGCATGGAAGTATATAGTGAAACGACATATTATCCTAAACTCTGAGAATAACATAGAGAATAGGGAATTTGATTTGTCTGAATATGCGATGAACGGAGATCCAAAAATGCGCATCCATTTTCAGAGTAAAATAAGAGAATATAGTAATATTATTATGAAAATATGAATGATATTGAATCAGAAAACCTATATGAAAAAACATATAATAAAACAATTGATAAGTAAGCAGAAAGCAAAAAAATGTGCATTGTTTATTTTTCTACTAATAATCGTTTTTTCACTCCTGGCGTATATCGCCAGGAGTGAAAGCCTGCAAAGTGTCAAAATAGGGTTTGTTTATACAATAGATGTTCAGGAAGCAGCATTTGCTCAAATCTTTTACAAAGTACACAAGTGCTTATTCAATAATATGGACGTAGAAGTCGTTATTGTGGACTATGATGGAAAGATTGATAAATTGACATATGATGACGATGAAATTAATCTTATAAAAAATAAGGAATCGAAGTTGAAGCTCAGAAAAGCGCGCCATAATAGTTGCATTGAAGAAGTGCATTTTAAAGCAGCCAAGTTAGCAGATAAAGATTACCATGATTATATTATACTAACCTGGTTTGTTCAAGAATATAGCACTAATCGGGCATATGAAATAGATAAACAAAAAATGGAATACATAACATCTGACAATATGTTGAAATTACTCTATTCTTTGATAGACTATGATTTAAATGTAGAAAAAATGTTGGAGAACTCACAAGAACTGACAAAGGATTATTGGAAAGTTGGTAATCAATACAATTTCGGCAGAGTCAGTTTATCCAACCAGAATAATGATGTTGTTCCGGAGGTTATAGTGATGGATAACAAGGAGCAAAAGCAGATTATGATATTTGATGAATTCTTTTATGGCAATGCGTTATATGTAACATTTTTACTAAATACCTCCATTGAGGAATCAAGAAAGGAATGGATGAATACAAACTTTGAGCAGAATCTCGCCCCCATAGAAAAGGAAAGAGGCTGTTTATCTGAAGGTTACTACTTCCCGAAATGCCACAAAAGGGAGAGAACTAATTACCTATAGTACCGTGTTGACATAGTTAAGAACTCAGGTTTACACCCGAAGTATATTCGATGATGGAAGCGACAAGTGACGTGACTACGACGATTTGCCATGCAGACGGCAACCAGACGCGTGTGAAGACAAGCACCGGCATCTGGGCTATCTCCCACGATACCGAAAACCGCCCCACGGATTTCACCAGCATGGCGGCAGATAATACCATTACCACCGTGCATTGTGAGTACGACTCCATGGGCCGCCGCAGCACGAAGATGGTCATGGTGAATGGCAATGTAACCCTTCATCAGCGCTACATCTACCGCGGCTACCTGCAGATTGCCTGCATCGACCTCACCCGCAGTAATCACCCCGCGCTCTGGTACATCACCTGGGACCCCACGCAGCCCATCGCTACCCGGCCGCTGGCCCTCCAGAAGGACGGCACCTGGTATACCTACGGCTGGGATTTGACGAAGAATATCTGTGAGGCATACAGCTCCTCCGGCTACATCCGCAGCAGTTATACCTTCCCCCTACGGGCAGGTATCAGCCAGCGGTGCTATCGAGCAGCCCATCCAGTGGTCCAGCGAGTTCAATGATACCGAGCTCGGCCTGATCTTTTACAACTACCGTCACTATAACCCGGTGGATGGCCGATTAGTACGTTAAACCTGTTTCGCAACGATGCCTCACCTCAATGAATCACTGACAGCGCATAAACAGATAGCCAAAGGCTACCGCGTACGATGGTGAAGTATGTAATGGGCGAAATTCGAGCAGGGAGCTTTTGCTCCCTGCTCGATTAAATATTGGCTCTGTTCTACCAGATGGGTGTTATTGCCGGTGCAATAATAATCGTTTTTATAGGGCTATTCTTATTTCTGTCCATTTTCTGGCAATTTTTGTTTCCGCCATGCCAGAATCCATTCCTTACCCTCTTTGTCACGCGTGCGCAATTTCAGCTGAAAGGTAATATGTGATTTTGCGAGACTAGTCTCCATTTTAATGGCGTTGTTATCGGAGGTGATATTCAGCAACGGTGATATGAGCAGCCCAGCGCGTTTCTGTCCTTCGTAGGCAACAGGAAAAAGTACGGCGTTTTTATCTAACTCTGCCGAATCGGGGCAGGTTTCAGCGGGACACCATGTTAAGGTATAGATGTAGGTTTCATCCTCGAGATAGGGGATGAAATAGAGGTAATCAATGTTCATCTCATAATCTCTGAACGCAACCTGAGGATGATAATGAACAATGGAAACATAAATTCGGTAGTCTAAAGATCTTTGCTCTTTCTTTGAAAAATCCCATTGCGCAGCTGTGGAGCAGTTTTCTGAGTCAGAGCCGAATATCGCACCATTTCCCCTGATGTCTGCGTAAAGAAACGGCGTTTTCTTTATGTACACCGGATGAATATCTGAGATAAAGGGTTCTCTGATTTCTAGGGTTGAAATGCCATGTATATTGGTGTCGATAATCTTGCAGGCAACGTAATCAGTTGGTTCTGAGGAATAATAATGTTTATTAGCTGATCCTGCACGATTTGCGCCAATTGTGTACTCAAGATAATGCGAAAATCCGGAACAGTGATGATGCGCCTGCTGTTCTGCATTAGCAAGCGAAAGGAATAAAAAGGGGACAATAATTTTCATGATGATTGGGCAAGGACATCCTCCACGCTCATCCTATTGCATCCTGTCTGCTGAAGCAAGCATAAAAAAGTGGTTTTTGTCAAGCGGAAGTCACGACTGCGTCCTGCGTCCGACATAGAGAGAAATAGACTCTCTCACCTACAGATGCACCTGCGGTATCTGACTACCCTATGACTAAAACAACCCACGGCGTAGAGTTCCCTACAGATGGTGTATATAGACCTACCTCTACGCGCTATAATGCCGCAGCTCAGCCGATGGCCAGCGTGCAGAAGCAGCTCATTTCGCGGCTTTCATCCTCAATCGAGAGTAAATCTGTTTTTGTCAGCGAACGTGGCTTGACTTTTGCGCAGTGGTCGGAGTATAGTGAACATACGAAACGAGTGCAATACAGTACGGTACCCACCAGATCCATCACTGCCAAGGCCGTGACGGTGGATGGCATGGTGCTCACGCAGACAGATGGCCGCGGCAATAATGGCGAGTACGACCACATGGGCCGCCGCGCTATCAAGCGGGTCATGGTGAATGGCAATGTGACGCTTCATCAGCGCTACATCTACCGTGGCTACCTGCAGATTGCCTGCATCGACCTCACCCGCAGCCACCACCCCGCGCTCTGGTACATCACCTGGGACCCC
>JBGUSR010000063.1:0-53806 GCA_045132635.1 Akkermansia sp.
GCGGCGGAACCCTGGGTTAGCTAAGTAAACAAAGCGAACCCCGACCGAAGTGAGCGGGTGGCAGAAATCGCGGCTAATATATTCAGCCACAGCCTTCCGTCTCCGGGTTGACACCCTACGCCGTGACAGGCTGCCACCCACTCCGCTACGCTCCGGGGTTCCAATTCCTATTTTCTCGTTACCCAGCGTTCCGCCGCTGCGCGGCTGCACGCTGGGCTAATGGCTGACACCCGCTGACGCGGGTTCTAAATTCCGCTCGCTGACGCGAGCCATCATTCCCACAAATCGCCATTTGTCAGGTTTTACAGAGATTTCCAATTAGATCCTCTGTAGAACTTCCTTACAGAAAAAAGCACCAGCCAATCAGTGTGCTGACGATGAGGTAAAAGAACAAGGCCAGGCCGCCGGCCAGCCAGGTGCGGGGCCAGGGGAGCATCTGCACCACGCGGGAAACGGCCATGACGCTGAGCAGAACGCCGCACAGCTGAAAAATCAGGCTCATGAGCACCCCGACTCCCATAAACACCGAGGCGTAGCCCGCCAGCATCATGAGAATTGAGACTACCATGAAGGCAATCAGCCCGCCAATCATGGCTTCCTTTAGGCGGTGCAGGGTATCGGCCAGGTAATAGGCAGCTGAGAAAGCCACCCAGGTGAGTACACAATAGAGGAGCGTAATCCAGATTTCCTGAGCATGCGTGGGGAACATAGCAGAGATGTTGACCCACCTGCGGCTGCGGGTGTTTACTGATTGTTCCGGTGTAAGCTGCCGGAATCAGCGGCGCAGGCGGTGCATGGTGAGACCGGCGCCGGTGTCGCGGAATATCTCGAGCGTGCTGCCTTTGTGTGCCGGAATGACCAGCAAGGCGAAGGTGGCATCCTGGCTGACGAGAATGCGTTGCGTGCGGGGCAACAGCAGTTCCTTGATTTCTGCCTGCGGGGTATTGGCCGCACAGGCAGAGGTGAGCACCTGCACCAGGGATTCCACCGTGGGCGGCATGTCGGCTTTCAACAGCAGGGCCGTGATGGCTTCTGCCGTGCATTCCAGCACGGCACCGTTGCGCTCCCTATGCCCGGTCAACTCCGTTTCCCATTGCCACATCTCCTTGCTGCTCAGTGTTACCCGCTGCAGAATGGGTAAATCTGCCTTTGCGCAGGCGGAGATGCCCATGAGCAGTCCAAGCAGGAGAGAAGGAAAGCAATGCTTCATCAGAGCAGGTCGAGGGGAAGGGTAGTGCCCGTTTCACCCAGCGTGAAGGAAATGCCGAAGCCCTGTTCCTTCTTACCGCCGTTATCACGCAGGAATACTGTGGCGCCGATGTACCACGCACCTGTATGGCGGAAGAGTGAGTACTGCTGAATCGGGAAGCGCCCCTCCAGCTCCTCGTAGTAAAGCTTGATGGAGAAGGTGTATTTCTCGCTGAGGCGGATGTTGGTGCGGATATGGAACTGGCCGGTATCTTCCTGAACCGGGTGGTCGGAGATACTGCGGTAGGAGATGTAGGCATCAAGCCAGTCTGTCGGCACAACGCGTGCCCCGATGCTGTACTGCCAGAAGCCCTCACCATTGTTGATGGTGGGCGTCTGGGTGGTCAGGCTCAGCTCCAATCTGTCAGAGGGGGCGAAGCGGACGACGTTGTACAGACTGGAGAAGTCGTAGTCAGAATTGGGATTGTCTGCATTATAGTCGCAGAATGCATCCCAGGTGAGCAGTTTGACATTCTCGCGGTCTACACTGGACAACAGCGTGTTCTTGATACCGAAGCGCCACACGTTCCAGTCTCCCCAGCCGTCAATACCCGCATGGCCGATAAGGTCAAGCGGCATGGGACTGGTGGTGCTGCCACTCTTGGTGCTGGACCACACATCCACCTGCGGTACATTCTTGTTGGATGAGGTGCTGGTGCCGCTCGAGTAATTGGCATAGGGCTGGATGATATGGGTAAGCCCCTGGAGACCATAGCTCTTGAAGCGGAAGTTCGGATAGTTGTTGTGGAACTTCAGGTTGAAGTCACACCCCACATAACCGAGGAATCTGTTATCGGAACCGATGCCGCCCACATCATAATACCCCGTGTAGCCGCCACCGGCCTTGGGGGTGATGTTCAGGAAGTTGTATGCGGTAAGGCTGGTGGAGAACTCATGCGTGGAGTTAACGCGGAAATAGCTTTCCGTGTTCAGCAGCCGTTCATAGTATTCTCGCAGCTCCTTGTTCTTGAGTTTAGAAAGCTTGGTTTTGTACAGCTCCCGCTCCTCCGTGGGGAGGTACTGGCGCATGATGCTGGCGCTATTGTTGGTTTCGTAGTTGATGCCAGTCTTGCCGATGGCTGTGCGAACCCGGTAGAATGATGCCTCCAGTCGCTCGTCTGTCATGTAATAATCATTCGGAGCAAAGCGGGTGTAAATCATGCTCTGGGTGTTGTTCGTGCGGCGCACCAGTCGAACCGTATTATCCGGTTTGTCATTGACTCGGCTGATGTCGGGCAGGAAGTCGCGCAGCATGTACTGGTCGCTGACTATGTTGACATTGGTGGCAAACTGCCAGTCTGCATGGGCATCTCCCTCGGGTGTGACATCCCAAAGCGCCTTCATGCTCAGGAAATAGCGCTTATCGTCAATAGGTGCGCGTTCTGTATCAACCGGGTTGATGCTGGGGTTGAGGTCATCTGCAAAATAGGAGAAGAAACCCTCCATGTCCTTATGCTTCTTGGACATAGCGATGTCTTCCAGGTCAAGACCCGTGGCCAGACCACGGCGGGTACGGCCATCCAGGTGCAGCGTGGCAAGATAATCGGCTGTGGGCATGATGCCCTCCACACGGCGGTTGCCGAAGAGAATACCGTAGCTGTTTTCCAGATAGGCACCCCAGTGGGAGCGCGTGCCCATGCCGGGCAGGTAGCCTTCGCGCGGGTTGAGTGAGTGGGAGAAGCTGAACCAGCCCAGCACAGGGACGGTGATTTCAGTGTCGCCGGTGGCAACGCTCAGGCGGGATACTTCGCCGTAGTCTCCCGGGTAAATGGTGAGGGTGCCGGTGCCAATCCAGGTGGAGGGTTTCTGAACGTCCTCGGTGGTCACATAAGCATCATAAACAGTTATGTATTCCTTTCCCTGCTCATCTGTGTTGTATTCGATGCGGGAGCCGCGCACCAGGAGACCGTTCACCTTGATGCGCACCTTGCTGACGGAGGTCTGCTTGGTCTTCCAGTTATAGAAACCACCATCCTCGCCGCGGACAAGAACGTCATCCTGATACACCGTCATGGGGCCGGAAAGAATGGCCTCGCTGGTCTTGAGGCGGGCTTCCATAGCCGTGGTGTGGATATCGGAGCCGCTGTCGGTGCGAAGACGGAGCTCGGAATTTTCTCCGGCCTGATAAAGGAATACCTCCTTATCCTTGTCATAGGTGATGGTGCCGCCCTCGCTGGTAACCTGCAGGGTGTCCGGAATTTCCGGCGCCTTTCGGCCAAGTCCGCTTACTGTGCGGTCTGTAATATCCAGGATGGGATTTACATTGTCTTTATTATCAAAGATTTCCTCCGGCAGGGGAACCAGGTCTGCACCGTGGGCTGCTGCCTGGGTGAGTCCCCCCAGAATCAGAGCAAGAGTGAGCTTTGCGTGCCGTTTCTTTCGTTTCATATGATGCTTCCCCATGACGTTAGTTATTCTGCCCGAATGCTACGGATTTGTCAAGCATCTCCCGCCTGAGAGACTGTAGTTTTTAATCCTGCACCACAGTAGCGCGTGATGAGTCTCTCCGGCGCGGTGTGCAAATCAACAACAACAAGGCAATCCAGCGTGTCGCCGAATTCGGAATCCACGTTGTACGATACCATCTCGCCAGCCAGTCGCAGATACTGGCGCAGCAGCACCGGAATAGTGCGTCCGTCCGGCTCCAGATCCGATACCAGGGCTGAGAGCAGGCGTAAATCTGCCGCGCCCCTGGGCAGCAGCCGTGCATCCTCGCTCAGCAGGTCCATGTTCCGGGGTGGTGTCTTTGCCTTCACGTGCTTTGCCAGTTCTGTATTGGTGCAGTGGCACTTGAGGTATTCGTACATCAGCGCGCGGGAGCGCACGGTGTATTCTGAGGAAACGCTGACGGTGCCGTAAAGGTAGCGGTACTGCGGGAACTTGCGGACAAAGTGGCCAATACCCATCCAGAGCGTATCGAGCGAGGCAGGGTGCTTCTGGTAGGGGGCGGTGATGAAAGCGCGCCCCATCTCAAGCCCGTTTTTCACATGGTTGATGAAATCGCCGCCGAGGGTGAAAAATTCGGCGTTATAAATGCCGGTGACGCCACGTGATTTCACGATTTCATCTGTGCGGCCCATGCGGTAGGCGCCGGCGATGCGTTTGTGTGCCGGGTCCCACATGATGAGATGCTCGTAGTAAAGGTCATATTCATCGGTATCGCAGGCGGTGCCGGAGCCCTCGCCCACGGCGCGGAAGGTGATTTCGCGCTGCACGCCGATTTCATGCAGCAGGCGGGGGATGCGGCTGCCCTGGGCGGTGTAGATGCGCAGGCCGGTGCTCTTGTGGGTGTAGAGCAGGTGCTCATCCTCCGGCAGGGAGTCGATTTCCTCCTGCAGCAAATCCGGATCCACCGGGGCGGCTATGGGGTCCATATTGCGGGGAACCTCCACCACGCTGGCTGCCGAGGTATCCGGGTAGCGCAGCATCATGCTGCACAGGCGCAGGTAGTCTGAAAGCGCGGCGTCGGATTCGGCCATTTCAATCCGGTTCGGGGCAATCGGCCTGCCTACGCGCACCTGGTGCAGGGTGTGGCGGTCGCGCTTGATTTCACGCGCCAGCAGGGCAGAGCGTTTTTCCTTGCACAGCCGGGTAACCGCCTGGAAGAGCCGCCCGTTCTGCCCGGAGAAATGCATGGGAACAACGGTGGGTTTCACCTTGCGGATGATGGCAGCCATGTTTTCCTGCCAGGGGTCGTCAATCACGCGGCCGTCCTGCTCTGACCAGGAGGCGGCAGAACCACTGGGGAAGATGATGAGGCAGTGGCCGTCACGCAGCCATTTGAGCATCTCTCGCATGCCGCTCATGTTGGCGCGCTTGGCTTCCTCTCCGCCGTACACGTCCACCGTAATCTGGTAGGGGCGCATGCCGCGCACACAGTGCAGGAATTCATTGACGACGATGCGAACATCGCTGCGGGCCTTCATGACGATATCGCCAATCATCAGCCCGTCTGACATGCCGTGCGGGTGATTGCTCACTACGACGCAGGGGCCTTCTGCCGGAATATTTTCCAACCCTTTCACCTCATAGTTCAGTGGAATATGCTTGCAGGCAAGGCGGAAGAAATTATCAGTGCTTCCAGCCTCCTGGTCTGCTTCCACTTTGGAGTGGGCTACGTTGAAATCATGGAACCCGAGAATCCTCTCACCGATGTTCAGCAGCCATTCCGGTATCCTTTTTCCACCAGGGATATGCTCCCCCAGATTCATGATTTTCTTGTTCATAACACACTTGCCGATGCCCCTGTGCACCGTATTGTTATGTTAACATATGGCATGTTATGGGTCAATGTCAAAACAAGCCGTAATGTTATTTTGCTTGTTATCTGCTTAGTGTATAATGCAGTTCGGTGCTGACCTGGGCGGGGGTGTTCCTGCCGTTGCGCCGGGCGGGAATGAAATTCCAGTTCTTCAGAATCCACTTGCGCGTGTGCCGGTCCAGGGCATGGTTCCCGCTGGGGTGGGTAATGCTCACCTCTGTGGGGGAGCCCTCGGCATTCACCTCAATGAGCACCCCTACAATCCTCTCTTCCCGGCGCTGCCGCATGGCGGGGGGATACGGCGGCTTCGGGCAATTCCTGTATGCCGGGGGAATATATTCCTCGACCTTTTCCGGTGCCTCCTTCTGGCTGGATGGCGGAATCTCCCGCTTTGCGGGCTGCTGAAGAAGGGCTTCGGCATCTGTCTCCAGCTGCATTTCTTCCTCCGGGGGGGGTCCAATAGTGCCAGCTCCGTCTGGGGAATATCCTCCTCTGTTGTGGGTAATTCAGGGGTGTCTAAATATAAAGCGGGAGTGATTTTGGGTGAAATTTTCTCTGTAGTCGGGTGTTTAGGTTTTGTAGGAGGTTCTTGTTTATCAGCTGGGGTGAAGTGTGTGCCTATGAATTCTATACCTGTATCATAACCAGGAGATAAGGATGTGATGAAGTAGGCCGCAAGAGCGCTGGTGAATAGAAAAAGAAATGCGTAGAAAACACTGCAGACCGCCGCTATATGGCGCTGGCGGTTCATCTGTGCAGTTGCGCTGTGGCGGAAGTGAATCATGCTTATTCAGCCACCCAGAAAAGGTGGGCTCCGCTCACGTCATAACACCACAGGCTCCGGGGGACCTGTATTTTCGGCTGGTGGATAAGATAGATGCGGTTCTCCTTCCACCCCGGCAGCCAGATGGCCAGTTCATATATCCGTTTGTCGATGCTGGCAATCATTTCTGCAGAGGTTGGGTCGAAATTCTCCAGTATATGATTGATGACTGCGTCGTTAATACAGAACGGATTCATGTCTGGTGCCGCATCGGGGCTGAGGAAAAGAGCTGGCTCCGGAACCGGCTGAGCAGGCACGGCCCAGAATATCATCTCGTGGCTGCGTTCGTTGATTCGTCGCTGGCAGCTCTGCCAGGGCAGGGGCTCGGGCGCAATTTCTGCACCGCATGCCGCCGCACTTTGCACCAGGGTGGCCACCATGCGGCTTATCTTTTCATGAGGGGTGTATAAAAGGTGAATGCGCAGCTTTTCGCCTGCAGCATTGCGCAGGATGCCATCGCTTCCGGGGATGGTGTAGCCGGCTCGTGCGAAACATTCGCGCGCTGCTGTCGGTGTGTAATTATACTGGGGTGTACTTTTGGGTGTAAGGCTACCGTAGCCGCTGCTGAAGGTGTTGAGCCTCTGTCCTTCTCCTCTTGTCATGTCGTGCACGGCCTGGTTCATATTCATGGCTTGCATGAGCCCCTTTCGTAGGTTTGAATCGGGCAGTGTGCGGGTGTTCAGCGCAATTCCGTAGGGCGGAAGCGGGTATTCGGCATCGTAAACAAGAGTTGGCAGCTCCGGGTGGGCTTCGGTCTGTTCCTGCCAGGTGGCTATATGGCGGGTCTGGAGCATATCCAGCTTGCCCTTCAGGAAAAATTCCCACACCTGGGCCTCGCTGTTCAGGAAATGGTACTCCAGAGCATCGGGGTTGAAGCGATTCTGGCACAAAGGCAGTGATTCTCCCCACCAGTTGGGTACTCGTTCCAGCCGGATGCTGCGCCCGCGCTCAACGTGGCTCACTTTGTATGGCCCGGTGGCTGGGGGAATGCGCTGGGCATAGGTTTCCCGGAAGCGGGAGCAGAAATCGGCGTAGAATCCGGGTTCTGCGGCATGCAGCTGGGTGCAGAGCTGCACCATATCTGTTTTATTCCGGCATTTGATGACCAGAATATCGTCGCCATGGCAGCTGGCGGCTGCAATGCTGGCGGCCAGTGCTTCGAATTCGGAGCACCCCTGCTCAGCCTGAAGCAGCAGGGCGAGCAGGTAGTCCCGTGCGCGGACGGGGCGTCCGTTGTTGTATGTTGCTCTTGGATTGAGCTTGAAATAGAATGTGTTATCGGCAACTGCCCAGCTTTCTGCCACACCTGACGTGGCTTCCCCGCTGAGCGGATGCCGGGCTACAAGCGGAATTTCCGTGGCGGCCAGCAAATCCTGCTGGAAAAACTGCACATTGCCGCCAAAGCGCAGGAAATGAGCAGGGAAGGGGCCCGCATTGGGCAGGCGTACGGTGCCTCCTTTCCGGGCATCGGGGTGCCCGATGGGCTGATGCCGCTGAGCATCCTGCCACTCCAGGCAGGCCGGCAGCTCTGCCGCCGTGCTGAGTCTCATGCTGTTGATTCGCGCCAGTCTTGCCTGAAAATCAGCAGGATAGGCGGCGGGTACAGTGCATGATTCAGCATAAGCCGGAGCCGGTGCTGTATTTCTGGTGGCCCACCAGGCCACCATACACAACAGGAGCAGCAGGATGAACAGCGCTTTTTTCATCAGAATTTCATAGTGCAGCCACCGTAGATTGAGGTGCCGGGGGCCAGAAGGTTGCCGGAGGAACTATCCGTCACAAATTTCTGGTTGGTCAGGTTTTCCACTCGTGCGTGCAGGGTGAGTGTCTCGTTCACCTCATAGGAGGCGTAGCAGCGCAGCGTGTAGTATGAGTCCATACGGGAGGCATCCCAATCACGGCGACCGGTGGCTGCAGCCAGGCCCATGCCGGTGGTCAGCTTCTCCGTGGGGTGGGTGTGGATATCCGCGCTCCACACCTGGCGGCAGCTGTTCGGGATGGATTGGTCGTCCTGCTGTTTGGGCTGGGTGTAGGTGTAGGCCAGCTTGTAGCCCGTGTCCCAGGCATCGCCGAACTCACCCTGGAGCGCCAGTTCCACGCCCTGGCTGGTCCAGTGTCCGTCCTTGTTGATATAGTAGTAATTGAACCAGTCTTCCGAGGGGGCATCGATGGCATCCTTCACCTGCTGCCAGAAATAGGTGAGGGAAAGCGTGTGGTTATCACTGAGAGCCTGCTCCACGCCGAAATCGGCGCTCCAGCTTGTTTCGCAGTCCAGATTCGGGTTGCCGTGGAAGTCACCCCATGCGCTGTGGAAGACTCCCTTGCTGCGCTCAAAGGAACTCGGGCCGCGATAACCATGGCCGAAGGAGCCGAACAAGCGGGTGCCGGTGCTGTCGAAGGAGTAACTGCTGGCGGCGCGGGCTGTGGGCAGGGCGTGGTAGATGCTGCTGTAGTCCAGACGCACGGCCAGGGAGCTCACCCATTCCTTCACCGGGCTGATGATATGGTCAATGCCTACGCCATACAGATTTTCCTTGGTATTGCTGGCAGCCCAGCTGGAGCTGTCGTACTGGCTGCGGGTCCAGCGGAGGGAGAAATTGGTGGTCTGGTGCCGGCACCAGCGCAGGGAATTGCGCCATTCCACCTGCACGTTGCGCAGGTCGTAATTGGAACCGTGGCCCAGCATGTAGTCTGTACCATAGTAGCCGGCCATCAGGCTGCTGGTGTAGCGGTTGGTGATTTTGCTCTCCACCCTGGCAGTCACCAGATTCGTGCGGAAGCGGAACGGTGAGGTGCTCCAATCTGCGCCGTAATAGGAAGGTTTGTCATACCAGGCGTCTTCGCGGCGGTAGGTGGTGGTGAAGGTGGTGGCTTCATTCAAATCATAATCCAGGCGCAGGGCTTCGGCAAAACATTCGTAGCGACCGGCCTTGCTGATGGTGGGCACGGAGCCGTTGGCGGAGCGGATATCGTTGTCCGTGTGCTCATAGGTGCCGGAAACGAAGTAGTGCAGCTTGTCCTGCTGCCCCTGGAAGCGAAGGTTGGCGGTGTAGGTGTCGTGGCTGCCGGCCTCCTGGAAAAGGGTTGCCGTGGGCTCGCCCTCACCACGCGGGGTTTCCATGAAGAGTACGCCGGCCACTGCACCGCCGCCGTAAATGGCACCCTGGGTACCGCGCAGCAGTTCTGCAGTGCCTATATCGAAGGTGTTGCAGCGGGCAATAATGTTGGGCGTCACGTTGCCATTGCCGTTGCTGCCGGAAACCAGCATGCCATCTATCATAGGCTGCAGGTAGGTCTGGCGCGCCATACCGCGCACAATAATGTTAGAGGCATTGCCCTTTCCATCCAGACCGCCGCCGGGCAGTACCGCTGCACCGGGTACGGTGGTCAGGGCATCGGATAAATTGTAAACCCCTTCCGAACGCAGTTCCTCCATGTCCAGCACGGTGACGGATACGCCCGTCTGGTCATAGGGCACCGCATTGCCGCCATGGGCAGATACCGTGATGGGTGCCAGTTCGGTTACTGGAGTTTCAGCAGCGCTGGCTGCTGCACTTAAGCCTGCCAGCAAAAGGGCAGGTACAACGCGTCTGGAGCTCCCGCTGGGAGCCTTTGCTTTATTCTTCATTGGTGTGTGTGGCCGTTGAGCCGGCGGTGCATCGCCGCCGTGTGTCGTGGCGATTCCCCATGGCTGGCATTCCGACTGAGTGCTCAGGGGCTTATTCGGCTCCCGGCACAACACGGTTGCGGCACAGCGACGGATTCACACCGTCTTTCCCATCTATTTCCTGCGGCTTCCCGCCGCCTCCCGGAGAATCTACGCGCAGTCTCTCCTGCGCGGTACGCCGCCTATCTAACCAGATACCCCGCCACTTTGCAAGCTCAGATTGCGTTTGGGTGAGCAAATGCACATGTGTCCCAAAGATTTCACAAATGAATGCATTATCAACACCGTTGGAGCCTGCCCCCTTCTTTGTGCGCTAAAGATGGTGATTTGTCGGAATGATGGCTCGCGTCAGCGAGCGGAATTTAGAACCCGCGTCAGCGGGTGTCAGCCAGTAGCCCAGCGTTCCGCCGCTGCGCGGCTTCACCCTGGGCTACTGGCTGCCGCCCTCCGGGCTCAAAATTCCGCGGGCTTACGCCCGCCTGACTTCAAAACTTTGTACTTCACACTTCGTCATTCGTACTTTCACAAACTCCCATTTGGCGCAGCATTCTTTGCGACACATGTGGAGCAAATGCAAATATTACACCCAATCATTATTCATTCAAAAAATGCGCCGGGAGAGGCCACACACATGCCCCTCCCGGCCACTTCTCTCTCTCTATTGGTTTTTGTCTTCTGTTTGTCTGCCTATAGGCTTATTCAGCCCATGTCCAGGAAATCTTCTTTTCTACAGTGGGTGAAAGGGCGGCTCCCACGGGGCAATTCTTCACTGCGGCCTCCAGCACGGCGCGCCCGGCTTCATCCACCGGCTGCGGCACGGTGATGTGGAACTTCAACGCGGTGATGCCGCTCTTGCCTTCCTCATAACCGGCTTCGATGCGTATCCCCTCGGTGTTGAGATGGCGGCGGGCTCCCATGAAGGCCATCATGCTGGCCATGCAGGATGCCACAGCTGCTGCCAGTAGCTGGGCAGGGGAGGGCTGCTCGCCTTTGCCGCCCAGCGCTGCCCCCACGTCCGTGGTGAATACGGCGTTCCCTTGCGGAAATGTGCTCACGCAGCGCATGCTGCCCTCGTGTACGGTGGTGGATGTATACTCGTTCATCTCTTTGCTTCCTTTCTATCTTGTTCCTTAGAACGAATCTAATTTAGCATAGTGGCGCCCGTGTGTCAATGGAAATATCTACCAATTTTGTAGGAAAGTGATTTTTTTTGCAAAATGATGTCAAAACGGGCTACTGGGGCAAATTCCGGCTTGACAATTTAAGAAAGTATAGTAAAATCTCGCCGCGCTGCGACGGTAACGCAGCCTGTAAGACTATGAAGGCAGACATCCATCCCAAGTACAATCCTGTTGTGTTCGTGGACATCACCACGGGCCGCCGCTTCATCACCCGTTCCACCGCTACTTCCGCCAAGAAGGAAGAAATCGACGGTGTTGAGCACTATGTGATTTCCTGCGGTATCACCTCCGATTCTCACCCCTTCTTCACCGGTAAGAACCAGTTCGTGGACACCGAGGGTCGTATCGACAAGTTCCAGAAGCGCTTCGGTGCTGTGCGTCGTGCCAAGAAGCCGACCCTGGGCTGAAGAATCTGCCCGGACAATTCCTTTCTATTGGTTTGGAAACCCTGGTGCTACGGTGCCGGGGTTTTCTGTTTTCCTTAGCCTGCCAAGGCTAAGGAAAACAATCTCGCAGACGCAGTCTGCGAGATTCTCTCTGCAACGCAGAAATTCTCTCGCCGGTAGGCGAAATTCTCTCCGCAAAGCGGAAATTCTCTCAGCCCCCGTCCCGGGGGCTGATGTGGTATAGCAGGGCGGTTTTCCAAACTCTTCAAATGGGAGTTTGGCGGGCAACTGTTTTTTTTCGGAGCGAGGGACTTTAGTCCCTCATCGCTTGAGTTTTCGGGACTGAAGTCCCGTGCTCCGATTGATTTCTAACCTCGCCAAATCGCCATTTGTCGGGCCGCTTCTGGAAATTTTGCTGTACATGTGGGCGGAAAACTTGTAAAATCAGCGCGTCGCGGAGTATAGAGACTGTCGCGCGCAAGAGACAACCAGTGTACCACAATGGCTGAAGAAAGCACCAAGAACCCCATGGAAGCCCTTGAGGCTTTGTACGGAAGCGATACCTTTGGTATCAAGACAATGGAGAAGTATCTCTCCAAGAGCGCTTTCAAGAAGATGATGCAAACCATCCAGAAGGGTGGCAAGCTTGATATGAGCATTGCGGATGAAGTGGCCCAGGCCATGAAAGTGTGGGCACTTTCCAAGGGAGCCACGCACTACACACACTGGTTCCAGCCCCTTTCTGATGCCACGGCTGAGAAGCACGACTCCTTTGTGGAGCCGGATGGCAAGGGCGGCATGATTTTCGAGTTCACCGGCAAGAACCTCATCCAGGCTGAGCCGGATGCCTCCTCTTTCCCCAGCGGCGGTATCCGCGCCACTTTCGAGGCCCGCGGCTACACCGCCTGGGACCCCACCAGCCCGGCATTCATCAAGCGCACGGCCAGCACGGTGACCCTCTGCATTCCCACCGCTTTCTGCTCCTACACGGGTGAGGCGCTGGATAAGAAGACCCCGCTGCTGCGCTCCATGGTGGCTGTTGCCCAGCAGACCAAGCGCGTGCTGGCCTGCTTCGGTATCACCCCCAGCACGGTGGAGACCAATCTGGGTGCCGAGCAGGAGTACTTCCTCATCGACCGCGACCTGTACATCCAGCGTCCGGACCTCATCGAGACCGGCCGCACGCTGTTCGGCTGCCTGCCGCCCAAGCACCAGCAGATGGAGGACCACTATTTCGGTTCCATCAAGGAGCGCGTGCTGGAGTTCATGACCTCCGTGGACCACGCTCTGTGGGCTCTCGGCGTGCCCTCCAAGACCCGCCACAATGAGGCTGCTCCCGGGCAGTTCGAAATCTGCCCGCTGTTCGAGCCCTGCAACGTGGCTGTTGACCACAATGTCATCATCATGGACGTGCTGGAGCGCCAGGCCCTCAAGTTCAACCTGGTATGCCTGCTGCACGAGAAGCCCTACAGCTCTGTGAACGGCAGCGGCAAGCACAACAACTGGTCCCTTTCCACCCCGGAGCTGGGCTCCCTGTTCTCCCCGGGCAAGACCCCGCACAGCAATGTGCTCTTCCTCACTTTCCTGGCCAGCGTTATTCAGTGCATCGACCGCCACGCTGACCTGCTGCGTGCCTCTATCTCCAAGGCCGGTAACGACCACCGCCTGGGTGCTGCCGAGGCTCCGCCCGCCATCATGAGCATTTTCCTGGGCGATGAGCTCACCGACATTGTGGAGCAGATTATGCACGGTGGTGCCAAGTCCTCCTGCGCCAAGACCACCATGGAGCTGGGCGTGGACACCCTGCCGGAGCTGCCCAAGGATACTACCGACCGCAACCGCACCTCTCCCTTTGCCTTCACCGGCAATAAGTTTGAGTTCCGCGGCGTAGGTTCTTCCCAGACCTGTGCCTGGCCCATGACGGTGCTCAACACCATCATGGCTGAGTCTCTGGATGAGGTGGCCACCCGCCTGGAACCTGTGGCCGGTACCCCCGCCTTCAAGGAGGAAGTGCAGAAGCTCATTGCTGAAATGATTACGGCCCACAGCCGCATCATCTTCAACGGCAACGGCTACTCCGACGAGTGGGTGGAGGAAGCTGCCCGCCGTGGTCTGCCCAATATCAAGTCCACCCCGGAGGCTCTGGAGGTGCTCTCCCGCCCGGATACGCTGGAGCTCATGCAGAAGTACGGCGTGCTTTCCAACGCTGAGCTGCTGGCCCGCAAGGAAATCCAGATTGAGAACTACGAGAAGCTCATCGATATTGAGGCCAAGACCTGCCTCAGCATGCTTCAGACCATTTACATGCCCGCCGTAGCAGAGCAGATGACCCAGATATGCAACACCGTGGCCGCTATTCAGGCTTCCGGCATTTCCGCCGGTCTCAAGGCTGCTACCGGCAAGGCAGAGGCCGTGGGTACTCTGTATGACCTGCTGCCCGACCGCATCGAAGACCTGGCTGCCGCCATTGAGGAGGGCAACCCCGCCCACATGCGCAGCGCCATGGTTGCCGCCCGCGAGGTGGTGGATAAGCTCGAAACCATAGTGGATGCTGACCTGTGGCCGGTGCCCACCTATGCTGAGATGCTCAATATCCACAGCAAGTAAATCATCCATAAACCATTCTTTTGCCGCCATGAGACACCAGCTCTCATGGCGGCTTTTATTTGGCCTCGCACTTCCTATCTATTAGATTGTCGGGGTCTCTATCATCTTGTGTTTTCTGTTCGTTGGGTTTAGGCTGGAGCTGCGTGAAACAGGAACTACCCTACGACCTTACTGTTATCAGTGTCTGCCGGAATGCCCTGGCGGTGCTGCCCCGTTGCATTGCCTCGGTACAGCCCTTGTATCGTTCACCCCTGCGGGTGGAGCATCTGGTGATTGATGGCGCCTCCTCAGATGGCACGCCGGAGTATCTGGCCAATGCTGCGCGCTGCGGGCTTATCACCCGCTACGTGAGCGAGCCGGACCGCGGTATTTATGATGCTATGAACAAGGGAATCTACCTTGCCCGCGGGCGGGTGATTGTCTTTATCAACGCCGATGATGAGATTCTGCCTGCAGCCGTAGCTGCCTGTTGTGCCCCGGTGCTTGAGGGTGCGGTAGAGTATGCTGTGGCCTCTGCCTGGTGCATGGAGAAGGGGCGGATACGGCTGCTGCGGCCGCAGATGGACAGTGCGCTGTGGGCACAACCGTACTGCCACCAGTCTATGTATTGCTCCCGGGAGTTGCTGATGCGGTTTGATGGCTTTGCTGGTGAGGCCTTTCCCATTGGGGCGGATACGGATATGATGCGGCGGCTGTATGTGGCGGGTGTGTCGTATGCGGTGGTGCCGGTGGTGGCAGCGCGCTTTTATGCCGGGGGAATATCATTTTCTCCGGAGACTAATCGGGAGGTTTATGAACTGATGCTGAAGTTTGCAGGGGCCTGCTGCGCAGAGGTGCGGCGGCGCCCAGGCATGTCCGGGGTGGTACTGAAGCATCTGCGGCGCTATGCCAATAAACACCTGCAGCTGGCTCTGGCAGAGAATGGGTATGCGGCAGAGGCGGAGCGCCTGGTCGCCTTTGTGCGGGCGCTGGTGCAGGAACTCAGCCCGGGGCGGCGCCTGGCATTGCAGTGCCGGTTGCGGTTGCAAGGCTGTTGGTATGGCATGCGCGCCCGGTGTGTGCGCGGGCACAGGCAGGAGGCAGCTCGCCTGAATCATGGAATATGTAAATTGATTGCCAATACAATATGAGACCGCAGGAGTTGCCTCTGGTGACGGTGGTCACCGTCTGTTTTAATCTGGTAAGCAATGGCCGGGCCGGGCAATTTGAGCAATGCCTGCGCTCGGTGCATGCGCAGGATTACCCGCAGGTGGAGCACCTGGTGATTGATGGCGGCTCGCTGGATGGTACGCTGGAGCTGCTGCAGAAATATGCCGCCCGGGGGTGGATTCGCTATGTTTCCGAGCCGGATTCAGGTATTTATGATGCCATGAACAAGGGTATCCGTCTGGCTGGGGGAAAATATGTGGCCTTCCTGAATAGTGATGATTACTGGCACCACCGCCGGGCGGTATCGGCCTCTGTGGCGGCGCTGGAGCAGGGAAACGCCACTTTTTCCTACGCGCCTCGCACCATTGTGCAGGAGAATGGCACCTTTATGTGCGCCGAGTCTCCTGCGCTGGGTGCCTTTCTGCAGCTGATGCCGTTCTGCCACCAGACCATGTTCACCCGGCGGGAGCTGCTGCTGGCCTACGGCGGTTTTGATGCGGCGCAGTACCGGAGCGCGGCGGATTATGACTTGGTATTCCGCCTGTTGCTGGGTGGGGAATCCGGTGTGTTTGTGCCGTTGAACTTCACCTCCTTCCGCCTGGGTGGATATTCTGTGGCCTGCGAGGAAATTTCGCACCGCGAATGCCACCAGATACGCCGCCGGCTCCTCGGGCCGCGGGTGGCATGCCGGCTGCGGCGCGGGGTGCTGGATGAGGCTACTCTTCTTCACCTGCTGGATAAGGTGCACCCCCGCGTAGCCATGGAATTGCTGCGTGCCTACACGGAGTCGGAGCCGGGAGCCTACCGGCTGATGCACGGCCCGGTTCGCCGCTGCCGGTCAGAGGTGAAGCCCTGCCTGGGCACTGGCATCTCCCGGCAGCGCTTTTCGCTGAAACTGCTGCATTTCATTCCGCTGCTGGTATGCCGGCTCAGGCCGAACCGGCAGGATTGGTATCTGCTGGGTTTTCTGCCCCTGCTGCGCCTGCGCCGCCGCGGTTCCCGCACCAGTATACGCCTGTTTTTCCTCCTCCCGGTCGCGGAGTATGAGTACTCGCTCATGCCTTCTAAGTTAATATCAGGTTAGTCAGACAAATGGCGATTTGTCGGGGTTAGAAATCAATCGGAGCACGGGACTTCAGTCCCGAAAACTCAAGCGTTGAGGGACTAAAGTCCCTTGCTCCGACAAAACAGTTGCTCGCCAAACTCCCATTCGCCTTCCCTTGGTTTTACGCAGGCAGCAGGCGAACCACACGGTCTGCGCGGGGCAGGGTGAGGGTGACGGTGGTGCCGGTGCCTTCCTTGGAGGCAAAGCCGAGGGTGCCGCCGTGATCCTTGATGATGCGGCGCACGATGAGAAGGCCGAGGCCGTTGCCCTTGCGCTTGGTGGTGCGGAAGGGCTCGTACATGGAGCCCATCACCTCGTGGGAGATACCGGTGCCGGTATCGGAAATGACCACGCGCACGTCGTTATCATTAAAGGCGGTCTGGATATAGATGCCGCCGGAATCACCGGGAATGGACTGGTAGGCGTTGCGGATGAGGTTGTAGAGCGCCTGGAAAAGCTGGTTGCCATCGGCAGAGAGCTCGGGCAGGCCGTCGCTGAGCTCCAGATGCACGCTGATGCCGCGTGGTGCGATTTCCGGGTCGAGGGTTTCGATGACCCGCTCAATGAGGGTGTTGATATTGAGCGGCTCCCGCTGCAGGCGGGAGGGGCGCATGCTGTGCAGGAACTGGTGCAGCAGGGTATCGAGGCGCTTGGTTTCATCCAGTGCGGTTTCCAGCAGCGGAACAAGCTTTGCCTGGTCTGCCTCAGTCAGCTTTGCCATCTTGCGCTGGAGAAGCTGCAGATTCAGCCCGATGGAGTTGAGCGGGTTGCCGATTTCATGCGCCACGGCGCTGGCCATGAAAGAGAGCAGGTTCATCTGCTCCGCCTCGGCATTCTCCTCGCCGCGGGCGTGCTGCTCTGTATCATCGCGCACCAGAAGCAGGTACTCACTGCCATCGGCAATGGGGCTCATGTGGAAATGGTAATGGCGCGGGGCGGGGTAGTTCACCTGCAGGTCGCGGGTGATGGCAATGCCGCTGTGGTACAAATCCTCCCACTGGCAGGTGCCGCAGGTGAGGGTTTCGAACGGGGTCTTGAGCAGATCCCGCAGCGGGCGGCCATATATCTCTGTGGCGGCGCGGTTGGCAAAGCGCGCCTGGCCGGTGGGGTCGAAGAGGATGATGCCATCCCGCAGGGCATCGAACACATCCTGCAGCAGCCCTTTCTGGGAAACCAGGCGCATGAACACGCTGCGCAGCTCCTCCGGGGCAAGGTGGTCGAGTCGGGTAACGAGTTTATCGAGCGTATCCTGCTTCATAAAGTGATTTCAACACGGTTGGAGTAGGTGGGAATCTCCGCGCGGTAGACGCGGCGCGCATCATAGCTGCCGGGGCAGGGGGCGCCATCTGCCGTGACCCTGGGCTGCGCGCCGATGGGCAGGGCATGCAGCGCCAGCGTGGCGGTGTCCTCGCCTGCCTCCAGATTGCCCTCGCCCTCGCGCACAATGGTGATGCTGCGGCGGGTGGCGGAGTAGTGGAAGCGGTGCAGGCGGTACATGCCGATGCGGTGGGCATGCCCCTCGCCGGCATCCTCGTAGTGGCAGGAGGTGGTGCTGCACTCCGGCGCCCACCAGAGGTCATAGGTCACATGCGGAGAGGCAATCTGCCCGGTATACTGCTGCACCGGCCAGCGGGGAATGAGGTGCCCGCCGCGCACAAAGACCGGAATGCGGTTTGGCGGGGTGGAGACCCACACCTCCTCATCTGCAGAGGGCGCCGGGGCATCTGTCCACAGGGAATACCAGTGGCCGGGGGGCATGTAGAGGAAGCGTCCGGCCTCCCCGGGGTGGTGCACCGGCACAATGTAGAGCGAATCGCCCAGGAAGAATTCACTGCTGCGCCAGTACATATCCGGGTTTTCCGGGAACATGATGGCCAGGGAGCGGATGATGGGAAGCCCCTGCGCGTGGAAAAGGTAAAACTGCGTGTACAGGTAGGGGAGCAGGCGGTAGCGCTCCATGATGGCCAGGCGCACGTGCTGCTCCACCCTTGGGCCGAAGCACCAGGGCTCCTGGCCGCCATATTCGCCGTTGGAATGGTTGCGGAAGAAGGGATGGAACGCGGCCATCTGCATCCAGCGGCAGAAGAGCTCCGGCGTGGGGTGGCCCAGGAAACCGCCCGTGTCTGCCCCGCAGAAGGACACGCCGCTGGTGGAGAGACGCTGCACCATCAGGTTGGCCATCTTCAGGTTCTCCCAGTCAGAATTGTTGTCGCCGGTCCAGGTGGCGGCATAGCGCTGCAGCCCGGAGAACCCGGCACGCGAGAGCACAAACGGACGCCGCCCCGGCGCGTGCATCAGCATGCCCTTGCGCGTGGCTCGGGCCATGCACTGACCGTAGATATTGTGCGCCTTGAGGTGGGAGCATGAATAGCCGTCGAATGCGTGGCGGGTGTCATCCGGGAAGGTGCGGTCCGGGAAAATGGCGGGCTCATTCATATCCACCCACATACCGCGCACGCCGATATCGGCCATCTGACGCCTCAGCAGCCCCGCCCACCAGTCGCGCGTATCCGGCGAGGTGAAATCCGGGAAGGTGCACAGGCCGGGCCACACATCGCCCTCCAGCAGGGCTCCGTCATGCCGGCGGCAGAACACATTGCGCTCAAACCCGCTGCGCCACACAAAATTATCCGGGTTAATCTTGATGCCCGGGTCTGCAATCGTCACCACCTTGAAACCGTCATCCCCCAGGCGTTTCACCATGCCGGCGGGGTCGGGGAAATGCTCCCGGCTCCAGGTGAGCGACTGGTAATCCTCCATGTGGTGGATATCCAGGTGAATCGCATCGCAGGGAATCTTGTGCTTGCGCATCTGGCTGGCCAGGCGCATCACATTGGACTCCGGGTAGTAACTCCATTTGCTCTGGTGGTAGCCCAGCGCCCAGAGCGGGGGCAGGGGTGGCAGCCCGGTGAGCCGCGTGTAACTCGCCACCGTGTCCAGCGCATCGGTACCGGCAATAAAGTAGTAATCCATGTGCCCGCCATCTGCGCCGAACAGCAGGCGGTCCTCACGCTCGCGCCCGAAATCGAAGTACGAGCGCATGGTGTTATCAAAGAAAATGCCGTACTGGGCGCCCTGGTTCAGGCACAGGAAGAACGGGATGCTTTTGTAGAGCGGGTCGCTCTCCGGGGTGAACTTGTAGTGGTCTGCCCCCCACATCTCCAGACGGCGGCCGCGCAGATTCAGCGCGCAGGGCTTATCCCCCAGCCCGAAGAAATGCGCCTTGGGTGGCATGTGCTTCAGCACCCACACCAGGTCATCTCCCGTGTGTTGGGAGCGGCGGTGCCCCATGCCCTCCGCATCCGCGCAGAGCAGGCGGCCCGTCGGGCGCTCATAGAACTCCAGCCCGCCATCCAGACGGCGGATGCGTACCTCCAGCCGTGCAGAGCGCACGGCCACATACCCCGGCGCCTCCTCCTCCTCCAGCTCCGGCGGCTGCGGGGCATACTCCGCAGCCACGCCATAACTGGGCACATTCTCAAAAACCGCCTGGGTCACATAGCGACACCTCACCAGCCCCTGCTCCAGAAAACTAAGCCGGAGCCGGGTATCCGGCAACTCAACCTCGAGCGTGTGCGGATCCACCCACTCGAAACTGCGCACACTGGTATTGAGGCGCGTAGGCATGCAGAAGCTGCAATCTCAGACTAACCGGGAGGCCACTGCAGCGAGCGCCCGCCGATGATGTGGATATGCAGGTGGGGCACCGTCTGGCCGCCATCCTCGCCGGTATTCAGCACCGTGCGGAAACCACCCTCGGCAATGCCCTCTGCGCGGGCAATATCGCCCACTTTCAGCATCAGGTGTGCCAGCAGCGCGGCATCCTCCGCCGTGGCATCGGCAATGCTCGGAATCGGCTTGCGCGGAATCAGCAGCACATGCACCGGCGCGGCCGGCACAATGTCGCGGAAAGCCACGCAGAGCTCATCCTCGTACACAATGCTGGCGGGAATCTCCTTATCCGCTATCTTCTGAAAAAGTGTTTTTTCCATGTGCTTTTACTTTTAGCACATTTCCCCCGCCTCTGGCAAGATGATTTCTCCTCCCCGAAGCAAGCCCCGCAAAGAAATTCGCCCATTTCTCCCCCTCGCTGACAAAATAAAACCAAGATAATGCTTGCTCTCCCCATTTCCCAGGAGTAAAATGCCCCCGCATCCACGCATTATCCGGGGCATTAGCTCAGTTGGTAGAGCGGTTGCATCGCACGCAACAGGTCAGGGGTTCGAATCCCCTATGCTCCATTCTTGCAACCTCCTAAGTCGCAACGACTTAGGAGGTTCTTAATTTTACTTGCGCTTGCCGAATTCGGGGTTGGGTCGCAAATGGTCGCAAAACTTGCGTTTCTGCTCCTTCCAATTCGGTATCTGGGTGTGATTGCGCTTATTGCGAAATCGCACATATCATTAGACCACACCTTACTGTACGATAAGGGCAAATCTAACGCAACAGATATGCAATGATTCAAGATATATCAATGACTGCCTCAGCAGAGGCGAGCGGGCGTGCCTACGCACGTCGCAACAGCAAGTCTACCGCCACCGGGAAGATTCGTCTACTGGACGGTGCTGTAAAGATTGACGGTAAACTCCATTCCCTTAACCCCGGGGTGCAAATTTGGAAGCGTCGCGGTGTCGATAAGCTGGTCGTACGCGTCTTCCTCGCCAATGGAAGCACGCAGACCAAATCCTACCCGATTACTCCTGACGGCGTTAAACAGGCCAATGAACAGGCTAAGTTGAACTCTAAGGAGATTGCATCCTACGGTGCTGACTTCGGAGCTTTGTCCGTCATGGAGCGGCAGGCTATCGAGTTTTACCGGCAGTATGAGAAGGAATGCATTGGGATGGGAATTCAGCCCTGCGGAGTGCTGAATGTGCTGTGGAAAGGTATCGAGTGGGCCAAGGCTGCCACGTGCGGCGCACCGCTCTTCCCTGAGGTGATGGAGGAGTACCTGAAGTATGTGGAGTCACACTCCGGGGAGAAACACATTATCCGGCAGCGCGGTCTCGCCAAGCATATGTGCAAGTACTGGAAGAAGAAGCGCATAAACGATTTTCAGGAATCGGATGTACACGCCTATCTGAAAACAATTAAAGGGCGCAAGGGTGCCAAGCCGGCCTCGTGGACGCTTGCGGCGAACTTCAACCTGATACGTGCCTTGTTCGCGTATGCAGCAAAGCACCGCATTATTAAGCCTGATATGAATCCCACATTGGCGATGGATTGCATTGATACCGGCACTACGGCTGAACCGGAGGTAATGACCTGCGAAGAGGTGAAGCGTATGCTGGTGTGGTGCGCACAATCTGAATCGTGGCAGGATATGCTGCCGGCGATCGTGCTGGGCGTGTTCTGCGGTGTGCGTAATGCCGAGCGATGCCGCATGCGCTGGTCTGATTTCCGTCCCGGTGGTCGCGATGAGATTTACCTGAGCCGCCTGATTACCAAGACCAACAACGCCCGCGTCATCCCTATCTCGCCGGCGCTGTCTGCTTGGCTGGATTATTTTGACAAGTTGGGCTTCCCTATTGGCTCCGATAAGTTCATTATAAAGACCGAGGTCGACACCGAAAAATGCCGCGAGGATCGTCAGGGAGCCTTTATACGCTCGGCACGCAAGGCCGGCATTGAAATCCCCAAGAACGGGCTGCGTCACACCGCTGCCAGCAATCTGAGCGTGACTTTGGGTAAAAGCGCCGCAGCCGATATTCTGGGGCATAGCGAGCGCATGCTCATTCGTCATTACCGCCGGGCAATGACAGCGGCAGATGCCGAGGAGCTGCTCAGCATCACGCCGCAATCATTAGGCCTCTGCTGAGATTGCGAAAATCCCCAGCTTGGTTAACAAGCTGGGGATTTTTACATATCGTGTCGTGGGGCTTATTCTGTTCAGTATGTCTGCATACTTTCTGTTCCCGGGGGCATCGTTATCCGGCAGCAGGAAAGGATATTGCGGCCTAGAATCCCAAGTCTATTACATACCTGGGTGGAGCCAATCTACTTCCTGTCTTTCTGAGTCTCAGCTCTCTAGTCAATGCCTTGGCTTTTTCGATGTACAGAGTGTAGAATTCCTTGCCTTTGTCGGAGAGACTGATGTACTTCAGTTTTCGAGAAATAACCTGTTCATCGACGTATCCATCATCGATGAGCCTTGTCACGTTATGCGTGACTGTTGTATGATCTCTGTGAATGAGACCGTATACTTCGCTTTTCTTGGACTTGCCCAGAGTCCAGAGAAGGCCAAGCACGCTGAGACCAAGAGGTGTGACACGATCCATCATGGTATCAGCCGCGAGCTTGCCGCCGATAAGCTCGAACTGTGCTTTATCGTAACTATTATGGAACATAACTGCTTCGTCCGGGGGGTGTCATGGAGCATGTGCTGCTCGCAGTCCTCCCGGTTTAATGCGTGTTTAATGCGTTTGCTTCTATGTGAGGTTTTCTGAATCAGCCCGGAGCTTTTATACACTCCCTGACTTTTCCTGCGTGTATTGTATCATCAGACGTAGAAAATTTCAATGATTAATCCGGTTTAGTATTAAACCGAATTAAACCGCCGCACATAAATGCAAGCTACTAATAAAAAATACTGTCTGTAGACAGCTTTTCTCGTTGACCAGCTTGCAACTGCGGTTTAAACTGTACCACGCATGAGCGATCAGATACCAGACACCTACGACGCAGAGGAGATCAACCGACTGCTGCTTGAAGCGGTTGGAAATAAAAAGGAGCCCTTGCCAACAGAGTTATTGAAACAATGGTTAAAGTGCGAGGGCTGGAGCTACGAAGTCTTTGCTGCGATGCTAAAAGAAAACGTCTCCACCCTTAAAGGCTGGCTGCGCCCGGGAAGCCGAATCCCGGAGCGAAAAGAAGCATCGGTGCGACGCTTCATTAAGCGTAGGATTGAACAGGAACAAGGTAGTTCTGTTGTCAGCCTTGCAGAAAATCAGGAGGGTTCATGGACATATACTATGCCCCCCGGCATGCATGCCATGATAGAGCCCTTAGCAAAGAGACTAAACCTTTCTGTCCCGGATGCCATCAGCCGCGTTCTATTAGACTGGTGCCAGCGGCGCCTGGCCTGGTCTGTAGATCGGAAGCGGCAGCAGCACTCGCTCATACACGAGGAACACAACGCGACAGGCATCGAAGAACAGCTAAAGCAGATGGTAGATCATGAAGAAAGCAAACTTGCTGCGTTGAAATCCAACTTGTCGCGGTTGGAAAAAATAGGAGAAGCAGAAAACCTCCCTGATGTAATAAAGCTCATGCAGGATGAAATCATTAAGGTCGAAACCAATCTGAAAGACTTGCAGGAGTCATATGAATGCGCCAAGACCTATACCCAGCTTGTGAAACAAGAACTGGCAAGATGGCGTGAAAAAGCGTAAAATGTTACATTGTCAACTTTCATATGCCACAAGTGTAAGCGTACAGGAAAAAAATTGTGTCGAGTATCGCGATGCCCCGGTGATTATTGAGTTCTCCAAGGGTTTCTCGTACCGGACAACCAAATCGGTGCCACCGTTAAATCCGCATTCAACGCCACCAACACCGGCTTCAACGTCGCCCGCGACTACCACATCCGCCGCACCAACGACTAAAAACTCAGCCGCCCACAAGGCGGCTTTTTCTTTGCCTTTTGACAAGTGTCCCCAAGTATGGACACTCACTTTCATTCCAATACTTCCGTTCGGTCTTTCTTCAAATCTATCACGTCCGAGTCAATGGGCTGCGGCCACCCGGACAAAGTTGCAGACGCTACTTCACGACCTGCAATCGAAACTCGGTTGCAGGTCGTTTCTTTGGTCAAGCTGGTGGAGCTATACTTTCAAGGAAAACTTGCGAATCTTGTAATTCATCATTCTGGGAGATACGCCCAATTCACGGCCGGCGGCAGAGCTGTTGCCGTGATGGCGTTCCAGAGCTCTCTGCAGGATTTCTTTTTCGTAATGGGCAAGCATGGAGGAAAGGGAACCGATTGCGTTGGCGTCGTGATGGATGTTATCCGTCTCCGGTTGCAGGGAGGGAGGCAAATTATGGACGTGAATGCAATCATCCTGAGTTGTCAGCACGGCTCGTTCCATACAATTTTCCAGCTCACGAACATTTCCCGGCCATGGATATTCCATCAGCGCATTCATGGCGCGGGGGGAGATGCGTGTTATGTTTTTGGCGTAGCGAAGATTCATTTTTTCAATGAAATGCTCCGCCAAAAGGATGATATCGCTCTTTCTGGAAGCAAGCGAAGGCATGATGATGGGAAAAATGTTGAGGCGGTAGTACAAATCTTCGCGAAAAAGATTCTGAGCCATCATTTCCTCCAGATTGCGACTTGTTGCAGCCAGTATGCGCACGTTGGAATGTAATTCCTGATTGCTACCCACGCGAGAAAAGGTACGCTCTTGAAGGAATCGGAGCAGCTTCACCTGAGTTTGCGGCGTTAAATCGCCGATTTCATCGAGAAAGAGCGTGCCTCCATCTGCGGCTTCTGCCCGCCCGATGCGCCGCGTAACCGCCCCGGTGAACGCTCCACGCTCATGACCGAAAAGCTCGCTTTCAACCAGAGCTTCCGGCAGGGCGGCACAATTCAGAGTTACAAAAGGCTTCCCCTTTCTGTCGGAGAGCTCAACAATGGCCCGCGCCAACAGTTCCTTACCGGTACCGCTGGCGCCGCGAATCAAAACGGTCGCATCACTGGGAGCCACCTGTCTGAGCTGAGCATAGACCTGCTGCATTTCCCGACTGGTACCGACCATCTCCCCGGGATTTTCACACAACTGGCTCCGCAGGCGCCTGTTTTCATCCAACAAGGCAGCACGTTCCTCGTGAATTTCGATGCATCGCGCCGCGGCATCGCCCGTTATGCCGGCTACAATTTCGAGGATAGCGGCATCCTGTTCCAGATTAGAATCGGACTCAACCTGCCGGTCGATGGAGAGAGTGCCGATTACCTTATTATGTTGAATGAGCGGGACACAGATAAAGGCGACCTGATAGGGGTAAGTATGAGAGCCGGTTCTGTTAAGAAATCGGGCATCTTTGCGCAAATCCGGCACAATGCAGCGCTTACCGTTCTCGGCGACCATGCCGGTTATCCCTTCCCCCATACGGTATTGACCCAGCTTTTGCCTCCGGGCCTCAATACCGTGCGAGGCTTCGATTGTCAGCGTGTCACCAAACAGCAGGGTAAACGTTCCGCGCATCATTCCCATGCGCTGAGCCAGAATACACAAAACCTTATTGAGCAGTTCCTCGACATCCTTTTCATGAATTACGGCAGAACTGACTTCCTGAATCATCAAAAATTCCGGTGAAATTTTCATCCGTTGCGCGTATTATACCATTTTTGTAGAGGTTTTTCAAGACTGATTAACTGAACTTTTTTCATGAGAAGCCGCGGGCTCAGCAAGTCGAAGAGCCCGACGATATTCAACGGGGAACACCCGCACAAATCGGGGGCGGTAATGTTGCCAGTCGGCAATCATACGCTCCGCGAGCACACTTCCGGTTTCTCTGTGATGTTCCTGAATCAAAGTCAGGAGTTCCTGTTCCGCCGCTGAATCAGCCGGCACATTTTCGAGGTCCACGCATTCCGTGTTGCAATGGAGGTCGAAGTCGCCGTGTTCATCGTAGACGTAAGCAATCCCCCCGGTCATGCCGGCGGCAAAATTAACCCCAACAGCGCCCAGCACCACGACACGACCGTCGGTCATATACTCACACCCATGGTCACCCACCCCCTCAGCCACAAGGATGGCGCCACTATTTCTGACCGCAAAGCGTTCACCGGCACGCCCGTTAATAAAAATGCGACCGGATGTCGCTCCGTAGCCTACAACATTACCGGCAATCACGTTATCCTCAGCCCGGAAAGCCGCCTCTGCCGGCACACGTATGCTGATGCTCCCGCCGGAAAGCCCCTTTCCCACAAAATCGTTTGCTTCCCCCACGAGTCTCATCGTGATACCTTTCACCAGAAAAGCGCCAAAACTTTGCCCGGCAGTTCCCCTCAAATTAAGACAGAAATGGTCGGGGCTCAGAGCAGACGGCAATGGAGATTGGCACATCCGCCCGGAAAGAGCCGTGCCGATGCTGCGATTGGTGTTGAATACATAGGCCTGCACGGTGGCCGGCAATCCCGAGAGGCTCGGAAGATGGGAAAGATAGCGCGCGTCAAACGAATCGTTTTCCCGCGCGTTGCTTGCTTTTTCGCAGGCTACGGGGGCGGATATCAGCAAAGACGATAAATCAAGCCCGTACCGAGCGGCATCCTCTTTAACACAGAGCAAGTCAGCACGCCCGCATGCCTCGTGAATACTACGCAAGCCCAGCGAAGCGAGGAGCCTGCGTACCTGCCCGGCAACGAGCCTGAGATAATTAACGATATATTCAGGCCTGCCGATGAAGCGCTTACGTCTTTCCTCATCCTGAGTGGCAACGCCCATAGGACAAGTATTGTTATGGCAGCGACGAATCATGGCACATCCCAGACATACCAGCAAAGTGGTACCGAAGCCGAACTCCTCTGCCCCCAGAAGCGCGGCGATAACCACATCCCGACCGGTTTTAAGCTGCCCGTCCGTCTGCAGGCGAACTCGCTTGCGCATATTATTGATGACAAGAGTCTGATGAGCCTCAGCCAACCCCAATTCCCAGGGTAACCCCGTATGGCGAATGCTCGTAAGAGGCGAGGCACCGGTACCACCATCATAGCCGGAAATCAGTATGGTATCTGCACTTGCCTTAGCAACTCCCGCACACACGGTTCCCACCCCCATTTCAGATGCCAGTTTGACCGAAATGCGCGCACGAGGATTTACCTGCCGCAAGTCATAAATAAGCTGAGCAAAATCTTCAATAGAGTAAATATCGTGATGAGGGGGCGGTGAAATAAGGCTCACCTGAGGAATAGCGTGCCGAACTCCGGCTATAAACGCATCCACCTTAAACGCAGGAAGTTGTCCACCCTCACCGGGTTTTGCTCCCTGAGCCATTTTAATCTGGATTTCATCTGCATGGCACAAATAGTCCGCCGTGACTCCGAATCGCCCGCTGGCCACCTGCTTGGTGGCACTATTGAGCAGCGTACCGAAGCGTGAGGGTTCCTCCCCGCCTTCACCGCAATTACTGCGAGCCCCTATGCTGTTCATCGCCGCAGCGATGGCATGGTGCGCCTCAGGGCTGAGCGATCCCAGCGACATGGCACCCGATACAAAATGCTTCATTATCTCACCTTCGCTTTCCACTTCTTCCAGCGGAACCGGTGCAGCCTCACGAAAATCCAACAGACTCCTCAGCGTGCACGGGTGCGCTTCCTGGTGGTCAATCAAGGCACTGAATCCGGCCATCTTTTCTTCGTTGTTTTCCCATACCGCTTCGCGGAAGAGCTTGATTGCCAGCGGTGTCCATAGGCGAGGCTCGCCGTCCTTGTGATACTTGTAAACCCCGCCCGGCGGCAACGTACGGGAAGCGGCTTGCGATTGAGCCAAGCGTTCTGCGGCATCGGCTGCTACGCGCTTCACCCCTGTACCACCTATGCGCGACACAGTACCGGGTAAAAATTCGTTAATAAAGTCGCGGCTCAATCCCAGTGCCTCAAACGCCTGCGCCGAACGGTAACTGCGGAGAGTGGAAATTCCCAGCTTAGACATAATCTTGAGCAGCCCCTTATCCAAAGCCCGAACATAATTACCGGCTGCCGTAACCGCATCGCAGCTAAGCTTACCGGTGCGCGATAGCTCGGTGATACTTTGTAAAGCCAGCCAAGGATTGACGGCTGTCGCGCCATAGCCCAGCAACAGAGCGGCATGCATGACCTCGCGCACTTCACCTGAGCTGACGATGATTCCGACCTCCGGGCGCAGATTACTCTCCACGAGAGCTTTATGCACACATGCCGTTGCAAGAAGCGAAGGAATGGCGGCATAGCCATCGGGCAATTTTCTGTCCGTTAGCACCACAAGGCGTTTCCCCTGCCGCACATTTTCGACGGCTTGTTGGGCTACGTCCTTCATAGCCCGTCTAAGTGCCGAGCCATCACCATCCGGGCTAAACCCGCAGCAAATTTCCGCTGTTTCGTAACCATTCCTATTCAATGTAGAGAGGTGCACTAATTCATCATCCGTCAAAATGGGGCGCCGCAATTTAATGAGCCCGGCATGCTCCGGCGACTCTTCCAGGATATTCCCCTTATTACCGATGTAAGTCATCAGGCTCATCACCAGTTCTTCCCTTATGGGATCAATGGGTGGATTCGTAACCTGAGCAAAACTCTGCTTAAAGTAATTGAAGAGCAACTGCGGTTTGTCGGACAACACAGCCGGTGCAGCCTCCATACCCATGGAGCCAATGGGCTCAGTACCTTTGTTCGCCATCGTTGATAATATAATATCAACATCTTCCCTGCTATACCCGAACAATACCTGCTTTCGCACCAAATCGACCTCGGGTTCCGCCGCCGTAATCTCCGTAAACAGCCCGCGCACCGATAAGCGGTTTTCCTCCACCCAGCGGCGATATGGCTTGCTGCGAGCAAGAGCGGTTTTCACCTCGGCGTCCTCCTGAATGCAATGACGGGGAATGTCCAGCACCAGTATGCCACCCGGTTTCAGACGCCCCTTGCGGCGAATTTGTTCCTGCGGCAAATCCAGCACCCCGGCTTCACTGGCCAGCACAAACAAACCATCATAACATTCCGCATATCGCAGGGGACGCAAGCCATTTCTATCCAGCAGAGCCACGGCTCGGCTACCATCCGTTGCCACTATGGCAGCGGGACCATCCCACGGTTCCATCAGCGCAGAATGGTACTCGAAAAAAGCCCGAACATCCCGCCCCATGTGGTAGTTCTCCCCCCAAGCCTGAGGAATGAGCATTAGCAAGGCATGCTCCAGCGGTCGCCCGGCGGCTACAAGAAGTTCCAGCATATTATCCAGACAGGCGGAGTCGCTCTGAGCTTCATTGATAAGGGGGAGCAGTTTGTTCAGACGATTTCCGAGCACAGAGCTCTGTAAGAGATTCTCTCGAGCTCTCTGTGCGTTCAGATTTCCTCTCAACGTGTTAATCTCTCCATTATGAGCCAGATAACGGAATGGCTGCGCCAGCGCCCAAGTCGGAAAAGTATTGGTGCTATATCGCTGATGAACAACCACCAGCGGCGACACCATGCGAATATCCTGCAGGTCCGGATAGAAGGAGTCCAGTTGGCAGCCCTGCAACAAGCCTTTATAGACAATGGTGCGAGAAGACATGCTGCATACGTACAGGTCAGGGATTGACTTTTCAAGGCACCTCCTCATGACGTATAGGTTGAGTTCCTGCTCCCCGGGGACTTCCGTGTTGTCCGCAATGAATAACTGGCGGATGCTGGGAACAGTGTCCCGCGCAACCTGACCGATACGCTCCGTGCAGACCGGCACCTGTCTCCACCCGAGAATCCTGCCGCCTTCCCGCCGTATCACTTCCTCGATGGCTGCATCCTGTCCCTCTCCGCCAAACATCATAGCCACGCCATACTGCCCGGGCGCCGGCAGGGGAAAATCAACGACCGCCCGGAAAAAGGCATCGGGCAGGGCAATCAGCAATCCGGCACCATCGCCGGTATCAGGGTCAGCACCGGAGGCGCCTCTGTGCATCAGGCGTTTCAGCACCGTGATTCCCTGTTCAATAATGCGGTGGCTTGCCTCGCCTCTCATGTTGGTCACCAGCCCGACTCCACAGGCATCATGCTCAAACCGGGCCTGATAAAGCCCCTTGTCTTCCGGTACGTATAACTGCGTCTTCATACAAACGGTATAATGAATCTCTACTCTTTTTCTCCTGCAAAAAACGTGCCAACTTTGAAATCCGGGCTGTCATACTTTAGAATTTGAGCAATGAGCACAGAAAAATGGAAGCCGTGCTTCGAGAACAACAAACACCAATTTATCGAGATGCGTGGCTGATCCCGGCGTTTCTACGCTTGTTGAACGCACCGCCTGTTACAATTTTGTAAAACCACCCACCTGAATTTTACATTTTTTACCTGTCACGGGGCGTTGAGAAAGCGTGTCGAAGCCGGGATTTCAGTCCCGAGCCGCCGTAAAGTGGCAATTTTTGGGATGCGTTGAAAAGTTGGCACGATTTTTGCAGGGATAAGAAGTAGAGCCACCGGCTCATCCAAACAAAGAAAGAAACCATGAGAAATCTCAATCGCCAAAACGCAGTAAGAGACATCTGCACATCAAAAAGCCCGGTCATGACGGATGCGGAGCGAGTCGACACCTCCGATTACGGCTGTGACGTGTTCAACGCCGAGGTCATGCGCGACTATCTGCCAAAGGAAACATGTTGCAAATTATTGCAAACAATTGAGAAGGGTAAGCCGCTAGACCCTGCGATTGCCGGTGATGTGGCCCATGCCATGAAAGAATGGGCTGTAGCAAGAGGAGCCACCAGTTATACCCACTGGTTTCAGCCGCTGACCGGCGGCACCGCTGAAAAACATGATTCGTTTCTGGAACCAAACGGTAACAAAGCCCTGTTCGCCTTTTCCGGCAAGAATCTCATCATTGGCGAGCCGGACGCCTCGAGTTTCCCCTCAGGCGGGCTGCGCTCCACATTCGAGGCGAGAGGTTACACAGCTTGGGACCCCACCAGTCCGGCATTTATTAAGCGGCATGACAATGGGGCAACGCTCTGCATTCCCACAGCATTCTGCAGCTATACGGGAGAGGCTCTGGATAAGAAGACCCCGCTGCTGCGGTCTATACAGGCACTATCAGCAGCCACCAAGCGACTGATGAAGAGCTTTGGCTATTCCGGCGATGGCAAAGTAACCGTTACTCTGGGAGTGGAACAGGAGTATTTTCTGGTAGACAAGCACTTTTTCCTGCTCAGGCCGGACCTCATCCAGACCGGCAGAACCCTGTTCGGGGCTCCTCCCGCCAAGCACCAGCAGTTGGAGGACCACTACTTCGGTGCTATTCGCCCGCGTGTGCTCAACTTTATGAGCGATGTGGAGCAGACACTCTGGAAGCTGGGCATACCTGCAAAAACCCGCCACAACGAAGTTGCCCCGGCTCAGTTTGAACTGGCGCCTGTCTTTGAGGAGGTAAATCTGGCTTGCGATCACAATATGCTGGTGATGGAAGTGCTGCGGCAGACAGCCGAGAAGCATGGTTTTGTCTGCCTGCTGCATGAGAAACCCTTTGCCGGCGTAAATGGTTCGGGTAAGCACAATAACTGGAGCATCAATTATGAAGGCAGGAACCTGCTCAATCCCGGCAGCAATCCGCAGGATGATGCCATCTTTCTGGCGGTGCTGTGCGCCATTATCGAAGCCGTTGACCTTCACGCCGATTTGCTCAGAGCGGCTGTAAGCGGAGCCGGCAATGACCACCGACTCGGCGCCAATGAAGCACCTCCGGCCATTATTTCCATGTATCTGGGTGACCAACTGCAAGCCATTCTGGAACAATTGGAACAGGGCAGCGTGCAGAATGCCGCTGATATTGCCCCCATGAAGGTCGGCGTGGATACCCTGCCGCCTCTTCCTCGTGATGCCACCGATCGTAATCGCACCAGTCCTTTCGCCTTCACCGGCAATAAGTTCGAGTTCCGAGCGCCGGGCGCAAGCCAATCATGTTCCGGTGCTAACATCATTCTCAATGTGATTGTGGCGGAGGCCTTTGACCGCATGTCCGATTTCCTCTCCGGGGTAACGAAATCGGATTTCCATGAGAGCCTGCAAGCCTACCTGCAAGCCATACTAAAGGAACATAAGCGCATCATTTTCAATGGCGACGGCTATACAACAAATTGGTTGGAAGAGGCCACCCGACGGGGGCTGCCGCATACCCGCACCACGATGGAATCGCTCAAATGTCTGACGACACCGAACAACGTTCAGCTATTCGAAAAGTACCGGGTCTTCAGCCGTCGCGAACTGGAATCGCGTTTCGAGGTCGGGTTGGAAGATTACCATCGCAAGATACGCATAGAAGGCAAGACAGCGCTGGAAATTGCAACCAGTCAGATTATTCCGGGCATTCAGCAGCAGTACCTCACAATTCTGCACAGCCTGAAACTGGCGCAGGAGACAGGTATAAGCTCCGGCATCGACGCACTACGCTCACAGGCGGTCATACTGGGAGAGGGACTGGACAGACTGCAATGCTACTGCGATAAACTGCGCCAGGCGCTGAACGGATTGCACGAAGAAATACTGGCAGCCATGCAAAATCTGCGCTGTGTTGCAGACGGGCTGGAAGCAAACGTGGCAGATGAAAACTGGCCGCTGCCGAAATACCATGAAATGCTCTTCATCTACTGATTAGCGCTTTATCGACTTATGTCTGACGCCTTAAAACATGAATGTGCCGTGGCCATGGTGCGCCTGAGAAAAGACCTCTCTTACTACAAAAGGAAATATGGTATAGAGAATTACGGTCTCAGCCGCCTCATCCTTCTGCTCGAAAAGCAGCACAATCGCGGTCAGGACGGTGCGGGGATAGCGGCGCTGCATCTCCACCCCGAAGCGGGCCTCCCAGCGTATCAGCTGGTGCGCTCGGCCGCCGATAATCCGCTGGCGGATGCTCTGCGGCAGGTTGGCGACGGGTCTCGATTCCACAGTGAGCTGCTTCTGGGGCACCTGCGCTATGCGACCTTCGGGCGTAACGATGTGAGTTGCTGTTATCCCTTTGTGCATGAATCGACGCAGCTGGGCCGCATGCTCCTGCTGGCCGGGAATTTCAATCTGACGACTAATACAGAAATGTATGAGCGCTTCCTGGCCACCGGGCATCACCCGGCGAGTCATGCAGATGGGTATCTGTTGTTGCAGACCATAGCGCACTACTTGGACCGCGAGGAGTCCCGCACCCCCGGAATGGTCAACCTTTCCGGGGTGCTGCGGGCTGCTCTGCAGCCCTTGGATGGAGCATTCACGCTCTGCGGCATGACCGGCTCTGGAACAGTCTTTGCCATTCGCGATGCGCACGGTATCCGCCCCGGGTATTATTATTTCGATGATGAGGTGTTTGTGGTCGCCAGTGAGCGCCCGGCAATACAGGCGGCCTTCAACTGCACGACCGGGGAGGTGATGGAACTGCCCGCCGGGAAAGCCGTTGTGATGACTGCGGATGGGCAGCTGGAAGTCACCGACTGTCTGCCCGAAGCCGAGCCCCGCGGCTGTGTCTTTGAGCGCATCTATTTCTCGCGCCCGAATGATGCGGACATTCACCGGGAGCGCCGCAATCTGGGGCGCCACCTCATGCCGCAACTGTTGCAGGCTGTCAGGGATGATCTGGCTCATACCTTCTTCAGCTATATCCCCAACTCTGCCAGAGTCGGCTTTTTCGGGCTGCAGGAGGAACTCATGCGCCTGGCTGCCGAGCGTGGCACCTGTATGCGCTCCGGACAGATTGCCGTCAAGGATGCCAAGTTGCGCACCTTCATTGCAGATGCCGCCAGTCGCCGCGATTTGTACCGGCATGTGTATGACCTGACCTACGGCCTGGTGCAACCGGGAGAAGACACGCTGGTGGTATTGGATGATTCCATCGTGCGCGGCAACACCATGCGGGACGCCATCCTCCCCATGCTTGACCGCCTGGACCCGGTTAAAATCATCGTTGCCAGTACGGCGCCCCCCATCAAGTACCCGGATTGCTATGGTATCGACATGTCCACCGCCGGTGAATTGATTGCGTTCCGGGCAGCGGTATCCCTTCTGCGGAAGAAAAATGATACGCAGACGCTCATGCGTGCCTACGACTGCGCCCGTGGGCAATTGCAGCAAAAGCAGAGCTGTATCAATTGCCTGGCTATGGTTTATGCCGCCATTCCGGATGAGGAATTGATTGCAGAGATTGCCCGGCTCCTCACTCCGGAAGAAATGCGGGCCGAGGTGCAGGTGGTGTTTCAGAGCTGCGACGCGCTGCGGGAATGCTGCCCGCACCACAGCGGTGACTGGTACTTTACGGGGCGATATCCCACACCGGGCGGGTACCGGGTAGCCAATCGGGCTCTGGTGAACTTTGTAGAGAATAAGAATGAACGAACCTATTGATATGGAATACAGATGGAAAGAAAAGAGGGAACGGCGTGCCTTCCTGGCTCTGGCAGATGGCACGGTGTTCAGAGGTTACTCAGTGGGTGCCCCGGTGGATAAACCGGGAGAAGTGGTCTTTAACACCGGCATGACCGGATATCAGGAAATCGTAACCGACCCATCCTACGCCGGGCAGATTGTGACCCTCACTTCACCGGAAATCGGAAATTACGGCTGCGCGGCGCAGGATGCCGAGTCCCGGGGCTGTTTTCTGAACGGGCTCGTCGTGCAGGAACTGAATCCGCCTGCCAACTTCAGGTCAGAAGAAGCGCTGGGAACCTATCTGCTCCGCCATGGTATACCCGCCATTGCCGGGGTGGATACACGCGCTCTTACCCTGCACCTGCGCTCGCACGGCACCCAGCGGGCCTATCTTCATGTCAGCGAAATTCCTATGGATGAAGCCACCGCGATTGAGCATGCTGCGGCCTGGGAAGGACTGGATGGGCAGGATTATGCTTCGCGCGTGACCACTCCGGCAGCATACGAGATAAATCCGCAGGGCAAATACAGAATTGTGGCGTACGATTTCGGCATCAAATACAATATCCTGAGGAGCCTGCAACGGCATGATATGCAGGTGCTGGTAGTCCCGGCACATACTTCCGCAGCAGAGGTTTTGCGCATGCGGCCGGATGGTGTTTTCCTCTCCAACGGCCCGGCAGATCCCTCTGCCTTGGGCTACGCGCAGCAGACAGTCCGCGAATTGCTGGGGCGAGTCCCCATAATGGGAATCTGTCTGGGGCATCAACTGCTGGGGCTTGCATGCGGTGCAACATGCCACCGACTTACCTTCGGTCACCACGGCTGCAATCATCCGGTGCTGAATATACAGAGCGGTCAGGTGGACATCACCAGCCAGAATCATAATTTTGCCTTGCGGGATTTACCATCCTGTCTGGAACTCACACATATTAACCTCAATGATAACAGCATCGAGGGCATACGCCACCGAACGGAACCGGCTTTCAGCGTGCAGTTCCACCCGGAGGCCGCCCCCGGACCGCACGATGCAGGCACCCTCTTCCGCACCTTTCGAACGTTGATTGAAAACTCATGAACACGTCTACATATCATTTTAATGCACAGGCCGCATTTCTGCATATTGAAGCTCATCTGCGACACTGGTCGGCAGAAGTTGAGGCTAAGCAGTTTGTTGTCGGTATAAGCGGCGGCAAAGATTCCGCCGTTGTGGCAGCACTGCTGGCGCGGATTTTCGGTGCAGAACACGTGTTGGGAGTTCTGCTGCCCAATGGCATGCAAAGTGACATCCGCGATGCTCGGGAAGTTGTGGAACGGCTGGGCATTCGCAGTCTGGAAGTCAATATTAACCCATGCTTCGAAGCCCTACTGAGCGAACTTACACCCCGGTGTAACATAAGTGAGGTCTGCTGCATCAATCTGCCGGCAAGGTTGCGTATGGCAACCCTCTTTGCCATAGCCCAGTGCGAGCCCCACTCCTTTGTCATCAACACTTCCAACCTGTCTGAAGATATTGTGGGTTACGCAACCCAATTCGGCGACAATGCCGGTTGTTACGCGCCCATCCAAGGCCTCACCGTCACCGAGGTCCGGGCGCTGGGCGATTGGCTGGGGCTGCCTGCTCACCTAGTTCATAAAACTCCGGCCGATGGCTTGCAGCAAAGTTCCGATGAGGAGCGGCTCGGGTTCTCCTACTCAGAACTCGACCGCCTCATCCGCCTCAACGAAGGCAGTGCGGAGTTCCGGGAAAAGGTGCAGCACCTTTACCGGATAAACCGATTCAAGCAGGACATTGTGCAGATGCCGCACCCGCTCTTCCCATTCCCCAATTTTGTAGCATCCCCCCAAAACTGACCATTCATTCTTATGCCCAGACGAACAGACATTCACAAGATTCTCCTCATCGGTTCCGGCCCCATCATCATCGGTCAGGGCTGTGAGTTCGATTACTCCGGCACTCAGGCATGTAAGGCGCTGAGGCAGGAAGGCTATGAGGTTGTGCTGATTAATTCCAATCCGGCCACCATCATGACGGACCCGGACATGGCCGATAGAACCTACATCGAGCCGTTGACCGCCGGTATTGTACATGAAATCATACGGAGAGAGAGGCCGGATGCTCTTTTGCCGACACTTGGCGGGCAGACGGCGCTCAATCTGGCCATGGAGCTGGAAGAAAGCGGCATATTGAAACGCTACAACGTGGAGCTCATCGGTGCTTCGGCTGCGGCAATACGCCGTGCGGAAGACAGGCAGCTTTTCAAGGAAACGATGAGCGGGCTCGGGCTGGACATGCCCCGCTCCGGAACGGCCCATACTCTGCCGGAAGCCGAAGCCGTAGCCGGCACCATCGGGAGATGGCCGCTCATCATACGCCCCGGCTTCACCCTGGGCGGCACTGGCGGCGGCATTGCTCACACGCCGGAGGAGTTTGCGGACATTGTGCGCCGGGGATTGGCAGCCAGCCTGAACAGCGAGGTACTCATCGAAGAATCTCTGTTGGGCTGGAAGGAGTTTGAGATGGAAGTCATGACGGATAGCGCGGGAAATAGTGTGATTGTCTGCTCAATCGAAAATCTGGATCCGATGGGGGTCCACACGGGCGACTCGATTACCATTGCTCCCATTCAGACTCTTTCCGATGCAGAGTATCAGGCCATGCGCGATGATTCGCTGCGCGTGTTAAAAGCCATTGGCGTACAGACCGGTGGTTCTAACGTGCAATGGGCTGTGCATCCGGAGACCGGGCGGCGAATCATTATTGAAATGAATCCGCGAGTAAGCCGCTCGAGTGCGCTTGCCAGCAAGGCCACGGGATTCCCCATTGCCAAAATTGCCGCCTTGCTAGCAGTTGGTTATAACTTACCGGAACTGAAAAATGATATAACAGGCCACACCCCTTCCTGCTTTGAACCGGCGCTTGATTACGTTGTCACCAAAATCCCGAGATTCACTTTCGAGAAGTTCCCCAACGCAGACAGCTCTCTCGGCACTCAGATGAAATCCGTGGGAGAGGCAATGGCCATAGGGCGTAACCTGAAGCAGAGTCTGCAAAAAGCCTTACGCTCATTGGAAACAGGCCGTTTCGGATTCGGCGCAGATGGTAAAGACTCCCCCTTTGAACAGGCTTCGGACGTTCAGTTGCAGGCCGAATTAACCCGACCGAATGATGGGCGGCTTTTCTACATTCGGGCGGCATTCCGCCGGGGCTGGTCTGTGCAACGCGTTCAGGAACTTACCGGGATTGATTCTTATTTCCTGCGGCATCTTGCAGAGCTTGCCGCTTTTGAGGATGAATTGGTATCGGCAGGCACATTGTCCGGATTAGAGGCAGATATTCCGCTTTTCCGCCAGGCCAAGGAGCTCGGATACAGTGACAGGCAGATTGCTCACCTGCTGAATTGCAGCGAGCTGGATGTGCAATCAGCCCGCAAGCGCATCAACCTGCAGCCGGGATATGCAGCAGTGGACACCTGTGCCGGAGAGTTTGAGGCTCTCACCCCCTATTACTACAGCACATACAACACGCAGGGGGAAGCGCCACGCGTATCCCCCGGGAAGAAAAGTATCATGATAATCGGTGGCGGTCCCAACCGCATCGGGCAAGGCATTGAGTTTGATTACTGCTGCTGCCAGGCGGCTGCGGCTCTGCGGCAAGCCGGCTATGAAGTAGTCATGGTGAATTCCAACCCCGAAACCGTTTCAACAGACTACGACACTTCTGACAAGCTTTATTTTGAACCATTGACCCTCGAAGATTTGCTGCCCATTTACAAGCGCGAACAATGCTGCGGTGCAATCGTTCAATTCGGCGGACAGACTCCATTAAACCTCGCGCAACAACTCAAAGATGCCGGGGTAAACATCATAGGCACCTCACCGGAACACATCGCCCTAGCAGAAGATAGAGACTATTTCCGTAATCTGGCAAAAGAAATCGGTATCCGACAGCCCGACAACGGCATTGCCTGCACAGTAGATGAGTCGTTGAGCGTGGCTCGGCGCATCGGTTACCCGGTGCTCGTTCGTCCATCGTATGTACTGGGCGGTCGAGGCATGGTGATTGTCTACAAGGAATCGGAGCTCCGTTACTTTGTGGAGCAAGCGGCCATCGTGTCAGAGGGCACCCCCATTCTGATAGACCGCTTTCTGGAAAACGCCGTAGAGCTGGACGTTGATTGCGTATCGGATGGAGAAGTCACCGTCATCGGCGGGATTCTGGAACATGTGGAACCGGCCGGTATTCACTCGGGGGATTCAGCCTCTGTGCTGCCACCTGTCACCCTCTCGCCGGAACTGCAGGACAAGGTACGCTCCTTTGCTCATGCTTTCTCGAAGGCTCTGCATATTTGCGGATTGATGAATATGCAGCTGGCCGTCAAAGACGGAGAGCTCTACATGATTGAAGTGAACCCCAGGGCCTCGCGCACTGTTCCCTTTGTGAGCAAGGCGATAGGCAAGTCTCTGGCCGGGCTGGCAGCCATGTGCATGGTCGGCGTCAAATTAGCACAACAGGGGTTCACAGATGAGGTAAAACTCCCCTATTATGCCGTCAAAGAGGCCGTATTTCCCTTCATCAAATTCCCCGGGGCAGATGTGACGCTGAGCCCGGAAATGAAGTCGACCGGTGAAGTCATGAGCATCGACAGGGATTGGGGGCTGGCTTATCTCAAAAGCCAGATGGCCGCCGGAACTGAATTACCGGACTCCGGCAGCGTCTTCATGTCCGTCAGGGATAGCGACAAGGAATTGTTTGTACCGCTCGCCGCCACGCTCCAACGCTATGGTTTTACGATTTACGCAACCATCGGCACCTCAACCATGCTGTACAATGCCGGTATCAAGACCAGAGCGGTCTATCGTATATCCCGGGGGCGGCCCAACGTACTGGATTTGATTCGGGATAGAGAAATCAACTGGATCATCAACACCTCCGAATCAGGAGCCACCCCCATGCTGGATGAAACCCAGATGCGCTCGCAGGCGGTGGCCGCCGGAATCCCCATCACGACAACGGTCTCCGGCGCCGTGGCTGCTATCGGCGGATTAGAGGAAAAAATGGCGTTTGGACGGTATGAGGTATACAGCCTTCAGGAATACCACAGACACCTCATCCCCACGGGCAGCAAGCTGAATGAAACACCAACCTCAAGCCAACAATGATTATTCCGTTCTACAAAATGACCGGAGCCGGAAATGACTTCGTCATGGTCGATAACCGCGACCTCGCCCTCAGTCACATCCTGACAAGGGAAAACATTGCCCGGCTGTGCAACCGACGTTTCGGCATCGGGGCAGATGGGCTCATCGCCATCGAGCCGCCTCAAATTAAGGCAGATGTGCGCATGCGGTATTATAATGCAGATGGCGGGGAAGCCGAAATGTGCGGCAACGGAGCCCGCTGTTTCACGGCATTCGCATGCCATTTATCAGGAGGAAAAACAACGACTCTTTGCTTCGAAACCATGGCAGGCATAGTCCGGGGGCAAGTGAACCCGGATGAGGATGTCACCATCCGCCTGACAGAGCCGAATAGTCTGAAGCTCAACATCCTGCCGGCGGATAACATTATTCCCGCGCCGGTTCATTTTCTGAACACCGGGGTGCCGCATGCCGTTGTATTCCTGCCCGATGTGGAAAACATCGATTTGATCACGCTGGGTGCCTACCTGCGCTATCACCGCACCTTTGCACCGGCCGGCACCAATGCGGATTTTGCAACGGTGCTGTCTGACCGGCACCTCAGGCTGCGCACCTATGAACGCGGAGTTGAGGGAGAAACTCTGGCCTGCGGCACAGGAATCACGGCTACAGCCCTGCTGCACGCCGCCCTTACCGGAGCCGCAAGCCCCATCAAGGTGGACGCGGCCGGGGGGGATACCCTCTCGGTAGCGTTTACCCGCATCGGGAGCACGGAATTCTCCGATGTTACCCTCACGGGGCCGGCAACCATTGTCTTCCGTGGAGAAATTTCCGTTCCTTCGTGATAACTGCAATCCGTTTTTTCATCATCAACCCAACATTTATATCATGGCCAACATAAACCAACATTTTCTCAAACTTCAAAGCGGGTACCTGTTCCCGGAAATCGGGCGCCGCGTAGCAGCATTTGCCGCAGCCAATCCGGAGAAAGCACCCCACATCATCCGCTGCGGCATTGGCGATGTGACAGAGCCGCTCCCCCAAGCCACCATTGATGCCATGCACAAAGCCGTGAATGACCAGAGCAAGCGCGAAACGTTCCACGGATACGGGCCGGAACAGGGGTACGCATGGCTGCGCGAAGCCATTGCGAAAGTCTCCTACAAACAACGCGGTATTGAAGTGGAAGCCGATGAAATCTTTGTATCTGACGGGGCAAAGTGTGATACCGGCAACATACTGGATATCTTTGCACACAATAACACCATCGCCATCCCGGACCCGGTCTACCCGGTGTATGTGGACACCAACGTGATGACAGGCAACACCGGCTGCGTCCGTCCGGACGGATCCTACGAGGGGCTGGTGTATCTGCCGTGCACCCCGGAGAATGATTTTGTGCCCCGTATCCCCGCACAGCATACCGACCTTATCTATCTTTGCTTTCCGAATAATCCCACAGGGGCAGTCGCCACATATGAGCAACTGAAGGAGTGGGTGGACTATGCGCTGGCAAACGATAGCATCCTGTTATATGACGGCGCCTACGAGGCCTTTATCACCGATGAAGGCATACCCTCCTCCATCTACGCTATCCCCGGAGCCCGGCAGTGCGCCATCGAGTTCCGCTCGTTCTCCAAGCAGGGCGGGTTCACCGGCGTGCGCTGCGGGTATGTTGTGATACCAAAGGAGCTTAGGGGCAGAGATGCGGCGGGGAACAAAATTTCCGTCTCCGAGCTCTGGAAGCGCCGTACCGGCACCAAATTCAACGGTGCAAGCTATATCGTTCAACGCGGAGCTGCGGCACTCTTTACCGACGAAGGTTTGGAACAGACAAAATCACTCATTGACTTCTATCTCAGCAATGCCGGGCTGCTGCGAGCCGCCTGTATGTCCGTCGGCCTGAACGTCTGGGGTGGCATCCATGCTCCATACATCTGGGTACAAACCCCGGAGGGCATGAAAAGCTGGGATTTCTTCGATAAAATGCTCCGCGAAGCACTGGTGGTCATCACCCCGGGTGCAGGGTTCGGTGCACATGGTGAAGGATTCTTCCGCATTTCTGCCTTCAACAGCCGGGACAATGTCGAGGAAGTATGCCGCCGCATCAAACGATTCCTGTAAGCCGTCCACCCACAGGAGTCACTTACAATCAGAAAAGGTGTTCTTTCATTGTGTGACGTGCGGAACATCAGGTTCGCCTGTTTTTTTTGGGGGGGGATTTGCTCCGAAATTGTTCTACAATGTCTGCTGATACAATGAATGTATACATGACTACCTATACGGAAAAGCTCCGTTCGTTTGCAACGGAGCTGCATTCAACTGATGCATAGAACGATTTGAGGTCGATGGCTATGTACGATTTACCCGGCATGTCTTGGGCAAGAGCGTCTACACCAGATGCAGCTTTCATGCAAGACAGGAGGGGCATAATCAGGAGTGCTGACGCAACATCAAGCCTCAGCCCACAGGTCTTTCTCTCGGCAAGTTTTCTTGAACTCCCTAATCAGCTCCTTGCCATAATACTCGCGCACCAGCGCCCCCTTGTAATAAATCGAAAAGCCGCAGACCTCGTGCTTCTGCGGAGGTTTTGGAAAGTGACAGATTGCCCGTGCCGGCGGTCGGAGTTTCTTAAACAAGGCACGAAGCTCGTTCTCTGTTTCTGATGGAGTCATGGAGGCGGGCAACATTCTAGCACACCTCCCGGGAGTCCGCAAGCAGCGCAAACCTTTTTCCCACATATAGGGGCCCCATCCTACAAGGGCGGTACATCATTTCATGTGGAAAGTGGGACCAGGTCTATGATCAATCACACTAGAACATCACGCTAGCAGGGGCTAGAATGTCGTGGATCCCCCAAAGGTGCCCCATTGAAATGAGAAACCGCCCCCTTGACGTTTGCTCGGCTCAGAAAGCAGAGTAGAACATTAGGGTAAAATCGCCTGCTGCTGTATGTTAATCGTCAGCCTAGTTAACTATAGACGCCTGAATTCTGGTAAAATGCAGAAGGTCGATTAGAGACCGTCGGAAATAAAAAGTAAAAAAAGGGAAACGAAAGTGGGACAATTTCACATGTTTTTAAGAAGAAAGCCGGCTTGCGTGATCTTAGAATCCCGGGTATATGCATCGAGCCGACAGGTGTAGAAAACAGACTGGATTTAGTCTACGTGAAACCTCGCCAACTTCACGCTTTCTGGCTTCTAATCGTAGGAGCCGGAGTAGTCGGATTCGCATCTCTTATCGATAGTTAAATGCGTAAATCGACATTGAGATAGGGTTGATGCGTCGCTTTTTCCATCGAAAACGCACCGGTACAAGATGGGTACTCGGAAAAAATGGGAAAAAAGTGTAACCCTAAATCAAAAAAAGGTAACAAAAAAAGTAACACAATGGAGGCAGTTATTCGAATTTTTCGAATAACTGCCGGTGTTGTAGCTTATTCCTTCGCATGCTGGTCTGGATTTTGTGACGATGAACCGGGAACAGAATAATCAGTAAAAAGATTCCAGTGATCACAATAAAGAAAAGCGTTTTGTCCTACATCTGAGCAAAAACTCGTGCTTTTTACTCAGATATGAGACAAACATCAAAAATGATCCAGTTATTCGATTTTTTCGAATAACTGACCACTTTATCCGAAAGCCGCAAAAGCCCTGAAGAAAGTTGGAAATGATTTACGAGAACCCGGTGTCGCCGTCGTATAGCCCGGGCGGTATCAGGCTGGAGAAGCATTGCAACGAATATGGGAACCCCGGTAGCGCAACAAGAGGAAATGTCAGGAGCCTTTGAACATGCAGCCGGGTATAATTCGGTGCTTAAGCCATAAAGCAGTTTGTGTTCACGATGTGATTTCACGATTCTTAACTGGGGATATAATAAAAATGAGAGGATGATTTGCCGGAATGAGGCTTTAATGCTGGTGGAAGCAAGTGCGAAATGAAGAGATGATTCCGAAATTAGCCGGGAGTTGGTAATATTCTAATTATGAGGGAGTGATAAGCAGCTCCTAGGGAAGTATACTGAGAATCAGTATACTTGGAGCTTTTAATATTAGCAATTCTTGATTGACTTCCATTTGTCTTCACTCAAAGGAACGAAGAGTTTATATTATGCGATGATCGGAGGTGCGCCGTTACGGCGGACGATAATTCCACATATATGGGTAGCAATGCAATGATCTGCTCCTGTCCTCCACGGGGGGCGCAGCAGGAGTGCCGCCTGCTGCGCCCCGTGAAAGACAGGAGCATCGCATCACACCGCTACCCGATAAAACTTCTCAGAACACCCCTAAAACGGCGTTTCTTCTCTTTTAGCATCCACTTGCCCAAAATTGAAATCAACGAGCTCCTAGGCCTATTTCCCGGGCCGGAACGGGCACATCTGCCTATGGGGTCTGAGTAGAGTCTTCATCCCCGGGTAAGTGGTTTTAGGATTTTCAGAAATCGGGGATGAAAATATCCGGGCGAGTGGATGGTTTGAGTTTGATCAAAAATTAAAGGGCTCTCGCCCCTGTGGCATTTTTGCAACCCCTGTTGCAAAAACGCCGCCGGGGCGGCTACCCTTAACTAACCGAACCATTATATACATTTTAATGTATATAATGGTGAGGCGGCTGCTAGCCGTCTTGGGAAGGTTGCAAAAATGCAATGCAAAAATGCAACGCGTAAATTTTGGCACTTTTTGCAACTCTCTAAAAATCAACACTTTATGACTTCTGATTTTTTGTATCAGACTAGGGAGCAACGAGTTATGACTTTTCAAACCTCCCTAAAATCGACAGTTGTTCATCCATAGAAGGCCCTATTCTGGTTCCCGGCAAGGATAGGTTCTTGCGGCAAAGGTGCAGTGCTCAGTTTGTGTCTGTGCGAGCCACTCGCTTCCTGGCTGCGAAGGCTGTGACGGGATTAGAGCCGGGGGAGGCAACCTATCTCCCCGGCTCATTCAATCTTCAACCCAAAAATCACCATGTACAAAAACATAATCAAACTCGCCGCGATAGCGGCCAAAGACACACCGGCTGTGATCATGAAGAAGCTTCGCAAGCATGATCCCGGATTCGTTCAGGATCGCGATCTGGAGATCGAATCCTACCTATCACGTCGATCCTCGTTGAGCTTCGACGACTTTTCCGTCCTCCTCGAAGACTGCTACGCCCGGTACGCGATTGAGGAAGAGTTCATCAATCGATTCACCGATGACCTGGACCAGCGCCATGTCATGTACGAAGAAGTCAAACTCTCTGTCCCGGAATTGCGCAAGTGCAAGCTCCGACCGTATGTCGTCATCTGGAATCAGCTCGAGGAGACCCTCTGCCGTAATGCCGAGTATGTGATGGACTTCATCGAGATCGAGCTCGACAACGGAGGCTATCCGCAGGTGCGTGACCTGGAATTAGATTCCGGCGAGCAATACGCCGGTGACCTCATCAATACCGACAAGGGCATCGAGGGCCTGTATCTTGAACTCGCTGACCTTCGACCCGGGGGACAGGATGAGGAGATCTACGCCGCTACTCTGGCTGCGTTGTATACCATCTGGCTTCCCGGAAGAAGCTTGCTGAACCGGGAGGCATGTAAAAAGAAGAATCTATTTCTTTTTCCCGGGCATCCGAAAGCACTGCACCGCCGGCCTCTCTGCATTGTAGGTCAGAGAGGTCGGCAGGTAAGGTTACTCTGATGCTTTGGCTAAGCGTTGCTGGCGGATCTCACGCAATGCGTTGTCAACCTCTATGAAGTTGTAGAGCGTATCACCTACAGCTCCCGGTTTGCTCGGAGCTCCTTCTATGGGATGAATCATTCCCTTATACTCCAGATTTCGGAGCCAGTCCTTAATGGTGTTAAGGCTGCGACCAACTCGCTTTGCGTACTCACTTGCAAGGCCATAGACCTGTATGCCTGTTCCCGGTGTATGTCGCCACGTATCGAGCATGGCTATCAGATTAGACCAAAAGCAGGTTTGCATTCTGATGTAGGCCTCAGTTGTGAGTACAGGGCTTGTAATTGCATCACCGGCAGCGATTGTCAGTGCTTTTTGCAATGCATCGGCATTGAGTGTTGTTGTGTTTATGTTTGTATATCTGGTTGTATCGTTCATCGCAACGCCCGCAGTCGGCGTTATTCCGGCTGCGGGCGTTGCGCTTGTTTGGGTAGGGGCAAGTCTATGGTGACTTCTTGGGTGTGTTGATTAGATGTGGTAGCAATGCCATCTGCCCGGATATCTTGCCGGGAGTATGATTACTCTGTGATTGGAGCCAGTAGCCCATCCTCAGAGGCATTGACCGCAGCTAAGGCTTCATCCAAGGTGGTATCGGCTTTCTGGTCGTACTTGTCGCCGTACTGCGCGAGGAACTCTTCCAAGGTGTCGAAGTATTCCTCACCGTCGTCGTCCGAGTAGTGTAGTGTCTCGGTGTAGACTTCATCAGCTCCACCTTTGGCAAAGTACATGTTCCCCGGTTCGGTAGCATGGAAGTTCAGCGACAGGTTGAACTTTAGTGCCAGAGCGTTCATCAGCTCTTCACAGGGACCCCATGCGGTTTCCGTGCTTAGCGCCACAGCAGATTTGTCCTGCCATGTGGTTAGGCGCAGATTGTCAAAGGTACCACGGCACGCGACAGCGCTCCATGTAAGGCCAATGACATCTTCCGCCACGTAGCCCAGCCAGTTCGGATTCGACTCGAAGCTCCATGTCGCGAACGGCCCGGGACGTTTAGTTTCCTCTACCTTGTGCAGAGCATCGTACGCCGCCTTGGTCTCCTCAGCGGAGCCGATGAGCATGTAGTCGGTAAAGCACCAGTTAGGCATGGGCTACCTCCTTTCTTGTGTGTTGTGTGATCATATTCGTGTCTTGTGTGTTATGTGGTTTGATTTCGATGAGGTGCTTGCGCCAGTTGCGGAGGCGACAGGCGTTACCTCCCGGAGTTTTGCGGAAGAGCCAGGGAATGCCGGTGTAGATCCATACATCGGCATCATCGTATTTGGTGCTGAACCTAACGCTGTCGCCGGCCTCCAGATTTCGGATATGTCGCATCGTATGCCGATGCCTATCCTGTCTGGCAAAGCATCTGTCCCGCCACTCCTGGTCGAACTTACCGGCCACCGGCACATCGGTGAACCAGCTTGTCGGACAGTCATCGGCATACGGCCCCATGGAATTATCCATCATCTTCCGCAGCAGCATGCCGTCTTCCCAGCGAACCAGGCAGACAGCGAGCCAGCGAAGGACAGAACCATCTTCCCGGGTTGTTTCCACCTTGGCATACCACACGCTTCCGATCAGCCGGTGCTTCAGAACACGAGTCGGGAGTGTGTAGCCGTCCGCATTGAAGTATTCCAGCAACAGATCGGCTTGTCCTTTCCTTGTTGCCGGCTTCGTGCAGTAGTTACCGCTCCAGCCCATTGCTGCCTCCTTTCTTCTCAGACTCGTAGGTGTGAATGAGAATCTCGACGCTATCCTGTTCGTTCTTCAGCAGCTCGACCTTCTCCGTGGAATGCATGGTGTTGTGGGCGCTGATATTCCCTTCCGCGTCCACTTCCGATACCCGGAGTACGAGTTCCGGGCCTGAGCCGCGATAAACCTGCAAGAACTCCAGCGCATACATGTCGGCATCTTCGTCTGCCGGTGCCTCCTCATACTGGAAAGCAAGATAGCGGAAGCGCCAGAGTTCTTTGAGGTTGCTGCCTTCATCCAGCTCTGGCCGCGCCAGCATGGGATATTGCTTGGCAAAGTCGCCGGTGATCCGCACGCTGACTTCCTTGGTGATATGCCCGGCCAACTCGCCGGCCAGTTCATCCCAGGAGGTTATCTCCTTCGGATAGTCAATCTCCGGGAACAGATTCTTCAGGTACGTTGTGAGGTCAGCCTTCACCTTGCAGGATTGCTCGCCATAGTGGTAGATGTTCAGATCTACTCCATACGCTGAGATTTCCAGCTCTGAGTTTCGCGGACGAAACTCGATGCCATTCATCATCAGGTTAGGCTCCTCATCGATTTCCCAGCTTACGCAGACACGCAGGAAACGGAATGATGCGTTCTGGCTTTTCTGCGTCGCCAGCAAGTCCTTTTGCACCTTGCGGATATCAGCGTACTCCTCCCGGGTTATCTGGAAACTGAGTCCTGTGGTGGAGTCGTCGTTGATAGTGTTGAGGTCATCATTCTCGTCCTCTGTGTAGAGGTCGATGAAGTGGACGTTGATTGTTTTATTTTCTGTTGTCATTGTTGTTAGGTGAGTATGTTATGTTGGTTGTTTCTGGTTTATTGTTGGTTGACTTTGCGGAACTCCCGCTGTACCAGTTTCAATAGAGGATGCATCACCAGACGGATGAACTCCTCTGCTTCCTGTTTGCGCAGGCGTTCCTCTTGGGCAATGGTCTTGGGGCTTTTGTGGGCGTATCGGTTCCAGATGCTTTGCACCGTTTTCTGATGAAAACAGTGGCAACCGATGATGAGAACTTCCTCATCATTGCGGAGCACCCGGAATCGATTATCGACAAGCTCGCCCAGGAACTGCCGGTTCTTCCACAGCTCCAGACAGCGCTGAAGCTCGGCATAGCGTATCGCTACGCCCTTGGTGGTGTGGAATAAACCATCGCTGTGCCACCGGATGTCGCAGTCGTCAGTGATTGTAGGCTGACCGTACTTATGCTTCCACAGATGCGCAGCAACGTCTCTGACCGCACCCCGGGTAAAGCGGTAGATCTGCCGCGCCGGCTGCACATGAGGCTCTTTCAGTCCTTCCGGAAGCCATTTCCACTGGTGAAAGGGAAAGCGGTTCAGCAGCGTCTCAGCGGCATCTGAAACAGCCTTTTCCACTGTCTCGTTGGTTTCAAAGAGCCGGTTCAGCTCGATGAGGAGTTTATCCTCCTGCCGGCGTTGCTGGATGCGCTTTCTTGCGTCGGTGCGCTGCTTGACCGCCCGCTTCTGTGCAGCCTCAATGCGCTTGGGGGCAGTAATAGCCGCTACGCGCTTGTCCACACGGGCGATGATGGTTTTACGAATGTGGCTGACCTCCGCCAGCTTCCGCAAACCATTCAGCCGGTTAAGCGTTTCTGTACGCTTGCGGGCGTAGGCAAAATCACTGTCCGATTTCCCGATATTCGGAATCCTCGCCGCCACATCCCTGATGAACTTTCGAAACTGAGTCTGGAAGGTATCGTGATGAGGCGAGTACCAGAGATCATTCTTACCGAGCCAGTCGCACTCGATTCGCTGCACATTGTAGGGAACAGCCTGACGAATACTGCTCTGGTGCTTAGTTGTGGTGTTAGAAAAGTAGGCGGAATCCAGCAGAACAAAACTACCGTTATCCGGGTATACGGCTATAGGTGTTCTGTAGGAATAGGCCACGCTGAAATCCTTTCCCCGGTGAATGGAAAAGCGGCCTCCCGGGGATTGCCGCTCGTTCGCTGCATCCTGTGGGTAGAACAGGTCATGCGCAATCGTGTTGCTTTGTTGACACATCGTTCTTGTTTCGTTGGAGTTAAAACAGGGCACCCCCTCCAGAATGATTTCGGAGGGGGTGCCGGTGGCGTTATGACCAGTATTCCTGGTCGAGGTGCTCAGCTTGCTTTCTCATGTGTCTTTCTCGAATGGAATCAATACCCTGACTTAACAAGGCGATGACCACGGCACAGAGAAGATCTTTCAGGACTGGGTGCATGATACGGAATCGGGGTTGGTGAATACCTTGATGAGAGACTTGTACGCCTCGATACACACAGCCTTGGAGCCGTGGTAATAGACCCGGGCCCGCTTGCAGAGCATTTCGTGTATCGTTACAGCGTATTCCTTACCGTCGTGGCACAGCGCAACGCAACGCGGATGCACTTCCACAGTAACGGTAAGCCGGCAGAGGTTGGGGAAGTCGAGCTCCAGCAGTTGCTTTTTCACTTCTTCCTCGCTCATGCTGCCACGCTCCTTTCCGTTAAGTCCTGGAGTTCCTTGATGCCGATGTCATCAAGCGCCGGCGACCAGAGCCATTTCCTGTCTGCGACCTTGTACAGGTACACGTATTCGATGTACCCGCCTTCCGATCGCATGAGCTTCTGGTAATCGTCCAGGGTATCGAAATGCCTGTTGCCGATTCCATCCTCGTGGCGATCACGCCCGTAGGCAACCACCACACCTTCCTGTGGCGATTCAAATGAATGCTCCCCGGCGGCTGGCTTTACAGCCGCCGCCAGAGAACTGATATCACCCAGAGCAATCAGTTCCCTGATTTTCTCCAGATCCTGGTAATGATGGAGAAGGATAGCCCCGTTATGCGACGGATAACCATCCCAGTGACAATAAATGACATCCAGACTTCCATCCTCATTCTGGATACCGATGTTTGATCGTGTACTCATTGTTGGCGATTAGTGGGTTATTTTTGAAAAAACACACGCTCAATGCGCGCGGAGTGGGATAACCATCCCGCTCAGGCATATATAACCCGTAAAAACGCCAATTTTCACTCATCCGGGGGCGTATGAGCCGGGAAACAGGGTGCAAATTGCTGATTTTTTTCACAAATATATCAAGAAACGGCATTTTTTATACCTTTTACTGTGCGTAATGTTGACAAAATGCCATTTTATGGTAAACTAACTGTGCTATGAAAACGGTAGTACGTATATGCTCTTTTGAGATTTCCAACATCAAAAATGTCCGGCATGGAAAAATAGAGATGCCGAATCGCCTCCCGGGGTATAATCCCGAGAAAGGCGAGCTGCTGGGCATATACGGGCAGAACGGCTCCGGTAAGACCTCTGTGGTCAATGCGATCATCTTAATCCAACGCCTTATCTGCGGCCTGCCGCTGGAGGCCGACACCGCTTCATTGATTACATGTGGTGAAAAAGAGGCTACTCTTTCTATCCTGTTCTGCATAGAGGGAGGAGACTGCAACCATGTTGCACAATATTCGGTCACTATCGGAGTGGACACCGACGGGGCAAGGGTAAAGCAAGAGAGCTTTACCATGAAGGCAAATGCACCCAAGGCTCGTACCAACATCGTCGCGGAGTTTACAGAGCCGGCATTGCCCTCAGAAGCCGAGTTTGTGCCTGTCGCTTCCTTCAATAAGGTTGTGAGCAACAGCTCCAGACAGGATCTGATCATCAACAAGGTGCTCACATATCAGGAGCGTACGTCCTATATCTTCAACCAGCGCATGTATCCTCTGTTCCTGAAATTGGAAACCGAGGCTGTCGACCTGCTTCGTGCGGTGCGCTGCTACGCTGAGCGCAATCTCTTTGTCATTGGCCACAGCAAATCCGGTCTGGTCAATGTCAACTTGCAGCCGATACCGATCTCACATACTGACTCCAGTTGTGATTGCTCTGCCGTAGGGACATGCCTGATTAATCTGAATGCGCCCTCTACGCTGCCGCTCCCCATCTATCAGGAGTTCAAGCAGTCCTTGGCGCACATGAATCAGGTGATGTGCAAAATTATTCCCGGGTTCCATCTGCAAGTCCGGGAACTGGGGCTGGAGCTGAGCTCTCTCAATGAAGAGCTGATGCGTATGGAGCTGTTGGCAACCCGGCAGGGGATGGAGATTCCGTTGAAGTTCGAATCTGATGGGATCAAGAAGATTATCTCTCTTCTGTTGTATTGGATTATCGTGTCCAATACGCCGGGCTCCTGCTTGATTGTAGACGAACTGGATGCCAGCATTTTCGAATATCTACTGGGTGAGTTGCTCTCTGTGTGGGAGGAGAACGCTCAGGGGCAGCTTATCTTTACGGCGCACAATCTGCATCCGCTGGAAATGCTCGACAAGCGCAGCGTGGTGTTTACCACGGTAGATCCGAATCAGCGATTCATTCGCATGAAGAATATCAAGGCCAGCAACAACCTGCGCGATGTTTACCTTCGCTCCATCTTCATAGGTGGTCAGGAGCTTGAGCTGTACGAAGAAACCAACAAGACGGAGATCGCCCGCGCTATCCGTAAGACGATTCCCAGAGATTAAGTACCATGGCTGCAAGGAAGGTTTTATTGTTCGTAGTGGAAGGACAGTCGGATGCGGCTGCGCTGGAAGGCGTGCTTTCTAAACTGCTCAGCAATGAGAAAATTCGTTTTCATGTGGTGGGCGCTGATATTACCACAAAGGAGAGACGCGGCGCTACCAGTGTAAAGACTCTGGTAAATGATTTGGTCAAGAAGTTCATGAGCGCGTACCGACTGCAAGCCCAAGACTTGCTACAGGTGGTACACCTGATGGACACCGACGGAGCATTTATCCCGGAATCTGCGATTTTGGAGGATCCGACAGTAGCCGGATTCATCTACACGACTACGACTATTACTGCACCATGCGAAGAAGATGTGAAGAGGCGTAATGCGACCAAGAGCAGCAATATGCTTCTCCTTGCCCACATGGGGACTACGTATAAGAAAATACCCTACGAAGCGTATTACTGTTCACGCAACTTGGAACATGTTCTGTACGATATAGAGAAGGATTGCTCAACGTGGGAAAAATTGAAGTTGTCCGATCAATTTGATGATCAATATCATGACTCACCGGCAGACTTCCTCAGCTTCATCACGACGGTTCCGCCAGCGGTGCCTGCCTGCGAATACGGTGAATCGTGGGACTATATATCCAAACCGGGCGAATTGCGCTCATTGGAACGAGGGTGCAATCTTCACATCCTCTTGAATAAGCTCTTGAGCCGATACAGCTAATCACATAGCTGGAAGAAGTCTTCGTACAGCTTAAGTTTGAAAGTGATTTCCAGCCGGTGTATGGTCGCATACTCTCGGTAATGTGTGTTTTGGCACTCATAACTGAAGCCTATACAGGGTGATTTTGCAAAATATTTCCATAATTGCGAAATCGCACATAGAAAATAGGGTTAAAAAGAGGTTTAATACACGTAACAAGGACACATTAGATATATGGCCACACGTAAACACACACAAAATGCTATTGATCCGGCAGAGCTGTTGACCCGAGACCAGCTCGCAAAGTTTTTCAAATGCAGCGTCTGCACGATTACTCGCCTTACCAAGCAAGGTATGCCGACATACTTTATTGGCAGCAGACAGACACCGGGGAAGGGATCACGCCCGCGCTATAATCTGGACGCCTGCAAGCAGTGGATGGAAGCCCGTACCCGAGCTTTCTGCACACCGGCAGCAACATTCTACCCTAGTGAATATTAAAAAGAAATCAAACGTAAACGCATAAAATTGGCCCTCTCTGGTGGAAGCCAGGGAGGGCTTGTCGCATACATATAACCTGTAGAGAGGGATATTACAGGTCGTGTTAATAACTTTCTTGAATTGTAAATATTGCGTTTTTGTTGAAAATCAGTAGATTTGTGTGCATTTGTGGTCGCAAATGGTCGCAAACTTTCAGCGTTTTTCTGCTCTTTTTAGCGTCTTTTTGGGCTTTTTTGCCTTCTAAAAATATTTTACAAATAAAGCTTGCATAACACAGAAAGCTTTGATACACTGTCTCTAGCGCCTTTAGAATTACTTATAATTATGGGGCAATCCTGTTGCCCGACTCGGAATCGCACGCAACAGGTCAGGGGTTCGAATCCCCTATGCTCCAGGCTTCGTAAAACAGCGTATCAGGTCACCTGATACGCTGTTTTTCTACGCCCAGGCAGGCCGATTAGGCCTGACGGCGCGTAGACGAGTTGCATCTGAGCTGCGCTCATGATGCAACGAGAACGAAGCCTGCCTCGGCGTAGAACGCGTCAGCGGACGGAGCCGGGCAACTCCCGTGTTGCATGCCACAGACGGTGCCAACATATCGGATCAATAGCAAAAAGTGTGGAATTTGAATTTTCATATCACAATGTGCCCTCATTCAATTAAGACTCTTAATCGGTAGTTCTGAAACACATCTCGAATCTACAATCGGTTGATTCTGTGAGCTTCCGTCTTCGCACTGCGTGCTACGCCGCGACAAGTAGGCGATTTTGTGCTAATGGCGGTTCTGCGGTAAGCAAAGATATCTCGAACTGGCAAGCTACACAGAATAAGATGTTTAAGAATCAATTTTCGGGTCTGTTTCAGATTCGCTGATGCCAAAGTAGCCCTTAGCTGACAAAAAAAGTGGCAGTCCAGTCTTGCTTGTCTTTGTAACACTCGTTACAAAGGGTTGATGATAAAAAACATTTACAAACAAAAGGGCTGGACCGCCACCAGCGCTATTGTCCGT
>JBGUSR010000064.1:0-30135 GCA_045132635.1 Akkermansia sp.
GCAGGTTGTTAAAGCCAGTGAGCTGCTTTTCAGCCGCTCTCGACGCCTCGGAAAGTCATACTTGGAAAATTGCCTCGCCCGGCCAGTCAGTAAGCGTTGCTCGCTTTCCTTTCGGGCTGCCCCGTAGTGGGGTGCGGGGCAAAGCTTATCACAACCACCGCGAAACGTCAAGCTCATTTTTGCAAAAAAGTTTGAGATTTTTCCGCATTCCTGCCCTAACCTGCACGAAATCCAGCGTGTTAGAGCGGAAAATTATTTTTGCACTTTTCTGCACATTTTGCACAAAACGGCGAAAAGGGGGCTTTTTCTGTAAAGGAAAGCTGAATATCGAGCAAATGAAGCGATAGCCACCCTACTAGCGACAAGTTAAACAAAATCCGCGAGCCCCCCCATACATGGAGAACTCGCGGATAAAAAAAACAGAAACGCTAGCTAATCAGCGCGTAAGCTGGCGGCAGGCCTTGACGGTATTTGCCATGAGCATAGCGATGGTCATGGGGCCTACGCCGCCGGGCACGGGGGTGATGTAGGAGCACTTGTCCTTCACATCCTCAAAATCCACATCGCCCACGATGCGGTAGCCGCGGGGGCGGGTGGCATCGTCGATGCGGTTGATGCCGACATCGAGTACCACGGCGCCGTCCTTCACATAGTCAGCCTTCACCATTTCGGGGCGGCCTACAGCGGCCACGATGATATCTGCCGTGCGGCAGAGGCCAGGCAGGTCCTTGGTGCGGGAGTGAGCAATAGTAACCGTGGCATTGGCGTTTTTCGCCACCAGGAGGTTGGCCATGGGCTTACCGACAATCATGCTGCGGCCGATAACCACGGCATGCTTGCCAGCGGTCTCGATTCCGTAGGCCTTCAGCAGCTCCATGCAGCCCAGCGGGGTGCAGGGCACAAAGCCCTCGGCATCCTCCAGCACAAGCTTGGCCACATTGGCGGGGTGGAAACCATCCACGTCCTTGCGAGGGTCGATGTTCAGAATGACGGCTTCCTCATCGATGTGAGGCGGAGGGGGGCTCTGCACCAGGATACCGTGAATACGGTCATCGGCGTTCAGCTGGTGAATCAGCTTCACCAGTTCCTCCTGGGTGGTTTCTGCCGGCAACGCCCATTTCTGAGAATAAATACCGAGCTCTGCACAAGCCTTCACCTTGGAGCCCACATACACCTGGGAGGCGGGATCCTCACCCACCAGCACCACAGCCAGGCCGGGCGTCTTCCCCTGAGCCTTCAGCTCGGCAATCTCCTTGAGCAAACCTTCGCGCACGCGGGCGGCGACTTCCTTTCCGTCTATAAGGGTGGGGGTCATTCTCTGATTAATGTTCGTTGAAATCAAAATCGGGGCGGCCGCAGGCAAGAGCCTCCTTGAGCTTTTCCACATACTCCGCCTGGGTGGCATCATCCATATCTGCCGGCACGCAGATGGGTTCCTTCACCAGCACGGTAATCCTGGAAAAGGGCTTAGGAATCACAAAGCCATCCCAGGCTTTGGAGATGCGCCAGCAGTTGGGGATATCTATACAGAGCGGCAGAATCGGCAGGCCGGAAACCGAAGCAAGGCGCACCACGCCGGCCCGCACGCTGTAGCGAGGTCCCTTGGGTCCATCCGGGGTGATGCACATGCAGCAGCCAGTTGCCAGAGCGCGCAGCATATCGCGAAAGCCGGCCACACCGCGGCGGTGGCTGGACCCACGCACGGTGGTCATGCCGTAATCTTCAGCCACAGTGGAAAGCAAAGCACCATCTTTACTAGCGCTGGTCAGCATGCTCATGGGCACCGTACTCGGAATACTATAGCGGTACACATAGCAGGGAGTGAACGTGCGGTTATGCCACAGGGCAATGATGCACTGCTTCTTGCCCACAATGTCCTGAGATGCACCACGCACAATGATACGCTTGCGCAATGTCGCACACACCAGAGTGATGAATAACCAGACCACGTGTCCCACCGGGCGAGTCCACCATTTGGAACGCTTTTCTATGCCTTTAACTTTACTCATGGCTTGGGACATTCAACGTGTATCAGAACGGAGTGGAGGAAGGACCAAACGGATCCTCGCTGGTCTCAAAGGGATTAGGAGTGTCCTCCAGGGGAGAATACAGAGGAGCAGTCTGCTGAACCGACTGGTCAATCACCTCCGGCTGAGTATGCGGGGCAGACGGTGCAGTCTGCACATTCTGTGCATTCTGCTCAGGAGTAGTCATTTGCGGCAACTGCTCCACCATGCGGTTCACATCAATCTGGTCAAACGGGATACGAGCCGGGCGGTCGCGGCGCGCAATAGCAGCGCGGGCCTCTACCTCAGCCATATCATCCCCCGGCATGTTGCCATAGCCGCGCAGATTGGTGCTCAGCACGGCCCATTCTCCTTGCTGCTGAAAAATGGGGTCAGGCTGACCATCCGGGTACTCCACACGGGCCAGCACCTTCGGAATACCATAATGAAGCTCACCCGATAACTCATTGGCAGAGTTCAGAACAATACGTCCGCGAACCGTGGCGAGGTCGCGCTCAGCCAGAGCCCCCTCAGGGGCTTCCACCACCAGAGCAGAATCCTTATTAGCAAGGCGCACATAACCACGATTCAGCATAATGGGGTTATACATGCGGCGCTTGCCATGCTCAATATGCTCTGTAATAGCCATGAGAGCCGGGAATGAGCTCAGGCAGATATTCTTGAGATGCAGCTCCCCAGAAAAAAGAGGCGCCCCGCACTCAGCAAGAGAAATCGTGAACTTGCCATCCAGCTTGCCATGGGAAACGGCAGTGGTGCGTGCCGCAAGGAATCCTTCTACGCGGCCATCCGTAAAATCTGCCAGGCTCATATTCTCCGCCTCCACAGCAAAGGGGCCAACCATGGCAGCGCCCTGGGCAATCTTACCAGTAATGGAGAGGGCAGTACGACGCTGCTCCGTCTCATCGCTGACGGCATCAGTAGTGCCGCTCAGGGAGAAATCATCCACCCCCTTTACAGACACATGGGCCTTACCCTCAGCAATGCGCATAGTCTTCCATCCCTTGATATCCAGTGAACCGCCACGAAGCATCACTACACTGGAAGCCCGCTCACGGCTCGGATAATACATGTAGGCCTGAGAGTTTTTCAAATTTACAGGAGCCTGCTCTGCATCCGCATAGACAACGGAAAAATCCTTACATTCTACTCGTGCGAAACGCCAAAGGTCCCTCCCGCACTGAAGAGGCATCTCCATATTTCTGCCATTGCGCAACACCAGGAGAGCCCGTTCAACAATGAGGCCAGGGCCCGTGAACCTCCCGCTGACAAAACTCATCATTTCCAGGCTTGCCTGAACCCCGCTGAGCTCCACTCGCTGCAGCATACTGCTTTCGGGGAACTCTGCCACAACATTGCTCAGGTAGAGCGAGGTACCATCCACCCCAGCGCCATCAAACTGCACGCTGGAAGCCCCCCAGCTCTGCTGCAATTCGGCGCGCTTCTGCTCCATGTAGGAAGAGCTGGACATGGTTGCCATGCGGAATGCAAGAAAACCAGCGGCAATCAGGAAGCAGCAAAGAATGCCGCCCAGGAAAAGAAGAGCCTGACGGCGCCCCCTGCGCCGCTTATCGGCAGAGGTGAGCATCACCTTACGTTTCTTCCGAACACGAACGACCTTCGAGCCATCTGCCCGCACCACAACCTCACGAGCACGCTCCTGAGAGGGCTTGTCCTCGTTGAGGTGCTTGATTATACTACGAACCTGAGTCAGGTTCTCTCCATCATCTTCGTATTTATCGTCGTTTTCGACCATGATATCACTCTCTCTTAATCGGTGAGCTCAGAAGGTCGCTCACCGGTTCCAAAACTGCGCCCCGTCGGGTCCACAATATCCACCTTGACAAACATCAGGAAAGCTTTACGCACCTTTTCTTCACCCTCCGAGCGGAACAAACGCCCCACCATGGGCAAATCACCCAGCACCGGCAACTTGTCCTCATAGCGCACGGAACGCATCTCCTTCAAACCACCAATCACCACCACTGAGCCCGTGCCCACCGTAAGCTTGGTATTTTCCATACGGCGCTTGAACACCGGCTTAAGAATATGGTTATCGGTAAGCGTAATCATTACACCTTCCGTCGCATCCTCCGTCATCATCACGGATTGAATGGGAGTACCCCAGTTCACAAAACCTTCAAATTCATTGAGCGTCACGGTAAGGGCAAGAGTAACATGCTGGCTGTCCGGAGAAACGGAAGCGCTGTGCACCTGCACCACCGAGCCAATACCGCCCACCGCATCCTCAGACAAACCGAAGCGAGTAAACTCCTCCGGGTGAGCGGCGGTCGCCACCGTAGCGGAACCGTAAAGATTGGTATTGTTACCTTCACCTGTCGACGTGGAACCCAGGCTGATCTGCATCGTACCAATCTGCGGTTCGGCATATGTCTCCGGGTAGAACATTTCATCCACATTGGCGAAGACCACCTGTTCATCGCGCCCAGGGCTCATGATAATGCGGGGATTCGTCATGATATCTGTCCCCTTCTTCTGAGCGGCACCACGCATAATCATGGTCACATCACCCGAATCCCAGATACCGCGGAAAGAAAGAATGCCCGGCGCTTTCTGGTTTGCAGCGCCGAAGTTGGCACGACCTTCTGAAATCAGAGAGGAAATATTATCAGCCGAGAGAACCTGCCCGCCGGAGCGAAGCCCCTCTGTGGCAGAGTAGGATGTCTTAGGCATCTGGAAATCCACATTCATGATGGGCGCGGACGTGATATCCGACAACACCTCCTCCTTGGTACCAGAGCCGAATAAGGCCCTCGGGCCAAGATTGAAATTGAACAACCACTCGAACCCCAATTCATTTAAATCAGACTCATTCACCTCCATGGCAATGACATTGAGCACCACGGCCCGCTGCGTTTCCAACGGCATGGAAATGAGCTCCTCAATCTCCTGGTGGTTGAACACCGTATTACGCACAGTCAGCCGGCGGCTAGCCGCATCATAACGCGCACTGGCACCCTCCGGGAAAGAAATTCCCATTTCCTTGAGAGCCACCACGGGGTTAAGGCGCTTTACCGCAACCCTGGAAGCAGAAGAGAAGTCATCATCCTCCTCGTCATCATCGGAAGAAGAAGAGGGTGCATCAAAAAAGTGAGGCGGAACGGAATACACACGCTCCTCAATGGGGCCGAAATCGCGTCCCGAGCAAGAAAGCACCACACCCAGCGGAGAGATGTAATGCATGATATCCAGCTGGCGGTCCAGCATATCGAGCAAATCTGCCACAGAAACATTCTCAAGGTTCAGATTCACCTTACGAGCCATCACATTCTGATAAGCAGCAGAGTCAGGCTTGCCAAAGCTGGCCACAAGGTTAATCTTGCGCACCGCCTGCTGTCCTTCGGCTTCGAAGCGAGAAATCTGCCCCTGCAGCGCATCAATAACCTCCTGAACGGAAGCTCCATCAAAGACAATCTGCGGCAGAACCATGTTCCTGAGCGCCTCTGCAATGGATTTCTCCGTTTCAGCATCAGGACGCAGCGCCTTGCCGGCCTCGGTGGCGGCATACTCGCCCACCGTTTCCTCCACGGGAAGCGATTCCTCCCAGGCTGCGTCAACCTCTGCAAGCGCCTTGGCGCGAGCTGCATCGCGGGCAGAACTGTAATATACCTGGCGGCGCTTCTGAACGCTCTCCATACCGCGACGGGCGGCAGAATTGTATGCATCAATCTTCAGGACAGCTTCGAAGGTATCATAAGCCTTATCATAATCGCCCAGTTCGTAATAACCATATCCCAGAGAAAGCAGGCGGCTCACCTCCTCCACATTAGCCACATGCTGCGGGCTGAGGGCCGGATTCGTGCGAACCGGGTCGAGAGTCTTCTCAAGCTCATGCTTGGCAAACTTATGCCCGGGAGACACCTCCAGCGCCTCCTGAATAAACGCCACAGCCTCATCCGTGCGGCCGACCTTGCGGTAATCCATCGCTTTGGCCACCAGGGCATCTGCCAGGCTATCCTTGATGAATTTCACCAGTTTCTCCGATGCCGGAGCCTTGGACACCAGGGCGAGACCTTCCTGATACAGCTCCACGGCATCGCTGTAACGACCTGAAGAATAAGCCGTTCTAGCCTCCTGTACCTTCTGCATTGCATCACGCACGGATTGCTGCCGTTGAGCCGTTTCTGCAGCAGCAACCGCACTTCCACCGGCCTCCTGAGCCAGCGCATAGGGAGTCAACGCAGATGCCGCAGATAACACCAGAGAGAAGAGCACAGTGCGAGATATAAAGCCATTCATAGCAAGTGCAACCATACTAGCAAATCCCGAAGGGAAAGTCACTCTAAAAGTGAGTCTATGTCCATTTTTTATAGCAAACGGCGATTCCCCTTGCAGAGAATCGCCGTTTGACGCAGACTAATCCACACTGGTTCAGCTTTCTGCAGAATCAGGCAAGTAGCCCTTAATCTTGCTGATACGCGTAGGATGACGAAGCTTGCGAAGCGCCTTGGCTTCAATCTGGCGGATACGTTCGCGGGTCACATTGAACTGACGGCCCACTTCTTCCAGCGTGCGGGGGTTGCCATCCTTCAAACCGAAGCGCTGCTCAATCACCTGACGCTCGCGGGCGTTGAGCGTGTTGAGCACGTCGCCAATCTTATCGCGCAGGGAGTTGTAGGAAGCACCATCCATGGGATTTTCCGCGCTCTTATCCTCCAGGAAGTCACCGAAGGAGGTATCATCGGAATCACCCACCGGCTGCTGCATGGAGATGGGCTGCTGGGCCATCTTGAGCACGCTGCGCACCTTCTCCACCGACATGACGGCCCCCTTATTGGGTTCCTCTGCCAGAGCCTGTGCAATCTCCTCCGGCGTGGGTTCACGGCCGAAATCCTGCACCAGTTTCTTCTGCACACGCATGAGCTTGTTAATCGTCTCAATCATGTGCACCGGGATACGAATCGTACGGGCCTGGTCTGCAATGGAGCGGGTAATGGCCTGGCGAATCCACCACGTGGCATAGGTAGAGAACTTGTAACCACGGCGGTATTCGAACTTCTCCACAGCCTTCATCAGACCCATGTTACCCTCCTGAATGAGGTCCAGGAATGCAAGGCCACGGTTCGTGTACTTCTTGGCAATGGAAATCACCAGACGAAGGTTTGCCTCAATCATCTCGCGCTTTGCGTTTTCGGCATCCTTCATGCTCTGGCTCATGAGCTTGTAGTTATCCAGGAACTGAGGAATCGGCATCCAGAGTTCCATCTCAAACTCCTTGAGAGCATCTCGGTAGAGCGGATTCTCAGGGTCAGCCTCACGCTGGCGCAGCACCTTCTTGATGCGTACGCGCAGGTCGCGGAGTTCCTTCACAAAATCCTCATACACCTTACCCTTGAAGGAGAATCCAGCATACAGGCTGGTAAGCACTTCCAGCTTATCCTCAAATTCCTTCTGAGGGCCAGCCACAGACTTCTTGCGCTTGCGGGCGGAGCACAGGCGAGCATAAGCAGCCTGAGCTTCTGCGTGGCGGGTCATCACCTTCGTCACCAGCGGAGGCAGCTCCTTCAGGTACTTGTCACGGCGGTCGATATTCTTATCAACCACCACGCGGTCAAAGCGCTCCTCATTGTGCTGCACCTTGTCTGCGGTGTCGCAGTAGTAAATAGCCACCACACCAAAGCGGTGCAGATAACGCTGCAAGTCCTCCTCAGCCTGGTCAATCTTGCGGGAAATCTCCACCTCTTTCTGGCGGGAGAGCAGATCCTTGAGCCCCATCTGCTTGAGGTACATACGCACCGGGTCATCAAGAATATCCAGCTTGGCCTCCATCTTCTCGGCCTCATCCTCCTCGCCATTTTCACTCAGACGCTGGCGCTCGCCGTAGGTGTCTACATCGGAAGCATCAATGATATCGAACTGCATACCACGCAGACGCTCCATGATTTCCTCATAATCGGAGGGGTCAATCACATCGTGCGGCAGCACATCATTGATATCATCATACGTCAGGTAGCCCTGTTCCTGAGCCTGGCGAATGAGCTCCTTGATCTTTTCCTGCACCACCGGGCTATTCACCAGGCGGCCATCCTTGGAGGTGAGCTCCTCTGCAGAAAGCGGCTTAACAGCATACTCCTCATCATCACGGACTTCCACACCCACCTCATGCAGACGCTCGAACAGACGAGCCTGATCATCATCTTCCGTCTCATCCGGCGGTAGCGAATTCTCAATATCTTCAGAGGTCACGTAACCATTATTCTTCTTGGCGGTAGCCAGAAGCAATTTGAATGCAGCCTTCAGCGTGGCATCATCTGCAAAGAATTCGTTCATCTCCGCAGCAGTCAGCTGCGGGGTAAAATGCTTACTCTTCTTTTCCTTCGATTTGGCCTTCTGAGAGAGAGACTGTTCATCCTCCGATTCAGGCAGTTCCTCTACGGGCGCCACCGGAGCCTCCGGAACCAGTCCCATCATCACATCGAACACATCCGGTTCAGCAGCAGGAGTCTGAACAGGCTTAGCAACAGGCTTCTTCTCAACCTTGGCGGAAGACTTGGCAACAGGCGCCTTCTTTCCCTCTGTCTTCACAGTATCTGCAGCCTTTTCCTTGGCAGCAGTTGCCTTCTTGGCTGCAACAGGCTTCTTAGCTGTTTTGGCAGGGGTTTTGGCGGAATCTTTCTTGGGAGTCGACATAATAGTGGATAGAATTAAGGGCATACTCCACCCTTTACACATTTTGTCAAGTGTTTGGCAAAATTGCGTGCCTATTATACACGCAATTTTCCCCGTGTCACCACCCTGGCAACACTTTTTCTACATTATGACACAATTTTTAACCCAAATTTCCGAACTCCGCCTCTAATTCGGCTGTTTTGAGTTCAATTTCCACACTAAGCTCCTCCCAGCGGGTATAGAGCGTCTCGCATTCCCGCTCCAGCTGCTGGTATTCCTGGGTAAGCTCCATGAGCTTCTGATTATCGCTCATATTGGCAGGATTCTCCAGCTCGGCAGAGATAATCTCCTTACGCTCATCTTTTCCGGCAATATCCGCCTCCACCTGTTCCAACTCCTGCTGAAGCGGTTTGAGCACCTTGTTGCGCTGCTGGCGGGCCAATTCGCGGGCACGGCGCGCATCCTTACGGTTACCGCTCTGCACCTGCGCAGCAGGAGTAGCCGCACTCTGCTGCTGGGCGGCAGACTTCAGACGCTTCTCCTCAGCCTCCACCGTTTCCAGGTAGGCACTCACATTACCATAGAACAAGCGAGGCGCGTAGCCGGGTCGGAACTCCAGCACCTTGTTCACAATGGGGTCCAGGAACTGGCGGTTATGGGAAACAATGCAGTACGAACCGGGGTACTCCGCCAGAGCACGTTGCAGCACATCCTGACTCTGGAAGTCAAGGTGGTTGGTCGGTTCGTCCATAATCAGGAAGTTGGCCGGTTTGAGCAGCATGCACACCAGAGCCACACGCGAGCGCTCACCACCGGAGAGCACCCCGATTTTCTTAAAGACATCATCCCCGCGGAAAAGGAAGCAGCCCAGAAGGTTACGCACCATAGGGCGGGTCTCGCGGCTGGCCGCAGACTCCACACACTCAAGCACCGTCTGCTCATTATTCAGCACATCCGCATGCGTCTGGGAGAAGAAGGCCACCTGGGTGTGATGCCCGAAGGAGAACACTCCGGAATCCGGCGCCTCTGTGCCGGAAATAAGGCGGGTAAAGGTGGATTTACCGCTACCGTTCACGCCCACAATGGCAATGCGGTCACCCTTCTCCATGGTGAAATCATAACCATTCAGCAAGGTGATGGGGCCGTAGGCCTTGCAGGCTTTCTCCAGCTTCACCACCGTGTGACCACCAGGAGGGGGCGGCGGGAAATGGAAACTCATCACCGCGTCATCGTCCTCCACCTCAATAAGTTCCACCTTCTCCAGCTGCTTGATACGGCTCTGCACCTGGGTTGCCTTGGTGGCCTTGGCTCGGAAGCGGTCAATGAACTCCTGAGTCTTGGCAATCTCGCGCTGCTGAGCCTTGGCCTGGCGCAGCAGGATTTCCTTGCGGGCCTTGCTTTCCTTCAGATAGAAGGAGAAATTGCCGGCATATTCCTCTGCCCTGCCGTGGTGGAAGGCAATCGTGCGAGTCACCAGACTATCCAGCAGGGCCACGTCGTGGCTGATGATGCAGATGGCGCCGCGATACGTGCGCAGGCTCTGCTCCAGCCAGCGCTGACTCTGCAGGTCCAGGTGGTTGGTCGGTTCGTCCAGCAGCAGCACCTCCGGCTCCTGCAGCAGCAGCTTGGCCAGCGCAATACGCATCTGCCAACCGCCGGAGAACTCGCCACAGTCGCGCGTAAAATCTTTATCTGCAAAGCCCAGCCCGCGCAGAATCGACTCCGTACGCGGGCGCAGACGGGTAGCATCGCGGTCGTGCAGAATCAGCTCCAGGCGGCCGATTTCCTCCAGTGTATCCTTGTATTCAGCACTGGTGGCATCCAGTTTCTGCAAATCGGCAGAGAGTTCGTCCACCACCTGCTGCAACTCTACAATATTACCCACACTCCCCAGTACTTCTTCCAGCAGGGGAGCGCCGGAAATATGAATACCATCCTGCGGCAGGTAACCCACCTGAGTATGTTTCGGCAGCATCACCTTGCCGTGGTCCGGCTCCATACTGCCCACAATGCACTTCATGAGCGTGGACTTACCAGCACCATTCTGCCCGGCAAAGGCAATGCGGTCCCCCTGCTCCACCACAAAGGAAAGTGAATCAAACAGCACACGCGGGCCGAATTCAATATGAAGATCCTGAACAGCGAATACCATATGCAGAAGAAGGGGGTATATAAAGGAAACGCAGGCACCGCCGGAATCGGGGTGCCTGCGCAGGATTAAGGATTTTTACTTCTTGAGCATGCTGTTCCAGCGCTCAATGTTGCGGGCCTGCTCCTCGAAGAGGTCGGCGCAGTCATCGTGAATCTCGATGGAAACAATCTTGTCGCCCTGGCGCACAGCGTTCACCACATCCTGGTCAGCAGCGGAAAGCACCTCACCAAAGATGGTGTGCTTGCCATTCAGCCACTCGGTGGGCACATGGGTGATGAAGAACTGGGAGCCATTGGTACCCTGCCCCGTCCAAGTGCGGCCGGCGTTAGCCATAGCCAGCAGACCGGGCTTGGTGAACTTCAGGTCGGGGCGGCACTCGTCATCAAACTTGTAGCCGGGGCCACCGCAGCCGGTGCCCTCAGGGTCGCCACCCTGAATCATGAAATCAGCAATCACACGGTGGAAGGTCAGACCATTATAGAAACCCTTGCTGGCCAGGTTCAGGAAGCTGGCGGCGGTCATGGGAGTCTTGGAAGCGAACACCGTGAGGTTGATATCGCCCTTGCTGGTCTTCATCGTGATCTTCTTATCAGTAGCCATGCGCGGCACCATACCACCCACCCGCATAAAAATCAAGGGCAAAAACACCACTATGCCGCATTTTGGGCTACATCACCAACTGTAGACACCAGCATTAGTAAAGTACGTTCAAATAGGATTTTCTCCATCAATACTTCTTTTTGTTCCAGCCCATCAACTGATGCTCATACGTAAACCGCTGCACTCGCGCCTGGCCTTCCAGAACAACACCTGTAAAGCAGCAAAGCAATCCAGTTAACACACAACCAACCGCCAGAACAGCCAGGGGCAAATGGGTAACGAACGACGTCTGATAAAACTCCAACACGGGAACGGCACCTGCAGCCAATCCCAGCAGCAACATCACAAACGTCATCACAGAGAAGAAGATTGCGGGACGGAAATAAACAAAAATGTCAAAAATCAAGCGCAGGATCATAATACCATCCTTCACCGTATTCAGCTTGGAGAACGAGCCTTCCGGGCGGTCCTTATAGTTGGTAGGGATTTCCACCACTCTGAACCCCTTATCGAGCATGTGAATACTCATTTCCGTCTCTATTCCAAAGCCTCGTGACAGGATTGGATAATTCCTCACAAACTTACGATTCATCACCCGATACCCGCTCAGAATATCCTTCAAGTCGCCATTGAACAGCCTATTGATAAGCTTCATCACCAGGTTATTGCCCCAGTTATGGAACGGACGTTTATTCTCCTTACTGTACGCACCACCGGCATGGCGATTACCCACCACGATGTCGGCATCATCCTCCAGCACAGGCCTCAACAATGCCGGCAAATCAGTTGCCGGGTAGGTACAATCCGCATCCACCATCACGTAAACATCCGCCTCAACATCAGCAAAGGCGCGGCGCACCGCCGCCGCTTTCCCCTTGCGCCGCTCAACGATAACCCGCCCTTTCATACCCATCTCAGCCAGAGTCTGCCGAGCCAACTCGTCCGTTTTATCCGTTGAGTTGTTATTTACGACTACAATCTCGGCGTCGGGAACTACTGCATAAAACTCCTTCATAACCTGACATATCGTCAATTCTTCATTGTATGCAGGAATCACGATAGCTATAGACTTCTTTGACATATAACCTAATTGAACAATCTACACCGCTATTCTACACCTCTACCATATTTTTGCAACGAAAAACAGGCACGCATACGCACATATGTGGCCACTAAGCTTGAAACAGGGGTAATGATATGCTACAATCCCGGCATGCCGAGGATTGCCCTGATTCAACAGGAGGCGGTAGCCGACCCCGCCGAGAACAAGCGCCGCCAGATGCTCGCCATCCGCGAAGCCGCTGCCGGCGGCGCCCAGATTGTGTGCACCCAGGAAATGTGCACCACCCTGTATTTCTGCCGCACGCAGGATTGCGAGCTTTTCAACACAGCCGACCCCATCCCCGGCAAGTGGACGGATAAGCTCTGCGCTCTGGCCAAGGAACTCGGTGTCGTCATCGTGGCCGCCGGCTTCGAGAAACGCGCCACCGGGCTATACCACAACACCGCCTGGGTCATTGACGCAGACGGCACTTTCCTCGGCCTGTACCGCAAGATGCATATCCCCCAGGACCCCGGATTCGAGGAAAAATTCTACTTCACCCCCGGCGACCTGGGCTACAAGTGCTTCGAGACCCGCTTCGGTCGCATCGGCGTACTCATCTGCTGGGACCAGTGGTACCCGGAAGCAGCCAGACTCACGGCCATGGAGGGTGCCGAGATTCTCTTCTACCCCACCGCCATCGGCTGGATTCCCGGGGAGGAAGAGCTTTACACCGCCCAGCACTGCGCCTGGGAAACCGTACAGCGAGGCCACGCGGTGGCCAATGGCTGCTACGTCTGCGCCGTGAACCGCTGCGGGGTGGAGGGCGAAACCACCTTCTGGGGGCAGAGCTTCGTAGCCGACTACTGCGGGCAGATTATTGCCAAAGCCCCGGTGGAAAACCGCACCATTCTTTACGCAGATGTAGACCTGGCCGCACTGGAAGCCCACCGCCGCATCTGGCCTTTCTTCCGCGACCGCCGCATCGATTCCTACAGCGGCATCACCCGCCGCTGGGGTAAATAAACCATGAGCACCGAAGCACAGGAACCGGCAGCATCTCCCATAAGCGTTGTCATTGTGGGCATGGGCGGGCGTGCCTCCATCTACTCCGCCGTGGCACTCACGAATCCGGAGCTGCTGAATGTGGTGGGCGTGGTAGATGTCAACCCGGAACGTACCAGGCAGGCGCAGCTCATGTTCGACCTGCCGGATGAGCATTGCTTCACCACCGTGGAGGAACTGGTAGCCGTGCCGAAGTTTGCCGATGCAGCCATCAACTGCACCATGGACCGCCTGCATGTGGAGACCTCCCTGCCCCTGCTGCGCCACGGCTATGACCTGCTACTCGAAAAACCCTATGCACTGAATGATGAGGAAGGAAAGCTCATCATCGACTGCGCCCGAGAGACCGGCCGCAAGGTGATGGTGTGCCATGTGCTGCGCTACACTCCATTCTACCGTTCCCTTCGCCGCGTGATTGCCCTGGGCACCATTGGAGATGTCATCAACATCCACATGGTCAACCAGGTGGGCTACCAGCATGAGTCCGTTTCCTTTGTGCGCGGCAAGTATGCCCGAGAGGAAATCTGCGGCTCGGGCATGCTGCTCTCCAAATGCAGCCATGACCTGGATATCATGTCCTGGCTCATGGGCGACAACATCCCCGTCACCATCTCCAGTGTGGGCAGTGTGCTGCAGTTCAAGGAGGAAAAGGCGCCGGAAGGCGCCGGCACGCACTGCCTGAACAACTGCCCGCTGGAGCGCGATTGCATCTACTCTGCCCGCCGCCTGTACATTGAGAACCCCATGCGCTGGGCCAATAACGTGTGGCACGATACGCACAGCAGCCCAGAAACCGATGAGGAGAAGGAAGCCATCCTGAGCAGGCCAGATAATCCCTTCAGCCGCTGCGTTTACCGCTGCAATATCAACATCGTGGACCACCAGTCCGTGCTCATCCATTTCCGGGATGGCGCCACCGGCACCTTCTCCATGAATGGTGGTGCCACCATGCCCCGCCGCATCATTCACGTGACCGGCACGCGCGGCGAGATACACGGAGATTTCGAGCGCGAGCGCTTCCATGTGCGCCTGATTGACCCGGAGGCTCCCGGCGGCTACACCGAGAGAACGCTGGATATATCCGACTTCCAGCAAGGCGACGCCCACGGCGGCGGCGACCGCAGCATCGTACTCGATTTCATTGCCCTGCTTCGAGGCGAGCGCACCTCCCCCGGCTGCCCCACCCTGGAAGACAGCATCGTGGGCCACCGCATGGTATTCCTGGCCGAAAAATCAAGACTGGCCGATGGAGCCGTGCAGCAATTCTGATTCATGAGCGACCAGCCCACACGTTTCCGCTACCCGGATTTACCCATCTCCCGCCACCGCGAAGAGATTGCCGCAGCCCTGCGCAAGCACCAGGTTATCGTGGTGGTGGGTGAAACCGGCTCCGGCAAGACCACCCAGCTGCCCAAGATTGCGCTGGAGGTGGCCGGCAAGCGCCGCGGCAAACTGGGGTGCACCCAGCCCCGCCGCCTGGCCGCTGTGGCAGTGGCCCGCCGCATTGCCGAGGAAGTGGGCTGTGAGCTGGGCGGATTCGTGGGCTACCAGGTGCGATTCGACGACCGCACCGGGGCCGATACAAAGCTCAAACTCATGACGGATGGTATCCTGCTGGCCGAAACGCAGGATGACCGCGACCTGCGGCAGTACCACACCATCATCCTGGACGAGGCGCACGAGCGCAGCCTGAATATCGACTTTCTGCTGGGCTACATGAAGCTGCTGCTGGCCCGCCGGCCGGAGCTCAAGCTCATCATCTCCTCCGCCACTATGGATGCCGGCGCCTTCTCCGAATTCTTCGGCGGCGCTCCCGTCATCAACGTGGAGGGACGCACCTACCACGTGGACATGCACTACATGCCCCCGCGCCACAGCGAGGAGGAACTGCCCGACCACGTTTGCCGCGCCGTGCAGTGGCTTTCCGAATACGATGCAAAGGGAGATGCCCTCATCTTTCTGCCCGGCGAGCGAGAAATCCGGGATTGCGCCGCTGAGCTGGAGCGGCTGGGGCTGCCGCACACCGATATTCTGCCCCTTTTTGCCCGTCTGGGTCTGAATGAGCAGCAACGCATCTTTCACCCAGCCAAGGGCCGTCGCCGCATTGTGCTGGCCACCAACGTGGCAGAAACATCCCTCACCATTCCGGGTATTATCTATGTGATTGACAGCGGTCTGGCCCGCATCTCCCGCTACCTGCCAGGGCGGCAGATTCAGCGTCTTCAGATAGAACCCATCTCCCAGGCCAGCGCCCGCCAGCGTGCTGGCCGATGCGGCCGTGTGACAGAGGGCGTATGCATCCGCCTGTATTCAGAAACTGATTTTGAGAACCGGGATGCCTTTACCGACCCGGAAATCAAGCGCAGCGCCTTGGCCGGCGTCATTCTGCGCATGGCCGATTTGAAGCTGCCACCGCTGGGCGAGTTCCCGCTGCCGGACCCGCCCAGTCCCCGCCTGGTGAATGAGGGCTACAAGACCCTGCGCGAAATCGGCGCCATCGACCGCCAGAAACATCTTACCTCCACCGGCCGCAGCCTGGCACGCCTGCCACTGGATCCGCGACTGGGTCGCATGCTGCTGGAGGCAGAGCACGAAAAAGCCCTGGCTGAGGTTCTGGTCATTGTGGCCGGTCTCAGCATCATGGACCCGCGCGAACGCCCGGCCGAATACGCCACCCAGGCCGACCAGGCACACGCGCAGTGGAAAAATGAGGACAGCGATTTCCTCTCCATGCTCACCCTCTGGCGCGCCACGCTCGAATTCAAGGAACGCAACAACCTGCGCCGCAACCAGCTGCGTAAGTGGTGCACCAAAAACTTCGTGAACTTCCTCCGCGTGGTCGAATGGCATAATCTGGTGCAGGACCTGGGCACTGCCTTGCAGGATACCATGCGCTGGCGCATCCCCGCCCTGCCGGAGGAAGCAAAACAGGCTACTTCCGACATGATTCATCGCGCCCTGCTGGCCGGTGCGCCCCTGCAAATCGGCTTCTGGCGCCCGGAGGACAAGGTGTACCGCGGTGCCGGCGGTCGCGATTTTGCCATTTTCCCCGGCTCCGGGCTCTTCAAGCGCAAAAAACGCGCCGAATGGCTCATGGGTGCGGAACTGGTGGAGACCACGCGTCTCTACATGCGCCGTGCTGCCGTGCTGGAACCCGAGTGGGTGGAGCAGATTGCCCCGCAGCTCTGCGCCCACCATGCCTACGATGCCACCTGGGATAAAGCCAGCGGTCAGGTGCACGCCAAGGAACGTGTGACCTGCGGTGGCCTCACCATCATTGATGGTCGGCGGGTGAGTTTCGCCCGCTACAACCCCGCCGCAGCCCGCGAAATCATGATTCGCGATGGCATCATGGCTCAGGAGATGAAAGACCGCGCCCCCTACCTGAAACATCTCGCCGACATGCGCGAGCGCGTGCGCCTGGTGGAATCCAAGCTGCGCCGCCGCGACCTCATCTGGTGCAGCGAAGGTGTATTCCGATTCTTCGATTCGGTCATTCCTGCCGAAATCTGCTCCGAAAAAGCCCTGCGCCGCTGGCGGGATAAAATGGAACCCCGTAACCCGAAACTCCTCTGCGTTCCCTACGAGGACTGCGTGTACCCCGGCGAGGACGAAGTGCGCGCCGACCTCTATCCGGACGAAATTGAGCACGATGGCGAGAAGTACGATATTTATTATAACCACGCCCCCGGCGAGGCTGATGACGGCGTAACCATCGGCGTGCACATCGACCAGCTGGCAGATTTCCCGGACTGGCTGCCGGAATGGGGTGTACCGGCGCACCTGGCAGACCGCGCCGAAATCCTGCTGCGCACCCTGCCCAAGGATGTGCGCATGTTCCTCATGCCCATCAGCTCCGCAGCCGATGACTTCGCCGAAGACTGGTTCGACCGCGAACCGGACCGTCCGCTGGCCCAGGCGCTGGCCGAATTCGCCATGCGTCGCAGCAATAAGTTCTGCAATGCCTCCCAGGTGGATATGGGCAAACTGCCGCCGGAGTTCATCACCAAGATATGGGTGTGCGATGATAAGGAAAATGAGTTAGCCCTGGGCACCCACGCCGATGTGCTGCGCGAGAAGCTGGCGCAGTATCAGGAAAAGCGCTTTGCCAAGAAGGCAGCCCGCTCTTTCTCCTCCACCCCCATGACCCGTTGGGACTGCGGCGACCTGCCCGCCACCGTGGAGGTAGGCAACGGCACCGGCTACCCCGCCCTGCGCGAGGATGGAGACCAGGTGAAGCAGCATGTGTTTCCCACGGCAGAGGAAGCTGCCCTGCACCACCGCCGCGCGGTGCGTCGTCTGGCGCTCATCAAGCACGGCGATTTCCTCAACAGCATCCGCAAGAAACTCCCCATCAAAAGCATGGAGGCGCGCCTTGCGCTCACCACTGTGGGCCAGATGCCAAAAAACAACCTACACGATACCGTGTACGCCGCCATGGATGCAGCCCTTGCCGCGCCCCTTCCCCGCTCCGCTGCTGAGTTCGATGCCGCCTGCCTCCGCATGCGCGAGACGGTGTACGACCGCATCGCCGGCCCGCTCTCCAAACTCTGGGACCAGCTCGCCGCCACCGATGCCGCCGTGCGCCAGTATTGCCTGGTAGCCGGGCGCGATCGTTTCGGTGCCCAGATTGCTGAGGACGTGCAGCGCGAGTGGCAATGGCTCACCCGCCCCTGGTTCCTTTCCTCTGCGGAACCAGCCCAGCTGGCAGATTACTCCCGCTTCCTCCGTGGTCTGCAGGAACGCATCAAACGCATTGCCCAGCAACCCGCCGCAAAGGAACTGGAACGCATCGCTGCCCTCAACGCCGCTGTTTCCCCGCGCTTCTTTGCGGAATACGACCGCCACGCCGATTCCCCTGCCTGGCTTGCCTACGGCTTCATGGTAGCCGAGTTCCGGCTCTCCCTCTTTGCCCCCGCCCTCGCCGCCAAGGGCCGCGCCTCCGCCAAAAAGCTGGAGGCCGCAGCGGCTTCCTTATAGCGGCTCATTCACCCTGATACAGAGAGCGCGCTTCTACATTCGCAGAAGACTCAGATGATTGACTACATGTGACTGGTGAAACTACCATCTTCTCCGACTATCAGATAACACCCCGCATCTGTAAAACGTACCTGAACGGCACGGAAAGTCAATTTCTGAAGTGTATCTGACACCCTGGGCGGAACATGGTTATAATAAACACCTCGCGCACAGCATATCACTATACCTCTTTCACTCAGGCTTATGGAGTACATTTCACCAAACCATTCTCCAGCCTCCTTAATGGCTGTTTCAATCAGGCTGGTTTGGGTATGATATATCATTTTATCAGTCAGAATGGCATACTGTCCCTTCCTGTTAAAGCTCACGGATCTTATAGTCTCTCCGTTTTGGTTAATCGTCTTCAGCGCATTCGCCATTTGAACCGGTATACCAGAATACGCATACCCGTTCGTTCCGATTATGACCACCCATGCCTCCTTGCCATCCAGAAAACAAACATCGGTCAGCTTATCCCCGTTAGCCGCACTCTTCTTGACTGCTTCCGCAAGAGCTATCGGAAGCCCCCGGCTCCAGGCAGCTCTTTCCTCGTCAATGAACACTATCCCATATCCTGCTTCGGAAATACAACCAGCCTTGCATCTCCCACACGTTTCGAGCTCCTTACGTACGTACTCAAGGTGTGAAACCTGCGGTAAATATACCCCGCGGAGGGTTACTCCACCGCTACGATAATACCCCTCGCCCAGACCAAGGGCACTGCGCATGTCGTCAAACATGCGCTTGAGTAATGAGGAAAAATCCCCCTTAACAGGGAACCATACATCCTCCACAACAATATGCGTTACCTTCTTATGCCTGAAACGGTCCTCGAAATAAGAAACGTACTGCGGCCCATCCAGCTGGCAGAATATCTCAGTCGCTATGGATTCCGCAGCACCCATCTCTGTCATGGTAGCTTTTTCTGACTGGACCGAGGTTCCATCAGAAAAAACAAGCCAGAGAGAGATATCCTTTCTCTCGTACCCCTTTGTTGTGTGCTCGGCCTTCCATTTCGAAAGCTTGTCGTAAACCGGAGAAACTCCGTTTTCATACAAGCCGAACAGTCTGATTCGGAGCAGAAGGGTCCTATCCAGGCTCTTCTTAGCCATGAGACTCAAGCCAATCAGCGTATCCCCACCATCCAGGTCAACTAAATCACTCGTCTCTATATCAACATATCCGCTCGTGCTATAATCTCGCTCTATCCTAACACTATCCATTTGTGCTGCCCGCACCTCACCTGCCAGAAGGCAGATTGTAGCCAGAAGCATCATAAATCTTGACACTAAATAATGAACATTCATAAAACCCAAGTGTTTATACATTAACAATAATTAGGGAAGAAACCTGAACGACACACCCGGAATTCTGGATATAAATAAGGCTTCTGCCCTTGCCCACAGTATCAATATAGCACTCAGCAGGCAAGATTGTCAAGGAAATCTGTTCATCTACAATAATATTACCAGCAAGGCACAACAAACATTGCAAAAGAGCTCCTGCCGCAGTTCTCATACTGCAGCAGGAGCTCCACCAAAATGCAGGTTCCCGAGGCCGGCGCCCTGTAATTATTTCTTCTTCTTAAATGTAGGCTCCGCTTCCTCGGCCTTGAAGTTATACAGGGGCTTGAAGATATCCACCACATCGACTGTGGGGCCGATATGTTTCAGGATGGCATCCATACCCTTGTAGGCCATGGGCGATTCATCCAGTGTGCGGGCGGTCACGGATGTGGTGTAGATGCCCTGCATCTGCGCTTCGAAATCAGAAAGCGAAAGCTGACGGAAGGCCTGGGAACGGCTCATGAGACGCCCGGCACCGTGCGGAGCAGACTGGTTCCAGTCGTCATTTCCCTTGCCTACGCCGTAGATGCAACCATCGCGCATGTTGATGGGGATGAGCAGTTTCTCACCCAGCCGGGCAGAGATGGCGCCCTTTCGCACAATATTGCTCTCGTGGTCAATATAGTTATGCGTGGTATGGAACATATCCTGCACCTCCAGCCCGAGGCGGCGCACAATGATATCGGCCATCACCTCGCGGTTACGCAGGGCAAACTGCTGGCAGATACGCATATCATGCAGGTAACGCTCGCGGGCCTCGCCTTCCAGGTAGCAGAGGTCGGCGGGGATATCAGGAGTCGCGGCATTCCATGCCGCCCGCTGAGCCTTGATGGCTGCGGCAATCTCCTTCTGGCGGCCCTGAGCCTTCAGGTCGGCTATGAGAGCAGCCTCGCGTTCCGCCCGGTCAGCACAGCCGGCATGGCGGCCAATGGCCTCCTTCTGGTAAATATCGCACACCTGCTTACCCAGGTTTCGGGATCCGGAGTGGATAACCAGGTAGTAATTTCCTTGCGTATCGGCATCCACCTCCACAAAGTGGTTACCACCACCCAGCGTACCCAGGGAGCAGAGCAGACGCTTCACACGCTCCAGCTCAGGCAGGCAATGCAGCGCATCAACGCCCTCGAATACCTCCACCGGCTCCGCGTGCGTCTCCATACCGCTGGGAACATAGCAGTGCATGATATCATCCAGCGCTGCAAAATCAGGTTTCTGCTTACCAAGGTTCACCGTAAGCATACCACAGCCGATATCCACGCCCACGATATTCGGAATGACTTTATCGCCAAGGTCAGCGGTAAAGCCAATCACGCAGCCCTTGCCCGCATGCACATCGGGCATGATGCGTACCTTTGCATCAGCAAAGGCGGGTTGTTCCAATAGCTTGGCAATCTGTTTCTGTGCCAGCTCGTCCACCTCATCGGTGTATATTTTCAGGTTTTTCATAACAGTTTTATTCAGGTTTATCTTTTTTCTGTCTCACGACAGAAGAGGGTATGTGTCACTAATTTCCACGATGCGCAGTGCAACGAATATCAACGTCAGGGTAGATTAAAATAACAAATACACCGGAAATACCGGATGCACAGAAGTGTAGCACAAGTCGCCCCATTGTCAAGAAGAGCTCCTCACTTCACCCTATTTTTCTTGACATTTAGACAATTTCAGCATACAACCAATAAAGATAACTTCTTCCCTTTCATGAAAGGAATCGTACTCGCAGGAGGGGCTGGCACTCGTCTCTACCCCATAACCAAAGGGGTCAGCAAGCAGTTGCTCCCTATCTTCGATAAGCCGATGGTGTATTACCCCATTTCGGTGCTTATGCTGGCGGGAATTCGCGATATTCTCATCATCTCAACGTCCGATGACTTACCCGGATTCAAGCGACTGCTGGGTAACGGCAGCGATTACGGAGTGAACTTCACATACGCTGAGCAACCCCGCCCCGATGGCCTGGCCCAGGCATTTATCATTGGCCGCGACTTCATCGGAGATGATGATGTATGCCTTGTATTGGGAGACAACATTTTCTACGGGAACGGCCTTGTCGGACTGCTACGCAAGGCTGTCTCGCGAGCAGAAACAGACGGCATCGCCACGACCTTTGCCTATTGGGTGCAGGATCCGGAGCGTTATGGAGTAGCCGAATTTGATACCGATGGCAACTGCCTCTCTATCGAGGAGAAACCGGAGCATCCTAAATCCAATTTTGCCGTAGTTGGCCTGTATTTCTACCCCAATGAAGTTATCAAGGTTGCTATGGGAGTCACCCCCTCGGCCCGAGGAGAATTGGAAATAACCAGCATCAACCAGAATTTCCTTTGCAGAAAGCGTCTCAAAGTGGAACCCATGGGCCACGGATTCGCCTGGCTGGATACCGGTACGCACGATTCACTGGCAGAAGCCTCCACCTTTGTTGAGGTGCTCCAGAAACGCCAGGGTTTCATTATATCCTGTCTGGAAGGCATCGGATACCGCAATGGCTGGCTCTCCAAGGAAAAATTAGAAGAACTGGTATCTCACATGCCGAATAATACATATAGTCAGCGTCTGCGCATGCTACTGACACGCGGCCCCGATTTTTGATATGAAAAATATTCTCATCACCGGCGGGGCCGGATTCATCGGCTCTCATGTTGTACGACTGTTCGTCAACAAATATCCGGAGTATCATATCATCAATCTCGATGCCCTGACCTACGCCGGCAATCTCGCCAATCTGGTGGATATCGAGAAAAAGCCGAACTACACCTTCATCAAGGCCGATATCTGCGACTTTGACCGCATGTGCGCCATCATGCAGGAGTATGATATCGACGGCATTATTCACCTGGCAGCAGAAAGCCACGTAGACCGTTCCATCAAGGAGCCATTCGTCTTTGCCCACACTAATGTGATGGGTACTCTCAGCTTGCTGCAAGCAGCTCGCCAGCACTGGAACGGCAACTGGAATAATAAGCGTTTCTACCACATCTCCACAGATGAGGTGTACGGAGCGCTGGAGTTGGATAAACCTGAAGGAGCAGCACCCTACGGCAGCAATTTCTTCCACGAAAACACAAAATACGCTCCGCATAGCCCCTATAGTGCCTCCAAGGCCGCCAGCGACCACTTCGTGCGAGCCTACCACGATACCTACGGCATGCCCACTCTGGTCACCAACTGCTCAAACAACTACGGTCCCTACCAGTTCCCCGAAAAACTCATTCCTCTCATCATCAACAATATTCGACGCGGCAAACCGCTTCCTATCTACGGTAAGGGAGAAAATGTGCGTGACTGGCTCTATGTAGAGGATCATGCCCGGGCCATCGACCTCATTTTCCACCAGGGTAAAATAGGCGACACCTACAATATCAGTGGATTCAACGAATGGAAGAACCTCGACCTCGTGAAACTTGTCGTCAAAATCACAGACCGCATGCTCGGCAATCCCGAGGGCACCAGTGAAAATCTTATTACTTATGTGACAGACCGGGCCGGGCACGATTTACGCTATGCCATAGATGCGACCAAACTGAGAAGTGAGCTTGGCTGGAGGCCTAGTCTGGAATTCGACGAAGGTATAGAGAAAACGATACGCTGGTATCTCGATAATCAAGAGTGGATGAACAATGTCACTTCAGGAGAATACGAAAGATACTACCAGGAAACATACATGGAATGTCTCGAAAAGCAGGAAAACAATTCGTATTTCAAGCCAGTTTAGAACATCATTCCTGCTTGCGCGGCGTCGGCGGGATATGGTAACATAAGGTCATGAAGAGTTTCTCCCTGTTTGCCGCTGCAGTGGCTGTGATGAGTGTGTGCCAGGCTGCCAGCGATGCCGCGACCTCCGCCCGTGAGGCTGCCCAGCAGTATGGCGCCGCCGTGCGCAACTGCGATATGCGCTGGGCGGTGGATTCCATGTATCCCCCGCTGCGCCGCACCTATGCCGACCAGCTCACTTCTCGCACCCGCGAGGCTGAAATTGCCCGCGCCCGCCGCGTGCAGGGGCTGGAGCGCGAGACCGTGGTGCAGGCCAAGGCGCGCATGGCCGCCAATGATAAGGCCCTGCGTGCCAAATATGCCCGCATGGGCGAGGAGATGAAGAAGAGTGGCCTCACGGTGGAGAGCTACACAGTGGGCGAAGCCACGGCAGAATATGTGGTTACCCCGCCCATGGCCACGGTGTCCCAGGTTCGCAAGGATACCGCCGGGCGCGTGCGTGCAGAACAAATCGGCACCACGCAGGAACGCAGCCGCGTGGTGGTTCTCCCCACCACTCTGGTTATCAGCGCCCCGGCAGCCAACGGCAAGCGCACCCGCATGGAACGCCGCAGCTATATCTACGCCGTGCGCGATGAGGTGATTACCGACAAGAGCCACCCCCGCGGCACAGAGCTGAACAAGTGGTATTTCATCGATGGCAACACCGATGTGAACACCCTGCGCACCTTTTTCCCGAACCTGCCGCTCTACCTGAAGCTGCCCGGCACGGGTGACCGCATTCTGCCTTGATAAGAGAAGCATGGGGTTGCTGTCGGAACAGACTCAGATTGATTTTTCCGAAACCGGGCTGCTTTCTCATGCCCGGGGGTTTGAGTACCGCCCGGAGCAGCAGCAGATGGCTGTGGCCGTGGCGGAGACTCTGGAGACGGAAACCGCCCTGCTGGCCGAGGCCGGCACGGGGGTGGGCAAATCGCTGGCTTACCTGATTCCTGCCATCCGCTTTGCGCTGGACCACGGACGCAAGGCGGTCATTTCCACGCATACCATCAACCTGCAGGAGCAGCTTTTCCACAAGGATATTCCCACGGTGTCCAAGGCGCTGAACTGCCACTTCTCAGCAGCTCTGCTCAAGGGCCGCGCCAATTATCTCTGCCGCACCCGCCTGCGCCGCGCTCTGGAGCAGGCAAATGACCTCTTCAACCAGGCGGAGACCAAGCAGCTGTATGATTTGCTGGCCTGGTCCAAGGATTGCGGCGAGGGCTCGTTGGCCGAGCTGCCGCCGGAGCTCAATATCTCCCCGAAGGTGTGGGCACAGGTGTGCAGCGAGAACCATGTGTGCACCCCGCGCAACTGTGGCTACGACTGCCCCTACCAGGCCGCCCGCCGCCGGGTGCAGGAGGCGCAGGTGGTGGTGCTGAACCACACGCTGTTCTTCGGCCTGCTTTCCCTGGCTGATGAGATGATGGCGGTGGAGCCCGAGGGGCCGCCCGGCTTCATTTTCCCGAACGATTTTGTAATTCTGGATGAGGCGCACACGATTGAGAACGTGGCTGCCAACCAGCTGGGGCTCTCGCTCAGCGAGGCGGAGATGAAATACGAACTGCTGCGCCTGTACAATCCGGTGACACACAAGGGCAGCATGCGCCACAACGCCTCGCCCACAGTGCTACAACTCATTGAGGAAGCCCAGGCTGCTGTGGGTGAATTCTTCACCACCGCCCGAGCAGACTGCCAGCTGGAGGCCCACCACGGCACGGTGCGACTGCGCCAGCCGGAGTGGACGGAGAATCTGCTTTCCCCGGTGCTGCGCCAGCTTTTTGCCGAAATCAAGGACATGGCGGCCATGATTGAGGACAACGACCTGGCCAAGGCTGAGCTTCTGGACACCGCCGCCCGCATTCTGGCCTATGATGAAGCCGCCACCGAGATGGTGAAACTCAGCAAAGCCGATACCACGGTGTACTGGGTGGAGAGCAACGGCATCGACGGCCAGTTCACCACCATGCGCGGCGCGCTCATCAATGTGGCCCCGGTGCTGCGAGAAAAGCTCTTCGAAGCCGGGCGCAGCTGCATCTGCACCAGCGCCACGCTCTCCACCGGCAACCACGGCATGGGCTATTTTGCCGGTCGCGTGGGGGCCGAGAGCGCCCGCCCGCTGCAGATTGGCAGTCCCTTCGATTTTGCCAGGCAGATGCGCATCATGGTGGCGCGCAGCATGCCCCCTCCCCCACCCGCCAGCCAGGACGATGAATACCAGCCAGCCCTGGCAGACTGGATTATGCGCTCGCTGGACGAATCGCAGGGGCGTGCTTTTGTTCTGTTCACAAGCTACAGTCTCATGCGAGCCATGGCGGTGCGGCTCCGTCCCTTCTGTCAGGAGCGCGGCTGGCCCCTCCTGGTGCAGGGAGATGAAATGAACCGCAGCCAGATGGTGCACAGCTTCCGCGAGAATATCGGCAGCGTGCTTTTCGGCACAGATAGTTTCTGGACCGGCGTGGATGTGCCCGGCGAAGCGCTTTCCAACGTGATTGTCACCAAGATTCCCTTTGAATCCCCCGGCAACCCGCTGGTGGAAGCCCGGTTAGAGGATATCACCGCCCGCGGGGGCAACGCCTTCCGCGACTACTCCCTGCCGGAGGCCCTGCTCAAATTCCGCCAGGGTATTGGACGACTCATCCGCTCCAAGACCGATACCGGCCTCGTCACCATTCTCGACTCCCGCGTGGTGCAGAAGTTCTACGGCTCCCGCTTCATGTATGCCCTACCCGCCGCCGCGCCGAGGGATTTCCTGTAATGTTGAGGGCTGGCACAGCCCTCAACATTCATGCGTGGCAAAGCCACGCTTTCGTACCGCCGCAGGCGGTAATTCATACGCCCGACAGGGCGAATTTCATACACTGGCGCAGCCAGTTTCATTCATTGAGCGAAGCGACTCGTTACCGCTGCATAAGCAGCGGTACTTCATTTAATACGGAAAATTCCCCGGTTCCGGCCGCGAGCCCCAGTCACCTCCACCGGCTCGGACAGCCAGACAAAAGTCCCCTCGCGGATCTGCTTCACAGCCTCAGCATACGGCACACCGTTCAGATACAGCATGCGGGGCACGGCAGTATCACTCTCGCGGATAGCCAGGTCCACCGTGTATCGCAGACGATCAGCGGGAAAATCATCCCACTCACGCTTCATCTGGCGTACCCAGATATTATACATATCCCCCGTATTCTCCTCCACGTAATAATGCAGGCGGTCTCGTCTGCCAAATTCCAGATCTATCGAAACATAGGCATCCCATTCGCCCGCCTCATTCTGCGAGAGATGACTGAGGACTTCCATCCACATCAGGCAGCGGGTCTCCCCCTCCTCTGCGGCATCTGACGGTGCACCCGGCTTCTCAAATCTCACCACGCGGGACAGGCCATCCTCCCCCACGCGCCAGAACGCAGCCACACGCCGTGGCTCTCCGTATTTCACCAGATTCAAGGAATCCTCCATCTGAGGTGCCCGGGGCTGCAGCGGATTCGTGACCAGCAGGTCGACGCGCCTGCCGTCCTTCCAGTCCCAATCCTTATTGACCGCATCGCAGAATCCGGCATCCCAGCAGATGGATTTTCCCGCCTGCGCCAGGGATACAGACTGACCTGCATTCAACGCCGCATATTCGCCCCGGAACAAATCGCGAGGGTCGCGCTGCTGGCACTCGATACGCAACACCGGGGCATGCTCCAGCTCGAGGGTACGCTCCACATAATTCCACCCCAGCCACAACAACTGCACCGCCACCACGGCAAACAACAGATAAACTCGTTTCATCTTCTACTTAGAAATTAAAGGTTAGGCCTGTTCCTTGATGGATTTCACCAGCACACGACGCTGTTTTTCCAACAGCCATACCAGCCCCAGCATCAGCAAGCCAGCCACTATCAATACCAGTCCCGATTCAGTCAGAGATTCCAGCACATTGGCAATGAGTGCAATACCAGCCAGAAACACCATGAGCGAGCCGTAGTTCAGCCAGGATATGCGCTTCACCTGATAGCCCAGATACATCAGCCCGCCACCCATGCCGAATCCGCACATCACGCCCATGAACTCGCCTCCCGCTGCATCCTTCAGCAGCAGCCCGATGGGATAGGGCAGCGACAGCAGAACAATCATTAACCCCCAGTGCTTCCAGGCAATAGCCCGCGGTTTCCACAGCAGCATCAGCGGCGCAGCCAGCAGCAGCACCAGCAGGGGCACGGACTGGCTGGCACGAAACGCCTGATACAGCAAGGGAATCTGAACCATGAGGAGGAAATGCACCATCGCCACCACGCCCATCCAGGCATAGCTGCGGCAGAAGCCCTTGCTCCCGAGCCAGTGCTCACCCAGCAGCCACCAGAACAGGCAGAACAGCATCCAGGCGCCCATCTGTGTCTCATCATTTACCAACCACGGGCGCAGACTCAGCCAGGACTCGTTGTTATCCATCAGCGCCCCCAGCAGCACCGCACTGGCCGCAGCAACTCCGACCACCAGCATCCGCTGCTGCACCAGAAACGGAATGGCACACACGCCCAGGAGGAAGAGCATGCAACCCTCTGCCAGAGGGTTCTGCAGCTGAAAAATCTGCCCGTACAGCGCAATGCAGCCCAGCCACATGCCACCACCCACCAGGCCGAAAGCCTCTGCCATGAGCGGCTTAGTCTCCCGTGTGCGCGCCCAGGCCAGCCAGAATCCCAGCAGCAGCGCCATGGCAGTGCCCATCTTCACCACATCGGGGATGCTCTCCCAGTTAGCAGATATCAACATGATGATACCGCCCAATATCAAGGCCCCGGCCAGGGATGACATGCTCATCACCAGCCAATTCCACCGGCGACCGCCATTCAGATGAAAATACGCAGCAATGGACTCCGCCTGTTCGGCGGTAATGAGCCCTGCTGCCTGCATCTGCTCTATTTCCTTGCGCTTCATAACTAATCGGATATCAGAACTGTACAAATTATACGCAATAGCCCATACAAAGTCAAGGAGCAACAGAAAAACGCCGCAGCCCGAAAAGACTGCGACGCTTTTGAGATATCAGGCAGTAGTGGGGAATTACTTACCGAAAGCGGTCTTGTAAACACCCAGCACTTCCTCCCAGGTGCAGGGACGGGGGTTACCACCGGTGCAGACGTCGGCCATGGCGGCATCGGTCAGAGCCTCCAGGTCTTCCTCCTTCACGCCGATTTCGGCCAGCGTCTGGGGAATATTCACATCGATGGAAAGCTGCTTCACAGCATCGATAGCGGCCTTGCGGTATTCCTCCTGAGTCATGGAGTCCACACCCTTCACACCCATAGCGCGGGCGATTTCGCGGTACTTCTCGCCAGTATACTCAGCATTGTACTCCATCACATAGGGAAGCAGCACAGCGTTGGCCACACCGTGGGGAGTGTTGTAGAAAGCGCTCAGGGGGTGAGCCATGCCGTGTACCACACCCAGACCCACGTTGGAGAATGCCATACCGGTCATGTACTGACCCAGGGCCATGCCCTCGCGGCCATCGGGGTCATTCTCCACAGCCTTGCGCAGGCTCTTGGCGATGAGTTCCACGGCCTTGATGTTAAGCGTATCAGCCAGTTCCCAGGCAGCCAGGGTGGTGTAACCCTCGATGGCGTGGGTCAGGGCGTCCATACCGGTAGCGGCGGTCAGGCCCTTGGGCATGGAGCTCATCATGTCGGGGTCAACCACAGCCACCACGGGGATATCGTGCGGATCCACGCACACGAACTTGCGGCGCTTGGCCTCATCGGTAATCACGTAGTTGATGGTGGTCTCAGCAGCGGTGCCGGCGGTGGTAGCCACAGCAATCACAGGCACGCACTTGTTCTTGGTGGGGGCAAGACCCTCCAGGCTCACCACGTCGGAGAACTCGGGGTTATTGATGATGATACCGATAGCCTTGGCCGTGTCCTGGGGAGAACCACCACCGATGGCAATCATGTAATCAGCACCGGCGGCCTTAAAAGCCTCCACACCGGCGGTCACCACATCCACGCTGGGATTGGCCTTCACCTTGTCGTAAATCTCGTATGCGCAACCGGCGGCGTCCAGCAGAGTGGTCACCTTGGCCACCACGCCGAACTTCACCAGGTCAGCATCGGTCACCACAAGAGCCTTGGTGAAACCACGGCCCTTCACTTCGGTCACAATAGCCTCCACAGCACCGTGGCCGTGGTAGCTCGTCTCGTTCAGAATAAAGCGTTTTGCGGACATGCTGCTACTATACCAGCATCTCCCATCATTGCAATAACAAAACACGCTACCGACTCATTCCCTGCCTTATTTTCACCTTTTTTGCAAATTTATTAAAAAAAGGCTTGCATTCCCCCAGTGCCATCTGTATAATGCGCCCGTCTTCGCTGCAAAGTGAGCGACACGGTAAAACCGACGGAGCGGTAGCTCAGTTTGGTTAGAGCGCAGCCCTGTCACGGCTGAGGTCGCGGGTTCGAGCCCCGTCCGCTTCGTTTTACACGAAAAAAGGCACTCCAATCGGAGTGCCTTTTTTCGTGTAAC
>JBGUSR010000065.1:0-38430 GCA_045132635.1 Akkermansia sp.
GAACTATGGCTTAATATGTTAGCCGCGATTTCTGCCACCCACTCACTTTGTTCGGGGTTCGGTTTGTTTGATTAGCTAACCCCGGGTTCCGCCGCATTCGCGGCTCCACCCGGGGCTATTGGCTACCGCCCTCCGGGCTCAGAATTCCGCGAGCCTAAGGCTCGCAATCAGACCCCACAAATCGCTTTAGCGCATAAAGAGGGGGGGGGCTGACTCCAAAAAACGGTGTTGATAATGCAGTCAAATATGAAATCTTTGGGACACATGTGTTTTCCGGGACATACACTGTTATTTTGCTTGCAAAATCAGAGCAAGGGGAGTAGAATAGCGCGCCCGCTGGCCGTGGCGGTTCTTTCCGCCGCTGGGCAAGTGGGAACACTAATACAATAAACACATCTCATTCTTCATAACATGAACGAACTTAAAGGTGCATGCATCATCGGTCAGTCCGGCGGTCCTACCGCTGTGATTAACGCCAGCGTACTGGGTGCTATCCAGACCGCTCTTAACGCTCCCCAGATTACCCGCGTACTGGGCGCCGCCAACGGTATCCGTGGCGTGCTCGACGGCAAGCTTTACGACATGGGCATGGAAGACCCGGTGGAGCTTGAACTGCTGAAGTTCACCCCCTCCTCTGCCCTGGGTACCTGCCGCTACAAGATGAAGAACCCGGATGTGGATCCGACCGACTACGAGAAGCTTCTGGAGACCTTCAAGAAGTTCGACGTGCGCTACTTCTTCTACAACGGTGGCAACGACTCCATGGACACCTGCAACAAGATTTCCAAGTTCATGGAGAAGAGCGGTTACGAGTGCCGCGTGATGGGCATTCCCAAGACCATCGACAACGACCTGTTCGGCACCGACCACTGCCCCGGTTTCGCCTCTGCTGCTAAGTACATCGCCACTTCCGTGATGGAAGTGAAGCACGATGCCTGCTGCTACGACACTGGCATGGTGACCATCATCGAGGTGATGGGCCGTCACGCTGGCTGGCTTACCGCCGCCTCCGCCCTGGCTACCTACGCCGGTGCTGGTCCCGACCTCATCTACCTCCCCGAGGTTGATTTCGACATGGAGAGCTTCCTGTGCGACGTGGAGAAGATCTACAACGCCACCGGCAAGTGCCTTGTGGTTGTTTCCGAAGGTATCCACGACAAGGACGGCAACTTCATCTCCGAGGCCAAGACCAACAGCAACGACGGCTTCGGCCACGCTCAGCTGGGCGGCCTTGCCAACAAGCTCGCTGAAGTTGTGCGTGCCCGCGTGACCAGCGCCAAGGTGCGTGCCATCGAGCCCTCCCTGCTGCAGCGCTGCGCTACGCACCTGGGCTCCGCCACCGACGCCCACGAGGCTTACCTTGCCGGTAAGACCGCCGTGGAGGCCGCTGTGGCTGGCGACACCGACAAGATGCCCGCTTTCGAGCGCACCACCGACGAGGAAGGCAACTACAAGTGCGAGATGAAGCTCCTGCCCCTGGCCAGCGTAGCTAACTTCGAGCGCAAGGTTCCCCGCGAATGGATCAACGCCGCCGGCAACAACGTGGAGATGGCCTTCATCGACTACGCTCTGCCCCTCATCCAGGGTGCTACCGGCATGAAGACCGCCGAGTCTCTGCCCCGTTTCGCCCGCCTGCGCAAGATTCTTGCCCAGCCCTGCTGCTAATCAGGCAACTCGAAACGACATTTCAAAAAAGTGCAGCGGCCTACGCCGCTGCACTTTTTTTCCACCCTGTGCACTGTATTTCTGTTTTTATCGAACATTTAGCAAATTAGGTTGTCTCATGTATCCGGATGTGGCAGTATAGACGCATCCGGTGCTTAACCCGGCAACTACAATATGACCCAACGCAACATTACCCGATACACATACGAAACCACGTCCTTCCAGGGATGGCGACTCAGCATCTGCCGCAAGTGGAACCAGTTCACCAAGTATTTCTCTGACCGCCAGTACGGCAGCGAGGAAGCCGCATTCAAGGCGGCAGTGGAGATGAGAGACCAGATTTTTGATGCGCTGAAGCAAACGCCCGAAGACCCGCGTGGCGTGTTCGAGCGATTCAAGAATGGCGCAGATATTCCAGAAGAGATTCCTGTAAGCTCCCGATAAAGGAAACGCCCCCGCCAGCAGAACTGACGGGGGCCGCTCATCCCAGCTCAGGGGATTATGGAATATTTAGCATTCTCTGGCTCCGGCACGTGCTCAGGCTCCCTCCGGCGGTCCAGCAAGCCGTATTCATTCGCGCGCTTCTGGCTTTTCAAGGGTGTGGGGTGGGTTTCCTCAAGATCCCACACAAGTTCCTTTGCCACCTCATCATCGCAACGAAGGAAGTACTTGAAGGTATGCTCGCTGGTCTTTCCGGCAGCATCATCCATGGCAGCAGCAGCGTGATACCACCTGCCATTCGCCCTGCGCACCAGGTTCCAGGCATGAGCGCCCTGGTGGCTTCGGCCATGCACCATGATGCAGGGTATCTTCATGAGAGAAAGCACCGTGTGCAAGGCCTCACTGTACCCCAGGCTGCCACTTCTGTGGTTATTGATTGCCATCAGCAGGTCAGATGCACCGGGAGTCCAGTCCACCTTCAGCACAAAATCGGTGTACACATCGCGCATCTTCTGCTTGTCCAGCTTCCAGGCAGTGCCGTACTGATACGCAAGCGCCTGGCACATTTTCAGCACGCTGCGTTCCTCCGGCGTAAGCTTTGCCGCATTTTCATCATCATCCACCGAGCGCAGGAGGCGGATGTGAGGCCAGTGCTCAAACTGCAGCTTCAGGATGTTCTTTTTCTTATCATACAGGTAATTCCAGTATTTGATGTAGTGGTAGTAATCTGCAGCCAGGAGCTTCAGCAGGAAAGAGGGGCATGTGCTCCCCACCTGGAATTCCACAACAGGGCCATCCAGATAGTCCTGGCAGATTCTGAGATTCTCATACAGGTCATCCAGCGAAGCAATGGTTTTGTACTCAGCCTTCTTTCCACGCTTGGTAGAGCGTTTGCCCCCGCCCACAATACCAAAGGACTTCGCACTCGAGGCAATCCCGGAACTGACACTGCCGCCCACGGCAGACACCGGCGCGGTGACGGGCTCCACTGTATCCGCCACACGGTCCCCGTTTTTCTCTGCTTCATCCTGAAAACGCTCCGACAGGATCTTGAAAATTGACTCCTTCTCCCGGGGATTCGTGCATTCCTCCTCGCAGTCCTCAGACTTCAGGCATGAGCGGAAAGCCTGACGCTTGAAGAGGCTCACGCGGTTAATTTCAGGCGTATGTGGATATATTTCTGCCTCATTCCACTCATGGTCCATGGCCATTTCCACATCCGTGAGCAGATAATAATTGAAGCGTTTTACATCCTTACCACGCTTGGCTATGGGGTCATCCCATGTGACGTCCGTCTGGTACCATTCGCCATTCACATCGATGATATTCCAGATATGGTTCATCTTGGGCGTACCCATCACCGAACGGCAGTCAACCTTCAGCATATGCAGCAACAGCTGGGTCGAACTGGTATAGGCAGCGCATACCCCCTTGCCATTCACCACCATATTATAGGTATCATAAAACCCCGGCGTATACTTGCAATTGTCCACAAGCGCATCATGCACCAGCCTTACCTTAAGCATATTCGGCATCTCTGGCTGAATATTGCCAACAATCCACTGGGCGCAGACTTCAAGCAGGTCGCGCTCCTTATTATTGAGTCGTTCCTCCATCTCCGGATTACGGAATGCAGCAAAAACCCTGGCATCTGTATCATAGTATACACAGAGCATGCGCTGCTTCTTTTCTTCCACCACAGACGCATGCAGATAATGCAAGGTATTAACCTTCTTGAGCCACTCATCGAGCTTAGCCTTGTTCACATCGGGGCCCAGGTTGATTTCAAGGCGCGGATGCAGTTTCTTGTGCATATCATAGACAAGGTCCTCCAGGTCCTCCAGGCTGTTGATGGTCTGGCAGGCACAGGTTCTGTTACGGAACAAACGGCTGGGCTCCTTCTGCATAGGGCCTATGTATTTGCGGCCTTCTTCCGATGAAGCATCCCAGTCCGCCATGGAAATTTGCGATGGAACGCTCCCCGGCGCATAGTGCCCCGTGATGCGACGCGCCTTCTCCAGTGTATTGGCAAGCACCTGGCCACCACACACCAGCAGCAATGCCACACATGCAAAAATTCGATACCTATTCATTGTACTCACTTATTTTAATCAGCCAGAAATCTGTTACATTCAACCAGATACCAGGAAGAGCTCTGCACCACCTGGCGCACAGAAAACGAGGCTGCCCGGTCAGAACATTACCCGGTTATTCTAACCGCTTAGCACACACAAGTAAAGCAAATTGCCCTGCTTCCATGCACCTATTTACTTCCTACGCCTGGGGGAGACCTGCCGGGCAGCCTTACGCGGAAGCTTTTTCTTGGTCTCCTTCCGGTCTACGGTGCTATGCACCTTACCCGTACCCCTGGTCGGCTCCACCGGCAGGAAGCCGTGGAATACGGAAAGAAGACCATTCGAGAGCAGATAACGCCTGTTCTCAAGAGTCAGATTCAAACCGCCGCCCTCATGCAACAGCTCAGCACACTTGACATGGGGAGAGGGAAGGATGGGTTTCTCTGCCGGTTGATACGAATCTGCCGTGTTACAGACAGTGAACAAAGGATTTTCGCGGGTATCCGCAGCCGAAGCCCCCTGCAGCCCAGGCAAGAGAAGACGAACCCAGCTGGTATACGCGAACTCAGCGGCACGGTGCAGCGGATATATCATCTCCTCATTCGATATGGGAGTTCCTTCATGCCATAGGATAGCAGCGCAATCAAACAAGGGGACTTCATTATGCAACGCCAGCGATTTTGCTTTCCTTCCCTTCTCAAAAAAGACATCTGCACCAGCCTGCAGCAAAAGACGCACGCATTCTGCATGGCCGCTGCCGGTATCATAATTCCACCGGACCGAGCCGGGCGCCTCCATCCCGCTGATACAGGCAGCCTGAATCGGAGAAAGCCCCGTATGGGTATCAACTGCATTGACATCCCAACCGCATTGGATGAGATGCCGCACGCAGGCCGCATTACCATTCTGCGCCGCCTGATGCAGCAATAGGGCATCTCTTTCCTGCAGTTCGATTCTGTCCATCAACAAGCGAAGAATCTGCGGCTGGCCGCGCCGCACGGCGGCGCGCATGGGGGTCAGCAATTCCTCGGCTTCCCCTGTGGAGAATTGGATATCGGCCCGGAGATTCAGCAGAAATTCAACAAGGCTGGTATTACCGCTGGCAATAGCAGCCATGAGTGGAGTTGTCTTTTCCACCTCAATCACCCCGGATTCGCCAACCAAATCCTCATAAGGGAAGGCATGCTGCACCGAAACAGACTGAATGACATCCACCTTGACGGAAAAGCTCCGGATAATCTGCTCCACCAGTTCCTTATGCCCATGCCGGGCGGCATAACACAAGGCACGGGCAGGAGCCTCCTTTGGTTCATCCAGCAGGGTGATGACATAACGCAGCAGCGCCATATTACCGCTTGCTGCGGCCTGCGCCACAATGTCTCCGCCGCCCTTGCTCTCCGCCTTTATCTGCGCCTGCTGCTGAATAAGGTAGCGGACCATCTGCTCGTTCCCGGAACGAGCAGCCAGAAGCAGCGCAGTATCCCCCAGGCGGCTGCGGGCGTTCACGTTCACCTTATGAGTCTCCACCAGGTAGCAGACAACATCCAGATTCCCGCTCTGGGCCGCTGTCATGAGCGGCGTAAAATGAGCTGTACCTTTGTAATGTGGATTTGCCCCCTCTTTCTCAATCAGCATCCGCACCAGATCCAGATTTCCGCTCCGGGCTGCGCGGAGCAGTATCTCATCAAAACGCCTCGGGCCCCCCTGCTTCAGAAGGTAGCGAATCGTTTTATCATGCCCGCACATACCCGCATTGTCGATAATGCTTTCGCCGTTGCGCCCAAGCGGTACCTGCCAACCTACCTTACCATAAAGGTAACTGAGCGTTGCCTCGCTACCACTCTGAGCAGCCCGGCGCAGAATACCGCAGGAGCCCTTCCACTCAAAACGGCGGCAGGGATTATTATAAATCTGCTGGCACTCTGATGCCAGGAAACGCACAACCTCCCTGTTACCGGCCAGCGCGGCGCGACAAATCAAATCCTCACCCTGGTATAAAACCGCCGTATCAGCGTTCTCCAGAATCAGGAACTGGAGAGACTCCAGCAAACCGGTTCCGGCAGCATGCCACACCAACGGTGCACCATTCAACCGCACATCCTCCGGGCCCGCTTGCTTCAGGAACACCGCCGTCACCAGCGCGTTGTATTGCTGCTCCAGATAGCTCATATTCTGATGCCTGGGGATAACGATTCTGGACCGCTCCAGCAATTGCTGCAGGCCTGCAGCATCAAGCCCCCTGGCCTCAGCACGCAAAAACTGAACATCCCGGGCAGTAAGGCCTGCGGCTTCTGCCATGCTGAACCACAGACTACATAAAAACAGGCAGGCGCAACACCACGCATACAGCATACGGGGCAGGAAATGATATTGAAAGCGATTCATACGGTTGACAACAAAAAGGATTACCTGGACTTTCAAGATTCACAGACACTGGACCTCAGCTCCTCGAATAACTTCTGCCGGGCCTCCAGTTCATCAGATGATGGAGTCGGCGGAAGCCCCTCAGGATTCCATATATGATCTACCCGCATCTGGTCATCACATAAATAAAGATACATACCCTTTATCTGGTAACAACACGGGTTCACCAGCTTGCCGGCACAGGTGGGATAATAAACGGAATGAAGCCAATCCTTTGCATTAAGCTGAGAAAGCACCCAGGTTTCCTCTCGGCACTCCACACGGCCGAAAACCATCCTGGTCGGCACGTCGCACGCATTAAGCAGAACATACGCCAACTGGGCCCGCCCAAATGAGTTATAATAACGCACCCCCTGCTCCGCCTGTTTCAGCGGATTAGTAATCACCCGGGGTTTCAGCCCCTTAGGGCAATGGCGCATCACGCAAGCTATTTTCTTCTCATTGGAGGGAATGCGAGACAAGGAGGCCGCACGCTTAACCAACTTGGCAAGCAGCTCCTGCTGGGCAGCATCCAGCTTGCTTGCCAGTGAACGTTTCCGGAGGGCTGCCAGGAAGAGCTGGTGCTCCCAATACCTGATATCGATGGATATGGATTTCTGTTCCGCATCGTACACAACGTTGAATTTCTCCGCGTATTCATTGATATCGGATAGACCGACAATTTCTCTCATTCGCCAATCCTCCACCTCCTCAGCGCATTGGAAATGAAGCCGGGGCCCAGCCAGACACGACACATAGTCCTCCAGCACCTTGTTGAACTCCCTGAAATTCCGGATTTTCTGTTCGGCGGCATTGACTTTCCCGGGTTTTGCAGGCATGCGGCCAACGAGGCGCGCCACACGAGCCTTGTCAAATACCAGCTTTGTGGGATTCCGCACGTCCTTCACCGGGTCCCGCTTCGCATCCAGCAGATATGCCTTCTCAATTTCTTTATCGCGGTTCAGCTCCACCCCGAGCATCTGGGCAACCATATCTGCGCGTCCGCCTACGCTTTTGGCATAAGTATTATACAGAGATGGTGCAATGTGCTCATCCTCACGCGGCAAGGTATAGCCGGACGCCGCCGCGACACAGCCATGCTTCGTGTGGTGGCGCATATGAAAATGCCGGGAATTGACCTGCGGCGTTTCAGGATACAGCTCCGGATTCACCCAATCGTGGTCAGAAGCAATCTCGACATCGGTCAGCAGATAATAGTTGTATGTGCGCAGCGGAGCCGCCGCAACGGGGTCATCCCAGCTGATATCGAGGTGGTACCATTCATCATCAATTTCCACCATATTCCACACATGATTCATCTCCGGCGTACCGAAGACCATGCGGCAATCTATCTTCAGCATGTGTAGTAACAGCTGCGCAGTGCGCGAATAGGTAACACAAGAGCCCTGCCCCTCCTGCAGCATCGCAAGCGTATCATGCTTTTTCGGGCAGTAGACACTGGTATCGATGATGACATCGTGCACCTTCTGCAATTTCTGGCAATTCGGCATTCCGATGCTGATATTCCCGCTAATCCACCAGGCACACATTTCCAGAACAGCCCGTTCCTTTTTCTCGAGTACCTTCCGCATAGCATCATTGCGGAAGGCTGCAAGGATACGGGCTTCTGGCGTGTAGGCTACCTTCAGTGTACATTTGCCATTCCTGCTCTCCACACTAACCAACCCGTACAGACTTGTATTGATTTTCCGCACCCACTGCCGCACTGAATCCAGAGTCACACAGGGAGCCAGTTTCAGCGTATCCTTTTCCTGCAGATTGTACGCCATGGCACTAACCCAGCGTTCCAGATCCTCCTGGGTAGCAATCATCTGCGGACGCCCAGGCTCTGCGCGAAACCACTTACCAGGTGCACAGCGAACCGGGCCTGAATAGGTGCTGTGCCTTTCATCCAGCGAATTCCACCTGGGCGTATCATCATTGCTGGTCTTCAGCGGCAGATAGCCCGTTATCCGGCGGGCCTTATCCAGCATAGAGTCAGCCGCCACTGCCACCTGCCCCACCAGCAGGCAAAATGACAAGACCACAATGACTCGATGTACAACCATTCGCAAGCTGGACATATCAGGCATAATCTATATTATTCCTCCTTCTTATCTTCCATTGCCGGAGTAATCATCAACAGGCAGTGAATCTCATCATTATCCGTGCATAATGCACCCTCAACACGGTCAACATACCCAGAGGTAAAATTGATACCCCCACCCAATTCAGCCGTCAATTCACGCTGGGATTCAGAGCCCCCTCCAGCAGGCATCTCCATCATACGAGCCAGCGCGGGCATATTGATACTGAATACACACCCACCCGCAATCGGGATACGGTCAGCAGAAGGTTCAGGCATGGAACCGCCGCACGCCATGGTTACCACGTTCCCTTCACCACCAATCACAGGAAGAGAGGGAATTTCGGGGCTCAGGGAGCGCAATCCGCTCCGAAGCCTTTCCCGGATTTCCGGCATAGCGGCAGCATCTGCCACCTCTCCGCTCATAAAAATGCCGTCAGGAGCACCTGCTGCAGCGTCACCAGCGCGCACAATCCATGCAGTACCACCCCGCGGCGTGGCGTTCAAAAGCTGAAAGCCGCGGAATAAATCATCACACGCAGGTCTCCGCAGCAAAAACGCAGGAAGCGTTGAGACCAGGCACTCTTCCTCTCCGGGGCTGAGTGACAGACTGTATCCCTTCCGCACCTTTTCCACTTCATCAAGGATTTCAGCGGGCTTCATTTCCACCCCACCCTTCCATGGAGTAGTTTCGAAATACACAGCAGTGTCCTGACGTGCAGCGTACTCCGGGAATCGTAAATCACCGGCAGCAAAACACTGCCCTGCAGCCGACCCCGACATGTAAATCCGTATGGGCTTATCCCCCCACACCATCACGCGCTCTGCGCCCTGCTGGCGCGGCAGAAGCGCCTCCGACTTCTGAACGAGCGAACGCACAGCAGCTGCAGCCTGTGCATATGTCTCACTCTCCGGCGCCAGGCGGGAGAAGATTTTCTCCATGAAAAAAGCAGCATTCAGGTACTCATGCAAATTCAGTTCCTCTCGCAGCCTGACCACCGCCGGGCTGCTATATCCCAGCGCCCATATTCCGCGCCGTATGCGGGAATCAAAAGCAGTCATCAGCGGCGCCGCTAAAACTGAATCAGATACCCTGGCTGGAATCTTCACCTCATTCAGATTACTACAGACTACCAGCAGCAGCTTATTACCCACAACGCGTGTTACCACATACAAGCGGGCCTTCTCAAGATTCCGCATGATAGCAGTCTCCTGCTCCGGTGTAAGTTCTGCCATGGATAAATCAAGCCTGTCCCCGCGCACACAGAAACCACTCCAGCCACTGCGCACTGTCATTTCTATCGGATTATCCGTACTCAGGGGCAGCATCAGAGGCAGAACAGAAAGCTGCTGCAGCATCGATTCACCCCCGGGCTTTGCCGACACCACCATATACAAGGGTGCCAGATGAAAACCCTGCGTTGCCTGCACAAGAGTTTCTCCATCAATGAACTGCTGCTCCCGCTCCACTGCTACAATAGCACGGGCTGCCGCATCATTCGCCTGCATCCTCCAATTCTCACCTACCAGGCCAAGGTTTGACCTCAGCACCTGAAGCAATGGTTGCAAACGCTGCATATCCTGCACACAGCGGGGCGATACGCCCACGGCAATACTATCCAGCTCATCCACCAGCGCACTTGCCAGCTCTACCCCTGTAAATTCCTCTTTCTGTGCTGACACACAGGATATGAGTTTATCTAGCTGAGCAAGGGCAAAAAAAGAATCTGTATCTGCAGGCAGCAGACCAAGAGCCGGCACGCACCGCGCGCGGGCTTTTGGCGCAAGCGCAGCGGCGGATTCTGCCAGCATACCATGAAGCTCATTCAGCACCCCCGGGGCATCCTGAGCATACAGCGCGGGCAACAAACAAGAAAGTACCAGGGTAAACAGGGATGACTTCTTCATGCTCTTTTCATTCTACCCTATCCACCCTGGCAAGTAAAGAAAATAGAACGCCTCATTCCACGAGTATACAAAGAGGGCCGTTCTCCCTGTTCCGGGAAAACGGCTCCTGAAAAATATTCTGGGAACTATGCGAAATTACTTCTCGCAGTAGGTGCGCACGGCGGCGGCGATGCGGGCGGAAACAGCCTCGGGCTCGCCTTCCTCGGTCACGTCGATCTGCACAACCTTACCCTGGGCGCGGTAGTGCTCCACCACGGGCACGGTCAGAGTCTCGTAGTCCTTACGACGCTTGGCGAAAGCCTCGGGGTTGTCGTCGGAGCGCACAATCATGGCGCCGCCGCACTTCGGGCAGATTTCCTCGCCGTTGCGGGTGGTCTCGCCGCAGGCGGGGCAAGCCTTGCGCTTCATCATGCGGGCTTCGATGAGCTCAGCAGACACGTTGAGGTACACCACGATATCCACACCCAGGCCCATGGAGGACAGGTTGGCATCCAGGGTCTCAGCCTGGGAAACGGTGCGGGGATAGCCGTCGAGAAGGCAGCCGCACTCCTGGTTCTCACCCAGCCACTTGGCAACGATACCGTTCACCACTTCATCGGGCACGAACATGGCAGCATCCATGTACTTCTTGGCCTCCATGCCCAGCTCAGAGCCAGCGGCAATCTCAGCACGCAGCAGAGCGCCGGTGCTCAGGGGCTTCAGACCATAGGTCTCAGAGAGGAAAGAGGACTGTGTGCCCTTGCCGGAAGCGGGGGCGCCTACAAGTACGAATCGCTTGAGCGTTTTCATAGTATTTATTTAAGAATGTTGCTGCAGCTTACACTGCCAGTCGCGCATATTATGCGCGTTTTAATATGAAATGCAAGTCAAAACTCTGCACCACCCGGCCAGAAAGCCGATTTACTGACACGGAGGCATCAGAGCACATCGCCCCATTCCGGGCGCGGCTGAGGCTCGCCCAGCCCGCAGATGCGGTCAATCATGGCATCCCACTTCTCCTGCCCCTGCAGAATATCAATGTGAATGCGCAGGAAATAGATGGGCACATCCATCTCCCCCGGGCGAAGGAAGCGAACGGCATCCTTCTCCGTGGTGACAATCATATCCATGGCGCGCTCGGCGCAGCGCTCCACAAAGGCATCCAGATCCTCCTGGTCAAACCAGTAGTGGTCAGGATAACTGCGGCGGATTTCCACATTGGCGCCAAGGGATTCCACCAGATTCTCAAAGCTCTCCGGGCGAGCAATGCCGCTGAGACAGGCCACATACTTACCCCTGAGCGCAGAAAGCGGAAGCTGTTCGCCGGTGAAGATATTCTCCAGCAGCACCGGGGCATGGTTCGTCACGATGATATCGGCCACCTTGTTGTACTTGCGGATGGTGGCAATGAGTTCATCCTGCGGCTTACCCTCACTCTTGGTCAGAATGATATAGCTGGCGCGCTTCAGGCTGGCGCGTGGTTCGCGCATGGTTCCACGCGGCAGCAGAGCGCCAGTACCAAAGGGGAAACCGCAGTCCACCAGCACGATATCAATCTCATGCTTCAGTTTGAGAAACTGCATGCCATCGTCCAGAATAAGCGTATTGCTGCCCAGCTGTTCGATGGCAAAGATACCGGACTTCACGCGGTCCTTATCCACCAGCACCGCCACATCATCCAGGTTGCGAGCCAGCATGAACGGCTCATCACCGGCATACAGGGGGCTGAGGTAGCGGGTCTTGCCATCGCTGGCAATCTTGGGCACACGCTTCACGCGCTTGCCTTCCTTATCCAGCCACACCTGCGGTTTTTCCAGGTCATGACTCTTATAGCCACGGGTCAGAATAGCGCACTTGCGGCCACGGGAAGCCAGGCTGCGGGAAAGCAGCTCCACCACCGGTGTCTTACCCGTGCCACCGGCCGTGATATTACCCACGCTCACCACAAAGGTGCCCAGGTAATGCACGGTCTTGATGCGGCGGCGGAACAGGAACAGGCGAACCTGCACAAGAATCCAGAAGAAGAAGGAAGCAAAGCGCAGCAGGCAGCGCATCATCCACGCGCGGAAGCCGCGGGCACGACCGAATACCACTTCAGTCCCCCACTCTGCAAACTCCTCCGCGCGCGATTTCATACTTTGTTATCCTATCAGCTTCCCTGCGGCAAGTCAATATCAGAACTCGCAGTTACGCGGGGTGCGCGGGAACGGCAGCACGTCGCGGATATTCTGCACACCGGTCACGAACATGATAAGGCGCTCAAAGCCAACACCAAAACCAGCATGCGGCACGGTACCGTAGCGGCGCAGGTCGTTGTACCAGTAGTAAGCTTCCTTATCCATGCCCATGCGGTCGATATTGCCCTCCAGAATATCGAGGCGCTCCTCACGCTGGCTGCCGCCGATGATTTCGCCGATGCCGGGCACAAGCACGTCCATGGCGGTCACGGTCTTGCCATCCTCGTTCAAGCGCATGTAGAACGGCTTGATTTCCTTCGGGTAATTGTACACGATAACCGGGCACTTGAAGTGCTTCTCGGTCAGGAAACGCTCGTGCTCGCTCTGCATATCCATGCCCCAGTAGGGAGGATATTCAAACTTCTCACCACTGGCCTGCATGATTTCGATAGCCTCGGTGTAAGAGCAGCGCACAAAGGGCTTTTCGGCCACCTCTTCCAGGCGGGCGCGCAGGCCCTTATCCACAAACTTGCAGAAGAATTCAAAGTCACCGCTGGCATCATTCAGCATGGTGCGGGCAATGTGCTTGATGAAGGATTCTGCAATGTCCATATCGCCGTAGATATCACAGAATGCGATTTCAGGCTCAATCATCCAGAACTCTGCGGCGTGACGGGAGGTGTTGCTGTTCTCGGCGCGGAAGGTCGGGCCGAAGGTGTAGATATTGCTAAGCGCGCAGGCAAAGGTCTCGCCCTCCAGCTGGCCGGAAACGGTCAGGTTGGCAGGTTTGCCGAAGAAATCGTTGTCGTAGCCCTTGTTCTCGGCCAGGGGGTCCATCGTGGTCACGCGGAACATCTCACCGGCGCCTTCGCAGTCGCTGGCCGTGATGATGGGAGTGTGAACCCACACGAAATCTCGCTCCAGGAAGAACTGGTGCACCGCAGCAGCCATGCGGGAGCGAGTGCGGAAAATAGCGCCGAACAGGTTGGTTCGCGGGCGCAGGTGCGCAATCGTGCGCAGGAATTCAGGGGAGTGCCCCTTCTTCTGCAGCGGATAAGTCTCCGGTGCGGAACCCACAAGCTTGATTTCCGTTGCCTGAATTTCCCACTTCTGCTTGCCGGGGCTCTCAATGAGGCGGCCCAGAATGCTCACGGAAGAACCAGTCGTCATGCGACCAATTTCCTCGTACCCGGGAATACCGGCATCTGCCACTACCTGAATGGAGGCCAGGCTGGTGCCATCATTTACCTCCAGGAAGGAAAAAGTCTTGGAATCGCGGCGGGTACGCACCCAGCCTTCCACCAGAATCTGCTCTGCAGGAGCTTCACTGGCCAACGCATGTTTGACTAATGTACGCTGAATGTTCATGTCTGCGCTGATTGTAGCACCGCCCCTGCCCCATTGCGAGCAAAAAAACCGGAATTGACAAAACGGAAACGCAGGCGTATGCTCACCGCCATGCAAGCAGATGAAAAAGCGCTCCATTACTTCCACCAGGGCTTCAATTGCGCCCAGTCCGTCTTTGCCGCTTTTGCTGACCAGGTAGGCCTGAGCGAGAAAGCTGCGCTCCGCTTTTCCTCTGCCTTCGGCGCCGGGCTCGGACGCATGCGCGGCACCTGCGGCGCTTTTTCCGGCCTCTGCATGGTGGCGGGATTCTGCAAAGGCAACCTGAGCGGTAACCCGGAAGAAAAAGAAATTATCTTCTCTCTCACGCGCGAACTCGCCGAGGAATTCAAGAAGGAATTCGGCACCCTCACCTGCCGGGAGCTTCTGCACCTGGACGAGGAAATGGAAGCCTCAGCCCGCCCAAACGACCGCACATCAGCTTATTACGCCAGCCGCCCTTGCGAAAGGTGTGTCGCTTTCTGTGCAACAAAAGCACAATCTATTCTTAATAACTATTTAAGTTGAGTAACAACAAAACGGGATTTTCACGTAAAAAAAAGTTATTTTGCCTGCTATTTCTCTTGACGCGTTACTAAAAACCAGGTATACTGAGCTCGTCTTCGGGACCGGACGTAAAACAAGGTTCCCGGGCTCGAAAGGGTCCGATTCATAGGGTAGTTGGGCACCCAGGGGCTTCGGCCCCTGGGTGACTTCCTTTTTCAGGAGGATGAGTTTTTGAATCACCTCACAGCAAAGCGATAGGAATTACAATAAGTTTGCGATGGACTAACATTTAGCTTGCAAAATGGCGAAGGTGTGTTAATATTCGCGCGCGGGGTGGTTCCCCCCCGGGTTGTACAACATGAACAAAACACTTCATATTGTAGCAACTTTAGTTGCTTATGTCATGCTCGCCGCGGCTCCGATACTGGGTTCGGAGACCATCGTCGAATCCACGCAACAGCCCAGCAGCAAAATCAGCTGTTTTGAGGATTTGCGCGGGCGAGTGCTGGCCGTTCCTTCATCCACCGTGCAGGATATTTACGTGGAGGAGCATTATCCCGATATCAAGCTTGACCGCTTTGATACCGAGGCGGACATGATGCTTTCCCTGCAGCAGGAAAAGTGCGACGGCGCCATTATGGACGACGTTATCTGCTACGCACTGGTGCGCAAGACCCAGGGTGTCACCATCCTGCCGGACAGCCCCGTCCCCCCCTGCCAGATGGGTGCTGTCTTTGGCAAGCACAACCAGGCACTCTGCGACCAGTTCAATGCCTTCATCCGCCAGCTGAAAGCCAGTGGCGAGCTCCAGACCATCATGGAGCGCTGGATCAAGCATTTCGATACAGCCGAAATGCCGAATCTCCCCCTGCCCACCCAGGGCGAACCCATCCGCGTGGCCATGGAGCCCTGCACGGAACCCATCGTGTTCATCAAGAACGAGAAAATCGCCGGTTTCGATGCCGAGCTGATTCAGCGCTTCTCCGTATACATCAACCGCCCGGTGGAAATCGTGGAGATGGAGTACGACTCCCTCATCGCCTCCACCACCACCGGCAAGGCAGACATGGCCGCCTCCGGCATTCTGATTACGGATGAACGCGCCGAGAGTGTACTTTTCTCCGAGCCTTATTACGACAGCCACTCCCGCGTAGCCGTGCTGACCAAGAACGCCCATCCCTCGATTGTATCCGGCAACGAGGGCGAGCAGAATCTCGGCATCTGGGGCACGGTGGTGCGCAGTTTCTACCGCAACATCATTGAAGAGCGCCGCTACATGCTTCTGTGGGACGGCCTGAAGGTAACCCTGCACATTTCTTTCTTCTCTGCACTGCTGGGCACCATTCTGGGTGCCTGCATCTGCTACCTGCGCATGAGCAAGAACCGCGTGCTGAGCAACATTGCCAAGGTGTACATCGACATCATGCGCGGCACGCCCATTCTGGTGCTTCTGATGATGATGTGCTATGTAGCCTTCACCAAGTTCGACAACACCCCGGTGGCCATCATCACCTTTGCCATGAACTTCGCAGCCTATGTCAGCGAAATGTTCCGCACCTCCATCAGCAGCATCGATAAGGGCCAGACAGAGGCCGGCATTGCCCTCGGCTTCACCCCGGTGCGCACTTTCTGCTACATCGTGCTGCCGCAGGCTATCCGCCGCGTGCTGCCTGTGTACAAGGGTGAGCTGATTTCCCTCATCAAGAACACCTCCATTGTGGGGTACGTAGCCGTGGCCGACCTCACCCGTGCCTCCTACATCATCCGCGGGCGTACGTTCGATCCCTTCTTCCCGCTGCTCATGGTGGCACTCATGTATTTCCTGATTGCCTGGTTGTTTACCTATGTGCTTGACCGCATTGGAAACAAAGTCTGCTGACCCTCAGAAACACACTCCCTTCCCCCCTTCAAAATAAACGATGATTCAAATTAAACACCTTCAGAAGAAATTCGGCAATCTGGAAGTATTGCGCGATGTTAATCTGAATATCAAATGCGGAGAAGTTATCTCTATCATCGGCCCGTCCGGCACGGGTAAAAGCACCTTCCTCCGCTGCCTGAACCTGCTGGAGCAGCCCACCGGTGGCAGCATTATCATTGATGGAGAAGAAGTCCTCAACGGCCGGGTCAATGTTTCCAAACTTCGCCAGAAGATGGGCATGGTGTTCCAGTCCTTCAATCTGTTCAACCACCTCTCCGTGCTGGAAAACGTGTGCATCGGCCCCATGAAGCTGCTCGGCAAGAGCCGACAGGAAGCCGAAAATAAAGCCAGGGAGCTTCTCAAAATGGTGGGTATGGCAGAAAAAGCAGATGCCATGCCGGATGAACTCTCCGGTGGTCAGAAACAACGCACTGCCATTGCCCGCTGCCTTTCCATGGATCCGGAAATCATTCTGTTCGATGAACCGACCTCTGCCCTGGACCCCACCATGGTGAGTGAGGTACTCTCCGTAATCCGCGCGTTGGCACGCCAAGGTATGACCATGGCCATTGTGACCCACGAAATGAGCTTTGCCCGCGACGTGAGCACCCGCGTGGTATATATGGATGACGGCATCATCTATGAAATCGGCACCTCCGAGGAGATTTTCGAGCATCCCAAGCGCGAGCGCACGCGCGTATTTGTGAACCGCATCCGCGATTTCCACTTCGCCTTCCACAGCCCGGATTACGACCGTTTCCTGCTCAAGTCCGAATGGCAGGCCTATTGCAACAAGTATTTCCTCACCCGCGAGAGCATGCGCAAGGCCCAGCTGATTGGCAACGCCTTGTTCCGCATGATGCCGCTGGACAAAGGCACGTTGGATTTCTACTTCCGATACTCTGAACACACACGTGAGATGAGCATGGAGGTGTTGCTGCCCTTTGGCGCAGAACCAGTAGACATTGAGACAAGCGCAGTCATTCGGGAACTCTGCTCCAAGGTAGAGGCCAACCACGAGGCAGACCGGGTAAAATACCGTCTCTGCATGCGCCACAAGAACCGCTGATTCATCCATATCCATTTTCATCGCGCACCTGCTCGATATCAAGCAGGTGCGCTTTTCTTCAAACGGATATAAATCAGTTGGAAAAAGGCAGCAGAATCGGCTTGCCAATCGGGCGGTTCTCATGTATAATGCGCGCGCATCCAAGCGATGTTTCAAGCTATTATGTCCGGCAATCTCACATACAAGCAGTCCGGCGTCGACACTATTGAGGCGCAGTCTTTTGTTTCTGATATCAGCTCCCACGTGAAGCGCACGCAGAAAAACCGCCAGCTTTGCAACGCTTTCGGTCTTTTCGCCGCAGCATACGACCTGTCTTCCTACAAGGAACCGGTCATCGTTACCGGCACGGACGGCGTGGGCACCAAGACCGAAATCCTCTTCGACATGGATATGCTCGAAACTGCCGGTAAGGACCTGGTGGCCATGAACGTGAACGACATTCTCACCACCGGTGGCGATCCCCTCGTGTTCCTCGATTACCTCGGCATCTCCAACCTTGAAATCGAGCGCCCCCGTATCACCCGCCTGGTGGCTGGCATGTGCGACTATCTCGAAAGCTGCAACTGCATTCTGGCAGGTGGCGAAACCGCCGAAATGCCCGGCGTAGTGCCCGAAAATCTTGTAGAAATGGCCGGTTTCAGCATCGGCTGTGTTGAAAAGAGCCAGATGATTGACCCCTCCAAGGTAGAGGTTGGTGATATCCTCATCGGCTATCCCAGCGACGGTTTCCACGCCAACGGATGGAGTCTGGTGCGCCGCGTGCTGGCCCAGAACCCCGATCTGCTTACCAAGGAAGAACTGCGCGACCTGCTTGCCCCCACCCGTCTGTACCATGATGTGGTGTACGACATGCGCAAGCTCGGCATCACCCCGAAGGCATACGCCCACATCACCGGCGGCGGTCTGCCCGAAAACCTGGAACGCTTCCTCGGCGAAAAGGGTGCCGACCTCGAAATCCCCTACTGGAACAACGAACCGGCTCAGAAGGTTCTGAAGTTCGTAGACGCAGAAGACCGTTTCCACACCTTCAACATGGGTATCGGCTGGGTAGCCATCGTCTCCCCCGACCAGGTGGAACAGGCTCTCACCGCAGGCCCCGGCGGCACAATCATCGGCACCATGCGCGAGGGCAAGGGCATCAAGGTAACTGTGCGCAAGTAATTCACCGAAAGGAGACCAGACCATGTCCGCAGCCATTCGCCTGCTCAAGCCGCTTTCCTACTTCGAGGAGAAGTATGGAAACCCCGAGTGGGCCTTTAACAAGCTGTTCCTCCTTATGGAGAAGCAGCGCAACCGCGGCCAGGACGGCGCCGGGTTCGGCAGCATCAAGCTGAACATGCCTCTGGGTGAGCCCTACATCTTCCGCTCCCGCGCGGTTGGCGGCTCTGCCCTCACGGATCTCTTCACAGCCCAGCAGCGCAACCTGCGCCACATGCGCGAAGATGGCATCATCAACGGTACGGATGCTATCTCTTTCAAGAAGCACTTCAACTTCGGTGGTGAAGTGCTCATGGGGCACATGCTTTACGGCAGCAGCGGCGTGCAGTATGAGGAAGGCAACTGCCACCCGTTCCTGCGCCGCTCCAACTGGCCCACCCGCACCCTGATGCTGCAGGGCGATTTCTCCATGACCAACGTGGAGGAACTGCACGAGAAGCTCATGGCCCGTGGTCAGCACCCCGTGTTTGACAACAACACGCAGGCTATTCTGGAAGAAGTGGGGTACCACCTGGACGAAGCACACACCGATAAGTACCGCGAGCTCCGCAATAAGAACGTGGATGGTCGCGAAATTCCGCAGCTTATCTCTGCAGAGCTTAACCTTTTCGATGTAATTGGAAAATCCTGCAAGGATTGGGATGGCGGCTATGTCATCATGGGCGCTGTGGGTAACGGCGACTTCTTCTGCCTGCGCGACCCGCACGGCATCCGCCACTGCTACTACGTGAAGACGGACGAGTATCTGGTGGTTGCCAGCGAACGCGCTCCGCTCATGAGCGTAATGGAAGTCGAGGAATCTGAGGTGAAGGAACTGCCGGCAGCCAACATGATTCTCGTGAAGGCAGATGGTCAGGTATCCATCAAGGAATACACCACCCCCGGCAAGTTCACCCCCTGCTGCTTCGAGGATATCTACACCTCCCGCGGTAACGACCCCGTTATCTACCGCGAGCGTAAGGCTCTGGGTGCCAACCTCACGGAGAAAGTAGTAGCCAGCCTGGATAAGGATGACTTCTCTAAGGCAGCCATCACCTTCATCCCCAACACGGCCGAAGTCTCCTACTACGGTCTGCTGGAGGGTCTGCGTGCCTACCGTCGCAACAAGGTGACTGCAGCAATGGTCGAAGCCTTCCGCAATGGCACCATGAGCGAGGAACTCATCAATGAGCTCATCCTGCGCCGCTGGCCCCGCGCAGAAAAAATTGCCCACAAGGACATCAAACTCCGCACCTTCATCTCTGAGGCCAGCAGCCGCAAGCAGATGGCTTCCATGGTATACGACCTCACCTACGGAGCCGTGGGTGAAGACGAAGTTCTGGTGGCAATCGATGACTCCATTGTACGCGGCACCACGCTCAAGATGAGTCTGCTGCGCCTTCTTGCCCGCACTAAGGCCCGCAAGATTGTCATCGTATCCTCTGCACCGCAGGTGCGCTATCCGGACTTCTATGGCATCGACATGAGCGAGATGGGTCAGTTTGTCGCATTCCTGGCAGCCATCAATCTGCTGCACCGCAAGGGGCTCTCCAATGTCATTACCGATGTGTACAACGAGTGCCGTCACCAGCTCACTCAGCCTGCAGAGAAGCGCACCAACCCGGTACGCCGCATATACGCAGCACTGACGGAGGACGAAATCACTGATGAGATTTCCCGCATGGTCACGCCGGAGGATTCTCCCTGCGAGATTCAGGTCATCTACCAGAGTCTGGAAGGACTGCACGATGCCATCGAAGCCCCCTGCGGCGACTGGTATTTCAGCGGCCACTACCCGACCCCAGGCGGTTACACCCTCATTAACAAGACCTATATCGACTGGTACGAAAAGACCCGCGGCATGGCTCGCGAGTTCGTACTCTAATTCCCTGCCTCAACCGGTGGGGGAACTATCCCCCACCGGTTGCACTACCCCAACACCACCCTATGTTCTACCAAAATGAAGGAAAACCCCAGAGATTCGTATGCAGACCAGAGCGATGAGGAGCTCGTAGCGAGCACTCTTGCCGGCCAGACGCGAGCATACGACGAGCTTATCCGGCGGCACAGCCGCAAGCTCAATGCCATGCTCGTCCAGATGCTCAACAGCGAGGCAGATGCCTACGATGTAGCTCAGGAATCCTTCCTCAAAGCCTTCCATTCCCTCCGCTATTTCAAGGGAAACAGCTCATTCTACACCTGGCTCTATTCCATTGCCCTGAACAACGCCCGCAATTACCTCCGCAAACGAAAGCGCGAACGCAGTTTCAGCCTGGATAATGATGAGAAGGGCAATCCCCTGGAAAAAGACGCCGAGCTGGCTGATGCCAATCTGGAATCCGATCCCATCCGCAAAGCTCAGGTAAAAGACCTGCGTGGTAAACTGGCACGAGCCATTTCCCAGCTTTCCCCCGCCCACCAGGAGGTAGTGAATCTCTGCGATATCCAAGGGCTCTCCTACCCGCAGATTGCCAAGCTCATCAATATTTCCGAAGGCACTCTGCGATCCCGTCTGCACTATGCCCACCGGCAGCTCCAGGGGCTCCTGGCAGATGAGATCTGACTAAAATGAATTCCCCACCATGGCAAGGCTTCTCTTCAATCTGGTAGCATGCGTCGTCCTTGTAATCTTCCTGAGTTCCTGCAGCGTTCAGATTCAAATGACCTGCATAGCCCCTTCCCGGGTAGGTCTGTATAAAGGAGACACTCTGGAAATACAGGCCAGATCCCACCTGGGGAATAAAGTAAGGGAACAGCTGACCAGAGAACTACAGCAAGGAGGAATCTACACATTCAAGGAGAACGCGGATTACCAGATCAGACTCGAAAATGTACGAGAGCACACATGGAGCAATAAGGCCATCGCAGAGGATGATGACGAGCTTTTTGAGGAAACAGAATTATCTGCATGGCTTTACCTTACAAAAAAATCCGGCGGCCCCTATGGATACGCGTATAAATACACTATCACCACAGATGGTGCAGACAGTGACATCGAGGGGCTATGCCAAGACATCGCCAGAGACCTGCAGCCTCACCGCATCCTCTACACGGAGGAACTGGACACCCCCGAGGGAAATCCTGCTTTTAAGCAATCCGCAGACTGTTGCCAGGCCGGCATGTGGCAACACGCAGCAAGAATAGCGGAGAAGGCCGTACAACTAACGCCCCATGAGCCAGAGGCGCACTATCTGCAAGGACTCATCCAGCGCCAGCTGGAGAACTACGCAGCATCCGATACCTGTTTCGGTAAGGCCTACCAGTTGAAGCCGGATGCCCGCTATGCTCAGGCCTTAAAAATTAACAAGTTGATGCAGATGGGAGCCAGACATGTAAGGCTCCAGATGAAATTCAACGGCAGCGATGATGCCGCCTTTAACAAGGGTACGCTTCCTGCATACTACAAGAAGAAAGACACCCCCTGGACGCAGCTTTTTGTCCCCATGAATCTTTAGGCTGATATGAAACTGAGCATGCAGAGCAATCCGGATGAAGGGGTGGTTCTCATCTCCTTTGACGATGAAGGGCGGGATGAATTGCTGCACAAAATAGATACCGCCATAGCCGAAGAGGATCACGAATTCGGCGTACTCGGCGCAGGATTGACGGAGGATGGATTACGCGGGGATGGCTGGGTACTGAATGATTTCTACAACATCGTCTGCCAATACGAAAATGATGCCCCTCTCCATGCAGATACCAGCATCACCATCTCCGGAGGAAAAGCGGCACTCACAGAGCTGGGCAACCGCATCAGAGCCCTGCCCCATGGATGCAGAGAATTCATACTCCAGGCCGAACCTTATGTGACAAAGGGAGCCCCCCCGTTCTCCAGGCTACAGAAGAAACTGATGAGCCTGTTTTCGTCCGCAGCTCGTAAGCGGTAACTTACGGAGCATCCACCAGCACCTCGCGGGCGCGGGTAGCGCCGGAGGGAGCTGAGATTACGCCGTTCTCCTCCATCATATCCATAATCTTGGCAGCGCGACCGTAGCCGATACTGAAGCGACGCTGCAGAAGGGACGTGCTGGCCTTGCGCTCCGTCACCACCAGCTGGACACAGCGGGTGTAGAGCTCAGCATCCTCATCGTTCATATTCTTGGTGCCGATTCGGCCACCATTATCCGCATTGGGCGAACCACCCTCGGCACTGTCCATCTCTGCGGCCACGCCCTGCTCGAACTTCTGCTTGGCATGGGCAGCGCAGTGAGCAATAATCTTGGCGATTTCGGCATCGCTCACAAAGGCGCCCTGCACGCGGGTCATCTTGGTGATACCGCCGGGCGGCAGGAACAGGCTGTCGCCCTTGCCAAGCAGGTTTTCTGCACCGGCCTGGTCGATGATGATACGGGAATCCAGCGGGCTGGCCACACGGAAAGCGATTCGGCTGGGGATATTGGCCTTGATGATACCTGTCACCACATTGGCACGCGGAGTCTGCGTGGCCGCCACCAGGTGAATACCGGCAGCACGGGCCTTCTGCGTAAGGCGGGCAATGTAGTTTTCCAGGTCTTCCTTCACCACCATCATGAGGTCAGCAAGCTCATCGATGATAATGACGATGTACGGCAGCTTGAGCGGAATAGGCTCGGGGTCGTCGAAATCAAACTCATCCTGCTCATCCTCGCGGGCAAGAGCCACCTCGTCCTCTGCCTGGCGCTCAATCTCGCTGGCCATAGCCTCAATGGCAGCATAGTCGATGGGGGCATCCTCTTCCTCCTCAGGCTCATCAATGGGGCCGTCGTCCTCGCGGTTGTTGAAGTCCTCGAAGTTACGCACACCCACCTGACTGAACAGGCGGTAGCGACGCTCCATTTCATTCACCGCCCAGCGCAGCGCACCAATCACACGGCCAGGCTGAGTCACCACCGGGCAAATGAGATGCGGCAGCTTGCGGTAAGGCTGCATTTCCACCACCTTGGGATCCACCAGAATAAGCTTCAGCTCCTCCGGGCGGAACTTATAGAGCATGGAAAGAATCATGCTGTTGATGCACACGGACTTACCGGAACCCGTGGTACCGGCCACCAGCGTATGCGGCATGGCAGCAAGGTCACCGATAACCGCGTTGCCGTACACATCCTTACCCAGCGCCACAGGAATACGCAGCTTCGGGCTGTTGAAATTATCTGACTGCAGCAGCTCACGCAGATAAACCGGCGATTTCTGAGCATTCTCCAGCTCAATACCCACCGTATTCTTGCCGGGGATAGGTGCCAGGATGTTCACCGACTTGGAACTGGTAGCCAGCATGATATCCTTGTCCAGCTTTGAGAAATCGCTCACGCGCCGACCGCGGGGGGGATAAAATTCGTAGCGCGTGATACTCGGGCCACGGGTAATGGCACCGGGCTCCACCGTAATTCGGAACGTGTCCAGAGTCTCGATAATGCGCTGCTGCGTCTCATCCATCTCCCGCTGGGCCGCAGCAGTGACATCCTGAGAAACAGGCTCATACTTCAACAAGTCATACGGCGGCAAGGGATAATCCTCATATTGCACGCGGGTATCCTTCTTATCCAGCGGGCCAGCGGAACGGGACGTGGCCGCCTTGGAAGCCGGAGCAGCAGCCTTGGCTGCCCTGGGTGCAGGTTTCGGAGCAGGGTTCTGCGCGGCAATGCGGCGATCCACCTGTTCCTGCAGACGCGGGTTCACCGGGCTGCGGCGAGCGGGTGCAGGCAGCGGCTCCGCATCTGCACCAGGTGCATTGCGCAGCGCAATTTCCTCCTCCACCGGGGCCATGAGATCCAGCAGATTGGCGCGATTACTGGTGGGCGCATACTGGCGACCACGGCCAGTGGGCGGCCGTTGAGTTTCCACTCGGTTGGCTTCCCGGCGGCGGCTATCTGCCATCTGCTGCTCTATGGAAGGCATCGGCAGATACTCTTCCTCCTGATACTCAGGTTCCGGCGTACGGCGGGCATCAGCCCCGCCGCGCTTGCGGACAGGCGCGGGTCCTGCGGGTTCATCCGGGAAAAGAGTTTCCTGGCCTTTACCAGAAGCACGGCGAGCCTCCACGCGAGCCACCTCGGCATCAGCCGCGGCAGCAGCCTTGGCTGCCTCCATTTCTCGCGCCAGCTCCTCATTGTGCTCGCGCAGCTTCTGCTCTCGTTCTGCACGGCGGCGTTCCTTCTTCTCTGCACGATTGTGGCGCCAGCGGCACCACGAATCGGAGATATCATACCACACCTCTCTCCAGAACTGAATAAAAGTAAACCGGGCAAAATAAATCCAGCCCAGAGCATGCAGCAGCAGGAATGATACCAGCGCCCAGCGCGTTCCGGCAAAGGGCTCCACCAGGCAGCAGCCATCCAGATACCCCAGCACCCCACCTACCGAATACAGATGATGTGCGGTCTTCCAGTCATCCAGGAACCAGGGCTGGAGTGCAAGAATGGCGCTGGAAAAAACTATCAGGCAAATCATGGCCACAAGCTGCAGCACAAAGGGACGACGCGGCCAGATGAGCAGCCCCACAGAAAAGATAAGGAGCAGAGCCATGGCGTACAACGAAACAGCCCCCAGCAGCCAATTGCAAATACCTGCCAGGTACAAGCCGATAAGCCCCAGCCAGTTGGTACAGGGAGCCTCCTCTGCCACGGTTCCACCGGTCGGGTTCAGAAAATCCCAGCCCATCTCAGAGTGATTGTAACTCAAAATACTGGCTGCCAGCACAAGAGACAACGCCACAAGGCACCCGCCAGTCAGTCTGGTAGGCCATGTCCGCTTCTCGCGCTGGGGCATCTGGGGTTCTGTCTCGTACTCCATAATACAGTCGGCATATCATACTACCCTCTCACCCATTTCCGCAAGCGTAAAATGCGTTCTATTCAGCATTTAAAATTTATTCTGCAGAAAGAACACAACCAGAAAGGTATTGCATGGGGCAAAGGATTATGATACAGTGCTGAGGCCAGCCTATGAGAGAAGAATTAGCACCGAACGAGGACATTGTCTTTGCCCAGCAGAACCAGAAGGTGATGATGAGCCGCGGAAGCTCCATCAACAAGCCTCGTCAGCTGGTCAGCGCCGGTGTGGTCATCATCTGGCATGTTCTGGCGCTGATTACCCTGAATCTCTGGTTGCTGCGCCTGCTTGGCTATATTCCCCTGCCCTGGTGAGCCAGGTGCCAGAAAACATTGTGGAAAAGCCCGCCGGATTGGCGGGCTTTCGTATATCATTTATCGGCGGCGCATGCGGTTAATGGGCATCAGACCATGGTCCGCATGGTCCTGCGGGGCGGAGGGAATTTCCTCACAGGCACCACCCTGCAGAACCTCCAGCTCCGTCACAGGGCGAATCGGCGTCATCACATCGCCCAGGTCGGCATAATAGTGCTTCTGCGTCAAGCGCACCAGCTGACCAGGCTTGAGCTCTGCCAGTTTCTGCAGCATGCCTTCCGGCTGGCCAGGAACATCATTCCGGGCATCCACCATCAGCATATTACCGGCTGCTGCCATGTCATCACCATACTTACCAGGCTTTTCGTATGCCTCATTGGTAAGCACACGGAACTGGGCAACCTTCACAGCGTGGTCGCAGCGGTCCGGGCAAAGAGCCGTACGGAAATAGCAGGGGCGTTCCATGGTGCCCATGTACTGAGCGGTCACCGTATTGGATGCGAGCAAATCAGCCTTCTCCGGCAGGGGAGAAGCCACAACAGAGGGCAGCAGCGCCGCAATCATGAGAAAAAGTCTGGATTTCATATGTGTTTGACTGGTTTGACGTAAATGAAGCGTTTTATGTTGAGAAAATTATTTAATTTTTTTCAGGAGACAGCAAAAGCCCCCTGCCCCGAACCCATGCGCCGGCAATAAGCGATACGCAGGAAAATCAGCAAGGGCTGAACGGAACGGCGCCAGCAGAGGCACCTCCACCGCCTGCCAATCCGGGTTACGCTTGAGGATATAGGCCATCACCTTCTCGTTTTCCTCCGGGTCATATGTGCAGGTAGTGTACACAATATGCCCGCCGGGGACAACGCACTGCACCGCGGAAAGCATGATACCCTTCTGGCGCTTGGCATTTCCATTCACCATACCAGAGCCCAGGCAGCCGGGATTCTTGATTCCCTTGCACAGCAGAGATTGCCCGCTGCAGGGGGCATCCACAAGCAGCAGGTCGAACAGCTCTCCGCTGCGGGCCCACTGGTCAGGACGATTTCCCGTAACCCGCACCTGCGGCATGCCACACTGCTCCAGATTCTGGCGCAGAATACCACGCCGCCCGGGATGCACCTCATTGGCCGTATGATTATCTGCACCAAAACGCGCTGCCATCAGCATAGTCTTGCCACCGGGTGCGGCACACATATCCAGGGAGGAAGAAGGTGCCGGCACCTCTGCCAGACATGCAGATTCCCAGCAGGATGACAAATCCAGCGAATAGTACAGGCCGGCGGCATAGTCTGTATACGCCGTGGGCTTCACCCCCTCTGCCGGCACATACACGCGGGGCGGCAGCCAGGGTGCATGCAGCTCAGCACAAGCGAAGGGAGGCACATACTCCTGCGGAGCACGCGCGGTAAGCACCACAGCCTGGCGGGAGGAAACACCCGCCCGCATAGCCGCAAGCAGAGACTCCGCAGCCTCACCCTCTAAGCCGAGACGCGCGCAGAGTCTCAATTCTCCTTTGGCAAAATCCTCAGCCATAGCAGCGCACAGGCCTCAACCGCGGGCATCAGCCTCAACAAGAGCCATCTTGGCAGCGCCGATGATACCGGCCTCATTGCTGAACTGCGCAGGCAGAATGCGCAGTTTCTCATAATGAGGCGCATACATCTGAGCCTTCAAGTAAGCACGCAGCGGCTCCATGAGCAAGTCACCAGCCTTAGCCACACCACCACCAATGATGAAGGCAGCGGGATTCAGCAGGTAATGGCAGTTCAGCAGGCCTGTGGCAAGCTTGCGGGCAATGTCATCCCACATAGCCAGTGCCACGGCATCACCCTCCTTGGCAGCCAGCTCCAGCGGGTACGGGGCGCAATCATCAAAACTCTTCTCCTGCCCTGCTGCGGCATAGGCAGCTGCAGCATCCTCCTGAATGCGGGCGTGACCGATATAATTCTCCAGAGCACCGTGGTTGTGGTAATAACCTTCGCGGCCGTTGAAATCAATGCTCACATGCCCCAGCTCACCTGCAGCCCCCAGAGAACCACGCAGCATCTGACCGTTGGCCACAATGCCGGATCCCACACCCGTACCCAGGGTCAGGCACACCAGGTCATTCAGCCCCTTACCGGCGCCAAGCTTCCATTCTGCATAGGCCATGCAGTTAGCATCGTTATCCACCGCAGCGGGCAGCCCGGTCATATCCTCCAGCATCTGGCGCACGGGCACATCATACCATCCCGGCACGTTGGTCAGCGAATCGGCAATGCCGCGGTCATGATCCACAAAGCCCGGAATCCCCATACCCACGGCCTTCACCTCAGGGTATTCTGCAATCAGGGCCTTCAGCCGCTTGCCCACTTCCTCGAAAATTGCCTCCGGGGCCACAAAATCCTGCGTGCGCACCGGCTCAGCGCGGGCAATCAGCTCAGTCCCCTGCACCACAGCAATCTTAATGGAGGTTCCCCCCATATCTACACCAATACTCAAATCATTCTCTGCCATATGCCCTGCATTTTATCACACCCTCCAGTAGCGGAAAAGAGAAAAATACCACCTGCTGCGTTTTTTCTGTCCTTTCCACCCGGAGTGGCACCACCTGTATCTCCGCCGGCAGAATCACCATGGGGCGCGGCAGCAGCCCACTCCCGATTCCCACCGGAAATGACACAGTCAAACAAACCATGCGACATACGGCTCGCCATTTACCAGATACACGTGCGGATGCCATTCATCCATCATGTCACAGCCCCGCAACGCATTACCCGAATCCAGCCCGGCAGCAGCCTTGTAACTGCTTCCTTTTAAGCTCCTTGATAAAACACCTGTTTGTCATCCCCGTCCAACAGAAGAACAAAAGGACACCATTTTTTACAACATCCCTTTCATAATGAACATATTATCACGGAATTTCACAAGCACAAAAAGAGGACAAAAAAACCGGGTGCGGCTGCACCCGGTTTTTCATCTGGCAGAATTTATTTCTTCGGGAAGCTCACCTTCACCTTCTTGCTCTTCCAGGCACGGATGAAATCCTGCTGAAGGCGGGCAGCCGTGCGGTGCGGCTTAATCAGTTCCTGGGCAGCATCCTCCGGAGATTGCCCATCCAGCAGAGCCTGGAGATACGCCTTCATGGCATCCACCCCCTTCTTGCCATCCAGGTGCACAAAGAAGGCCACCGTCATAACAGAAAGCATGTAAGTATCCTTACCACGCGGCATATAACCGTACATCGCTTCCTGACTCATGGTGAAGAACTCCTCCAGTTTGAAATCGAAGTCCAGAGCTCCGCGCTCTGCGCGCTGCCTGGCAGCATGCAGAATGAGGGAGAAACCACGGTCAAAATCCAGGTCCTCGCCCACATAAGGCACATAGCCCACATACTCAGCCCAGCCTTCATTTGCCCAGATAGGAAGCGAATTGAGCAGGAACTGCTGGTGGGTAAGCTCATGCACCAGAGCGTGGGTATCAATATCCTCCCGCTCCACCTTACCGCTGCGACCGATTCCGAGCGAGGGAAACGGAATCATCACCTTATCAACGGCAATATCGGCCTCCTTGAGCGGGCCGCCCGTGTTGCGATAAGCCCCCAGGAACACACCGGCGGAGTTCGTGGGACCACCTGCCGCATAATATTCCTCCATGCCAGGCTGCAGCTCCACGATGAATTTCTTCTCCCCGCGGTCTGCAGATGAACGCGGCACCGGCAGCACCTCTGAAATGGCTTTGCAGGCAGCGTAAGCGCATTCGCAAAGGCGCGCCACCGTCTTCTGAGCCTCCGGCTGCAGTTTCTGACTGGAAACAAAGGCAAAATTGTTGGAGACATAGGTGAACCCGGCGCCCGGGGCGCCGCCCGCCATCTCCTGCACCTCGGTATCCTTGGGCACAGAAACGATGCGCGGCCAGTCTCCCGGAGACTTCACGCGCACATTTTTCACCCCCATTTCCCGCAGCTCCTTTTTCTTGCGACTGGCGGCCTTGCGCACATTGCGCTCCTTTTCCTTTCCAGCGCGATTGGAGCTGCGGTCACGCCCCGTATCACCCATTGCCTGCATGGGGCCCAGGGCAACCAGCAAGGCAATCAACAAATGAAAAATTCTTTTCATAGCTGTACGGTCTCCGTGCAAAGGGGTTAGCGGGTCAAGCCATCGCGCTTAGCCTGGTTCCAGTAGGCGTACTCAGAGCGGTTGAAATCAACATACTCCGGAGAAAGGTCAGTGGTATAAACCACATAATCCACATCGCCCAGGTTCAGGTTAATAAGGATTTCGAACTCGCGTGCCTGAACGCGCTCGCGGAGGTCATCGCTGGGGGTATCGGTCTGCTCACCACCGCGGCATGCGGGCAGGCCGGCGATGTCAATATCCACCTTCTCCTCCACCACGCGGGCACCAGAATAGCCCACAGCGTGAATAATACGGCCCCAGTTCGGGTCACCGCCGTTCCAGGAGCTCTTCACCAGGTTGGACTTGGCCACACCTTCAGCCACACGCTTGGCTTCCTCCTGCGTGGGGGCGCCCACCACCTTCACCGTTACAAACTTAGTCACGCGCTCGCCGTCCTGCACAATGCGCTTGGCCTGCTCCAGCATCACATAATGCAGAGCAGTCACAAACTCATCCCAGCCCTCGCTGCCGGGAGCCAGCTGCACGCCGGATGCACCGTTGGCCATCACCAGCGTCGTGTCGTTGGTGCTCATGTCGCCATCGATGGTGATGCGATTGAAGGAATGCTCCACGCCCTCGCGCACAATGGCATCCAGATTCTCACGGGACACACCGGCATCTGTGCAGATAAGGCAGATCATCGTAGCCATGCAGGGAGAAATCATACCTGCGCCCTTGCAGCAGGAGCCAATGCGCACCGGCTTACCGCCAATGGTGATTTCCACAGCAACCTCCTTCTCGCGGGTATCGCTGGTAATGATGGCGGAGGCCACATCATGCCCCTTCCCTGCAGAAAGACCAGAGCACAGCTCCGGCAGGCGCGGCGTAATGCGCATCATGGGCATGGGCAGGCCAATCACACCGGTAGAGCACACGGCTACCTCGCTGGGGGTAAGGCCCAGCTGCTCTGCCACCACACTGCACTCCAGGCGGGCATCCTCCACACCGCGGGCACCCGTGCAGGCATTGGCATTGCCGCTGTTGGCCACAATGGCCCGCACATTGCCACGGGTGAGGTGGTGCTCACTCACGCGCACACAGGCGGCGCGCACGCGGTTGGTGGTAAACGTACCGGACGACGTTGTCGGCAGCTCGGAATAAACCAGAGCCAGGTCTAAGCGCGTGGCCTCCGGCTTCTTGATACCGCAGCTCAGCGCATTGGCAACAAATCCCTTTGCGGCTGTTACGCCGCCCTCTATGCTCTTCATGGTGCAATCAGACATGGTTTCTTGCAAAAATTTCCTTGCTGAAGCTTAATTTGCCATATTTTTCCCCTTGCATCAAGACTAATCATTGCCCGTGCCCACCGAAAATCAGGCATATCCCCAGCAACATACCACCCCGACCACTTATTCAGCAGCCGGGGTGGTATCAACTTTTCTCTCTCTTTACTGAAACTCGCTCTCGCGGGTTACATCCCTAGACTAGCATAATTTCCTATAAAGTCAAGAGGGTTTTTAGTTTTTTTACAAATTCTTCTCCTCTTTTCCTCATCGGAATAAAAAACACCCCGCCAACATGACGGGGTGCCGGAAATCTGCAATCTACCGCAGGCAATTACATGCCATCGGGTTCAAAGCGGGAGTTGTTGGTGCCGTGGTAGTAGATACCATGAGCACCCACAGGGATGTAACCATACTGCTGAGACACAGGCTGAGTCACAGAATACAGCTGGTTGGTACCGTCAATCTGCACGGTGATGTTCTGACCCTTGGTGTTACCCATGGAATCGGTCATGTAACGGCCGGCAAGAGCGCCTGCCACGCCGAAACCTGCGGCAGACACAATCTTACCCGTGCCACCACCCAGCAGAGAACCGGAAGCTGCACCAAGCACAGCACCCACACCCGTGCCGAGATTCCTGGCGGTGCTGGTCGTCTCAATGTTCACATTCTTGGCTGCCACCACAGTAGCGGGGAAGGCCTGAGCACCATAACCCACCTTGGTGGAAGATACGCTGTTGCCATCCACCATGGTGGAGCAGGAAGCGAGAAGCATGGCGGAGCCAGCTACGAGAGCGCATACGATATGTTTCGTTTTCATACTTTTTGAGTAATTTAGTTATTGGAGAAGATGAGGTGAAGTACAGACAGTATACCCTACAGCCACGCTAGGAGTCAAGCCCATTCACTGTATGAAACACACTGTCCTCACCCAATCAGGCGCACATGCAGACACATTTGACGCAAAAGAAACAAAAAAAGTCACAAATTTGGCTTGCAATTAGGACTATTCTGCTGTATAAGTGGCCACCACATTTCCGCAGTGATGCGGAGTTAACCTTTACCAAATACACATATATGTCTAAGCACTCCACACTCAAGGCTACTGGTACCGTCGGCGGCAAGCGTTCTGTTCTCAAGCGTTTCGAGCGCGTGAAGCTCATGAAGGAACGCGGTCAGTGGAAGGAAGGTCAGAGCCCCATCGGTCTGCCCAAGACCAAGTTCGAGGCCTAATTCAGCCCCTCACGAGAGGGTACTCACATTTTCTGGAGCCCCCGGTTGTGGCAACCGCGGGGCTTCTTTTATCACTATACGTTCAGAGAAATCTACCATGTCTGATACCAATGGTTATCCCGCAGCGCCGGAAGGCAGCGTGCGACTTAATAAATTTCTGGCCATGTGCGGGTACGAAAGCCGCCGCACGGCCGACCGACTCATAGCCGAAGGGCGAGTGGAAGTGAACGGCAAGGCCGTAGACACCCCTGGTCTGCGCGTTATGCCCAGTGATTTTGTACGAGTAGACGGCCGCCGCGCCGTACCGCAGGAGGAGGTAGTCATCCTGCTCAACAAGCCGCGTGGCTTTGTGTGCAGCCGCGAGGCACAGGGTGCCATCGGCACCGTATATGACCTGCTGCCGGCCAAGTACCGCCACGCCAACTACGTGGGGCGTCTGGATGCCGACAGCGAGGGTCTGATTATCTTCACCAACAACGGCAGCATGAGCCAGAACCTGGCCCACCCCAGCGGTGGCGTTGAAAAGGAATACTGGGTCACGCTTGACCAGGCATTCGACAGCAGCGTGCTCATTCAGCTGCTGAAGGGCGTGCGCATTCCGGAAGGCCAGGCCAAGGCCAAGTATGTTTCCCGCCTCTCTGCCCGCCGCGCCTGCGTGGTGCTGGAGCAGGGTCTCAAGCGCCAGGTGCGCCAGATGTTCGCCTGCCTTGGCCTGCGTGTCAAGAAGCTGGTGCGCGTGCGTATCGGCTCCCTCTGGGGTGGCGACCTGGAGCCCGGCCACTGCCAGCTCATGACAGCTGAGCAGATTGCCCAGGCCGGCACCAATCCGCGCCGCCGCAAGGGTCTCGTGGGTGCCAAGCAGGTGTTCAAACCGCGCCCCAACCCCGCCGTCAGCAAGCAGCAGGAGGAAGACGATGACGATAACTACGTCTTCAACCCCGCCGACTTCGAGACTGAGGAGGAAGCCCTGGGCATCGCCACCAAGTTCAATGAAGGTGAAGCCTTTGAGCCCGAGCGCGAGGAAGGCCGCCGTCCCTTCGGACGCGCCCCCCGCAACCGTCGCGAGGACTCCCGCAGCTTCGGTGACCGCAAGCCTTTCGGAGAGCGCCGCTCCTTTGGCGAGCGCAAATCTTTCGGCGACCGCAAGCCCTTCGGTGAGCGCCGTTCCTTCGATGGTGAGCGCCGTTCCTTCGATGGTGAGCGCCGTTCCTTCGATGGTGAGCGCCGTTCCTTCGGCGAGCGCAAGTCCTTCGGCGAGCGCCGCTCCTTCGATGGTGAGCGCCGTTCCTTCGGCGACCGCAAGTCCTTCGGTGAGCGCCGCTCCTTCGATGGTGAGCGCCGTTCCTTCGGTGACCGCAAGTCCTTCGGTGAGCGAAAGTCCTTCGGTGAGCGCCGCAGCTTCGATGGCGAGCGCAAGTCCTTCGGTGACCGCAAGCCGTCTTTCGGCGGGCGCAAGCCGTTCAACCGCAACGGTGGCGGCCGCAGCTCCGGCGGATTCCGCCGCGGTGAGTAAACCACGCCTTTTTCACCCGGTGCTGATAAACCATGTCAGCACCGGTTTTTCTTTTCAACCAGTCGTCTCCATCCCCTGTCAAAATCAGCACACGCATGAAATCTCCCCTTCTTCTCACCCTCCTGCTTGCCCTGCCCCTGCTGGCCGAATCCGCCGCGCCGGATTCATACTCCTGCGCAGATGAGCGCATGGAACTGAGCGTGGCAGAACTCAAGGAAGCCGCAGAAAAGGGGGACGCCTATTCTCAGCGCCAGCTATACCTGCGATACGCGCTCAAGGGACACGCAACCCAGGCAGCTGCGTGGGCAGACAGACTCATTGCCAACCTCAGCGAAAAAGCCCAGGCCGGGGATCAGAAAGCCATGTGGATGCTCGCGCGCCTGTTCATGACCGGAGATAACGTCATCCCCGCAGACCAGGCTCGCAGCGTGGAATGGTTCAACCGGCTTTCTGCCGCAGGTGAACCCTCTGCCGCCTTTATACTGGGTGATTTATACACCAAACAGAACAGCCCCGAGGCTGCAGCCTCCGCCTATGCCAAGGCTTACCATGCATACAGCAGCCAGGCCGCGGCAGGAGATGCTGAATCTCTCTACTGGCAGGGCTACATGGAATTAAACGGGCTCGGCTGCCCCCAGCAGGCAGAATCCGGCATCAACAAACTCGAAACCGCGGCCAGTCTCGGCATCCTGCCCGCCGCCTACCAGCTTTTCAAGGTGTATACCCAGGGAATCGGCACTGAGGCAGACGCAGCAAAAACGCTCACCTATGCCACCCAGCTGGCAGACCAGGGCAAGGACGCCCAGATGGCCTACATCGTGGCAGATGCCTACCTGAAAGGCACCGGTACAGCACCGGATAAGGCCAAGGGCATGCAGTACCTGAACATAGCCGTGGCCGCCCAGGTGCCCGATGCCCTCTACCACCGCGGCTGGTTGCTGCAGGAGGAGGGAAAGGCTGCAGAAGCCTTGAGCTACTACCGGGCAGCCGCGCAGCAAGGCCATGCAGATGCAGCCGTGAAAGCCGGCGCCATGCTCATCTTCGGTGAGGGCGTGGAAGCAGACTCCGCAGAAGGACTCAAAATCCTGCAATATGCTGATGCCGCCCTGGAAAGCCCCCTGGCCCCTTACGAACTGGGCCGGTATTACGACAGCGTGGGCGAAGGCGCCCTGGCAGATGAATACTACATCACCGCCAGCACCCGAGGTCTCCCCGCCGCCATGGCCCGCCGCGGCCTGCTGCATCTGGATCCCACGGGCCCGGTTACCTGGAACCCCACCGCCACCTACCACTGGTGGAAGCTCGGAGCCGATGCCGGAGACACCACTTGCACCCTCTATCTGCGGCTTTATCTCTTCGTCTTCATTCCCCTGCTCCTCATCATCATATTCGGGCTGCCGCTCTACATGGTACACCACCTCATGAGCAAACGCGCCGCCCAGGCAGAACAGGAGTAAGCGGCAAATCTCCCAGCCCTGCCGTAGGCGTTTTTTGCTTGCAATTCTGGCGCGGTGTGTTAGGATATGCGATATGCGAAAAACCACCACTACGATGATGGCAGCACTGTGCATGGCTCCGCTCATGGCAGCTTCTCTTCAGGATATAGCAAATAACCTTCCGGTTGCCCCGCGTGTCTCCGGGCACAAGCTCGAAATCCCCAGCGTTCCTGGTGCAGAGGTGCGTTTCCTGGGTGCAGACTACGAGCAGATTATCCGCAACGGCGGAAATATTGTGACCCCGCTGGCTGATACCCAGGTTAAGGTAAGCTTCGTGGTCAGCCGGGATGGCGAGGAAGTCGTCTCCCGCGATTATGATGTAACCGTTCCCGGCATGCTGCCCGCAGTGGCAGATGCCAACCCTGCCCCCAAGGTGGTGCCCGCCCTGCTGAACTGGGTAGGCGGCACCGGCAGCTACACCCTGGGCAAGGAAGTGACACTTTCCGCAAGCGCAGAACTGGCCCCCACCCTGGCCGCAGAGCTGGAGGAAATGCTGGGCTGCAAGGTAGCTGTCGTTGCCCCCGGAGAAAAGGCAGATATCACCCTCGGCATCTGCAACAGCCTCATCCTGGACAAAGAGGGCTACACCCTCGATATCACCCCTGATAAAGGCATCGTCATCGCAGCCACCACGGAAACCGGCCTCTACTGGGGCACCCGCTCCGTGCTCCAGATGCTGCAGCAAGGCAAGGGCGCAGTCCCCTGCGGCCGCGCGCTGGATATTCCCCGCTACCAGGTGCGCAGCTTCCTGCTGGACGTAGGCCGCCTGCCCATCCCCATGAGCTATGTGAAGGATGTGGTGAAATACATGGCCTGGTTCAAGATGAACGACCTGCACATCCACCTGAACGATAATTACATCTTCCATGAGCAATATGTGGATGCAGGCGAGGATCCCTTCGTCAAATCCTACGCCGCTTTCCGTCTGGAATCCGATATGGTAGGCGAAAACGGCACCCGCCTGACCGCCGATGACCTCTCCTACTCCAAGGACGAGTTCCGCGCCCTCATCCGCTTTGCCAAGGAGCACGGTGTCAACATCATCCCGGAGTTCGACACCCCCGCCCACGCACTTTCCTTCACCCGCGTCCGCCCGGATCTCATCTACAAGAGCAAAAACAAGCGAGGCTGCGAAATGCTCGATGCCACCAACCCGGAAACGCTTAAGTTCGTGGAAAAAGTATTCGATGAATACCTGCTGCCCGATAAAGGCCGCAAGGCCGTCTTCAGCGGCTGCGAGGTCATGCACGTGGGTGCCGATGAATTCCACGGCGATGCCGAACATTACCGTGCCTATGCCGATGCCCTGCTCAAGATGGTGCAATCCAAGGGCTACACCCCGCGCATCTGGGGCAGCCTGAACACCAAGAAAGGCACCACCCCGGTGCATGCCAAGGGCGTGCAGATGAACCTCTGGAATGGCGGCTGGGCCAAGGCCTGGGACTCCATCAAGCAGGGGTACGATGTTATCAATACCAACGATGGCGCACTCTACATCGTACCCTTCGCTCCGTACTACCGCATGGATGCCCGCCACAAGTGGGTGCACGAGCACTGGCGCGTGAACCGCATTGCAGATGAAACCGTACCCACCGGCCACCCGCAGCTGCTCGGTGCCGCCTTCGGTATCTGGAATGATATGATTGACCAGCGCTATGTGGGCTACAGCGCCTACGATATCTGGCACATGTTCAGCAACTCCGTGGATGTACTGGCAGGCAAGATGTGGGGCAGCGATGCCACCACCACCAGCTACGAGGCTCACAAGCAGCAGCTCAGCACCATCAACCGCATCCCCGGCCTCAATCCCCGGGCACTCTGGAAAAACGGCGCAAGCTACATCTGCCACCCCTCTGCACTTCCCTGCGAAATCGCCCAGCCCTGCATGGGCCCGGACTACCACCTGAGCATGGATATCATGCTCACGGAAGCCCCTGTCCCCGGAGAAGAACAGGTACTGCTCAAGGGTGAATCCGGCGTGTTCTGCGCTGCCCTCAGCGATGGCACCATCGGCTTCCGCCGCGACGACAGCATGGAATTCTCCTTCAACTGCAAGCTCCCTGTGGGTGAACGCGTGAAGCTGGAACTCATCGGCACGCCCGGCAGCACCAGGCTCCTGCTGAACGGCCAGCCCGCCGGGCAGTGCACCCTCACCCGCTTCCACCGCAACCCGGAGGGCCTCGTCAACACCTTCGTTCTGCCGCTGGATGTGATTGGCAGCAGCTTCACGGGCAAGGTCTACACGCTGGAGGTGAAGCACACCACCCCGGCAGGCCCCACAAAGGACCCCAACCTTAAATAATTTATGAGCCTTACCCCTCAACAGGAGTACGAAGCCGGCGCCGCCGCGTTCAAGGCTGGCGATGCCGCCACCGGTGCCAATCACCTGCGCAACGCCGCCTTTGCCGGCCACGCAGAGGCGCAGAACCAGCTGGCCCGCGTCTATTTCGCCCAGCTCAAAAACCGTGGCGACCTCGTTGCCCTGGAATCAGCCGCGCAGAATGGTGACCACGTGGCTCTCTTCGTGCTCGCCATGTGCCTCATCGAAGGCAGACTCATGGAGAAGGATACCGATAAAGCACTCACGGCGCTCAAGCATGCCGCCGCTATGGGCAACGCCATGGCAGAAGCCATGCTGGCCCAGGCACAAGGCTGATTACAGGCTTCAGCATCCTGTTATTTCAAGAAATCCCCGGGTTCTGCCCGGGGATTTTCTTATTCAGGCTTCGCCCCGCAAGCCATAGCTGTCCAAAATAGGTAAACATCCTAAAGTAGAGCGTACCTATATCAAAGGATAGCGAAAATCATCAGCTGTTTTTGGCAAATAGATCCCCCTGATGCAAATCAGGGGGCTTTGCATGTATACTTTTATACGGATT
>JBGUSR010000066.1:0-23948 GCA_045132635.1 Akkermansia sp.
GAACTATGGCTTAATATGTTAGCCGCGATTTCTGCCACCCACTCACTTTGTTCGGGGTTCGGTTTGTTTGATTAGCTAACCCCGGGTTCCGCCGCATTCGCGGCTCCACCCGGGGCTATTGGCTACCGCCCTCCGGGCTCAAAATTCCGCGAGCCTAAGGCTCGCAATCAGCCCCCGCCAAATCGCCATTTAGCGCATAAAGAGCGGGGGCTGGCTCCAACGGGGTTGATAATGCAGTCAATTGTGAAAGTACGAATGGCGAAGTGGGAAGTACGAAGTTTTGAAGTCAGGCGGGCGTTAGCCCGCGGAATTTTGAGCCCGGAGGGCGGCAGCCAGTAGCCCAGGGTGAAGCCGCTACGCGGCGCAACCCTGGGTTAGCTAAGTAAACAAAACGAACCCCGAACGAAGTGAGCGGGTGGCAGAAATCGCGGCTAATATATTAAGCCATAGCTTTCCGTCTCCGGGTTGACACCCTACGCCGTGCCAGGCCTCTGAATCAAAAGCGCCCGGAACGTTATATTCCGGGCGCCTGAAGTGATTAGCTATGGGGGAGGTATCAGAACTTGATACCGATGCCTACGTTGGCACTCTGCTCGGTGGCCTTGTCGCGCAGCTCAGCGGTGTAGCCGGCGTTCAGGTCCATGGACTCAGTGAGCTGCCAGTTGGCACCCACCTTGAGCTGCAGGGCGTCGCGGCCGGGGAGGGCGCTCTTGCCGGTGATAGTGGCGCGCTTGCCAGTGGCGGTCACCTCAGCGGCCTTGCGGCTCACATCATTGATGTAGGCGATGCCGGCATAGGGGGTGAAGCTGCCGAAGGACTTGCTCACATTCACGCCCACCTTGACGGAGAGCTTGCTGTAGTCCTGGTCAGCGGAGTATTCAGCGCTGTAGGAGCGGCCCTTCTCGGTGGCATCATCCATGGTAGCCTTGGTGTATTCCACGCCCACGTAGGGGGATACAACCAGGCCGTCATCGGTGGTGATGTCGCGGGACAGAGAGGCGCTGAGCACCCAAGCGTTGGAATCCCACTCGGCAGTAGCCTCGTGACCGCTCTTGATGGCGTTGCGGCTGCTCTCGTTGGTGAACCAGCCGTAAGCGGCAAAGGCGTTGAGCTTCACATCGTTCATGAGGCCCTTGGTGCGGAACTGGTGCATGGTGTAGAGACCCACCATGGTGGCATCCTGGTCGATGCTGCCAGCCTCGTAGTAGGCCGTGCCGTTCTCAGGAGTATTCTCACCATAGGTGCGTGCAATGGCCACACCCACAACCGTGTTCTTGGCGAAGGCATGATCCACACCCACGGCGGCGCCCCAGCTGTCGGAGTCATAGCCGTTGGTCTTCTTGCCGCCGTCTACGCTGCCGAAGTTGGCAATGGCGCTGGCCCAGGCGCGGGTGGAGCCGGCCTCGCGAAGCATGGCCTGGCCACCAGCCAGACGACCGAAGCTGAGCACGGTATCACCAGCGCTCACCAGAGTGTTGGCGATGCGGGAGGGTTCCTCAAGCATCTCGCTCACCACGGTAATGGTACCATCTGAGAAAAGCGTAGCGTAGTCCCAGTCCAGACCACCGGTCAGGATGGGCAGGGTTTCCTCAATCACATCAAAGCCGGAGCCCAGGGTAAGTTCATCGAGATTACCGGTTACGAATTTGATGACAGTATCTTCCGTAATCTTGGAGCCTACCTCGCGGCGGGCTGCTTCTGCATCAGCACCGGTGAGGGTCACGTATTCACCATTCTCCTCCTTGGTCTGGTAAACGAACTGAACAGCACCGTTCAGCGTCACCGCCTGGTCTACTTTCAGCTGGGAAATAGCACCGGTGTTTTCATCAGCGGTGATCTTGCCCGTATCCCAGTCAGCAGAGTTGGTGATGAAGAAGAATTCGGTAGTGCCATCAACGTTCAAATCAGAAGCGTTGAGCACGCCGGGGGAGCTGCCCACGGTCAGCTTGGAATCCTTATCGATATGCACCTTCTTGGCGTTACCCTTACCTTTCAGGTGAGAGCCGTTGGAGAAGACCACATCTTCAATGCTGCCGTTGTTGTTCGAAAGCATAGCACCGCTTTCAAACTTAGCATTATTCACCGTACCGGTGTTGGTCACCTGACTCTGCTCGGTGAAGGTAGCATTATTCACCGTGCCGGTGTTGGTCACCTGGCTCTGTTCGGTGAAGGTAGCATTGTTCACCGTGCCGGAGTTAGCTACCTCGGACTTGCCGGTGAATGCGATGTTCTGCATGTGCCCAGCATTATCACCAAGAACGGAACCTTTTTCAATTTCCACCACAGATTCCTTAATGGTCGTGGAACCGAAGGTCGTGTCGTGGTTTTCGTTGTCGATCTTCTCGAACTTCACCTCGGAACCGCCGGAAATCACAAGCGTAGCGTTGCTGATGACGGTGTCCGTGGTAAGGTGAGAATCAGTCTCAACCTTCTGTGTCTCAGTACCGATAACCTTACCTTCTTCGTCGTACACCTTCATCTCAACCTCCTTGGTGAGGTTAATATCGGTGGTACCGCCCACGTGCAGGTTCACGCCATCGAGGGTAATGGTAGCGCCCTCGTTGACGGTAAGAGCGTGGGTAGAGTGCATGTTCATGTTGGACACCGTCACATCGGCGCCTTCAGCCACGTGCACCACGTCAATCTTGGAAACCTCGTTGATAACGGTGTTACCGTCTTCGTCCTTGGTGGTGATAGTACCAACGGAAGCATCTTCCTTGAAGCCAAGTTCTGCGCCGGAGTCCTTGCCGGCACCTGTGTGCTTACTGGTACCTTCGAATACCAGAGCCACACCGGAAACACCCACGGTCTCCTTAACCTCCTTAGTCTCGACAATCTCGCCCTCAGCGCCGGAAATCTCAACCGTGGTCTTCTGGTTCACCACGATGCTCTGCACCTTGGTGGACTCCGCATCACCCGTGGATTCCACATTCTTAGCGATAATCACGTTCGTGCGGACTTCTTCCTGATTTTCGTCCACGCCGCGGTTAAGCTCGGCAGACTGTACGGTGTCCTCGGTGGTAATGAAATCCTTCAGGGCTTCATCCGTTTCCTCGACCACAATCTCCTTACCGGTTTCCGTGGTGGCCGTGGTAGTTTCGGTCAGCACCTCGAGCTCCACCTTCACGTTGGCAGCAGACTCGGTCTCCACCTCCATGGTTTCGCCAAGCTTGGTGAACTGCATACCCTGTTCGTTGCCCGTGAAAGAAAGCTGCATGCTGGCCTTCTTGCCATCCTTCTCATAATTCTTCTCGATAACGTTGTTATCCCAGTCGATTTCCCAGCCCTCGGACACGGAGAAATCAGCGCGGTCAACAGCAACGAGCTCATCACCCTGCATCACAAAGTTCACCTTCTTGCCCAGCAGAGAGGAAGCCTCATCCACAGCAATGTCTACCTTGATGTCAGACTGAAGTGCACCAAGCTCCACGATGGCAGCATCTGCGCCGGTGCTCACCAGGCCGGAACCCAGCGTAAGGGTTGTGGTACCGCCAGTAAGGGTATCAGCCGACAGGGAGGAGCCTGCACCCACAACGATGGAGCCATCGTTCGTAATGTCGCCCTGAATGACAGTGCCGCTGATTTCCCAAGTGCAGTCCTCTGCCACAGTCACATCACCGGTGCCGATCAGGCTGGAAGTCTCCAGCTCGCCATCCAGGCTGATGCTACCGTCGTTCACGATGGCGCCGGCAGCCAGGTTACCGCCAGCCACCTGCACGGAGGAGCCAGTTGTTACCGTTACCAGCTCTGCGCTGGTGACACCAGCGTTCACCAGGGAAGCGCCCTCAGCCAGAACAAGCTCACCGGCCACAGTAGCAAAAGCTTCGGAATCAACGGAAAGCGTACCAGCCACCACGGTGGCATCCTGAACGGCAACAGAACCATCCTCAACGCTGAGCACGCTATCCTTACCGGTCACATAGGCGTCCTTGGCAGTAAGAGAACCGCCATCCACATAAACAGAACCTGTGCCCTTGTAACCCACAAAGAGTTCATCTTCCACAGTAATGGTGCCGGAGGTATGGAGAGAACCCTTACCCGTTTCGGCGTTACCAATCACCATATCGGTTACGGAAAGCTCGCCACTGCCCACCACAGAAGCCGAACCGGCATCACCGATGGTAAGGAGCTCAGCAGTCACAGAACCATCACCCAGCTCCATGATACCAGCGGAACCAGCCTTATCTGCAAGAGTGATGTACTGAGCACTCAGAGAGCCGTCAGTCACGCTGATACCAGCGGAGCCGGCATCACCCACCACCAGGTTACCAGCAACAACGGTGCCCTTCTCTACATAGATAGCACCCTCTGCACCGGCAGAGCTGCCCAGTACGGTGTTGCTGCCCAGGTTCAGGGTACTGCCGTCGAGCACATAAATCTCACCCTCGCTGCCGGCCATTTCACCCACGATGGTCTGGTCGTAGAAGTTAGCCGTACTGCCGTTCTTGAGGTAAAGGGTATCATCGCTGCCGCCGCGACCAATAGTCGTGATATCCAGAGCGCCACCAGCAGCACCCACGGTGATGGTGGACTTATCAAGGGTAACCGTATCTTCACCACCCTGAACGGATTCACGCCAGCCCATGGCAAACACTGCACCTCCCTTACCGCTGTTCACCTTGATGGTAGCATCGGTAGCCTCAAGCGCACCGGAAGCAGCCCAGGCACCCACGTACAGCTGGCTGCCAGCAGTCAGAGAACCACCATCAATGGTCAGCAGATTGCCGGTAATGGCATGCTGAGAATTGCCCACGTACACGGAATTTTCCACATTCAGGGTAGCAGCACCAATGTTCAGCACACCGGAGCTGGCGTTAGCCTGTCCAGAGTTATTACCGGCACCACCGATGAAGATAACCTTGCCGTTGTTGTATGTGGCCTTCTTGTCCAGGGACACGGAAGCAGCACCCTGATAGGTACCAATAGTAAGAGAACCAGCCTTATTTTTGTTCCAGATGGCGTTCCATTCGTTGGATTCAATGGTACCAGAACCATAGATGTAGGCGTCTGCCCCATTATAGGTAGTGGTTTCAGCCTGTGCAACATGAATGGCAACCATAGCCATAGCGGCAAGAACCGCGCGGCGCAATGCGAGATTGAGATGCAGTTTCATAACCAGATACGATAAGAAAATCGATGAAATTCGAGGAGATACAGTGGGGGCTTCTCGTCCACACCAAGCATGATAGTATCGCATCGCATGCGGAGTGTAAAGCGAAAAGTGCATTATTTCAGTTAAATATATAAAAATTCCCGCCTCCACAATGAAGCGAAGGCGGGAAGATAATTCAATGTATAAATCCTGACTTAATCGGCAATGATATTCAGCTCTGCCACGGCAGCGGAATCGCCGCCATCATGCGAGGAGAGGGCCACAAAGCGCAGGAACTTACCCGTAGCAGGCGTGAAGAACAGAGCCTCCTGTTTCTCAGCCGTGTTGGTCATGGTACCACGGGCAACGGGGGAGCCCCAGTGCTCGCCATCCATGCTGACGTAGACCTCATAATCCTTCACACGAGCCTCCTGGAGCTTGGAGCTCTGGAACACCACACCCTTCACCCGGCGCTCACCACCCATATCCAGGCGGATTTCGTGCGGGTAGCTGGCCAGCGTCACGCCCTTGAGGGTATGCCAGTAGGTATCCGGGTTGCCATCGAGCACGTTGCGGGCAGGGCCACCTTCCGGCAGGTCGGAGCTCACGTATGCCACGGAGAAGAAGGCATGGGGCGGGTACTCACCCACCACGCGGGTGACAATAGGCTGCACCTCAGCCAGAGCAGCGTAGGGCTCATTGCCGGAGAGCGGCTTCACGAACACCAGCTTGATAAACTTGGTGGTCACTGCCTCAGGCAGCATGGTGCGTTGCTCGCTGTCTTCGTCCACCATGTTCACCACGCAATCGGGCTTGCTGCTCCAGCTGCGACCATCGGTAGAGAAGTAGACATCAATCTGACCGGCGCGGGAGGAGGAGCGACCCTGGCGGGGTGTCATTGCCAGACCACGCAGCTCAGAAAGAGCGCCCAGGTCGATGATGACCTCGTGCGGGTAAACCGGCACGGGAGCCTCACGCCACTCGGAGTGCCAGAAGGTATCGCGGCGGCCATCGATGAGATTCCAGGGGGAATTGCTGCTGCCGGCATAGCTGGAGCAGTGCGTGATGCGCATCACGTTGTCCGGCTTCCACTCGGGAAGGCTCTGGAAGACGCTCACGCTCTTCATGCAACCCTCACTACTGGCGCTGGCGCGCACAATGCCATCCTCGCGCTGCAGGAAGGGCTCGGTGTAGTCCACCTTGGAGCCATCGGGCAGGGTCACCACAATCCTGGCATCGCGGGAGCCGCAGGTGGCGTGCACATAGCCCACACTGTCGCGGGAGAGAGTCACAGCACCCGTAAGCGGCAGCATGGTGCGGCCGATATCGGCGGGGTTCTGACCCTGCAGCACCGGGCGCAGAGAGAATACGAAGGTAGTGGGGCCGGAAAGCGGAATGTCGCGGTCCATGGGCAGCGGGCCGCAGGCGGCACCACCCAGACCCAGGGTGAAGGCATCCACGCTCACCACAGTGGCGCCGGCGCGCTTCACTTCCTCGGGGTGAGCAGCCTCAAAGATATTGCGGGCGGTGTAGGGCAGCGCAGAGAAGTTGAAATTCTCATGCGGCTCAGCAGCAATCACCAGGCCTACGCCGTTGTTATCGGTGAGAGCCACCCACTGGGTGTCCATGCGGTTACCCATTTCCATGGGGAAGGGATAGCGCTCCACCATGTTCTCCACGGTGGTGTTCCAGATACCGATGTGGGAACCGGCCTTGCGGTCGGTATAGTTCTCACCGGGGCCGCGGCCATACCAACGCACGTTGGAGAAGCGCTCCGGCAGCATGAGGGTGTAGCCCAGCTTGGGCAGCACCACCTTGTTCATGCTGGGAATAATACCAGCCTGCACGCTCACATAACCGTTCGGCAGAATGGTGTACACCAGCTGCGTGGTGAACTTGAAGTCCTTGTCCGTGATGGGGCCCAGATCCTTCACCTTGAACTTACCGTTGTCGTACTCACCGCTGTTGAGGTTCTCCTTGCGGGTACCCTGACTGACGACATCGCAGGAGATACGCACCACACCGTGCTCCAGGCGCTCCACCAGCAGCGGGGTAGCGCTGTGAGTCAGGTTACCCAGGCCGTTGTTCAGCCACTGGTTCATGGCCCACTTATCGTTGGCCACCGGGGCGCGGAAAGCATTCAGATGCACCGTGGGCTTCTCACCCAGCAGCTGCTGACCGTTCACAATGTAGTTCTTGATGCCGCCGGTCACCTTATCCACGCTCAGCGTGAAGTTCGGCCCGATAACCAGCATCTGACCACTCTGGTTGCGCACGTCAATCTTGCCTTCGGAAAGCTGCATGAGGTTCTGGCGGGCATCGTAGCCGGTCATCTCCTCAGTAAGAGCCATCTGCTCCGTGGCAATCACATAGCCCTTCTGGGCCCAGTCCGTGTCCTTCTTGAGGCACAGGTTTACCGTGAGGTAATAGCGGCGGTCCTTGCGCAGGGAAAGCAGCTGCTCTGCCGTAAGCGGAAGGGTCACCTCCTGCGTGGTAAGCGGAGCAGCGGCAGGGGCAAAGCTGCCCTGAGCCACCACCTTGTTACCCTCTTCAGCAAGGGTCCAGGTGCCGTCGTACTCTGCCAGGTCTGTGAAGAGATGTTTGTTGCGAATGCTGATATTCAGCCCCTTATCGCTGACAGCACCCAGCGTGAAGGAAGCATTCTGCTGCACCTTGCGGATTTCATCGTACAGCGGGGTGACAGTGCGGTCGCTGTAAATCACACCCTTGATGCAGAAGATACCATCGTGCGGGTATTCGCCGTGGTCGCCACCGTAGGCCTGGCGGGTCACCTTCTGGCCGTTCGGCAGGGTCACCACCTGGTCATAGCTCTGGTGAATCCACTCCCAGATACCACCACCGATGATGGAGTCGCTGCTGTCGATAGCTTCCCAGTAATCGGCCAGGTTACCCATGGAGTTGCAGAGAATGTGGGCATATTCGGAAATATACCAGGGCTTCTGCAGCTTGGTACCGGCAATGTTGCGGGTCCAGTTTACGCTGGGGTACTGGTTGGAGCACAGGTCTGCCAGCTCGTTGTTACGCTCATACTGCGTGAGGCGGGAAGCATCGCGCTCCTTAATCCAGTCGCGCACGGCGGCAAAGTTATCGCCAGGGCCGGCCTCGTTACCATAGGACCAGATGACCACGCAGGGGTGGTTCTTGCTCTGCTCCACCATGTTCTTGTTGCGCCATACGTGCTGGGCCTTCCATTCCTCCGGGTGGGAGAGGGAGAGCTCGCCGTAGTAGTAACCGTGAGACTCGATGTTGGCCTCATCGCACACATAAATACCGAGCTCGTCGCACATCTCGTAGAAGCGGTCTACCTGCGGGTAGTGAGAGTTGCGGATGTGGTTGATATTGCCGCGCTTCATGATGAGGAGCTCCTGCAGGCACTCCTCCTCGGTCACGGTGTGACCATTGGCATGCTGGCTTTCGTGGCGGTTCACACCCTTCAGCTTCACCGGCATGCCGTTTACCAGGAAACGGCCATCCACCAGCTGCACATCGCGGAAACCAATCTTGCGGGAAAGAGTCTCCGTGATTTCACCCTTATCATTCTTGAGCGTAAGCAGCAGGCGGTACAGGTTGGGCTTTTCTGCGCTCCACAAGGCAGGCTGAGCCACCTGAGCCTTCAGCGTGGTCTTCACCTCTGCGCCGGGGGCGATGTTCAGCGGGAAGCTGCTCATGGTGGCCACGGTCTGGCCGCTGGCGTTGATGAGCTCGCCCTGCACGGTGGTGGTGCCGGCAGCACCGCTGCGGTTATCCACATTTACCTCGATGCTCAGATTGCTCAGGCTGTAATCCTTCTTGCCGGGAGCACCCTCGAAATCCGTGTGCACAAAGAAGTCACGAATCTGCACCTTGGGGGTGGTGTACATGTACACATCGCGGAAGATACCGGAAAGGCGCCACATGTCCTGGCATTCCAGGTAGGAACCGTCGCTATAGCGGTATACCTCTGCAGCAATCACATTGGTGCCCGGCTTCACGTATTTGGTAATGTCGAACACGGCAGCCGTGCGGCTGTCCTTGGAGAAACCTACCTTGTGACCATTCACCCACAGGTAGAAGAAAGAATCCACGCCATCGAAACGGATGAATACCTCGCGGCCATTCCAATCTGCCGGAAGCTCCACATTGCGGCGGTAACTACCCACGGCGTTCGGCTCAGTCTGCACGCAAGTATAGCGCTCCTCGTCCTTGTTGCGGGGCTTGGTCATCACGCGGGGCCAGTCGCGCACAAAGGTGTAGCGCTGGTTGCTGTAGATGGGGGTGCCGTAGCCGCGCATCTGCCAGTTGCTGGGCACGTCAATCTCTGCCCAGCTGCTCACATCTGTTTCCGGCTTATAGAAATCCAGCGGACGCTGATCCGGGCTGGGAACCCAGTTGAATTTCCAGTTACCATTGAGAGAAAGCACCAGGGAAGAATCCCGGCGATGCCCCTTCAATGCCTCATTCCGATTAGCGAACGGCACATAAAATGCACGAGCTTCCTCGCGCCCCTGGGAGAGATTCTGCGGATTCTCCCAGTCAGGGTGCGGCTCATACGCACCCTGTCCCAAAGCAATTGCTCCGGTCATAGCTATTACTGCCGTCATGCTTTTTAGCAGGTTCATACAAAGGTATACTACTGAAATCCACTTTACCTTTCAAGTAAAAAGAAAGTACGCCATAGGGAGGATGACTTTTTTCTTGCTACCATTTACGCAAAATGATAGACTCCCCCTGCAGAGACATGACTCGGAAAAGCAACTTTTACATTCGTAGTTTCTATCCTTTGTTAGACCTGGTTCTGGCGGGGGTGTTTGCCTATTTTTCCCCGCATATCACAGATTGGATTGCCCCGGTATTCGGCTGGCAGCACGGGTATTTCTTCAACATGTTTCTTGCATCCCCGTTCATGGCAGGAGCTGCCCTCATGTCCATACCGATTACCCTGAGTCAAGTGGGTTTCTACCGCAAGCAGAACATGCAACGCGCCATCACTGCGCTACGCCAGCTTCTGGCTTTTGCGGTCTATTACCTCTGCGCCATGGGGCTGTATACAGCCTTCTTCGAAACACCGATTTACCACAGCCAGATTCTGCTTGTCAACCTTATCGGCATCCCGCTGATTCTCTTCCTGCGCTACCTGTTCGTCCGGGGCATCAATCACTCCCTCGCCAATAACGAGGAACAACGCAGGCAGGTAATCCTGCTGGGCGATGAAGCTACCATCTCCGAACGCTGGGAAAACATGCCGATCCACTGGCGCCGGAATCTGAACATCATCGGCCGATTCAACACCGCCGAGGGCAGCGAACAGAAGCTGCAGGAGCTCATCGAGGCATTCCATGTGTCAGATCTCTATGTATTTGGTGGTCTGTCTGCCTATTACCGCTTTCACCCCCTGATTGAGCAGTGCGAGGTTCAGGGCATTGATGTCAACCTGGTGATGCGCAACCGCATTTCATCCAGCATGCGCGTTCAGATGAACGAAGTTGGCGACACGCGCATGCTGGTGCTGAGCAGCACGCCGGAATTCTCCTGGGCACGAGTTTTCAAGGGCATGCTTGACCGCCTGATGGCACTTTGCATTCTGATATGCTCCTCTCCCCTGTGGGTGATTGCCGCCATCGGCATCAAGGTGAGCGACCCGAAGGGGCCGGTATTCTTCCGTCAGAAACGCTCCGGTCTGTATGGCAAGGTGTTCCACATGTGGAAATTCCGCTCCATGTATGTAGATGCAGAAGCCAGGCTGGATGAAATCAAGGCCAAGTACGGCAATGAGATGAACGGCCCCATCTTCAAGCTGACGAACGACCCGCGCATTTTCAAGTTCGGCCACTTCATCCGCAAGACCAGCATCGATGAGCTGCCCCAGCTGCTCAACATCCTGACCGGCGATATGAGCATTGTGGGGCCGCGCCCGCTGCCGGTGTACGAGACAGAGGCTTTCCCGAAGATTGAACACCGCCGCCGCCTGAGCGTGAAACCCGGCCTTACCTGCTTCTGGCAGATTGAGGACCGCAGCGATAACGGCGATTTCGACAACATGGTGGCCAAAGACCTGCGCTACATCGATGAATGGAGCCTGTGGCTGGATGTGAAACTGTTCTTCCGCACCATTCCGGCGGTATTATTCGGCAAGGGAGCCAAGTAAGAGAACCATGTTCCACATCGTCCTCTTCCATCCGGAAATTCCGCACAACACAGGCGCCGCCGGCCGACTGGCTGTGGCTACTGATGCCCGGCTGCACCTCATCAAACCCCTGGGGTTCAGCCTGGATGAAAAACACGTGCGCCGCACCGGGCTGGATTACTGGAAGCACGTAGACCTGCAGCTCTGGGATTCCCTGGAGGAACTGGAAGCAGCCGCTGAACCCGGCGCACGCTTCTGGTACCTCTCCACCAAAGCCACGCACAGCATCTGGGAACCCACCCTGCCCCTGCGCGATGGCGATTACTTCGTGTTCGGCCCGGAATCCAAAGGGCTGCCGGACCGTTGGATAGCTGCTCACCCGGAGACCGCCCTGCGCATCCCCATGCCGGGCGAACGCGCCCGCTCGCTCAACCTTTCCACCTCCATCGCCATCATGCTCTATGAAGGGCTGCGGCGCACCCTGCCCGAAGGCCAGTTATGAAAAATATCGTCTACTTTGACCTGGAAACCCGCCGCTCCGCTGCCGAGGTGGGTGGATGGCACGAAACCGCCAAAATGGGCGTTTCCGTTGCCGTTACATTCTCCACAAAAGACAACGCCTACCACATCTACACCGAGGACCGCATGGAGGAGCTCATCGAGGAGCTACGCAATGCAGACCTTGTAGTGGGTTACAACCACATCAATTTCGACTACGGCGTGCTCCAAGCCTTCACCTTCTGGACCGTGGCAGATGTGACCAATAACCTCGATATCTGCGCCGACCTGACCGCCCGCCTGGGGCACCGCCTCAAGCTCGACTCCGTGGCCAAGGTGACGCTGGGCGGCAACTCCAAGACCGCCGAAGGCACCGATGCGCTCAAATGGTGGGCAGAATACGAGAAGACCGGCGATGCGCAGAAGCTGCTGGACATAGCCCGCTACTGCTGCTACGATGTGAAGGTAACCATGGAGGTCTATAAATTCGGCGCTCAGAATGGTTACGTCATCTACGAAAACAAAAAGGGCGAGCCGGAGCAAATCGAAGTAGATTGGCAATTATAACCCGCCCCGCAAAAAATTTGGCGCGGGTGAACTCTCATAACCTTGCAAATGGGAGTTTGTGAAAGTACGAATGACGAAGTTGGAAGTACGAAGTTTTGAAGTCAAGCGGGCGTGAGCCCGCGGAATTTTGAGCCCGGAGGGCGGCAGCTGGTAGCCCAGGGTGCAGCCGCGTTAGCGGCGGAACCCTGGGGTGGCTAAGTAAACAAAACGAACCCCGAACGAAGTGAGCGGGTGGCAGAAATCGCGGCTAATATATTAAGCCATAACCTTCCGTCTCCGGGTTGACACCCTACGCCGTGACAGGCTGCCACCCACTCCGCTGCGCTCCGGGGTTCTGATTCTTATTTCCTCGTTACCCAGCGTTCCGCCGCATACGCGGCTACACGCTGGGCTACTGGCTGACACCCGCTGACGCGGGTTCTAAATTCCGCTCGCTGACGCGAGCGATCATCCCCACAAATCGCCATTTGTCGGTTAGAGAGCGATTATGAAATCTGTAATCCACCCCGCAAAAAAAGCGCGGGTGACGATAATAATGCTTCACCAGCAGAGAAAAAACGGCTATAACTGAGCACATGCCCATTTGCCCGAAATGCTCTGCCACCATTCACGCCGGCGCGGAAGACCAATGCCCCGCCTGCGGGTACAACATTACCCAGGCAGATGAGCTTTTTGGCGAAGGGCAGGTGGAATTCACCCGCGTGGTCGATGCTGCAGGGGCACTCACCCACCAGGAACGCCTGGAACTCATGCACACCCTTGAGCGGCTGGAGCGCAAAATCCAGCCCGTGGCGCTCTGCATTTATATTACAGATGTAGGCCAGATGCAGGAACTGCGCACCCACGCCCACTGGATTCTGAACCACGCCCGCATCCACCACCCTTCCTTCGGCAAGCGTGACCAGCTGAAGGCCATCGAGGAATCAGAACTCCGCATGCGCCAGCCGGGCGAATCCCGCCCGGCCCAGGAGGAAGAACAAAGCTGGCTGGCCCGCGCCTGGAACACCTTGCGCGAGCGTGTGACCGACTTTCTGCACCCCATACCGCCGCCTGTGCGCCACGAATGGATGCTGATTCTGGTGCTGGATGTGCAGCTGGAAATGGCTTGTTTCTCCTGGGGTTACAAGCTGGACCCCTACATCAGCGCCGATGGCATCAACTCCTGCATCAAGAGCGCTCAGCTGGAATTCCGCGAGCGCGCCATAGTACCAGCCTTGAAGATAGTGATGCGCAAGGCCAGAAACCACATTGCCGCCAAAACCCGCACCGTCAACCGCCAGCTGCGCCGCGCCCAGAAGCTTGGCGCCCTGGTGGCAGCCATGGGGCTCATGCTGGGCTCCACCGGCATGGCAGAGGAGGCGCCGGCACCGCCCCCGGCAGAAACCACCCAGGCAGCAGCGCCTGCAGAAGATGGCATGCCCCACTGGCGGGCAGATGATTACCGCCACCTGATGGCCGGCGAACTGCTGACCGGTTATTCCGCCCTCTTCCCCCCCAAGCCCACACCGGAGGAAATCAAGGCCGAGAAGGAACGCCAGAAACAACTGAAGCGCGAGCAGCGCGAACAGCAGCGCCAGCGCAAATTACCCGTCAAAACCACACGCCCCCTCGAAAAACCGGAGGAGAGCGACACACGCATTCTGGGGCGCTACTGCGAAAGCTACACCAAACCCGCCAAAAACACCTTCCTGAATGACCCCCAGGGGCTACTGTCCACAGTGGAACGGGAGGACGTGAAGCACGTGCTGCGGGACCTGAATGCCAACTCTAAGTTCCACATCTACGTAACGGTGTTCAAGGGCGGGCAGGATATTCCCAGCGAGCTTTCGGTAGATATTCTGGTGGCCGCCACAGCCCAGCCCTGCGAATACGCCGTGCTCATGCGCTACCCCATCGGCAATCCGGCTTCCATCCAGCTGGGGTATCAGGAAATCAAACCCGAGGAGAACCAGCGCCTTGAGTGGCTGCAGCAGGTGCGCGCTGCCGCAGATGACGGCAGCGCCGAGGGGCTCATGAGCGCCCTGCACTGCATCAAGAATCTCATCACCCCCACGGCTGATTCCTTCACTCCCATCTCCACCAGCACCGGGGCTAAGACCAAGCTCATCGAAATCGATTTCCAGACCTCCAATAAACCCAAAAAAGAGACCATAGCACAGAAAATCGAACGCATTCTGCAGAATCCGCTCGTCATCTACCTGGGGGTATATCCACTGGGTATCGGCCTCATTTTGTGGGGGGGCTGGTGGTTCATCAACCTGGTGCGCAAGTCTTCCAGATTGATGGAAAGCGAGCCGGATCTGCGTCTCTCCTCGCCCTATGGCGCAGGTGTAAGCCGCCATGTGCGCTACCTGGAGGGCAAGGAAGCAGGCAAGGAGAAGCGCCTGTTCTGACCCCCGCTGTCGAAAAAACAGAAGGCGGCGTGTCCTTTTTGATTGATTTCCCCCCCTTGCAGGTGTAGTATAGAGCACGTGGAAGCAGAATTTCACACTATGGGTGAATTGTCTACATCCGCCTTCATTTTCCAAAACATTGTAATCATATGAACACAACATATAGCACTATTGACGCCAACGAGGCCGTGGCCTCCGTAGCGTACCGCTGCTCTGAAGTGGCCGCTATCTACCCCATCACCCCGTCCTCCCCGATGGGTGAGTCGGCAGAGGCCTGGACCGCTGTAGATCGCAAGAATCTCTGGGGCACGGTCCCCAGCATCGTCGAGATGGAATCTGAGGCAGGTGCTGCCGGTGCTGTGCACGGCGCACTGCAGACCGGCTCCATGGCCACCACGTTCACGGCCTCCCAGGGTCTGCTGCTCATGATTCCCAACATGTTCAAGATTGCCGGTGAGCTGACTCCCTGCGTCTTCCACATTGCAGCCCGTGCTCTGGCTGCCCAGGGTCTTTCCATTTTCGGTGACCACAGCGACGTGATGAGCGCCCGCTCCACCGGTTTCGCCATGCTTTGCGGCGCCTCCACCCAGGAAGCCCCGGATATGGCCGCCATCGCCCACGCCGCCACGCTGGAAAGCCGCGTACCCTTCATCAACTTCTTTGACGGTTTCCGCACCTCTCACGAAGTGGGCAAGATTGCCGATATCTCCGATGAGCAGCTGCGCGGCATGATTGACCAGGACCTGGTGGATGCTTTCCACGCCCGCGCCCTCACGCCGGATGCCCCCGTCATCCGCGGCACCGCCCAGAACCCGGACGTGTACTTCCAGGGCCGCGAAACCGTGAACAAGTTCTACAACGCCGTGCCCGGCATTGTGAAGAAGGCCATGAAGAAGTTCGGCGAGCTCACCGGCCGCTGCTACGACCTCGTGGAATACATCGGCAACCCCACCGCCACCCGCGTTATCGTCATCATGGGCTCCGGCGCTGAGGCCTGCCTTGAAACCGTGAAAGCCCTGAGCAGCGAGGATATCGGCGTGCTGAAGGTGCGCCTGTACCGTCCGTTCCCGGCAGAGGACGTGATTGCCGCCCTGCCGAAGACCGTGAAGAAGATTGCCGTGCTCGACCGCACCAAGGAACCCGGCAGCCTGGGCGAACCCCTGCTGCAGGACGTGGTGCAGGCTCTCTCCGATGCCTCCGTGAAGGGCACCCTGCCCTTTGCCATGCCCATCATCGTGGGTGGCCGCTATGGTCTGGGCTCCAAGGAATTCACCCCCGCCATGGTGAAGGGTGTATTCGACGAGCTGAAGAAGGATGCCCCCATGACCGGCTTTGCCGTGGGTATTGAGGACGACGTGACCGGCCTCTCCATCGCCTACGACCCCAGCTTCACCACCGAGGCCGACACCGTGACCCGCTGCATGTTCTATGGTCTGGGTTCCGACGGTACCGTGGGTGCCAACAAAGATGCCATCAAGATTATCGGCAAGCACACCGACCTGTATGTGCAGGGCTACTTCGTGTACGACTCCAAGAAGTCCGGTTCCTCCACGGTATCCCACCTGCGTTTCGGCACCACGCCGATTCACAGCACCTACCTCATCACCAGCGCCAACTTCATCGCGCTGCACCAGCCCAGCCTGCTGAACACCTTCGACTTCCTGAAGAACGCCGCTCCCGGCGCCACCTTCCTCATCAACACCCCGGTGGCCGCTGACAAGGTGTGGGACAGTCTGCCTGCCCGCATGCAGCAGCAGATTCTGGACAAGAATATCAAGGTATACTGCATCGACGCCTTCAAGGTGGCCAAGGCTACCGGCATGGGTGGCCGCATCAACATGATCATGCAGACCTGCTTCTTCCACCTGGCCGGCGTGATTCCCTCCGATGAAGCTATCGGCTACATCAAGGAAGCCATCAAGAAGACTTACGGCAAGAAGGGTGACGAAGTGGTGGCCAAGAACATCCAGGCTGTGGATGCCTCCCTGGCCAACCTGTATGAGGTACCCCTGGGCTCCGCCATCACCGGCCACGAGCTGCCCCCCGCCCTGGCTCCCGGTGCTCCCGCCTTTGTACGCGACGTACTCGGCAAGATTGTCATCGGCGAAGGCGATAGCGTGAAGGTCTCCGAAATGCCGGTGGACGGCACCTTCCCGAGCGGCACCACCCAGTACGAGAAGCGCAACCTCGCCCTTGAAATCCCCGTGTGGACCCCCGAGAAGACCGAAACCAGCAAGGCCTGTATCCAGTGCGGCAAGTGCACCACCGTGTGCCCCCACGCTGCTCTGCGTGCCAAGATGGTAGACCCCGCCGAACTCGAAGGTGCCCCGGAGACCTTCAAGAGCGCCGATGCCAGCAAGATGCACAAGAACTGGCAGGGCAAGAAGTTCATCATCCAGGTATCTGCCGCAGACTGCACAGGCTGCACACTCTGCACCCGCGTATGCCCCACGAACTCCCTGACCATGACCCCGGCAGCCGAGGCTCTGGAACCCGAAACCAACAACTGGAACTTCTTCGAGAAACTGTCCGATGCTGACCGCACCAAGCTGAACCCCGGCCAGGTGAAGGACCAGCAGTTCATGCGCCCGCTGTTCGAATTCAGCGGTGCCTGTGCCGGCTGCGGTGAGACTCCGTATGTGAAGGCCCTGACCCAGCTGCTCGGTAACCGTCTCGTAGTGGCCAATGCCACGGGTTGCTCCTCCATTTACGGCGGCAACCTGCCCACCACTCCCTGGACGCACGATTCCGATGGCCGCGGTCCCGCCTGGGCCAACAGCCTCTTCGAGGACAACGCCCAGTTCGGCCTTGGCTTCCGTGTCTCCCTGGACAAGAAGCAGGAATACGCCTTCGAGCTGCTCGAAGCCGCTGCCGATAAGGTGGGTGCTGAGCTGGTGGAAGCCATCAAGAGCAATCCGCAGAAGACCGAAGCTGAGGTAGTAGCCGCCCGCGAAACCGTGGCTGCCATCAAGGCTGCCTGCGGCGATGACCCCGAGCTGGCCGCTCTCAAGGCACAGGCCAACTACCTGGTGAGCAAGTCTGTGTGGATTCTCGGCGGCGACGGCTGGGCCTACGACATCGGCTACGGTGGTCTGGACCACATCCTCGCCTCCGGCCGCAATGTGAAGGTACTCGTGATGGACACCGAAGTGTACTCCAACACCGGTGGCCAGTGCTCCAAGGCCACCCCGCGCTCCGCTGTGGCCAAATTCGCCACCCGCGGTAAGGACCAGGTGAAGAAGGATATCGGCTACATGGCCATGACCTACGGCAACATCTATGTGGCTTCCATCGCTATGGGCTCCAACGATGAGCACGCCCTCAAGACCCTGGCTGAAGCCGAGGCCTACGATGGCCCCGCTCTCGTGATTGCCTACAGCCACTGCATCAACCACGGCATCAACATGGCCCAGGGTCTCGACCGCCAGAAGGACGCTGTGGACTGCGGACGCTGGCTGCTCTACAACTTCAACCCGGACAACATCAAGCAGGGCAAGAACCCGCTCTCCATCAAGAGCAAGGCTCCCAAGATGCCCGTGCGCGATGCCCTCATCGGCGTGGACGGCAAGGGCGGTGAAAACCGCTTCAAGATGCTGGCCAAGACCAACAAGGCCAACTTCGAGAAGCTCCTCGCCCTGGAAGAGCAGGATATCGCCCGCCGCTGGCGCCTCTACCAGGCCCTGGCTGCCATCGACTACAGCGCCGAGGCCGAAACTGCCCCCGAGGCTTAAGCCCGGCACTCGCCATTAACTTCAACGGCGTGCGGTTCACCACCGCACGCCGTTCTTGTTATCAAGGCTCAGAACTGGTGCGGGACTGAAGTCCCGCCGCTCCGACAATTTTGTACCCTGCTGCATCGGTTTCCAGGAGCAAATTATTGACAAAGAATGGTAAACGCATTACACTCCGGACATGAAAGCGAAAAAGCTGCTCAAAATTTCCGGCACCGTGGTGCTGACGCTGGTGATACTGGCTGTGGCGGTATGGTACACCCTGCCCCTGCTTCCCATGACCCCGCAAGGCGAAATGACGCGTGCAATCCTGGTAGAAATGACCCGGAATGAAGAGCAGCTTGCCGCGCAGACTGAGAAATCCGATACAGCATACCATCATCTGCGGGCGGTGCGACATGCATTCCCCTTTCTCGCGACCAGACTGATGGGGCCGAAACCCGGCGATTACAGAATAGCCCCACTGCTCCCGGATATACTCCGTTTATCCGTGGCCGCATCCCGGACAGACAAACTGTACACCCACTACACCAGACCAGCAGACGGCTGACTCACCACCGCCCCGGCGGTAGAGCCTGAAATTCAGGAAGAACTGATACAGGATACCGAAGCCTTTTTCCGGCAGGCAGCCGAAGCCAAGGATATGCAGACACAGTACGCTGCCTGTGCTGCGCTGGCGCTGCGCTGGATACCCGCCCTCCCCATGGACGATGAGCAGGAGAGCCGGATGACCCAGCTCACCATGGCCATGGCGCCCGCGGCCCGGCCGCTTCTCATACGCTACCTGGATACCCGGGACGACACTGTTTGCCCCATGATGCAGGCCCTGCCCGCGCTCCGCGCCCTCTTCCGGGAGTTTCTGAAGCAGAATCCCCCGCAGTTCCAGAAAATGCTTACAGAGCTGGTACAGCTCAATGCATCAACACTGGAAACACTGCGCACGGTGAACGATGCAGCCACTGCGCGCACCGCAGCAGAAAAGCTGCGGAACATCAATAAACGACACAACCAGCTGTACATTTTCCTGGCCCCTGTTCTTTTCGATGAGCCCAAACACCCGGAACTGCAGAAACTCGATGAATTCCAGCCCGGGATTGAAAAGCGCGTGGAAGAGCTGTACAAGCTGCCCGAACCCTTCTACGGCTGCAAGGAACTGGAAAATCTCTACACCTGGGGCTGATTTCACCTTCAGTGCAAAATAATCAAGCCATCATTAAAGTATACTTTCATGTTATGCGTTATTTTCTTAAAGTATACTTTAATATTCACATAAACATTTGCTACTCTATCGCTTAAATTGTCATTAAAGTATACTTTAATGTGCATTATTTCTTACCTGGTACTTTAGGCTTGCATATTTCGCTGAAATTCGTACACTGTGCGGCCCATGAGCCGCGCCGTCAGACAAGCTTTCATCGACACCATACCTGTATTGACAGGGTATCTGGCGCTGGGCTTCGGCTTCGGAATTCTGCTGCAGGCCAGCGGGTTCCCCGTGTGGCTGGCACCGGTGATGAGCATCACCATGTACGCCGGAGCCATGCAGTATGTGGCCGTGGGGCTGCTGAGCAGCGGGGCCTCCCTGCTCACCGTGGGGCTAACCACCTTTCTGGTGAATGCGCGTCACCTGTTCTACGGCATTTCTCTGCTGGATAAGTTCAAGAACACCGGAAAGCGCACGCTCTACATGATATTTGCGCTCACCGATGAAACCTATTCCCTGCTGTGCCGGGATAACGCGGAGGTGCCGGCGAAGGAGAAGAAGACCTACTACTTCTTCATCTGCTTCTTCGACCACTGCTACTGGATTACCGGCTGCACGCTGGGCGCGGTGACGGGCTCCCTGGTCTCCTTCAACAGCCAGGGCATTGATTTTGTGCTCACGGCGCTGTTCATCACCATTCTCATCGAGCAGTGGCAGAGCATGAAGAAGCATTTCCCGGCCCTCATGGGCGCAGCAGTCACCGCCGGATGCCTGGTGCTGTTCGGCAAGGAGAATTTCATGATTCCGGCCATGTGTGTACTGCTGCTGATACTCTGCCTGCATAAAGAAGAGGAGGTTTCCCATGGTTAATGCCCACACCTTCTATGCCATCGCGGTGATGGCGATTATCACAGCCCTGCTGCGCTTCCTGCCCTTCCTCATCTTCAAGGGCAAAGCCTCCACCCCGCCGCTGGTCGAAAAACTGGGCCGCCTGCTGCCCAGCGCTGTGATTGCCATGCTGGTGGTCTATTGCATGAAGGATATGCACTTCTCCGGCATGGCCGGCTATATGCCCGCCATCATCGCCAGTCTGCTGACGGGTGTGCTCCACCTCTGGAAGCGCAATACCCTGCTGAGCGTCATCAGCGGCACAGTGTGTTATATGCTACTGGTTCAATTTGTGTTCTAAGTGAATACTATTGACAAAAAGTCAGGGCATCAGTACAATACCCCCGCACACCCCATGATTGAAATTCCCGCACACGCCCTTACCGTTATCGAACGCCTGGAACGCTATGGCTACGAAGCCTATGTGGTGGGCGGCTGCGTGCGCGATTCTCTGCTGGGCCGCAAGCCGAAGGACTGGGACGTGTGCACCAATGCTCTGCCGGAGGAAGTGCTGCGCGTCTTCAAGCGCTTCCATGTCATCAAGACCGGTCTGCAGCACGGCACCGTAACGGTGATGGTAAGCCACGAGCCGGTGGAGGTGACCACCTTCCGCATCGATGGCGACTACACCGACAACCGCCACCCGGACAGCGTGAATTTCGTGAGCCGCGTGGAGGAAGACCTGGCACGCCGCGATTTCACCATCAACGCCATGGCCTACAACCCTACCCGCGGCCTGGTGGATGCCTTCGACGGCCAGCGCGACCTGCAGACCGGCACCATCCGCTGCGTGGGCGAGCCGGATGCCCGTTTCAACGAGGACGGCCTGCGCATTCTGCGCGCCCTGCGCTTTGCCGCGCGCTACAACTTCGGCATCGAGACCGAGACGGCCTATTCCATCCACCGCAACCGGCACCTGCTGGAGAATGTGAGCGTGGAGCGCATCTTCACCGAGCTGAAAGGCATTCTCATGGGCGAGGGCGTGCTGGGCATGATGCAGGCTTTCCCGGATGTTTTCACCGTCATTATCCCGGAACTGGCCCCCGCCGTGGGATTCGACCAGCGCAACCCGCACCACTGCTACGATGTGTGGACCCACACCGCCCACGCGGTGCAGGCTGCCCCGGCCAGCGAGGTGCTGCGCCTGGCCCTGCTGCTGCACGATATCGCCAAGCCCGCCACCTTCACCCAGGGTGAAGACGGCAAAGGACATTTCTATGACCACGGCACCAAGGGCGCCGAAATGGCACGCGACATTCTGCTGCACCTGAAGAGCGATACCGCCACCCTGCAGACGGTGGTCACCCTGGTGCGCGAGCACGATTCCATGCTACCCACCACGGCACCCGGCATGCGCCGCCTGATTGGCCGCCTGGGGCTGGATATTCTGCAGCTGCTGCTGGAGATGAAACAGGCCGACATGGACGCGCAGTCCACCCACGAGCGCCCGGAGAAGCAGGCTACGCTGCGTGAGGCACGCCTGCTGCTGGAAGATGTGCTGGACGAACAGCCCGCCTTCACTGTGGGCGATTTGCAGGTCAATGGCCGCGACCTCATCAGCCTGGGCGCCAAGCCCGGCCCCGCCATGGGCGATATCCTCAAAACCCTGCTGGCCGAAGTGCAGGATGAAATTTTACCCAACACGCGCGAGGCCCAGCTGGCCCGCGCCAAAGATCTTCTTTAACCCCAAAAACCCATACATAACACACCATGAGCTGCTGTCCTAACTGCACCGGTAATCAATCCCCCCGCTCCCGTTTTGTCACCCTCCTCCTCAGCCTGCTGATTTGCTGCGGCATCGGCGGTGTACACCGCATCTACGCCGGCAAGGTCATTACCGGCATCATCCAATTCTGCACCTGCGGTGGTTTCGTCATCTGGCAGGTGATTGACATCATCCGCATCATTCTGGGGTGCTTTGATGATAAGGAGGGCAAGATAATCTAAGTCCTCGCGCAGCGAGGATTTCGTCTTGCCAACGGCAAGATTTCGTCCGGCCCCGCCGGATTTCGTCCCGGTTCCGCAGGAACCGGGATTTCGTTTTCCCTATGGGGCGATACTTAATATATTCAGCACCAGTTGGAAAAATCACTTCTTCTTCGCCGTATTGAGAGAAGCAATCAGCATAGCCCTGATATTACCGCATCGATGCAGCAGCGGTGTAATAACCTCGGCAGGCACAATGCCCGCCCGCATGAGCACCTGCATCCAATACTCCGTTTCATGGCATTCCTTGAGGGAAAGCTGGTACTTTGCGATGAAATCAGCGCCGCTGGAGGCATAAACGCCTTCGTGAATGTTTGCTCCAATACTGGTAGCAGAGCGTATAAGCTGGTTTTTCAGGACAGCATGCCGCTCTATATTGTCACAAAGTCGAACTATCTCTACTGCAAAATCCAGGCTTTGCTCAGCAAGGGGATGGGGTTTCATGATACTGGCATAGTAGCATGGTCCTTGTATGGCGGCAAGTTTTTTTCCCAATCTCCGCTTAATTTGTTGATTTTCACACCATAGGAAAACGAAATCCAGCCCCTGCGGGGCTGGACGAAATCCGTCAGAGCCGGACGAAATCTTGCCGTTGGCAAGACGAAATCCTCGCTGCGCGAGGACCTGGACTAAACACACATAGCAACACGCAACTCTGCCACCTGCTCAGCCTTACCAAGCACAGCACCCAGCGCAAAGCCGAACTCGAGCGCAGCGCCGGGGCCGCGGCCCGTCACCAGCATACCATCCGTCACGGCAGGCTCAGCCAGCACTTCGGCGGCAGACTTCAAATCACCCTCCACACCGGGATAGCAGGTCACGCGGCGGCCTTCCAGCACACCGGCAGCTTCCAGCGCAATGGGAGCCGCACAGATGGCTGCCACAAGCTTTTCCTCCTTATGCATGGCGCGCACCAGGCTCAGCACGCCGGGCGAATCGCGCAGCAGCCAGGAGGCAGGGCCACCGGGCAGAATAATGCCGATGTAGTCCTCCGGGTTCACATCCACCATCAGCATCTCGGCCATGGTGGTGATCCCATGGGCACCTTCCACACTGCGGCTCTTCACACCAGCTGTCACCACAGGAATCTCCAGACGGCGCAGAATATCAATGGGCGCAATCAGCTCAATCTCCTCATAGCCGGGAGCCATCAGCACAAGTACGGGTTTCATGCTCAGAATCATACCTGCAGGAACCCGTCTTTGTCAAGCCGGAAACATGACCAAATCCCCTTGCTGCATACGTGTCCCAAAGATTTCACAATTGACTGTATTATCAACACCGTTTTGGAGCCAGTTCCACCTCTTTGTGCGATATTTGGCGAGATGAAACACTGCCCGGCAGAAGCCGGGCAATTTAGACCGGTGATAACCGGATTTAGACCGTCACGATAGTGGCGGGTTTCATTGCGGGCCTCTGCCCGCAATTTCTCTGCAGGGCATTCTGCCCTGCAATGTAAGTTGTT
>JBGUSR010000067.1:0-24621 GCA_045132635.1 Akkermansia sp.
AATCCGTATAAAAGTATACATGCAAAGCCCCCTGATTTGCATCAGGGGGATCTATTTGCCAAAAACAGCTGATGATTTTCGCTATCCTTTGATATAGGTACGCTCTACTTTAGGATGTTTACCTATTTTGGACAGCTATGCATTCTTTCCCGCATCAGGACGGTTCCACCAGGCTGGGGTCGGTCATCAGGACAACTTCTGCACGAGTCACCCGACCGGCAGCACTGAAATCGAAGCGCAGAGCGTGGGTATCTGTGGCGGTGTTCTTCGGGTGCTCGAAATAGAAGTAGACGAAGGATTCCGTGCCGTCTGCATTATTCAGGGTGAGGTGCATACCGCCGAAATCCTTTTCCACCTGGGCCTTGGAGGCAGCCTGCAGCTGCATATCATGCGCCGCGGCCACAGCGGCATACCAGCGGCGGTCATCGCGGCCATTCACACAGTAGCCGATGCGGCCCTCGCCGCAGTCATCGTTGAAATACGGCTTGGAAACGGGACGCAGCACAGAGCAGGACACCAGGAGCAGAGGAAGAAGCAGAGTAAGTGCTTTCATGATTCGTTCAGTTGTTGTTGAGATGTAATAGTGGCGCATTCGCGCCATTGACGGGCCAGGTCGGCATCCTGGGGCACGCCAAGGCCATGTTCATAGCAATGCGCCAGGGCTAGCTGAGCTTCGCTGCGGTTCTGAGCAGCGGAAAGCTGGTAATAGTGCACGGCCTGGCTCCAGCTCTGCTCCACGCCAAGGCCCTGGGCATAGCAATGCCCCAGCGCACACTGGGCAGCGGCATTCTCATGCTCCACAGCCCAGCGGTACCAGCGCACCGCCTCGGCATAGTCCCGGCTTATCCCCTCGCCCAGTTCATAGGCGCGGCCCACATAATACTGAGCCAGGTCATCCCCCTGCTCTGCCGCCTGCAGGAACCAGCGCACCGCCTCTGCGGCATCCTGCACCACACCCTCGCCATGCAGGTAGCACCAGCCCAGATTATACTGCGCATCACTCAGGCCCTGCTCTGCCGCCTGCGTATACCAGTAGACGGCGGATGCAGCATCATTCACTTCTGCATAGCACACACCCAGCGCACACTGGGCAGCGGCATACCCGCATTCTGCAGCCTCAAGAAACCAATCTGCAGCAGCGGCAAGTTCATCGGACGCCAGCCCGGCCTGATAAGCCGCCGGTGCATAATAGGAGGCAGCCAGCTCATAACCGGCATCATACGCCCGGCCATACCAAGCAGCGGCCTGTTCCCAGTCCTGCGGCACATGGTAGCCATTCTCATAGGCCACCCCCATCATGAAACTGGCATTCGGGCATTCCTCCGTGTATGCCGCCAGGGTCTCCATCGAATCGTCAGGAATGCGCTCCAGCAAACTGAGGGCAAAGGAATAATCAATCTCCAGCTCACGCAGATACTCCAGAGATTCCGGATAATAACGCGCCAGCGAAAGGAGGCACAGCAACGCGTCCTCATGAGAAGCCGCCAGCCCGGCCAGCGCACGCATGGCCCCGGCATCGCGCACGAGCAACTGACTCAGCGCCTCTGCAGCCTCCGGGTACAAGGAAGCGCGGTGCACCATCTTCAACAATGCCGCAGAATCCGCCCCGCCGGCAGCCTTATCCTCCAGCTCCTCCATGGAAGGAGCCTGCACCAGCCAGGCAGATGCAATACCCATCGGAACCGCCATAAGCAGCAGCAGCACCTGAGCCCAGGCTCTTCTGGAGCGGCGCCTGTTCTGAGTATCATCTGAGGGTGAGTTCGACATGTGTTTTACCGTTTCTCATTCTACCCCCAGAGCCTATCCGGGGCAAGCAAAAAATCCCACTGTTTCAGACGGAATGCTCAAAATGTGGGAAATCAGTTGCCTTTTGGAGGAAATGGTGTATACTTGCCGCGCCATGCTAACCATCAAGAAACTCACCAAAGCACACGCAGGTCGCACGCTCTTCTTCGAGACCGAGCTGGTTGTCAACTGGGGCGAGCGCATTGCGCTGGTAGGGCCCAACGGCGCCGGTAAGTCCACCCTGTTCCGCATGATTCGCGGTGACGATACGCCGGATGAAGGCCAGATTGTCATGGACGACTACGCCGTGGTCGGCTACCTGCAGCAGGAAGCCGGCGACCCCACCGACCGCACCGTGCTGGAAATTGCCATGAGCGTCACCCCCGAAATGGGCGATGCTATCCGCACCCTGCGCGAATGCGATGCCAAGGGCGACAACTCCAGCGACGAATATGCCCAGGCCATGGACATTTTCATTTCGCACGATGGTTACCAGATTGAACCCAAGGCCAAGCGCATCCTGAAGGGACTTGCCTTCAAGGACGAAGATTTCCACCGCCCTGCCCGCGAGATGAGCGGCGGCTGGGTGATGCGCGCCCACATGGCCCAGCTGCTGGTGGCTGAACCGGACCTGCTGATGCTGGACGAACCGACCAACCACCTGGACCTGATGAGCCTGCTGTGGTTCCAGCGTTATCTGATGAACTACCCCGGTGCCATCTTCATGATTTCGCACGACCGCGATTTCATGGACTCCCTGGTGGAAACGGTGTACGACATCGAAAACGGCGAACTGGTGCGCTACACGGGCAACTACACCCGCTTCCTGGAGCTGAAGGAACAGCGCTACGAGCAGGTGCTGGCCGCCTGGCGCAACCAGCAGCGCGAAATCGCCCACATCGAGGCGTTCGTGGAGCGCTTCCGCTCCGTGGCCTCCAAAGCCTCCCAGGTGCAGAGCCGCATCAAGCAGCTGGAGAAGATGCGCCGCATCGAAAAGCCCCGCCAGAGCCGCCGAGTGTTCAAGTTCATTTTCCCGCAGCCTCCGCGCAGCATGCAGAAGGTGCTGGAGCTGGAAAAGGTGGGCCAGAGCTATGGCAGCAAGCGCATTTACCAAAACCTGGACCTGCTCATCGAGCGCGGCGACCGCATTGTGCTGGTAGGCCCGAACGGTGCCGGTAAGTCCACCCTGCTCAAGATTCTCGCCGGCGTCATCCCGATTGACGAAGGACAGCGCGTGCTGGGCACGACCACCCGCATCGGCTACTTCTCCCAGATGCGCTCAGAGAACCTGACCCCGAATTTCACCGTGCTGGAAGAAATCATGAAGGCAGACCCCGAGCTGCGCGAGGAAGAAGCACGCGCCGTGCTGGGCTCCTTCATGTTCCGCAAGCTGGACTGTGAGAAGCGCGTGGAAGTGCTTTCCGGTGGTGAGAAATCACGCCTCAGCCTGGTGAAGTTCCTGGTGAACCCGCCTAACCTGCTGCTCATGGACGAGCCGACTACCCACCTTGACCTCATGAGCGTGGAGGCCCTTTCCCAGGCGCTGAAGCGCTACGAGGGTACGCTGGTATTCATTTCTCACGATGTGCACTTCATCCGCTCACTGGCAGAAAAGACCCTGCATATCAACCACGGTACCGTCACCCCCTACGCCGGTGGCTATGACTACTACCTGGAGAAGTCCGGTCTGCTGGATAACCCGGATGCCATGGATCAGTAAAGATTCCAGTTTCCCAGAAAGCAGAAAGGCCACTCGGAGCTATTCCGTGTGGCCTTTTCCTTTATTCAGGATTCAATACCCTGCCGGTCATAAAGTTCCTTGTAAAGCGGGCAGCTGGCGTAAAGCTCCTCATGCGTACCGTCGCCCACGATATACCCCCGCTCAAACACGAGAATGCGGTGCGCATTGCGGATTGTACTGAAGCGGTGCGCCACAATCAGAGTAGTGCGGCCCTGGGCCAGCTTATCCAGTTCCTCCTGAATCTCACGCTCGCTCTCGGCATCCAGAGAGGCCGTGGCTTCATCCAGAATCAGGATGGGGGCATCCTTCACAAAAGCACGGGCAATGGCCACACGCTGGCGCTGCCCACCGGAAAGGCCTTCGCCCCCTTGGGCAAGCTTCGTATCAATACCCGCCGGCTGAGATGCCAGGAACTTGGTCACCGCAGCGGAATCTGCTGCGGCCATAATCTCCTCATCGGTAGCATCCATGCGGCCCAGACGGATATTTTCACGAATCGTTCCGGCAAAGAGAAGAGCCTGCTGCCCCACCAGGGAAAGCTGCTCACGCAGGTCATGCGTACGCAAATCCCGGATATCCACACCATCCAGCTCAATGGAGCCCTTGCTCACCTCATAGAATCGGGGAATCAGTGTGGCAAAAGTCGTCTTGCCGGCGCCGCTCGGCCCCACAAGCCCCACAATCTGCCCGGCGGGAATAGTCAGATTCACATCTCGCAGCACCGGTTTCTCCGGGTCATAACCGAAACTCACATTGTGGAAACGCAGTTCACCCCGCACAGGCAGGGCCAGGGGCTTCGGATTCTCCGGCTCGGGGATAGTGTTCGGTTCGTAGAGGATTTCTGCCAGGCGTTTCAGTGATCCCTGAGCCTCATTGAAACGATTCCACGCGGTACCCGCACGCTTCATTGAGTCAAACGCAAAGAACAACGCACCGGCAATGGCTATAAAATCCGTGAAGTTCATGCCGTAGGTACGCCCGCGTACCAGCAGGAACGAAAGAGCAAGCGCGGTTACCACCTCCATCACCGGCACCAAGGCCTTCTGGTACTTGACCAGCTTCACATAATTGGTGCAGAAGTGATTTGAAACCCGGGTAAAGCCGTCGATTTCCATTTCCTCCAGAGCATAAGCGCGGATTTCACGCTGGTTCTCCAGATTCTGCTGCACGGCTGTATTCAACTCACCAAGTCCCTGCTGAGAACGCAGTGCCCTGCTCGAAATTCTTTTACCAAAGACAATGATAGGCCAGGCCGCAAGCGCAACAAAAATCAGATTCACCAGGAAAAGGATACCCTGTCCCGAGGAGAAAAGCAGATAAATGAAGGCGCCCAGAGCACATGCCGCGGTGACGGGCTGCTTCACCAAATCATTGGCAACCGAGGTGAGGATATTCTGCACATTAGTGGTATCTGCCGTGATGCGGCTGATGACATCGCCCTTCCGGCGGCTCTCCATGAACGCAATTGGCAGTTCCTGCACCCGGGTGAACACCGCCATTCGCAGAGTTTCCAGAATACGGATACCGAGGATATTCACCAACACAGCATTCCCCCACATGGCCAGACCACGAACCACAAACACCAGCGGCATCGCGGCGCAGGCCAGCAACAGCATCGTATCACGGGGAATCTCCTGCAAAGACGGAATTTTAACCAGCAAGTCCGGCATTTCTGAACCAGGAGTGTAGAACACCACAGGGAATATGTACTTTATCAGCAGCGGCACACCCATGCCGCTGGCTGTTGCTGCCACCATACCGGTAAACAGCACCAGAATGAACATCCTGATGTGCGGCAGCAGAAATAACTTCTGAAAATACAATATATTCTTCATACAGCAGATTCCTCCATTTCACTTTCGTTGCTGCTAACCTGTTCATCGTACAGGTTGCGATACAGCGCACACTTCTCATACAGTTCAGCGTGCGAACCATCGCCTACAATACGGCCATCCTCAAACACCAATATACGCTGGGCCATACGAATAGTGCTGAATCGGTGAGCAATCACAAATGTGGTATGTCCACTTGCCAGCTTCTCCAATTCTGCCTGAATAGCAGCTTCACTCTTCATATCCAGTGCAGAGGTTGCTTCATCCAGAATCAGCACAGGCGCATTCTTCAGGAAGGCGCGCGCAATGGAAACACGCTGGCGCTGGCCACCGGAAAGCCCGGAACCGCCCTCGCCCAGCATGTAATCATATCCCCCTGGAAGCGCTTCGGCAAATTCATCCACCCTTGCCTGGCAGGCTGCATTGCGGATTTCTGCCGCAGATGCCCCCTGGCGGCCCACCCGGATATTTTCCGCAATAGATGCCCGGAACAAGGCAGCAAACTGAGAAACCAGACCAATATTACGGGTTCTATCTGCACGGGAAATCTGGCGCACATCAATACCATCCAGCTTCACACAACCGGACTTCACATCATAGAAACGGCATATGAGATTAATGAACGTCGTTTTACCAGAACCACTGGGGCCAACCAAAGCCACCACCTGCCCTGCGGGCACGTGAACATTGATATTCTTCAGCACGGTCTTCTTACCCGTGTACCCGAAAGACACATTCTCAAAATCCACATCGCCCTTCACGCCGCCCGCCAGGCTGACCGGCTCTGCAGGCTCCGGCGTTTCATCCTTTGCCTGCAGAATACCATTAAGTCCCTCTACTGCCATTATCAGAATCTGGCACTGGTTCGTCACCGTGCCCAGGCGTTTGATGGGGTCATAGCAGAAATAGAATGCAGTGGCAATAGCGGTGAACTGCTCAAGAGAAAGCCCATCACTGCAGCCGCGATACAAGGAATAAGCCAAAGCCAGTGCGGAAACAATCTCAATGGCCGGTGTCACACTCTGTTTCCACGCACCCATCTTAATCAGGCGCATATTGTAGGCACGGATGTGAGAACGCAGCAACTCCTCTCGATGCTTCTCCAGATTGAAGGCTCGCACCTCTCGCTGGGCAGACAAGGTCTCCTCCACATCCGCCGTGATAACGCCCATACCGGCAAGGGTTTCCTTCATGAGCTTCGTCATGCGCTTACCCACCCATCGCACCACTGGTACACATGCGGCTGAAATAATCAGGTTACCGAGCAGCATGGCACTTTCATGCTGAGTACAAGCAGCAAAAACCAGATAACCAGCAGCGGCAACAAGAGTCAGCGGCTGAATAACCAGGTCATTCATGATGGTTATCATCCCCTGCTGCAGCATCTGCGGGAACTGAATCAGGCGGGTCATCAATTCGCCGCGCGTATTGCCATCATGGAATGAAAACGAAAGACGCTGCAGGCGGGTAAACAAATCTATACGAAGAAGCTCCAGACTCCGCATACCGGCCTTGGTCAGCAGGAAGGCATTCGCATATGTGGCAATACCACGAATGGCCATCACCAGCGGAATCACAGCAGCAGCCACCCACAGAACAACAGACTCAACCTCCTGAGGCTCACAATACTGCATCACAGTCTCAGCCAGCCACGCAGGTGTCTCCGCCTCACCAAACACGATGGGAAACACATATTGAATCATGGCCGGTAAACCAAAACCTGCCGAAGCAGCTGCCAGAACACCAGCCAGGATACCGCCCGCTATCAGGCACCACTGAGGCGCCATGTATTGAACCAGAAACGGCTTATACACCTGCCACATCGATTTCTTGCCAGACTTACTCATGATTCTCCCGCCAGTTTATCAAATCCGGCGTACACATGCAATCTTTTTCGGCAGGAATACACATCAGCTATCCTTTTTAGCGCATAGATTTCATTCAGGACACGGCGTCTGCTTGACAAGGCACTGAAAATAATGCAAAATAGCTGCATCTATCCCGTAAACGGAAAAGCCATGAAAAGACTCCTGATTCAGACAGCTGTTCTTACTGCCTCCACCGCCATGCTCACCTCCTGCTTCGATGAAATCAAGCAGGTAATCGCAGGCGAGCCGGCTCCGGCAGAGCAAACCGAAAAAACAGTACAAGAAGCGCCGCCTGCCCCCACGCAACCCACCAACGAGGAAATCAGCCGCATGCTGGTGGAACAGATGACCGGGTGCGAGGCCGCCAACGCCGGTGAACTCAGCTGCAGCGCACCGCAGGTGAATCCGGATTCCAGCGTGAACATGAACGCCACCCTCAAGATGGAGGTGAAGGAAGACCTTTACGCCAGGGAGACAGCCCCTGCGGCTTTCAACAAGGAGCGCGAGGCCGTGAACGAGGCCGCAAACACTGCCATGAAGCCGGAATCCATCTACCTGTTCCAGGTAGGTGCCACCACCGAGCTGATTACAGATGCAGACCGCGCAGCCAAGCCCCTGCCGGAGCACCTCCAGGCTCCGCTCAACGAGCTCAAGGAACTGGCCGATTCCTCCGTTTACCGCAAGGTCGTGAACGCCGGGGACTCCGTGGAAACCTCTGCATCCTTCACGGCTGTTTATGTAGACGGCGTATGGCAGTTCAGCAACATCGTCGTGAACAACGCAGCCCTTCTGGCGCTGAATGAATACACCGCCCAGAGCGCCCTCCCTCAGGATGCCTCTGTGCTCACCCCCGAATTCGAGGAGGCCCGCAAGGCCCTCATCCGCGAAAAGGTTGCAGCCTTCAACCAGCTGGCCGAGCCCTATATCAAGGGCCGAGAAGAAGCCGCCCGCGCCACCCTTACTGAGCACCAGGCCCGCGCCGAGGAAGAAGCCCGCCGCATTACCGAACAGGCAGCTGCCCAGGAGGCCGCCCGCCAGGAAAGCATCAACGCCTTTGTGACGGCTCTGGCAGACGACAAGCTCTTTGCCGGCGAATGGACCCGCGACAAGCGTTTCGGCGAACTCTCCCTGCACATCGACCAGGCCAAGCAGTTCGACAACTCCGTACAGTTTGTCGGCACCATCTATGACACCAAGCTGAAGGAGGCCAGCCTGGACATTGCCGGGCGCTGCGACCTCACCCCCAGGGAAGATGGCACCACGCAGGTAGATATCACCATTTACGATGGCCAGTACGACCCCGACCAGCCCACGGCAGAGGTGTATGACGCCAAGGATGGCATGCTCTCCCTGAAGCTCAGCAAGGACGGCAAGCTGACCGGTATCATGAGCTGCAGCTCCTGGGCCAACACCCCGGAGAAGGCTTTCCAGATCAACCTCAGCCCCAAGGCCAAGGAAGAACCCAGGAGCCGTCGGCGCCGCTGAATCCGCTCTGCATCCACTTTTCCGGGCAGAATCCTAATGGGTTCTGCCCGTTCTCTTTATCCCGCATGGCCAGCATGACTCATATTTATGCTGCAGTACACCGCGAGGAGGTGATTATATGATTGATTTTCGCCCCGGAATAAGATAGAATCGCGCACACACATTATGGCCAGGCAAGCATTAGGAAAAGGGCTGGGCGCCCTCATTATGAAGAAGCAGGAAACGGCTAACAGCCCTGTGAACATCGTGGCAGAAGGCGACCGCGTCATTCAGGCCAAGGTGAAGGACATCAAGGCATCCCCCTTCCAGCCGCGCCGCCACTTTGACCAGCAGCAGATTGAAGAACTGGCCGCATCCATCCGCGAGCGCGGGCTTATTCAGCCCCTCGTGGTTCGCAAGGTCGATGGCATGTATGAGCTCATCGCCGGTGAACGCCGTCTCCGCGCCGTCACCAGCCTGGGGCAAACCACCGTCAAGGTGGTGGTACATGAAGCGACCGACCAGGAGGTAGCCGAGCTGGCCCTCATCGAAAACCTTCAGCGAGCAGACCTGACTCCGCTGGAAGAAGCCGAGCAGTACCGCCTGCTGCAGGAGAAATTCGGCATGAAGCAGGAAACCATTGCCCAGCATGTGGGTAAATCCCGCGCCGTGGTCGCCAACATGGTGCGCCTGCTCGACCTCGCCCCCGAGGTGCGCGATATGCTGAACGCCCAGCAGATTACCGTGGGCCATGCCAAGGTGCTTCTGCAGCTCAAGGATGCCATGCAGCAGACCACTGCAGCCCAGCGAGTGGCCCGCAACACAATGACCGTGCGCCAGACCGAACAGTTGGTGCGTGACCTGCTCACCCCCGCTCCGCCCACTCCCAAGCCTGAGCCGCAGCTGCCCGAGGCATATGCCCGCGTATGCTCCCAGCTCTCCCGGGATTTCGGCACCAAGGTCAATATCTCCATGAAGGGGAAGAGCAGCGGCGTGATTGAGATTCCCTACGCAGGCCGCGAGGATCTGGTGCGTATTCTCCAGATTTTCGGCATCAGCGAAAGCCTGTAATGCGCCGATTCCTCCCCCTTCTGTTCCTGTTCTGCGGCTGCGATGACAGTCCGCAGAGAGCAGAGGTCGCAGCGTCACCGAAGCCCGCCGCTCAGGAACTGGTAAGCACTCCGGAATTCAGCGGAGAGAACGCCTATGTGCACTGCGCAGCCATCTGCGCCATGGGGCCGCGTTACAGCGGTTCCCCCGCCTACGAACAGCAGCTGCAATACCTCGAAAAACACCTGCGTGCCTACGGCTGGCAGACAGAAAGAAACTCTTTTTCCGCGCCTAACGGCGTACAAATGAATAACCTGCGGGCCTTCCGCAGCACCACCCCCTGCCCCCTGCTGCTCAGCTGCCATATTGACACCAAGGTCAACATAGCACCTGGCTTTGAAAGTGCCGATGACGGCGCCAGCGGCGCAGCTGTCCTGCTGGAACTGGCCCGCACACTGTGCGATGACCGCGTGGAGCTCATCTTTCTGGACGGCGAGGAAGCCTTTGCCCGCAACATGAGCGAGACAGACGGCCTGTACGGTTCCAAGTACGATGTAGCCCGCCGCGGCGACCAGCTGCCCCGCTGGCAGATTAACCTGGATATGGTCGGCGGCCGCAACAAATGCATTGCCATCCCCGTGCTCGACACCTCAGATTACATGTACAACCACTACGCCGCTGCAGTACGCGCACTGGGGTATTCTGAAGCAAACTGGACGGTGTGGCCCGGCGGGTATCTGGATGACCACCTACCCTACCTGGAAGCCGGGGTGGAAAGCCTCAACCTCATCGCCGCCTTCAGCGGCAGCAACTGGTGGCACACCCCGCGCGACAACATGAAGCGCATCTGCCCCCGCTCCCTGCACGAAAGCGGCAGCATGACCCGCCAGCTCATCAGCCAGCTGCTCAGCGAAGGCGCTTCAGACGCTCCCTGACCTCCTGCGGCAGCGCTGCGCGTTCCTCTGCCGTATTAAGCGGCAGCTCATCATACTCCCGCTTCAGCTCAGCATCGTACACCGTCAGGTTAAGCTTATTGCTGGCGCCATGCAGCACGATGACACCTTCCTCCGTACGGAATTGCAGCGTCACCTCACCGGCCTCGCCCAGCATCCAGCCGCGGCCATTCGGGTTGGCATCGCGCGCCAGGTGGCGGATAGCCTGCAGATGGTCAGACACTTCACCCGGCACAAATGCCTCTGTCACCTGCCGCAGCTGGCGCACAATCTCGCGGCGGTGCTTAGCCATAGCCTCGCGAATAGCCGGATTCACTGCCAGCGGTCTCATCATCCAGTCGGCCCCGACCGCAGCATCAGCACTGGCGGCACCGCGTTTCCTCAGCGCAGAACGAGCCGCCAGGCGCACGGACACATCGCGCTGCACCCCCTTCTGCAGGAAGGAAATCGGCACCTGCTGCCCCGGCTCGGCGGCATCCAGCAGGCTGCGCAGCTGATTGCGGGTCAGAACCAGCTGTCCATTAAAGGAAAGCAGCACATCACCCTCCCGCATACCGGCCTGGTACGCCGGGCTTTCCGGATTCACCGCCCGCACCAGCACCCCGGATACCCGGGCTGCAGATTCCTCGGCCACCACGCCGAACATAGCGCGGGGTTTCTCAGCAGCGGCAGCCATGCCCAGCATCGCCGCGCACACACACAGAAGCTTTTTCATAAATAATCCTCCTCTACTTCCACATCGGTTGTATTCGGCACACGGATAACGGTTGTCGTATCCTCAGTATCCAGCACAAAAGAATCTTCATACAGCACAGTATAATGGCGCACCGGGGCATCCCCGCGCCGCCACTCCACGCGCTCGGCACCGCGCGACGTGATGATATTGCGGCCCACATGCCCGGGATTCTCGCCCTCAGCCACCGCGCTGCCGGGCACCAGCATCACACCCCCGGCCACCAGGAAAAATACGATGGCCGCAGCCAGCCCACCTCGCTGCAGGTACCGGCGCAGCGGATGCCGCCGACGCTGAGCCTCCAGATACATACTCACCCCGAGCCGGCCCATCAGGCGGGCAGGCAACGCCGCCGGGCGCAGACGCCGCAGCATCTGCTCCACCTCGCGGCATTCCTGCTCCTCATCCGAAGCCTGCTGCATGGCGGCCAGCAGCCGCTTCTGCAGAGTCTCCGGCAGAGCCGCAGGTGCCGTTGTGGCAGTTTCTGTCTTGAAATCTGTATCAGGGTTCATACTCAGCGTTCAATAGGATTGGCCTCCAGTTCCTTGCGCAGAGCCTGCAGCGCATAGCGATACCGGGAGGTGATGGTGGATAATTTATTACCGGTCAAATCCGCAATCTGCTGAAAGGTGTGCTCGCCCCAGATATGGAGCACCACCACCTCCGCAAACTCCGGAGCCAGTTTCCGAAGCATGGATTCCATCCTGCCGCGCAGGTACTCGTCATCCGCCGCACTGCTCAGCCAGGGAGTTTCCTCCTCGCCTTCGCGCAGGTGTTCCTGCTGGGCAACCGCATAATTGCGCCGCACCTGTTCGCGGCGACCACGGTCCATGGCCAGGTGACGAATGGCCGTATAGGCATAAGCGCGCCATTGGTCCTGTGTGCCGGAGAATGAGCCGCCCTCCACCGCATGCACCAGCTGCACCAATGCTTCCTGCAGCACATCCTCTGCATCTGCCTCGCTCCGGCATTGCTGGCGAGCATATAACAAGAGCTGCGGGCCATATTCAGCCAGCCAGGCAGACCAGTCTATGCGCTCTGTGGGTGTGGGGGTGTTCATTTCCTTCATATATGTGGCGTATGATATAGCTTGTTTTATCTCAATTTCCTGATTTTTACCAGAAAAAAGCACGCCCGCAGGGGCTTTAATCCTGCGGGCGCGGGTAAAATCAGCTTTTCAGCTCAATCAGGCCTGTTCCTCAGCTGCGGCCTTTTCGGCCTCCAGCTTCTGGCGCAGCTTCTCAGGCAGCTTCACCTGAATATGCACATCACGCAGCTGGTTGGGCTCGGCAGGAGCGGGAGATTCGCTCATGAGGTCGGCGCCGCGGTTGTTCTTCGGGAAGGCAATCACCTCGCGGATGGATTCGCACTTGCCGATGAGCATCACCACGCGGTCCAGACCCAGGGCCAGACCACCGTGGGGCGGTGCACCGAAGGAGAATGCAGCCAGCAGGTGGCCGAACTGCTCCTGAATGGTGGCGTCGTCCAGCCCCAGGGCGCGGAAGGTGGCATCCTGCAGGTCCTTCTCATGGATACGGATGGAACCACCGCCCAGCTCGTTACCGTTGAAGATGACGTCGTAAGCCTCGGCGCAGATATCGGTGGAAATCTCGCCCTTGAGCACCTTCTCCACGTCCTCCGGCACGGGGCGGGTGAAGGGATGGTGAATAGCGCAGAAACGCTGCTCCTCCTCGTCCCAGCCGAAGAGCGGGAAACGGTTCACCCAGAACAGGTCCACCTCGTCGTTGTCCTTCAGCAGCTCCATGAAGTCGGCGCAGGCCAGACGCACGCGGCCCAGAATGGTGCAGCTCTGCTCCCAAGCGCCGGCGGCAAAGAAAATGCAGTCGCCGCTCTCAATGTTCAGGCGCTCCTTCAGGGCATCAATCTCAGCATCGGTCAGACGCTTGGTGATGGGGCTCTTCCAGCCGTCGCGGTCGTTCACGTCGCGCACCTTGATATAGGCAAGGCCCTTGGCACCAGCCTCGATGGCGGTCTGCGTGAGGGAATCCACCTGACCCACGGAGGGGTTGAAGCCCTTGGCGTTGATAGCCTTCACCACTCCACCGTTGGCAATAGCGCCGGAGAACACGCGGAAATCGCTGGTTGCAAAGATATCAGAGCAATCCGTAATCTTCATCTCGAAGCGGCGCTCGGGCTTGTCGGAACCGTACTGGTCCATGGCATCGCGCCAGGTCATGCGGGGGAACGGGGTCACGATATCGCGGCCCACGCTCTCCTTGAACACGCGCTTGAGCATGGCTTCAATCCAGGCGTAAATGTCCTCGGGAGTAATGAAGGAAGCCTCAATATCAATCTGCGTGAACTCGGGCTGGCGGTCAGCGCGCAGGTCTTCGTCGCGGAAGCAGCGGGCCACCTGGAAGTAGCGCTCCATACCGGCCACCATGAGCAGCTGCTTGTACTGCTGCGGAGCCTGGGGAAGTGCGTAGAAAGCACCGGGAGTCAGACGGCTGGGCACCAGGAAGTCGCGGGCGCCTTCGGGCGTGCTCTTGGAGAGAATCGGGGTCTCAATCTCCAGGAAGCCCTGCTCGTCGAGATAGTCGCGCATGGTCTTGGTGATGCGGTGGCGCAGAATCATGTTGCGCTGCATGGCCGGACGGCGCAGGTCCAGGAAGCGGTACTTGAGGCGGATATCCTCGTTGGCAATGTTGCGGTCCAGCTGGAACGGAAGCACAGCAGCCGGGTTCAGCACCTTCATCTCGGTTGCCTCCACCTCAATCTCACCCGTGGCCAGGTCGGGGTTGGTGGCATCAATCTCGTCGGTCTTGAGACGGCGCACCACCTTACCGGTCACCTGAATGACCGTCTCCACACGCAGGGCCTCGGCCTGATTGGCAAGATTAGCGTCAATTTCCGGGTGGAAAACTACCTGGGTCTTGCCGGCACGGTCGCGGAGGTCGATGAAAATCACACCGCCGTGGTCGCGCACGGTGTCCACCCAGCCGACCAGGGTCACAACCTGGTCTACATGAGCGGGGCGGAGCTCATCGCACGTATGGGTACGGTAACTGTTCATAATGAATATGTTGAAAAAATGATAATGGCAGCGTTCCAGAGTAGAAACGCAGCGGCGTTGATTCTACGCTTTCTATCTTAATTGTCAAGCCGTTTTTAGTATCTCCTGTGGCATGCTGGAGCGGCGGAGCGGCTCCAGCAAACCCAGGGATGCTGTAGATGGCACTGGGATGCAGACAACGCCCAGCGTTCCAGCATCAGACTTGTGATTCTGAGCAGCGGGGGCAGGATTCAATGCGGTGACCAGGGGCAATCTCCACCATGGGCGGGCGTTCGGTCAGCTCCTCCACCGGCACTCCCATGCGCTGGCAGAAGCGGCACCCCTTCACATAATCACGGATGGAAGCCACATTGCCGGGGATGGAGGGCAGATAGGTCTTGCGCACATATTCGCGGCGGGGCATGGCAGCCAGCAGAGCCTTGGTATAGGCATGCTGCGGGTTGGCAAACAGTTCCTCCACCGAGGCGCTCTCCACAATGCGCCCGGCATACATGACCAGCACGCGGTCGCAGTTCTGCGCAATGACTCCCAGGTCATGTGTAATCAGAAGCGAAGAGGCGCCCAGGTCCTCGCGCAGCTCACGCAGAAGGGCCAGAATCTGCTGCTGCACCGTCACGTCCAGAGCCGTGGTGGGTTCATCGGCAATAATCAGCTCCGGGCGGCAGGCAAGTGCCATGGCAATCACCACACGCTGGCGCATACCGCCGGAAAGCGAGCCGGGATACTGGTTTGCGCACATGGCCGCACTGGGAATACGCACGCGGTTGAGCAGATTGATAGCCTCCACCCAGGCGGCTTCTGCCGTCATTTCACGGTGAATCATGAGCGTCTCCGCAATCTGGTCACCAATGGTGTGCACAGGGTTGAGCGCACTCATAGGCTCCTGAAAAATGAAGCCGATACGCCCACCTCGCAGCTCGCGCAAGCGGTGCTGCGGCATAGTCACCACATCTTCCCCGTTGAACAGAATCTGCCCCCCGGTAATATGCCCCGTGGGCTGGGGAAGCAGGCGGACCAGGCTCATGGCGGTCACACTCTTGCCGCAGCCACTCTCGCCCACAATGCCTACACACGCCCCACGCGGAATAGTGAAGCTGATATCATCCACAGCTGTAGAGAAACCGCGCTCCGTCTCGAACGCAACAGATAAATTCTTGACTTCCAGCAGATTACCAGCACTCATAACTCTACTTACTGTTCAGATGGCAATGAAATTTCCAAATCCTCCTCCGGGAACGATGCACCGGAACTGCGGGCACGCAGCGTCTCCTCCTTCATCTTCTTATCAATCCAATACAGATGACTATCCAGCGGGTCATAGTAGCGCGGCGGACAGAACCGGCACTCGGGCTCATCGGGCCAGCGCAGCCAGCGCCACTGCGCGAAGCGCCAGTACGAAGTAGTCCAGCCGGGCACCCAGGCCAGCGTATTGGCAATCAGCTGCTGGGCATGGTGGTGCGCGGCAACGGCCTCGGCTTCAGTGGCAGCAGCCTTGCACGCCAGGATAGCACGATCCAGAGACGGCGAACTGGTAGCGGTGATATTAGCCGTGCCGGGCATGGGCGTACCATCCGGCTTATAGGCATATGCCGAATCAAAGAAGGGAGACGGATCCGGCAGCGGCGGCGAAAAGCCCCAGGAGAAAATAGCAGCCTGGTATTTCTTAGCCCGCACACGGGCATATAGCACCGTATCGTCCGACTGCTCCATGCGAAGATCCAGGCCGCAGCGGGCGGCTTCCTCGCGCAAGACATTCATGCAATTGTTATAAAGCGGGTCAATGCGGCTGCTCATCACCACCTGCAGGCGGGTGCCATCCGGCTTGCAGAGGATACCATCCGGCCCCTCTTCCGTGTACCCGGCGCGGGCAAAGCACTCACGAGCCTTGGTGGGGGAATACGGAAGCGCCTTGATTGTCTCATCCGTGTACTGCCCGAACCCGGAGAAATAGGAACCCAGTCGGGTATAATCACCACGGAATACCGTATCCAGCACCTGCTGCACATTCAGCGCATAGTGGAAGCCACGTCGCATGATCTTATCATCAAACGGCGGCTGGGAGCAATTCAGGTGGAAGCCAAAACAGTTGCGCGGCCAGATATTACTGAAATGCACGCGCTGAATCAGGCCACGGTGCACGGGTTCCATTTCCAGCCCCTCATACCAGAAATCAGCCTCGCGGGCATTGAAAACATCCAGCTCACCCAGGCGGAAAAGCTCTCGCATCTTTGTATTCTCCGATACAAACTGGTAGACAATGTGGTCCACATTGCAGGAATAGCGCGTGTAGCGGCGGTCAGCAGCCCACCAGTCCGGCACACGAATCAGACTCACCTGGCGCCCCATAACCACAGCAAACGGATTCACCGTGTAACCACCGGTGGTGGGGGCAACGCGCCACAGGTAGCGGGTGGGGTAATCCGGCCCGAATTCCGCATAAAAACTGGTGCAGCTGGGCGGCAGCGAGGCATAGAACGGCGCATACGGACGAGGCGCAGCCAGTGTTACGGCCAGGTACTGGTTGCCATACACCGCAATGCGGGAGAACTGCCCCATGTAATAGTCGTTATAGAATGGCTCTGCCGCATACGGCGAGGTGCGGACATAGAGAGAGGTAATGAAATCGCGCGTGGTGAGGCGGGAGCCTTCAGAGAAACGCGCCTTTTCATCAATATGGAAATACACCGTGCGCCCATCGCGGGAAACGGCCCAGCGGTCTGCCGTGCCGGGAATCAACTTACCGGTGCCGGGGTGCAGGCGGATGAGCGGCAGGTCTATATCATCATACAGATAGCGGCGGAAGGCGTTGTTGCTGTTCGGGCCGAATACACGGAACGTGCTGGGGAATGAACGCTGAAGAGCCAGGCGGAGGGTGCCGCCTTTCTCTGCCTTCGGGCTGCCCAGTTCCGGCTGATCCTGGCCGTCATGCCACTCCAAATCCTCCGGCAGCTGGTTTTCACGAAGAAAGACCAGGTAATCCCCCTGCCCCTTACGGCGGCTCAGTGCAAGCAATTCGCGCCAGGCGTTCTGATAGCGCACACGCGCATTCTGCTGCTTCGTGGAACCCGGAGTCGAGGTCAGACACTGCAGCAAGGCGGCTTCACATTCCTGCCGGGTTTCCTCCAGGCGGGTATCCACATAATCGCGAACCTTGGCATTCCAGCGCTCCGGGAATCCGGCAAAGCCCGGCGGCATATGCCAGCGCTTGGTGTAGGTAGGCACCGGGTCAGTTTCAGCAAATCCGAGCGGCATTGTCAGATCCGACGGGTGCTGCCACTCCACGCCCAGGGCAGCGCTGTCATCATCGCAGGAACTCAGCACAAGACACCCCAGCAGCGCCACCGCGCTGAGCACTACATTCCGCCACTTTCTGAAACCTGATACCTGCATCTCTTATTCGTAATAGCTGTGGCGACGCGGGTCACACGCCTCACGGATTGATTCACCTATGAATGTAACCAGCAGCAAGGTGCCCACCAGGGCAACGAAGGCGCTGGATACCACCCAGGGAGAGGAAAGCTTAGATAAACCATCATTCAGCAGGCGGCCCCAGCTGGCATAGGTATCCGGCAGGCCGAATCCCAGGTAGTCCAGCGAGGCCAGAGACAGAATGACACCCGCCACGCTGAACGGCACCAGCGTCACCACGATGCCCCGCAGGTTAGGCAGAATATGCTGCCAGAGGATATGCACCGTGCCCGCCCCCATCACCTTGGCCGCAGCCACATAGTCGCGGGTCTTCTCCTTCATGGTGGCGGTGCGCACCAGGTAGGTCATGTGCATCCACCCGAACATGGCCAGCAGGCTCAGAATCAGGAACAGCCCGCGCATCTCCAGCGGCACGAAATCTGCCACAATCATTACCACAAACAGGAAAGGCAGCTGGGAGATAATCTCGATGAAACGCTGGGTAATCAAATCAAAACGCCCACCGAAATACCCCATGAGCATGCCCATGGTAAGCCCGATGAAGTAAATAACCGGCAGATACAGCAACGCCGCCTTGATATTCACCTGCAGACCGCCATACAGGTAGGCCAGAATATCCGCCCCCTGGCTGTTGGTGCCCAGCAGGTGCCCACCTGTGAAAGGAGGCGCGGGATGGTAGTACACCTTGCATTCGGTGCCGGCCTTGGTCAGGGCCAGAAAATCGTTCACCATCTTAGGGCCGCGGTAGTGCTCTTCCACCAGCCTGCCAGCGCGATAGGTGGCGGAATACACCTCTGCGCGGCTGCGCAGCCAGCCCTGCACATGGCCATCCGGCACACCCTTGCGGTAGCGCTGGCGCAGGTGCATCTGGCCATCTTTATACAGGCGGCAGGCCAGGCCATTGTAGGGGCTGCCATCCGTATCGCACAGCAGGCCATCGCGCCACTCCAGCGGCTCTGAGGGGAAAGAGGCGGCATCCATGGTCGGGTCATACGGCACCAGCGGCATGATTACCAGCTTCGGCCATCCCGGCTGGCCGGACCGCGCCTTGAGCACACGGTAATCGGCCTCTGCCTGGGCCTCTGCCCCGGTAAGGCCAAAGGTATTGCCGGGAAGCACGGCACGGGTCAGCGCCGGGCTGTACCAGTTGCCATCGTGCACCACCAGCAGAGCCCGCTTGCCCACCAGGCACTGGTCCATGGCTGCCAACAGCAGAATGACACCAAATGCTACCAGTGACCAGTAGCCACGCTTGATTTTCTTGAAACGCTCAATCCGCTTGGCGTATTTCGGAGGCAGGCGCAGGCTGGAGCTGCGGCGCACCAGCAGGTACAATCCACTACCCAGTAGCAGCACCATGCACAGCCACCCGAACCAGTGCACTTTCCCATCTACCGCCAGGAAGGGCGCCAGCGATTCATCGGCCTGCAGAATCGGTATCTCCCGGCTCACCGTGAAAGGCCAGGACAAAGTAGGCAGCAGCCAGCCATTCCACTCGCCCAGAGCCCCCAGCAGGGCAGCGAGTATAAGCAGCAGGGCTATGAGAGTCTTGGACATGTATTAATCAAAACGTACGCGGGGATCCACCAGCGCCACCAGCAGGTCTGAAAGCAGGTTACCGAGAATAATCAGCACGGAGGTAAGCAGCAAGGTTCCCATTATCAACGAGTAATCCTTATCCAGAAGAGCCTGGAAGCTCAGCATGCCGAATCCCTGGATATCAAATACCCGTTCGATGAGAATGGAACCACCCACCACGGCGCACATTACATTACCGAAGGTTGACACGATGGGAATGAACGAATTGCGGAAGGCATGGCGCCACACCGCCCGGCGGAAGGATACGCCCTTGGCTACTGCCGTGCGCACATAGTCGGCAGCCAGGTGCTCCATCAGGTTATTCTTCATCATCATGGTGGTTACCGCAAAGGTGGAAACCACATAGCAGGATAGCGGCAATATAGTGTGCATCGCCAGGTCCTTAATCTGGTCCTTGAACGGCATCCATTCAAACCCGGGGCTCACCAGCCCATACAACGGGAACCACTCCAACCGTGCTCCCAGATACACCAGCAGCACAGCACCCAGCGCAAAACCAGGCACGGCATAGCCCATGAAGATGAGTATACTGCTCAGGCTGTCGAATATGCTGCGGTGCCAGAGCGCCTTGAATACCCCCAGCGGCACGCTCACGACATAGGAGATAAAGGCACCCAGCAAGCCGAAATACAGCGAAACAGGCAGCCGGTCCATCATCATGCGCACCACCGGCTCATTATACTTGTACGAAAGCCCCAGATTCCCCTGCAGCACGCCCTGGAAAGCACGGCGGCTGGCCACAGCACGCCAGCGGCGGCAGGCGGGAGTCTTTGCCAGCGCAGCAATTTCCTTCTCATCTGTTATTCCCTGGCGCCGGGCCTGGCGCAGGGCCCGGTCCTGCGGGGACTCCAGCACCACCTGCCATTCTTCCTTCTGCATCCATTCCGGAGCCAGATACTGAGGCACATCCCCCTCGCGGGTCACTTCCAACGCGGTAGAATGACCACTGGTGGATACAACCGTTATCGTAGCCACGCCTGCATCATTAAATTCCGCCTTGGCTATTTCCACAGACTGGGGCAGCACACCCAGCCACTGAAGATAAGCTTTCCACATAGGCTCCTGCAGGTTGAACAATTCCTCCAGTCGCTCCATATCGTCATTCCCCAGGCGGGCACTGACCTGCCCCACAGCCTTATCGCCACTCAACGCGCCAATGGCCTGCTCCTGCAGCATGCGCTCCACCGGCCCGCCAGGTACCATGCGAGTCAGAAAAAACACCAGAAAGGTGATGCCTATCAGGGTAATGGGCATCAGCAACAGGCGTTTGAGAATATAGTTTCGCATGAACTCCCGCCATTCTACTCCTTTCCGCCCGGGCTTGCAAGTTTTCATTTCGCCCACATGGCACATTTCAGGCATTTTTCAGGCAATCCAACTCACCCGCAATGCAAAAAAACGAAAGGGCGACCTGTTTATCAGGTCACCCCTCACCTCTCATACAAAACTGAGTACCCCCTCGCGGACTCGAACCGCGGACAAATTGATTAAGAGTCAACTGCTCTACCAACTGAGCTAAGGAGGCGTTTGCTCACCCGGCTGCTCACAGACTGATACCCCCTCGCGGACTCGAACCGCGGACAAATTGATTAAGAGTCAACTGCTCTACCAACTGAGCTAAGGAGGCATTATGTCTGTGAGCACCCTGCATCTACTTTCCACTTAGGGGAAGCCGCTGGTCAGATTTGAACTGACGACCCACGCATTACGAATGCGTTGCTCTACCCCTGAGCTACAGCGGCAGATGCTGTGTGCGGCGACAGCTTACCACACGATTCCTACCAATGCAAGCCTTTTTTCTAAAAAAGTCATTTTTTTTGCATTTTTGGCCAGAATTTCCCCACAGGAACGAGCAATTTGGCACTTTTCCACATTTTAGGGTTGAATTTAGCATGATGGGGCTATAAAATATGCGCGCTATGACATACGAAGTTTTCGAAACCAAGGAAGCCGCAGCCAAGAAGCTTGCCGCTGAAGTTGCAGAACTCATCCGCTCCCGCGCCGCCGAGGGCAAGGGTGTAGTGCTGGGTCTGGCCACTGGCGCCACTCCGCTGCCCTTCTACGCTGAGCTGATTCGTCTGCACAAGGAAGAGGGTCTCTCCTTCAAGAACGTGACCACCTTCAACCTGGATGAATACACCGGTCTGCCCCACGACCACGTGGAGTCCTACTGGTACTTCATGCACACCAACCTTTTCAACCACATCGACATCCCCGCTGAGAACATCAACCTGCCCTGCGGTACGCTGGCTCAGGAGGAAATCCCCGCCCACTGCGCTGCCTACGAGCAGAAGATCAAGGACTGCGGTGGTCTCGACCTCCAGATTCTCGGCATCGGCCGCACCGGCCACATCGGTTTCAACGAACCCGGCTCCGATGACACCACCATCACCCGCCAGGTACACCTCGATGACCTGACCAAGACCGACGCCGCACCCGCTTTCGGTGGCTTCGAGAACGTGCCCTGCACCGCCATCACCATGGGTGTGGCCACCATCATGGGCGCCAAGAAGGTTCGCCTCATGGCCTGGGGCGAAAAGAAGGCCTCCATCGTGAACAAGGCCATCAACGGCCCCGTAACCATCGATGTGGCTGCTTCCTACCTGCAGAACCATGCCGATGCCAAGTACTTCCTTGACACCCCGGCCGCTGCCGAGCTGTAAAGCAAGTAGCTTAACAAAGCATTTGAGCGAGGGCCGGGCAAATCACCCGGCCCTCCGTTTTCCCCGAGCGCATGCATCTCTACATCCACGTTCCCTTCTGCCACCGCATCTGCCCCTACTGTGCGTTTTTCAAGCACACCCCCGGGCGCAGCGATATCCGCGGCTACGCCCAGGCCGTGGGGCTGGAGGCCCGCATGCGCCTGCCGCAGGGCACCGCACCGCGCACCATTTATTTTGGCGGCGGCACGCCCAGCATGCTCTCCCCCACCCACCTGGATATTCTGGTGAGAGGGCTCCGCGACTGGCTCGACCTGAGCCAGGTGCAGGAATGGAGCTTCGAGAGCAACCCCGCCACCTTTACCGCAGCCAAGGTACAGCACTGGCGAGAGCTGGGAATCAACCGCGTATCACTCGGCGTGCAGAGCTTTGACCCCGGCCTGCTCAAGTTGCTGGGGCGAGAACACAGCCCGGAGGATGTGGCAGAAAGCATCCGGCTGCTGCGCGAGGCTGGCATTCCCCAGGTGAATATCGACCTCATGTTCTCCCTGCCCGGGCAAACCCTGCAGCAGTGGGAGCACACCCTGCAAAGTGCCATCGCCCTGCAGCCGGACCATATTTCCACCTACAATCTTTCCTACGAGGAAGATACTGATTTTTTCCGTCACTATGGTGCCGAGGCCGGGGATGAAGAGGCGGATGTGGCCATGTTCTCCCTGGCGGATGATATGATGACCGCCGCAGGTTACCGGCACTACGAAATCTCCAACTACGCCCGCCCCGGCTGCGAATCGCTGCACAACCTTGCCTGCTGGCATGGAGAGGATTACTGCGGGCTCGGCCCCGGCGCCGTCGGCACCATGAACGGCATCCGATACTGCAACAACGGCAACACCGCCGCCTACACCGCTGCCCTGCAGAGCGGCACACTCCCCCCCGGCACCGCCGAAGAGCTCGACCCCGCCACCCGCCGCACGGAGCTGCTAGGGCTCCTGCTCCGCACAGATGAGGGACTGCCTGCCCACATGCTCCGCCCGCAGGATACAGCCTTTGTCACCATGCTCCAGAGCGAGCAACTTGCTACCCAGGCCCCGGATGGCCGGCTCATCCTCACACGCGCCGGCCGGCTCGTGGCCGATGAAATTGCCGTGGGGCTGATTTAACCTTCGTGGCCGCAGGAGGCGCATACTAGTACGCCCGCTTACGCGGGCGCGAGATTAGGGGCTGCTGCATATTTGCTGGCAGGTAGATTCACTAAAACCTGCTGACGATGTTAATGAACGGCAGCTTCGCGTTGTCTCAATCGGAGCGAAACACAAATCGATCAAAAAAATCTTTCTTTTCCTTTTTTTCGACCCTTACGGTACGCTTTACGTACTTCATATACGCACACCTCCCCTATATTCTTCATTAATCTTAAACATTATACATAATCAGATTTAATTCTAATCATGACTCCACATCTAGGATTCTAAAAAATATAGGTAATTGCGACGACATACTAATATACATAAAAGGGCATGTCAAGACCTTGATATTTATCGTACTCTGGCATCATAGGCAAACCTGATTTTAACCTGTTGTATATGTATATGCAGTAGAAAACACAGGTTTTAATTGGATGCAAATCTATCTTAAGTATAGATTTCCATACCATCCTGATTTTTTTTGTTTCCTCTATAGGTTCATATAGCAGGTAAAGAGCTACAAATTGGCTTCGGGAATGTGCACATAGCTCCTTTGCCAGCTCGGAATCTCTCTCATCAAGTGTCGGGCAATAGGCTGGTAAAAACAGGCCATTACGTAATAAGAATTCAAGAACATCTGCGCGGCCTTGTTCCTGTGCATCTACCATCCATGTTCGAGGTTGATACTTTACGAGATTTTCTCTTGATGGAGCTGGTATTGGGCTACGCGCATCCAAATCTAATTCAAGATTCATCATATTATCTTTCCCATATGAATTAAATTGGCATAAAGTCATAGAATGTTCCATACTGTCGTTGGGTGGCGTCAGGAACCCTTGTCTCAACAGATTCTTTTCATAATTCCATTCCGGATATAAGGTCCTCCGCACAGACTGCCAATCTTGAATCTCGTTTGCCTGCATCATGGCTAAAATGAAATAAAATAGCAACATCATATATGTCGGCTGGATGTAAGCCCTTATGCAGAACTTACATCCATGTGGTGAATTTGATTATTCAGGGATATTGTATACGGGAGGGATACCAGGGGAATATAGAGCCCCCATCAATGCAAATAAGCAACACCATTATGGATCAGAAATAATTTCATTCAACAATACAGGCTCCTCCAGATTTAACTCAAGCTCATCTTCAGATTCACCTTCATTCAACATGCCATAGTCCTGAGCTATAATATCGACATCTTTGCACGAAACAAGATCGATACCCTCTCTTTCTCCATCATAACCCTCCAGCCAGATACTATCAGTAAAAACGGGCGCCGT
>JBGUSR010000068.1:0-33233 GCA_045132635.1 Akkermansia sp.
AATCCGTATAAAAGTATACATGCAAAGCCCCCTGATTTGCATCAGGGGGATCTATTTGCCAAAAACAGCTGATGATTTTCGCTATCCTTTGATATAGGTACGCTCTACTTTAGGATGTTTACCTATTTTGGACAGCTATGCGGTGTGGAAAAATGCTCCGGAAATAGATGATGAATTATCGCAGAAAAAGCTTGACACTCCCCCTGTGAAAAAGGCATGATATGCTATGCTGCCAGTGTCTAGGCGCGCCTTTTTATTACTCCTGTATACTACTATCATGAAACGCACATTAGCCCTTTCTCTTATTTTGTCTGCGCTGTTTGCTCCTCTGCAGGCAGCGGAGTGGAATTCTTCTACATCTGGTAACCAGACTGTTGCTGAAAACGTGACCGTGACAGAAACTGCCAATGTAGGTAACATTACCTTCAATGGCGATTCTGTTGTCTCCGGCTCCGGCAGCATTGGCGGCAGCGGCAATATCACCGTGAACAGTGGTACCGTGGTGTTCGATGGTGTATCGAGACCGAACAGCACGGGCAATATCACCATTGCCTCCGGCGCTACTCTTGAAATCAAGAACGGTGCAAAGCTTCTGACAAACGGCTGGCACAATGCTTCTTCAGTTGTGACGGTGAATGGTACACTGAAGGTGGAGTCTCTTAACTACGGTGGCAGCTTAGGTAATCTGCATGATAACATCGGCATGCAGGATTACACCGAATCTCTTGTGGTGAATGGCGGTGGCCGTGTGGAAATCACGGAATCTGGCAAGGCTTCAATCGGTGCCCGCCTGAATGGCTGGGGGGCGTACTTCACCTTTGCCGTGGCTGACGGTAAGTCATTCTCCTGGGATCACTCCACGAATGGCAGGGTTCTGACCCATGATGGTGCCGGTAGTGTGCTGGTGCTGGAGGCTGGCGAGGACGCCACCTTCACGCTGGGTAAGAATATCGGTACTGGCCTTTCGATTAACAAGAATGGCGCGGGTACCCTGGTGCTCAACAGTACGCTTCATCTGGATGGCGGCAGACGCATCAACATCAACTCCGGCACGGTTAAGTTCGGCGATAGCGCCCGTATCACCTCTGCTGGCGATGGCTTCTTTGTGGGAGCCGATGCTGCCATGGACCTGGACGGTAAGGGCGGCATCAGCGGCCAGGCTGTCACGGTGAATGGCGCTGTGCTGAACGGCCAGAACAATGAGATGAACATCACCCTGGGCAGCACTGGCACCTTCAGCATTTCTGAGGATGCTACTTCTGGCTATTATGGCTCCATCGTTCTGGCGGAAGGGGCAGAGGTAGATCTGGGGGATTACATCTTCTACAACACCATTGATATTTCTGCCGGAGGCTCGCTGCTGAATGCCTCAAACCATCGTGGTACGGTGGTGCTGGGTGTGGATGATGAGGGGATGTCCTATCTGGATTCTGATACCCTGGTTGCTTATAGCAGCAGTCTGGCTTCCACTGGTTCTGTGGCGGCTGAACTTACGCAGGATTTTGTTTCCGAATCTCCTGATTTCGAATTGTTGAAAGGGCGTTTGTATGCGGACGGGGCCATCTCCATCGCCGGTACCGGGGAAGAGTCTGTCACCATCGATGGGTACACGACTGAATTTGGTGCGGTGAGTGCGCAGGGTGGGGATATCGATATCTGCGATGTGCTGAATGTCACCTTGAGCAATAATGCAGCAACAAACAGTACCACAGAGGATTGGATTCGCGCCGGTGCCTTGAGTTCTACCGGGGCTGTCAGTATTGCCGCCTCCGGGGATGTTGTCATCTCAGGAAATTCCAATGCTGTCAATTCCACCTCTGCCGGCGCCATTTATGCCTCCGGCGGTGATTTGACGATTGAGGCTGCCAGCATTACTGTGGAAAATAATACTACGGGTACCGGTGCCGGGGACGATTTTTCCGGTGGAGCCTTGCGAAGCAGTGCAAGCATTTACCTGACCAGTACTGAGGGAGATATCGTGATTGCCGGGAATACGGCAGATTATTCCGGTGGTGCCTTGTATGCAGAGGGTGGTGTGGAAATTGCGTCGAGTCAGAATGTTTCCCTTACCGGGAATACAGCTGAGCTGGGAGATGGTGGTGCCATATACAGCCTGGAAGACGTCGTCATCACGCCAGGTGAGGGTGGAGCCGTTTCCATTTCCGACAACAAGGCAGAGCTTTATGGCGGTGCCATTTACAGCGCGGGTTCTGTATCACTGAGTGGTGGGCCCATGGAAATCAGCGGCAACACTGCTGGCTCTGGTGGTGGTGCCATTTATGCTGAGGGAGATGTTAACATCAGCGCGGATGCGGGGGATATTATTTTCTCCGGCAACCAGTTGGCAGATGGTACGGCCAACGATATTGAACTCTGGGGTGGAGGCGCTAACCTTTCTGCCACTAACGGTTACACGCTGGAGTTGCAGGGTGGTATCACCTATGCCGGCGAAATCAGCATTACCACCGATGCTGACTCGGCGGTGAAGCTGGGCGGCACCAGCAGCACGGAGTCATTCAGTATTTCAGAGGGGCGCCTGGTGGGTATCACCGGGGAAGATGGCACCCCTGCCACCATTAACGTAAGCACGGCTGTAACCCTGAATTCCGCTTGTCTGCAGGACGTTTTCCTGGTGGATGAATACAGCGAGGCTGCTCTGACCAGTTTTGACAGTACCTATGTGTTCAACGACATCACCGTCATGGAAATGGTGACACTGGAATCTGATGCCCTCTGCATCACTTCATCTGTACCGTTGCTGAATGGATTTGCTACCATAGAAGGTGAGCTTGCCATCAGCTTGAGCGTGGATTTCCTGACCGGTGCTCTGGCTGCTGCAGATGGCGCGGACATGGATATTGTGCTGACCCTCTGCCTTGACAGCTCTGAGATTACCGGCGAAGGGTTCACCTTTACCCTGGATGCCGCCACGGTGACATTGCTTGAAGATAGCGGACTGGTGGAATACGGTTTCTATGATGCTGAAGGAAACCTGCAGGATATGAGCAGTGTGACTCTTTCCGAGGCTGGTACCGTGGTCTTTGCTGTGAAGCAGAATGCTTCCCTGATTCCGGAACCGACCACGACCTCACTCAGCCTGCTGGCTCTCAGTGCACTCTGCATGCGTCGCCGTCGCCAGAAATAATAAACTTCTCCCTTAACAACTAACTTACACAGAAAATATGAACAAATACTTTTATCTCCTCCCCATGTTGAGTCTGCCGCTGCAGGCTCTCACCGTGGAAACCCGTGCCACACATGGTGTGTTCTATGCTGGTCTCGAAAAACAGGTCTGCCTGCAGATTCAGGTGAAGGCTGACGCTTCCGAAGCCGGCCAGAAAATAAGTGCTCTTTCCTTTACAACGGGCAAGAGTTCGAAGAAAACGGACATTACCAAAGCACGCCTGTATAAGAGTACGCGGAATTACTTTACTCTGAACACGGGCGATACGAACACCAAGGCATACCAGGTGGGGGAAGTATCCGCCACCTCCGGCTCCGGCACGTTTAATAGCCCCGATATCACACTTACGGAAGGTACCAATTATCTCTGGCTGGTGTATGATATTGCGTCAAACGCCAAAGGCAGCAACAAGATTGACGGCGTGTGTACCTCTGTAAAAGTTGGTGGCTCAGAGGTAAAGCCCGTGGCCAAAATGGGCTCCAATGTGAAGAACCGAGTATATGGTACCGTGTATCCCTTCAAATACCGCGTGGTGCCATATTATCGCACCAAGTGGATTATGGGTTGGGGCGCTCATACCCTGACTTCTAATCATTTCAAGAGTTATACCGATATTATTCATTTCGCGTATTCGATTGACAGCTCCGGTGCAGTGGTGCCCCAGTGGGATACGCACCATGGAGAGGGCAATGCTGTGGGCAACCAGAACAATGCCACGGCTCTGGAGTTTCTCAAGAAAACGCGCGGTACGGCAAAATCGCTCATTATTGCAGGCATTGGTCACATGGATAGTGGCATTGCCTCGTTCTACAGAAGCTGCAGTACTCGCGAAGAGATGAAAGCAGTGGCTCGTAACATAGCTAAACTTTTGCTGGATAATGGTTATGATGGCGTTGATATTGACTGGGAGTACCCGGGTCTTTCCAGTGGTAATACAAGCCAGGATTGGGAGTACCACACCTACCTGGTGGCAGATTTGCGTGAAGAACTGGCTGGCGCCAGCCTGTCTATCAGCATTGCTTCATCTGTGGGGTATAAGACCCCTTGGCACGATGTGTCTGACCAGCTGGATTACCTCAATACCATGAGCTATGATGACTATGCAGACAATCACGCCTCCATGTGGCTTTTCCAACGCGACTGCCGCGACCTTTGCCAGAACACGTTGAAGATGCCCAAGGTGAAGATTGTGGGCGGCTTGCCCTTCTATACCAACCGCCAGCGGGCGATTGCTGACCAGTGCGGCTGGAATACGGTGGTATCTCAGCATCCCAACATTTCGCCTGCTGCCAACGAGGCTGTGCTGACCGTGGGTAATGGCTCAGCCGTGCATTCCTTTAATGGCCCGAACCTGATTAAGGAAAAGGCTAAGTGGGTGAAGGATAACGGCTATGGCGGCGTGATGATCTGGTCTAGCGATAATGATGTGCCCCTGACACACAAGATGTCTCTGGGTAAGGCATTGTTCTCCGTTCTTAAGCAGACGAAGCGTTAAACATAAGAAATCCTGATTCTGATGGCCTGGCGGGCGGGGGGGGGGGCTTCCCCGCCCGGCAGGTCCTTTAGAAATAGCGTACGATGAGAGCAACTGGCCCACGAGGAATGACAAGCAGGAAACGCTACCCGGGAGGGTTTGCTCTTGTGGCTTCGTTGACCTTGCTTGCGTTGCTGGCCTTGCTGGCGTGCGGTATCCTGGCCCGGACTGCTTCAGCAAACAGAGGGGCTGTACACGATGTTGTCGTGACCCAGGCGCGGCAGCAGGCGCTCATCGGGCTGGACGCGGCCATAGCGGAGTTGCAGGAGGCGCTGGGGCCGGATCAGCGCATATCCGCAAGTTCCGCCATATTGGATGAGACCGGGGAGTCGGTGCCTCCCCACATACTTGGGGTGTGGAATAGCTGGGATGCCCCCTTGTATGGTAATCGGAAAGACGGAAGCGTAATCCAGACAACGTATACACCGGGGCGTAGGAATATGTTTCGCCGCTGGTTGATTTCCAGCCGGGATTTGAAACTTACGCGGGATATAGATGCTGCCGCTCAATTAAGCGGCCGGAAACCCGGAGAAAGAATATGCCTGCTGGGGGAAGGTACCTTGGGGCGAGCCGTGCCCCGCAGCCACTATGTGTATGCGGATATGCTGTTTATGCCCCTGGGGCAGCGTACCCACGGTGGTTATGCCTGGTGGGTGGCCGGTGAGAACCAGAAAGCCAAACTTTCAGTCCCTCGTCTGCCTGCCACAAAAAGCCCCATGGTGGCGCTGCGGCGCACGTGGGATACCCCGGCACCCATGCCGGTGGAGCAGGGGAAGCCTGCTGTCCTGAAACATGCGGACAGGCTCATGTCATCTGCCAGTTTCTCCCTGCTGGATGAAAAGGCGGATGAGGTGCCCCGCTTTGTGGATTACACAACCTCATCCTACAGCTTGCTGACCAATGCGGCACATGGCGGGTTGAAACAGGACCTCTGCCTCCTGTTGAATAAAAATAACCTGGATAAAACCGAGTTTGCACCAGGTGAAAACAGTGATGCTCCCCTGGTGCCGGAGCGGTGGCTGCCGGAGCGAAGACGGCGTATTCCCATAGGCTCCTGGCAGACATTACATGCCTACTACAACTGCTGGCCGAATGCCTCACAAAAGGATTCTCTGCTGACCACGCGCATCATCGGAGCTCTGCCGAATCATTATACACGCCTGGGCGGCAGTGTGTTTGACCAATTCCTGCGATATGATGCAAATGCTGAGGGTTCCGGAAGTACCTATCTTGATTCGAAGTCTCGTCAGAATGGCAATACAGGAGCAGGGTATGCCCGCAATCCGGTGATGCTGGGGTACCTCTGCAATGTTGCGCTGGGTATGAAAAAGGTAGAGGAGGAGTCTTATCAGCTTTGCCTCTACTACACACCGATGATGCTGTGGTGGAACCCCTACAATGTGCCCATGCGCATAGCCGGGCGCCGCATGTGGGCGGTTGCGGCCCCCTTCAAGACCATGCCGCTGGAGACTTATGCCAATCTTGATTATTATGGCGGGCTCCAGTGGTCATCCTATGGGATGGTGCGACCCAGGGAGGCTGTTCTTCGAGGGGTGCGGGAAATCCGTCCGGGAATGGGAACAATGAGTTGTCTGGACGGGGGCGAGTTTTTTCAGAATTCGTTAAGCAATGCAACGGAAGATATCGTATTCAGTCCCGGAGAGGTCTTGATTTTCACTCCTGGAAGACAGAAAGCTGGTGCGGAGTCCCCGGCGGAAAATCTTCCTGGCAGCAATCCATGGGTGCCGGGGGTTCACGCTGGTAATGTGGCGGCGTGGTATTCACCTCTGTATAGGGCGAGCGGAGTGTCGCCGCAGCTGGCTCGCGGTACGGCGCTGAGTCTGCGCCTCTTCAGTTCTCCCAATCGATTGACGGACGGACTGCTGATGGCTGATGGTAATCCCGCCTGCATGACGATTGCGAATGGCTTTGGCGGCATTTCATCTGCTGAGGTGAACCCTCATCCCATGGATTCTGAGCTGCCCGATATCAGTTCGGTAGATGGCAAGCATATCCATTCTCCACAGCGCTTTCTGCTGGATTGGTACAGCCCTGTGCTGGGTGATGGTAACCGGATTATCGCAGATGCGTTGCAGTGGTATGGTGCAAGCTTTCAGAATGAAGTCGGTCAGCCTTATTATGTGGCCTCGCTTGGGATTATTGCAAAATCTGCTGAAGGCTCGGCCGATACTCTGGCATATCCGGGCATAGATTTTCGCACCAAGCTCTGGCAGCACTCAAGCCCTGCATTCTGGGGGGCCTCGTTAAGCAGGGCAGACCACCAGCAACGCCAGTATCACCCGTATCAACTAGCCATTCTGCCGGTGGGAGAGGGGATGATGGCTTCTCCCATACCTTCGTTGGGGCGCAACGGCGTATTAGGTGTGACGAACGGCGGTGAACAGGTGTCTTTTGCCTCCGTATTGGAGCTACCGGTGCATCCTCCATTTTCGCTGGCTGGCTTTGCCGGTATGCGCCTGCATCCTGGTTGGTTTCAGAATGCCGAAACGACCAATACCCCGCAGAAGGCATTGCAGCGCATGCAGTATCAGTCCGGAGTGCCGGGCGTGGGCATAGGTAATGCATTTGCAGATCCCTGTCTGCCGCCGGATAAAGTTTATTATCTCCATGAGAAAGAGAAGGAAGAAGGAGCTGATAACCTGGAGCCGCAGCTGCAGGATGAATTTTATGACCATGCCCTTCTGATTAATGATGCCATGTGGGACCGGTGGTTCTGCTCCTCTGTTTCTGATATGCCGGGAGATGATGGTAAGTATGTCATCCCGGCTCAGTATACCCTACAGCAGTTTCTGGAGGGGCGAAGCGCGTTGCCGGTCTCGCGCTATGTGCGCCCTTCCTCGTCCCATGATTCAAAGGCAGCGCTGAAACGTATCATGGCGGGAGATGGCTGGAAAATCATCGCCGCGCATCTCATGGTAAACGGCGGCTTCAATGTGAACAGCACCTCTGTGGCGGCATGGAATGCGGTGCTTCAGGGGCTGGCCTCCCGCCAGCTGGTCACCGGTGAGGGGGGCAGGATGCGCATGGTGGAGCCGGGAAAGAAAGTAACGGATGTAACATTCTCTCGCTTCATGCTTTCGACCACGGATAAAAGTACTGATTCCACGGGGCGTTACAGCCCCATGCATGGTTCAGCGGCCTTTCGCTCGGATACCGGATACAGTACCACAGCGTGGAGCGAGGTGCGATTGCTCAACCCCGCGGATATTACACGCCTGGCGGAAGAAATGGTACGCCAGGTACGTGCCCGCGGGCCGTTCCTCAGCCTGTCTGACTTCATTAACCGCCGTCTGGATGAAAAAGGCGGTGAACACGCGCTGAAGGGGGCATTGCAGGCTGCTATTGACCGCACGGATATCAACCGGGACTTCCGCGAGGTGCAGGTAACGCCGCAGAAGGGCTCGCTGTACCGTTTCCCCGAAGCAGAAAAAGGTGACCTGCACACCGCCGCACCAGGTTACCTGATTCAGAGTGATGTGCTGGCTTCTCTCGGTAACATCCTGACGGTGAGAGATGATACCTTTACCGTCCGGGCATACGGCTGTGTGCGCAATGATAAAGGCGCCATTCTTTCCCAATGCTGGTGCGAGGCGGTCGTGCAGCGCTCCATTGACTATGTGGACCCCTCAGACGCGCCGACAGCTGCCGAGTTCTCTGCCGATTTGAATCAGCCGTCCCGGCTCTCCTATCTGAATCAGGTTTTCGGTCGTCGCTTCAGGGTGACATCCTTCAAATGGCTGGACCATTGGGACTTGTAGGGAGGTGGAATTCTGGTGTGATTAAGTTCGCGGGCCATCGCCCGCCAGAATTACCTCAAATCTTTGAATCCTTTGGACGCATTGACGCAATTCAGCCTTGCGCACGCGCGTGTGGTTGTGGTATTTATTGAGGTACTATGAATGACCAGATTACTGAGGGAATGAAGACGGCTATGCGTGCCAAGGACACCGTGGCACTGGGGGCATTGCGTGGGTTGAAGGCAGCTCTGCAGACAGCCCGCCTGGCAAAGGGCAGCGTGAATGCTGAATTGACTCCTGCCGAGGAGCAGAACGTGGTGCGCAAGCAGATTAAGCAGCGCGAGGATGCCATTGCTCTCTATGCCCAGGCTGGCCGCACTGAGCAGGTGGAGAAGGAGCAGGCTGAAATCAAGGTGCTCATGGCTCTGCTGCCCAGCGAAATGACCGAGGCTGAGATTCTGCCCGTGCTGGAGGCTGTGATTGCCGAACTGGGCGCTACCTCCAAGAAGGATATGGGCCGCGTGATGAAGGAAATGCAGGCCCGTACGGAGGGGCGTGCTCCCGGCAAGCTGCTGTCCCAGCTGGTGGGTTCTCGTCTGAACTGATTTTTACTACTGTTATGTTCTGCGCTGTCATTGTTGCGGCGGGCAGTTCCCGCCGTGCCGGGTTCGATAAACTGGCGGCTCCGCTGGCAGGTGTGCCGGTGCTGCGCCGCAGTGTGGATGCCTTTGTGGCAGCCGGTGCTGCTGCGGTGGTGGTGGTGTGTCCGGAATCCCGCTGGGTGGAAACCGGGCTGGCGGCTGCAGATTTTCCCGTGCCGGTGAGCCGGGTGGATGGCGGCGCGGAGCGGCAGGATTCTGTGGCGGCCGGTCTGGCTGCGCTGCCTGCGGGGACCCGCATGGTGGCGGTGCACGATGGCGCCCGCCCGCTGATTACACCGCAGGGTATTGCGGCGTGTCTGGCTGCGGCGGAGGAGACCGGTGCTGCCACTTGTGCCCACCCGGTGGTGGATACGCTGAAGCGCGCGGATGCCGCCGGCAAGTCCCTGCCGGAGAAGGTGAGCCGCGAGCATTTGTGGGGCATGGAAACCCCGCAGATTTTCCGGCTGGAGCTTCTTCTGCAGGCTTATCAGTATGTGAAGGAAAATGCCCTGGTGGTCACCGATGAGGTTTCCGCTGTGGAGGCGCTCGGCGTACCTACCCAGCTGGTGCAGGGTGGGGCTAACCTGAAAATCACGCTGCCGGGGGATCTGGAACTGGCAGAACTTATCTGGACACACCGCGTATGAGTCTCCGGGGACACAGAATCTGGGTTGTCGGGGCCGGATTCCTCGGCTCTGTGCTGGCAGAGGCATGCCGCGAAGAGGGCGCGCATGTGCTCACGATTGACCCGGCTGCCGTGGCGAATCTGCGAGGCAGCGCGGCAGATGAAGCCGTGCTGCGCCACGCCATGACCCGCATGGTGCCGGATATTGTGTTCTGCTGCACGGCTACCCATGGCGGTACCCCGGAGGATTACCGGCAGGCCTATCTGGTGCCGGCGCAGAATCTGGACCATATGCTCAGCGGCACCCGCGTGGTGTTCTGTTCCTCCACCTCGGTGTACGCCGGCCGCAAGGGCGAGACCGTGACGGAGGAATCTCCTGCGCAGGCTGATTCGGAGCGCGCCAGGATTCTACTGGAGGCGGAGCAGGTGGTGCTGAATGGCGGTGGAGTGGTGGCGCGCCTGGCGCCGCTTTACGGCCCGGAGCGCTGTGAACTCGTGCGCCGTTTCATGAACGGGCTTCCCTGCCTGCCGGGGGAGGATTCCCGCGTGCTGAACTACCTGCATGTGGAGGACGCTGCCGATGCTCTCATGCTGCTGGGCACGCAGGCCTGGCTGCAGGATGGCCTTTACAACGTGTGCGGCGAGAGTTTCACGAAGAAGGACATCTACACCCGCCTGGAGGGCATTTTCGGCCTGGCGCGGGAGCCTGAATCCTCGGAGCCTTCGGCACGGGGTGTGTCGGATATGCGGGTGGATTGCTCCCGCATGCTTGCGCTGGGCTGGGAGCCTATCTGCACGGTGGAGGAACTGGCCCGAGAGTGGAAGACTGAGGCATGAGCTTCCGGGTGGATTACTATGAGCTGCTGGATGTGGAACCCACGGTTCCGCAGGCGGAGCTCAAGCTGGCCTATTACCGCCAGGCAAAGAAATTCCACCCGGATATGAATCCCGGGGATACGGCTGCAGAGGAGCGCTTCAAGCTGATTGTTGAGGCCTACCGTATTCTGGGTAATGAGGAGGAACGCCGCTTGTATGATGAGGCCCGGGAGCGCAACCTGCGCTATGCCGATGCGCCGGAGCTGGCCAGCATGCCGCGCGTTACCCGTTTTTCTGTGCGCCGCGGAGCAGGTCGCGAGGGGCGGCCGAAGGTCGCGCGGCGGCGCTTCACCATTCTGCCCCACCGCAAGAAGATGCCTCCGCTGGTCATCTGGCTGATGGTCTTGTTCTGGGTAAGTGCGCTGGCTCCCTTTGTGCTGCGCGCAGGGGGCCACACCATCAAGACGCCACCGCCCGCCGCTAAGAAGGAGAAGGATGAGCCTGCTGCCGAGGTGGTGCGCGAGCGCCTGGCCCGCATGCGGGCTGATTTGGAGCAGGCTGCAGCGGCGGGAGATGCCCGCGCGCAGCTTCGCATGGGGCTTCTGCTGTATTCCGGTGATGCCGGGGTGCAGATGGACCGCGCCGCTGCCCGTGAATGGTGGTTGAAAGCAGCAGAGCAGGGCAGCCGGGCCGCTGCCTATTATCTGGAAAAGGGAGATTTTACCAACCCTCCGTCACCCCGGGAGGAACCTACCCCTGAAACACCGGCTGCCGGTGGGGAGTAATCAGGCCTCTTTCCGGGTGGCGGTTTTCTTGCTGCTGCGGGCTTTGGTCTTGCGGCGTTTTCTGGCGGCTTTGCGGCGGCGGTGCGGGGCGTTGATGCGCTGCATCTCCACCTGCATGAGCAGCAGGGTGAACATGGAAGCCGGGCTGATTTCCACCGCTGCAGCCTGAGATACCTTTTCTGCCAGCACCACCATCTTCTGCAGCAGCGTCGCGTACTCTGCAGCATCCGTGCCGATGCCCGCATCCGTCAGCAGAGTATGCAGCTGCAGCAGGTGGCGGAACATGCAGAGCCAGTTTTCTCCGGGGCCCGCTGCAAGACTGGTCATCACTGCTTCCGGCAGGGTGTTCAGGCATTTCTCCACCTTTCGCAGCTGCGTCAGCCGGCTGCGGTCCTTGCATCCGGCGGAGGCAGCCTCCAGCATGTAGCGCAGGGGCGTTTCCAGGTCACCATAGGCCTCCAGCGCCTCCACGGGAACATGCCCGGGTTCATGCACGGTATCGCCACGCGAGGCCACACGGGCAAACAGTTCCTCCATGGCGGCGAGCCGGCCCTGCGGTGTTACTGTTTCCCTCTCAAAAAGCATGCGCCTATCCTACCAAGTTGCCCCTGCGTATGCAAGCATAAAGCAGGGCTCGGTTCATCATTCCGCGTAATAATCCGCTGCCTGCCCTCTGCGGATTTTAGATTGACCGTAATGATAAATGGGCACTTCTATGGAACAATAAATGGCGATTTGGTGGGGGCTCAAATCTTTCGGAGCACGGGACTTCAGTCCCGAAAACTCAAGCGATGAGGGACTAAAGTCCCTTGCTCCGAAAATGGCGATTTTACGGGGGCTCAAATCAATCGGAGCGGAGGAAAAAACGAACCCGCCATGCCTGCGGGTTCGTTATCGATTGAAAGTCTATATCAGGCCTTTTTCTTCTTCTTCTTCTTTTTCTTGGCCTTCTTTTTCTTCTTATCGGTTTCTGCCTGGTCATCCTTGGTAGGGGAATCGTCCAGGCTTTCGGGGGTGACCTTCTTCTTCTGTCCATTCACCACAACGTTTACCGGGGCGGAGTTGGTCTTGGATCGCAGCTTGTAGCTGGTCACCTTGCCATCCTTCCACTCCATGTCGATGGTGATATCACCACGGGCGCGGATGCCTTTCACATAACCATCACTCCAGGCGGAGGGCAGGGTGGGCAGCAGTTCAATCTGGCCGGCATGGCTCTGCACCAGCATTTCGCTCATGCCGCCGGTCATGCCGTAGGTGCCGTCCATCTGCATGGGCGGGTGGTTGCCGAAAAGGTTATCGAGCACATTGTAGCGGATATAGCTCTGCACCATTTCGTAGGCTTGCCCAGTGTTGCCGAAGCGGGCCCACAGGGCGGTGCGCCACGGCCAGGTCCAGCTGCGGCGGTTATCGCCACCGCAGCCGCGCAGTTCCAGGCTCTTCATGGCAGCCTGGGCCAGCTCCGGGGTCTTGGCCATGGAAATGGAGGAACCGGGGAAAACACCAATCAGGTGGGAAGTGTGGCGATGCCCGGATACCATATTGGGGCGGTCGATAATCCATTCCTGCAGGTAGCCGCCTTCTGCCACGCGGCTGGGTACCAGGCGGTTGCGCAGAGAGATGAGCTTCTTGGCGTATCCGGCATCCACGCCGAGCACCTTGGCGGCCTTGGCCGTGTTGTCAAAGAGCTCCCAGATGAGCTGCTGGTCGTGCATCACGCCGTCTTCGTGCGGGCCCCATTCGTGGGACCAGCTGTTGGGCGATACCAGGGAACCAGCCTTGATTTTCTTAAGCTCCGGATAGTTTGCCACATTCAGCGGCTTTCCTTCAGACATGAGGCCCGCGCCGCCGGCGCCTACCTCCTTGAGGTGGCTTTCCCAGAACGCGCAGATGTTCTTCAGAATCGGGTAACCGATATTCTTGAGATAGGCTTTATCATTGGTGAAGTTGTAGTGGTCCCAGAGATGCAGCGCATACCAGGCATTTACCGGCGGGTTCCATTCGGTCCAGCCGCCGCCGCCCCAGGGATTCTGAGAGATTCGCGTTGTCCAGCCCTTGGCCGTGGGGCCGAAATGCTTGCTGGTCATGCTGGTGAGCGGGGCTTCCATGGCCTTCATGAAATGGATGAAAGGCATGTGGCATTCCGAGAGGTTGCCCACCTCTGCGCCCCAGTAGCACATCTGGAGGTTGATGTTGTTGTGGTAGTCGCTGGCCCAGGCGGCGTGCACCTTGTCGTTCCAGATACCCTGCAGATTCACTGGCAGATTACCCGGGCGGGAACCGCTGATGAGCACATAGCGCCCGTACTGGTAGATGGTGGCTTCCAGCTCGGGGTCGTTCCCTGCTGTCTTGTATGCCTCGATTCGTTCGTCTGTGGGCAGGGTGGCCACATGCATCGGGCTCTTGCCCAGGCTCAGACTCAGTCGGTTGAAAAGACTCTTGTAATGAGCGGTGTGCGCCTTCTTCAGCTCGGCATAGCTCTTCTCTGTGGCGGCAGCCAGGATTTTCTTATTGGTGGCAGAGGGAGCCTTGCCTACCCAGTTGCTGGCGTAATCCATCTTGTAATCCGTGGCGAGGGAAACATATATGGTAATGCTTTCGGCCTCCTTCACCTCCAGCCAGGGCATGTTGCCGGTCGGCACTACCGGTGCCATGTTATTCTTGCCGGAATTCTTGTACTCGCTGATGGTTGCCAGACCGCCCTTGCCCTTGGCGGCAACGCTGCCGCCCTTGACCTTCACAACCACCTGGCCCTCGAATTTCTCTCCGTTGGCCAGCGTGCCGCTCATGACCAGACCATTCTTCTGCTTGCTGTAGGTCACGGTGTGGTAGGGGGTGATGGCAATGCGCGCATTCAATCCCTTGGGCGAATCGGTGCGGGCCATGTAGACCAGCAAGTTATCCGGCTCGCTCACAAAGCATTCGCGCTCGTGCTCGGCACCCCCGTTGGTAAAGGAAATGCGGGCAATGCCATCGCGCAAATCCAGGGAGCGTGAGTAATCCTTCGTCTCGCCCTCCAGCTGGAAATCAATGTACAGATTGCCGAAGGGCTGGTAGGAGCCGAATCCATCCTTGCCCGTGGTGGGGCCGTAGGCATAGCCGCTGCCGTTGCCGGGCAGGTTGGGGCCGCCGCTCCACAGGCTCACTTCATTCAGATTGATGCGTTCGCGCTTGTCGCCGCCGAAAATGGTGCCACCCACGCGGCCATTGCCCACCGGAAGCGATTGGGATTCCCACGGGTCTGCATTATTCTTGCCGGGCAGGTTACCGGACTGGGATTCGCCCTGCGTCCAGGGCAGAGCGGCGGGCTGAACAACCGCGGGTTGTTTATACCACAGATAGTTCTGGCTGGGTTTGGCGGATTCTGCCTTGCCGGGAATGGCCATGAGGCAGGGCAGGATAAATGCTAATGCATATAGAGTCTTCATGTGAGGACGGGAAGTATCAGATAAATTCGACCTGCAGGCAGACGTTGCCCAGGGTCAAGGTATCACCGCTCTGAATGGCGCGGTAATTGTCGTACGGGGAAAGCGGAATATCGTTCACCAAGGTGCCGTTGGTGGAGCCCATATCGCTGACGGTGAGTCCATTTTCATTCAATGCCAGCCGGATATGCGCGCGGGATATGCTGGCTTCCTCCAGAAGCACGTTGGCAATGTTGGCATCGCGCCCCAGAATTACCCCGTACTCCGATACAATGAAGGCAAAGGGAATACGCTGCTCCCACGGGGAACCATCCGGCAGCAGTCCGAATAATCTCAGCTCATTTGCAACCGGTGTTGCAACGGCATTGGCCGGCAGCTCCGGTTCATTATTATCTTCTGCTGTTTCGAGACCACTACCCAGTCCCCATTTGCTGCGCAGCGCGTGATGCGGTTGCAGGGATTGCAGGTAAATGGCCGAGGCTTCTTCCTCCGCAGCTTCTGCGGCATGGTGGCGGGGCGGGGCTGATACGGGAATAGGCATGTCCCAGGCCGGGGCCAGCGGCATGTCCTTCCCCTCTGCCGGGGGCTGTCCTCCGTTGATGCGGGAAAGCAGAATGGCTATGGCTGATTGGATGCCGGCCAATTCACTTTCCAGCTCTCTCGCGCGCGCCTCAAGCTCTGCGAGTGTGGCTTTTTCATTTTCCTGCATGGGGGAATTCATGACGCTCCCCAGTTTACCAGAAACAGAAACACATGGCAAGCTGCAAAACGAATTACGAATTACGAATTACGAATTACGAATCACCTTGTGTATTGCAAGTGATTGTTAATTATTTTTTCTGCTGCTGAAGGTTACAACGCGGCGCTCGGGCAGGATGTGTTCCTTGCCGGTGCCGGGGATGAGGAGGCGGCGGGGGGCACGCTGCTGCACGCGGAAAGTGCCGAATCGGGCAATCCTGACCTCGGAATCCTGGTTCAGGCCATCGGCAATGGCGCGCAGCACGGCATCCAGCGCGAGCTGCGCAGCCATGGGGGTGGCGGTGCCGCCCAGTTTCTGACGCACCAGTTCCTGTAAACCCTGGCGGTTCATGGGGGAGAGGAATCAGTCCCGGTTACTGTTCATGCGGGCCAGCAGGATGAATGCATAATACAGCAACATGGCCAGCGAGGAAAGCGCCGCGGCCACGTAGGTCATGGCTGCCCAGCGCAGGGCGGTGCCTGCCTGACCGTGCATCACCCGGGTGGCAAGCCCGCTTTGCTCCAGCCAGGCCAGGGCGCGGCTGGAGGCATTGAACTCCACCGGCAGCGTGACCAGTGCAAACAGCGTGGTGGTGGCATACAGCGCCAGGCCAATCCAGGCCACGGTGGTGCCGCTGCCCATGGCCAGAAGCCCCAGACCAGCCATCAGCACAATCTGGCCCAGGCGGGAGCCTATGTTCACCGTGGGCACCAGGGCAGAGCGCAGCCCCAGCCAGTGGTAGGCCTGGGCATGCTGCACGGCGTGGCCGCATTCATGAGCTGCCACGGCAATGGCCGCCACGCTGGCTTCGTTGTACACGCTCTCGCTCAGGTTCACGGTGCGGTCCAGCGGGTTATAGTGGTCCGTCAGGCGGCCGGGGGTGGAAATCACTTGCACATTATCCAGCCCATACTGGTGCAGCATGCGGCGGGCGGCTTCGGCACCGGTAAGCGGGGCCGGTTCCTGGGCATAGCGGTTAAAAGCGTTTTTCAGGCCGGCCTGGATGGCATAGCCGATGATGGCGGTGATAACAACCAGCGCCAGACCGATGAGCGTGAGTCCGCTGTACATGCCGCCGGTCTGGCCGTAGTGGCCATAGTGGCTGTCGTAATAGTAGGCACCTTGTGCAAGAATAGGGATGTAGGTAATCATTTTATTGAAGGAAAAGACAACGGAGAACAGTTATTTGTTCAAAAATGAGCATCGTTCACATTGCGGCGCATATGTTCAAGGCCGACTCGGCGAATCGGGCTGCCGGTGAAAAAATCGCTGAACCGGGCTTCGTCCATGCCGGCAAGTTCCGCAGCTGACAAGGTGCTAAGGGGGGCGGGCATGAGCAGGTGCGGGTCCACCCGCAGCCCGGAATCCCGCCTGTTCCAGGGACAGGCCTCCTGGCAGGCATCGCAACCGTACAGGTGCTTGCCCTGCAGCCTGGCTATATCCTCCGGCGTGGGGCTTTTGGCCTCAATCGTCCAGAACGCGAGGCAGCGGCGCGCATCGCAGCAGCCGCCGGAAAGTGCTCCAGTGGGGCAGTTCTGCTCGCAGCGGTGGCAGTTGCCGCAGTGGTTGGCCATGGGGGTATCCACCGGCAGCTCCAGCGTGGTCAGAATGCTGGCCAGAAAACAATACGACCCGCCCCGGGGCCGGATGAGAAGCCCGTTGCGCCCAATCCAGCCCAGCCCGGCTTGCGCGGCAAAAAATCGCTCACTTACCGGTCCGCTGTCTGTAAAGCAGCGCTGGGTACCACCGTAGAACTGCAGTGTTTCATCTAAATCTGCCAGTTTGGTGGCCAGCAGTTTGTGGTAATCTTCCCCCTGGGCATAGCGGGCAATGCATCCGCCGGTGTTCCGGGCATCAGTGCGGGGGTATTCATAGGTGAGTATGATGACCCGTTTGACCTCTGGCAGCACCAGCTCCGGATTCTGGCGGGCTGGCAGGTGGCGCTCCAGCCACTCCATGTCTGCGTGCTTCCCTTCTGCTATGAAAGTGGCCAGCTTGTCCCCCTGCGGGGCATGGGCATCTGCCACCCCGACCGCCGAGAATCCCAGCGCGGATGCAGCGTATTCCAGCGCCTGGCGTGCGGCGGTATCAGAGCTCATCATCATGAATGGTTGAGGTTAACCATATGCGAAGCCGCTCCCGGGTGTATTCAGATACTGGCAGCGCCTGAATGATACGCAGGGTGGCGTTATCAATCCGCCTGCGTGGCGGTGTGGCGCTGAGCCCCTGCGCGCGGATTCCCTCCTTGAACGCAAGGCGCTGCATGTTGGCAGAGGCTTCTCTGTTTCCCTGGTTTGCAGCTTTGCGGTACAAGCGCAGCGCATTTTCTGTATTTCGCGGGGTAGGGTAGCCGTATTCAAACATGGCGCCCAGGTTGTTCAGGCAGCGTGCATCATTCTGCACGGCGCCTCTCCGGTACAGTTCAAATGCCTTGCGGGCATTGCGGGGCATGCCGATGCCGTGGGCACACATGTGCCCCATGTAGAAAAATAAATGCGGGGTATCCGGGTTTTCCCTGGCCTGGCTGTGCAGCAGTTGCCAGGCCAGCCTGGGGTTCTGCTTGATGCCGATTCCGTTCATCAGGTAGCGCGCTTCTTCCACCTTGGCCTTGGGCATGCCCCGGCGGGCGGCTTTCTGCATCCACTTATAGGCTTCCTCCTTGTTGGTTTTGCAGCCGCTGCCTTTTTCCAGGTAGATAGCCAGGCGGTACATAGCCTCGGTGCGTACCTCACTGTTGCCACCGCTGGCGCGGTCGAGCGCGGCAGAGGCTGCCAGCTCCTGCGCTAAGCGGGTGGCCTGGGCAGGGTTGGCATCCAGCCCTTTGAACTTACCCTCATAAACATCCAGCAGCAGCAGGGATGCCCTGGGGTGGCCTTCTCGGGTGCAGGTTTCCAGCAGCAGGGGCACCGTATCCACATTCTGAATGGAGCGATCCTCCAGCATGGCCCTGGCCTGCACATACATGCCTTCCACATCTCCCTGGCTCAGCTTGCTGTTCTGCTGGGCGCATGCCGCCCCTGTCCCCAGCAGAATAAGGAGTGACATGGCGTACTGGCGGTAGTGTGGCATGTCTTCCCTATAGCATGTTGCTGCGGGTTTGTCCATGCTTTTCCATCTGCCGTGCCATATTTTGCCTGGCATGATGCGTGAATCCGGGTGGCTCGCTCTCACGTGCCGGGTACTCGATGCGTTTTCTTGTCATACGCTGTGTAAAAGACTCTTTTTTTTTTTTTTTTTTTTTTTTTTTTTTTTTTTTTTTTTTTTTGTAGCGACTGCGCAATGCGCAGAATATCAATGTATAATAGTGGGTTTAATCTGGCTGTTCAGTTGCCTTCTTCTGATGCGCGTCGGTGTTATGCGGCAAAAAAACAGATGTTATTGATTCCGGGGGGGTGAATAGTTAATGCTTACACTAATGATTAGGCTTGAAAAAAGAGAAAATGGATGTACAATCAGCGAGCCCCTTCTTCCAGAGGTGACTCTGATAGAATCAGTTGATATGTCTGAAACTTCTTCCTCCGTTTATTTCAATGTCCGTGCATCTGGTGCACGGCACAGCTGGCTGCCGTATTTCATGGCCGCATGCAGTGCAGGCGCCGCAGTGGCTGATGAGGATTTGCTGCGCTACCACTGGGTAATGCCGGAGGATAAAGTTGAGAGCGCTCCCAGGGTTATTCGCGTTCTGGGGGAAAAGGGGGAGCGATATGAAGAGGTGTTTGCTGAGGATACGCTTGCGGCGTTGAAGCAGAATCCTGCCATTCAGGAGGCCATGATTGCCCGCCAGGCTGCTCTGCGGAAGGAAGCGATGGAGCTGGCGCGCGAGCTGCGGGAGGCTGGCAAGGAACCGCTTGTGGCCTATGAGGAAGCCTGGACTCAGGTGTACAGCAGAAGCTGGTTGAGTGGTGGGTGGTTGTCCGGCTCTTGCAAGCTGGAGGATATGCTCCGCCGCCTGGCTTCAGATAATGAAAACACTGAGCTGACAGAGGATGAGAAACAGTGGCTTCTGGAGGCTTTGCTGGAGGATGATGACAGCCTGGAGAGTGAAGCCGGGCAGGAATTGCTCCGCCGCTTGGCGGCCCAGCTGAGAAAGCAGGGGTACGGCCGCTCCGAGCATAGCCTGGGTGCCAATGATGAGGTTATGAAGCATTTTGCGGAGGCGCTTCAGTACAATACGGATAGCATGGGCGCCTACCGCGATGCTCTGTTCAAGACCCACCGTGGGCAGATTATGACCCATGCGCTGGTGGGGTATCGTGCTCCCTGGGGCATTGCTGTGGGAGGCAGGGCTCGTTATCACCAGGCCCCGCTGCAGGTGGAGACAACCGAGGGTAGCGGAAACACGCAACCTGCGCTTACAGTGGGAAGCGGCCAGCAGTTCACCGCTCCAGGCTTGAATGATTTGCCCACTGCCAGCACAGATTTCCTGGCCACAGCCTCAAAGCTGCCTGTCGAGAAGGAAGCGATAGAGGAAAAGGAGGACTCCGAGCTTCTGGAGGAGACTGAAACAGAGCCAGTGGACGAGGTTCCGGTGATGCTGTCGATGCGCTCCTTCTCTATGCGTTCCATGGCCTATGCCGCGCGGAGCGGGGACGAGAATCCTGCAGTGCCGGAGTCAGGTGCCGGCGATGCGCTGTACTGGAATTCTGCAGGTGGTGCGCCCGCTGTATGGGATACGGCGCAGACGCAGGCCTGGCGCGATGCTAACGGCGGTGAATTGGCTTACACCGCTGGTTCTCATGTGGTGTTTGGCGAAGGTGCCGGCCTGAACAAGACGGTGCAGATTGCAGAAGAGGGAGTCGCAGCTGATTCTGTGACTATTACCGGTAGCAATTACCTCTTCCAGGGGGGGAATATGATGGTGACGGAGCGCTTGAATGCGGCTGAGTCTGCCAGCCTGGTGAGTACTCTGGTCCTGGGCTCCACCACCACGCCGCTGGTAATTGATGTGGCTGATTCCAAAACGCTCACCCTCACCAATCTCGATACCTTCTTCAGGCTGGTGAATGATACCCCGGTGTATCAGCACGGGGCGTTTACGAAAAACGGTAGCGGTACTCTGCGCATCACGGGGGCGGTGCATGGCTCCATTTCCGATGTGACGGTGCAGGACGGTGTGCTTGAGCTTGGAAAGAACGTAACGATGGACGTGGGTGCCAACCGTGTCAAGGGGGGGAGACTGGAGAATGTGGAGATGCTGGTTACCGGCGAGATTTTCCGACCCGTTACGGGAGATTACGTAACCGTGCACAACCTTGTCTCCTCTGCTGATGGAACAAATCCCGGCATCATGAGAGATGTGACCCTCTATGCCGGTACCTCCACGGAATATGCTACCCTGCATAATATCACCTTTGCAGGGAACAGCACCCTCACGGGCTTTGTCACCTTTGAGAAGACTCAGGCCACGAGTGATATGAGGGTGGCTGCCGGTGGTATCCTGAATCTGGGGAACCTTACCTTTGACCTGCGCGGTGTGTCTATGGGTGAGAAGACACTCATTGTCGTCGAGGACGGTGGCAAACTCGTGAACTGGGATGCGGACAATGTGCACTTTGTTTACAGTGGTGTGAAGGTGAATAGTGCCGCGGTGGTTTTTTCACCGGATGCCGGTATCATCAAGCTTTCCGATGAGCACAATGGTAACCTGTACTGGAATGGTGCTGACGATAATATGTGGAATATCGGTTCCGTAAACTGGAGCAGCTCTGAAAAAGAAAATGTTCCCGAGACCTTCACCTCTCTTTCCAATGTTCATTTTGGTGAAGGCGGCGCGGAAGACCGCGAGATATCCGTTACTCAGGATATGGTGGTGGCAAAGCTGGACGTGACCGATGGCGGCTACAGCTTCAAGGGTGCCCGTGTGGCTGTGCTGCGTGATGCGACCTTCGAGCACAAGGAGGGTGCTGTTACTTTCAACAACCAGCTTGTGGTGCAGGGCGGACTGCAGGCTAAAGAAGGCTCCGGTAGTGTAAATCTGCTGGGCGGCGCCACCATCGTTAAGGATGCCGTATTCAAGAATCTTTCTACAACCATTGGCGGGGATATGACCGTGGGCGGTAAGCTGACGGTGCTTTCCGGCGATGCGACAACGGCCGGAAGTCTCACCATCTCCGGCAATGTGACGGCGCAGGAGATGGAACTGGCGGTGAGTGCCGGTGCTGCGTCCGACTCAAATCCTGATTATAACAAGCATCTGGTGAACGTATCCGGCAACCTGACCGCCAGGGACAACGGTTCGATTACCATCGGCGGCACGGCTGCTCAGTATTACACCGGCACTGTAACCGCCGGCAACCTGACCGTCAATACGAAGGAACATGATGTGTATTTCAGCTATCTCCAGGTAGGCAAACTCACCGTGGAGGAGGACTCCACGGTGCATGTGCGGTCTTCCTCGGATGCTGTGCACGTGTCTTCCTCTGTATTCCCGAATGTTGATTTGTACGGCACCCTGGCGCTGGATGCTCCCGGCGTTACCTATAATGGCAGCCACACGGTGAATGTGATGAGTGATGCTGCCAGACTGGTTTTCGGTGAGGGCTGCACCATCGCAGACCTGCAGATTTTCGGTAAGCAGGATAACACCGGTAGCTCGAGCTACACGGATGTGGATATCGAGGTGAACTCCCGCTCCGCCACGGTGACGGAGATGCGGGATTTGGGCACCTTGACGGTAAATACCGGTTCACTGACGGTGAAGAATGCAGGTGGCGCGGTACACGGAGAGTTGTTTCTGAATAACGGCAAGCTGCAACTGGGTGAGAATACGAATAATATCATGGCGGCCGGTTCCGGTGCTGTCCGCCTGGAGAATGGCGGCATTCTGGATATCGGCTCGACCACCCAGACCTTGTATGCCAGAAATGAAGCAGAATCTCTTTCCCTCTCAGGCGCTTCCACCATCACGGGCGCGGCTGATGGCGGCCTGTTGCTTGGTGACGGAATCATCATAAACTATGAGGATTCCGGTAATAGCATTGAAACTAAGTTGACCGCGGAGAAGGATTTTACCCTGAACTCTACCCTTGCCGGTAGTTCTCTGGAGATTTCCGGCCACATCTCCGGTAGCGGAGAAATGGAGCTTACCGGGTCCGGTTCGGTGGTGCTTTCCAGCGCTAATACCGACTTTACCGGAACGGTGACGGTGCAGAAAGACTCTACGCTGACCCTGCAGAATACAGATGCCCTGCTGAATGCCGGTGTGGTTCTGAATGAGGGTGCCACCCTGGCCCTGGACGCACCCGATACGGTCAAGCTCAACGCGCTTACCTTGTCCAGCGGTTCGACTCTGGACATTTCCTCCATTGTCGGCACCGATGGTCTTTCTGCTCAGGATGCTGCCTTGCAGGTGGGAACTTCTAATATCGGCTCGAATGCGCTGACGCTGAATGTTCATTTCGCGGATACGCTGGACACGATGACAACCTACAATATCATGTCCGGCTTGAGTTCTGGCAATGGCCTCAGCCTCAATGTGGAGCATAACGGTGTTGAGCTCGATGACTCTCAGTATACGTTGGGAGTCAATAACGGAGTACTCTACATCTACACCATGATGGGCAATGTGTGGGATGGCGGGGACTCCAAAATCTGGAGCGCTACTGGTGAGTTCGAAAACTGGAGCAAAGAGAAATACAACGAAGATAAAGACCTTGGCTACACTGCTGCCATTTTCCGTGACCTGATTCAGACAACAGAAAAGGTAACGGTGCAGGGTCCGGTTTCCCCCGGTGATATTTATTTCACCGCGAATGAAACCCAGTATGAACTTGTTTCCAATGGTTCGGCTGGCTGGCTGGCCGCCGGTACCCAAATTCACAAGATTGGTAAGGCTGATGTATCACTGGACCTGGCTGGCAATGCCTCCGCAGATAATGCTCTGGGGGATGTGAATGTTCGAGTCGGCAGTCTGATTCTGGAATCCGACCTTGCGGTGAAGGGCACTGTGAGTGTGGAAAAGAGTGCTCAGCTTAAGGTGCAGGGCGGCTCTGATGGACTGAACATGGTGAACGAAAAGGGCGAGGTTACCTATACGGCATCTTCTGTTGCACCTGGTGTGTTTGCCTCGCTCAGCGGTGTAACCATGGATGCTGCCGGTATCAGAGGCACGGCTGACGTGCCTGGAAGCGCTGAAAATCTGCTGGTTCAGGGTAATGCCCAGCTGTCATACCTTAATCTTACAAATTTGGGGACGGAGGGTAACGTGACCTTGAGCAACGTTACATTGATGGGTACGGGGTCTCATGCCTTGGAGAATGTGACAATTGGCCAGGGAGTGGTGGTAGATGCGTCCGGTGTCTATACGCTTTCCGGAGATATCACGTTTGATTCGACACTCACCAATAAAGGCATAATCACGCTGGATAAAGTAACCAGCATTGAAATAGGTAAGCTTCAGCATACGCCGACGTTCGATGCGGAGTCCGGTCGTGTGCAATACGACTATCAAATAATCAAATCGGAAGGAAACGGTTCTGTGACGGAACATACACATACTTCCAGTCACTTCACCATCAACGGTGTAAACTTGGATGGTGGCTTGATAGTAGATGTAGATATTGATGGTTCCCGTCATGGTGCTTTGACGTTGACTGTCGACAATGGTAATGTCGCTATACCCATGTGGGATGAGGACTGGGAAAAGACGGAAAATGCCCCGGCTTTCACCCGGATTTATGCCGGAACAGGCGCGGATACCGTTGAGTTAGCTGCGGGTATAAAAGACGTCCCAGGTATAAAAGACGATTCGGATTATTACCGGTATAGTTCCATCGTGGAGGAGACAAATGCCAAAAGAGTCAATGGAGGTAAGGCTATCGCGGTGACTCTGACTCCTGATGTAAGCGGGGAGCTAGTCGTCGGCGGTCTGAGTAAGTGGGGGGGCGCAGTCGCTTCAGATCATGAGGTGTGGATCTATGACCGCTCCGAGTTTAGGAACATTATCGGTGGTCAGGGTAGTTGGGCTGCTACTCCGCAGTCTGCTGCCACCCATATTTTGGTGAATTCGACTTTCGCAAAAGACCCTGACGCTTACGTCCGCTCCAATCCCAAGGTAAAAATCAGTGATAGGACATTGTGGGCAAAGCAGTTCATCATTGGCGGCTCCCGCTGGGGTGAACAAGGGGCTTCCTGGGCTAATCTCGTTGCGGAGAGTTATGTGACAGTGCTGGATGGTGAAATATACACTATTTTCGGTGGCTCGTGCGGTGCTATATACACAGAAACAGGGTGGGGAACATCCCCGAATCATGAGTATGCTAATCAGAACGGCACTTCACATGTTTTTATAAAAGGCGGGAGAATCGGTGAAATCTTTGCTGCCGGCATGTACTCCATCCATACTGGTACACAGGTGGTGGAGGGGCACGAGAACAAACGTGCCGTGGAATTGGTGCTTACCGGCGGTACTCTTGGCGGACACCACCTGCGTGTTTTCGGCGGTGGTGAGCGAGGCAAGGTTTATGGCGATATCTATATACGCATGGAAGGCGACGCAGAGATTGAATCTCAATTGGTAGGTGGCTCGAATGTCGGCACAGTGTATGGTAATATCGAGATGGATCTTATCAGTGGCTATGCGTTCCGTGTAGATGCATCGGGTATCGGATGGGGAAATGTTGAAGAAGGAATAGCCCATATTGATGGTGATGTTCAGGTAAATCTGTATAGAGCTGGTACTAGCTCCAGTACTAGTCCTTTCCGGCTCGGTACTGTTGCTGATATCGACCCCGCCAGTAGACTTATTGGTGGTATATACGGTGGTAAGGAGACAACGAACTATGTCGAGATTACAAAGGCGGACGCAGAAATTATGCTTCATTTTGCGGAATCCGGCAGATATGAACTGGCTTCCATAGGCAGCGAGGGCTATGAAACCTCGGCTCAGTCCGTTGTTGTGACTGGTTTTGATCGATTTAAACTGGAGAATAATGCACATGTTGTGCTGGGGCTCGGGTTGTTCGATATGGATATGGATGATCCCAATGATTCCATTAAGCCCGAAGCTCTTGTCATCAGTGGTGAGGGCGTAGTGGAGGTGATTGGACACGGGATTAAATACTACGTCCCCATTGAGGATGAAAATGGTAATGTCAAACCAGAAAAGGAGGAAAGAGATGAGCGTAATCTTGGGCGAAACATCCGACTTGAGGACAGCGCTACGCTCAAGATTTCAACCAGTGTTATCGGCCTGACAGGTAGTGCGGACGATCGCACCATCACTGTGACGGACGGTACGACCATTGACTTCTCCGGAGTTCCGGGAGAAACGGGGTATACGGCTGATTCAGCCTTCGCCGGGCTGGGATTCAACGTGGTTATCGAAGGCCATGGCGTGGAGGGGAAGGGTGCCATCTACAAGGGTAAGAATGACGACTCATGGTACCCGGCTGCAGCAACGTTCAACCCCAGGTCCCAGCGAATTATTCTCCCGAATGTGGAGCTAACCAGCAGTGCCTCCGTGAAGGTGGTGGCGGGTGAGACTCTGCTCATGAATAATGCCAGCGAGCTGGATGGGGGGACCTACGCGCAGGGGACGGCGCATCTGGGGTTGAATAAGCATACCTTCACCAAGCTGGGCGCAGGTGATTTCATTGCCCGCTCGGTGAAGATAACGCCCGGTACCATTCTGGTGCAGCAGGGTGGCTTTGGTTTTGACCTGACGGACGATGCCTCCCAGACGGATATGGTGCTGGCGGCCGGAGGGGAACTGAAGCTGAACGCCTCAGGGCTGAAAACTGGAGGCGCTACCAACCTGACACTGCGTTCCTTGAGCGGTGCCGGTGCAGTGAAGCTGAACGGCAGCACCCTGACGCTGCATACAGAGGCCGATTCTCTCCATTCTCTCCATTATTATGGCGAATACATGACGGATGAATACCGGAATGATGCTCAGGACTATGACCAGTTCTCGGAGACGACTGGCTTCGGCTATGCGGTATTCAGCGGCATGATTAGTGATGCCAAGGGGGGTGGCAAGCTTGTCAAGACCGGCACCGGGGTGCACTATATCTCCGGCAGCAGCAGTACCTACACCGGCGGTACCCAGTTGCAGAAGGGGCGCCTTTACCTGTTGGGTACCAGCGAGGCATCAACGTTTACCAAGGGTACGTCCAAGACTGCCGCAGGTGTGGCCGGCACGGGTATAATCGAATGGGACAGCGCGGATGCTGAGCTTTATCTGGGGCATGGTGCCCGCATCTACAACAAGGGTACAACCGATGCGCAGGGCGGTTTCATGACCATTGGCGTGGAAGGAGTGCCTGATGGTAGCGTGCTGGCAAATTTCGTTGGTATTCATAGCAAGGGAATGACTCCGGTGAAGATGGGCGGGGTGGAGTATGTGGAAATTGACACGCATAACCTGAAGTCCATTGCGGTGAATGCTCTGTATGCAGACGGCACGGCCTATGTGGCAGGAACGGATATTGACCGTAACAAGATGCTGCTGGTGAAGCTGAGCGACTGGGAGACGGCGAAGGACTCGCCTGTATCCGGTTTCTCCGCCACCGGATACAATGAGGCCACCTATTCCGGCATTCTTGCTGATTATTCCAGCAGTGTGGCTGCAGGTCTGCACAAGGTGGGTGTGGGCACGCTGGAGCTCGACCAGAGGAACTCCTACACAGGCGGCACGCAGGTAGAGAAGGGCACGCTCAGCCTGCGTGGCTGGGGTACCGTTGGCTCCGGTGAGGTTAAGGTGGACGGGGGCGCTTCTCTCATGCTCGCTTATAACGGTGGCTATGATGTTGATAAGACGAAGACGACAGATGATGAAACGATCAGGCTTTCCAATAATATGACGCTTTCCGGCGCTGGTGACAAGCAGTGGACGATTCAGCTTGAAGAGGATGCGTCGCAGGCTGCTCCGGGTGCGACCCATTCCGCCACGGATGGCCTGACGGCGGCTCTTATTTCCACAGTGGGACGTTCCGTGACCTTTACCCTGAGTGGCAACATTGGTGGAGACGGCGGTGTGCTGCATTCCGGCGAAGGTACCCTGGCGCTCTGCGGTGATTCCTCGTACACAGGCGGTACCGTCATCACGCGTGGTGTGGTGGATGTGCAGAGCGCCTTCGGCCTGGGTGCTACGGCCGAAGGCAATAGCGCGGTCAAGCTCGGGAAGGATGCCGATCTGCACGTGACCGTGAAGCCTGGCATGGGGCGCGGACGCCTGGTCACCACGCTTGCCACGGTGGGAGATGAAACCACGGTGGGAGATGAAATTCTGGGCGATGTATCCATTGCCGGCTCTAAGTACACAGAGCGCGTATTGCACATGGCGGATAATGGCTACAATGCCGCTACAACCACCCTGGGAGAGAAGGGAACGTTCCTGCTTTGCGGCAAGCCCATCGATGGGAAGGGGATAAGCTCCCACTCCGGTCTGCTTACTGGCAGCGGCACCGTGGTGGTGTCTGATGCTCTTGGCTCGGGTACCACGGCCGCCTTTGATACGATTACGAATTATTCCGGTGATTTCTGGGTGGAAGGCCATAAGGCTTCTATTCAGGTCGATAACGGTTCCTATAGTGAAGGCAGCATCCAGGTGGCCGGGCAGCAGGCTTCGGTGCAGATTGGTGGTAACGTGTCCATCGTTGCCGGTGAATCATTGCAGCTGCGTTCCATGGGCAAGGTACCCACCCAGAAGGAGACTATTGGTATGGGAACAGGGGCTGTTCTCGTTTCCAAGGGTGAGGTCAGTGTGGCTGCTGATGCTGTGCTCTCGGTGAGTCGAGGCGAGACGTTTTACTCTTATAACCTCAGCGACCTGGAGAAGGCTGTCTCTGTTACCCCGACAGAGATTGCGCTTCCTGAGGAAATCAGCGCCAGTGATTATCATAAACTGGGCGAGGATGAGGATATCCCGGATTATACCGGACGTTTCGAATCGCGCCTTGCCGTCAATCAGCAGGCTGTCGCTGGTGTGAAGGCCGATGTCGGTCTCACTCTGGCCGGTGGTTGCACCTATGAGACATCCAGAGGCCACCTCAGCCTGATGGGTGGCTCGTTAAAGCTCGATACTCTGGAGAATAACCAGCTGACATTCAACACAACACTGGATTACACCTGGCTGAATGAGGGCAATGTGGCACAGCTGGTGCTTTTCAGCGATGTCGGCAGCGTTACGTTCGTTTATGACAATGTGACCGCGACGAGGGCGGAGCCGGGTGTGTATTACACCCGTGCAGACCGCTACCTGACCGGCAACGAGTATATCGACTCTCAGACCATGCTGGTGTATGACTCTAATGTGGGTGTGGTCTATCTGCAGATCAAGACGCCCGAGCCCACAACAACCACCCTGGGCCTGGTGGCGTTGGCAGCCATGGCTGCCCGCAGACGCAGGAAGAGGGATTAAGGATTAGGGATTAATCAAAATTATGCGCGCCGTGGGGAGGAAAGCCCTGCGGCGCGGTCGTTTTGGGGCACTTTGGCGCAAAATGCGGGTTAATGCTTTTTCTTGCAAGCTTTTTGCTCGCCATGGCGGGCGGAAAGTGATAGACTGCTCCTTAACCGACATGAGCGATTCTACTTATATCTATGACAACGTTGGCGAGTACCTGAAGCTGGGTAAGACCATCTACAGCCCCACTATGTACCTGGGGCCGGGGCTTCAGCCGTACTGGATGCAGGCTGGTGCCTATGCGCCTGTGGCTGATACAGCCCCGGTGCTTACGGCGGAGAATACCACCAGACTGGTGGAAAGCTGCACCACCCCTGAGCAGCGCGCAGAGCTGGCAGAGAAAGGTGCGGTGGATTTCATTGCCGATGGCCCCTGCGGTAAGTATCATGCCTATATTTATGCCCAGGCAGAAGGCCCGCTGCTGATTCTGCTTTCCCTGCATGTGGACGATTTCCTGAAGCAGGGCATTGATGCCAAGTGCTCAGATATTCACCTGCCGTCCTGCAATCCGCCCTCGTGGCGCCGCTTCGGTACCCTGCAGCCCATGTGGGAAGGGGCTCCCGTGCTCACCAAGGATGATACGCTTGCTCTGGTGAACAGCTTCCTGGGCGAGAAGGAATGGGCCCGCCTCAAGGAAATCGGCGATGTGGACTTTGCCTATCAGAACAAGAATGGCCGTTACCGCACCTCTGTGGTTTCCCAGCGTCTGGGCTATGATATCTGCTATCGCATCATCAACAGCCGCGTGTTCTCCATGAAGGAAATCAACCTTCCCACGGAATATGTGGAGCCGCTTACCCGCTTCACCAACGGTATCATCCTGGTGACTGGTGCTGTGGGCTCCGGCAAATCCACTACGCTCGCTTCCATTATCGATTTCATCAACAGCGACCGCCACGACCATATCATCACCATGGAAGACCCCATCGAAACCGTGTTCGAATGCAAGGGCTGCCATGTGAACCAGCGTGAGGTGCACACCCACACCGAATCTTTCGGGCGCGCGCTGCGCGGTGCTCTGCGTGAGGACCCGGATGTTATCATGGTGGGTGAAATGCGTAACCTGGAGACCATTTCTCTGGCTCTTTCTGCTGCAGAGACGGGTCACCTGGTGCTGGGCACGCTGCACACCGGTTCCGCCGCCCGTACCATTGACCGTATTCTGGATGCGTTCCCCGTGGAAGAGCAGGATCACATCCGCGTGATGGTGTCCGAATCGCTGCGTGGTATTTTCTCCCAGCAGCTTGTTCCGCGAAAGGATGGCACCGGCCGCGTGATGGCTCTGGAACTGCTGGTGAACAACGCCGCTGTGGCCAACTCCATCCGCGAAGGCAAGACCTTCATGATTCCCGGCTTCATTCAGACCGGTAAGAACCAGGGTATGCGCCTCATGGATGACTCCCTGCAGCAGCTGTATCTCGACGGCATCATTGCCGGCGAGGAATGCCTGAGCCGCGCCACTGACCGCGTGATGATGGAGAAGTTCCTGAACGAACACCCCGAACCCGCCGCCCCCGCCCAGGCCTGAGTTGAACCTTTATCCCTTTTGTTAAAATGAAGAATAAGATTGACGTATTTTTCCAGGCCCTGGTGGACCAGGGTGGTTCTGACCTTCACCTTTCTGAGGGTGAGCCGCCGAAGGTGCGCGTGCATGGCGATGTGACCGCCATTCGCGAGGAACCGCTTACCCACGAGGAGATGGTGGAGCTCATGGAGCCCATCTGCCCGCCCAAACTCTGGAAGGAGTTCTGCGAAATCGGTGATGCTGACTTTGCTTATGAAATGGACGAGAAATCCCGTTTCCGTTGCAATTTCATGAAGCAGCAGCGCGGTTACTGCTGCGTGTTCCGTCTCATTCCCACCAAGATTCTCACCCTCGAGCAGCTCAATGTGCCCGAGCAGATCAAGCGCTTCGGCGAGATGCGCTCCGGCCTGGTGCTGGTGACCGGTCCCACCGGTTCCGGTAAGTCCACCACGCTGGCAGCTCTTATTGACTACATCAACACGAACTTCGCCCGCCACATCATCACCGTGGAGGAACCCATCGAATTCGTGCACCCCAGCAAGAAGAGCATCATTACCCAGCGCGAGGTGCCCAACAACTGCCCCACTTTCGCCGATGGTCTGCGCGCTTCTCTGCGCGAGGATGCCGATATCGTGCTGGTGGGCGAAATGCGCGACCTGGAGACCATCTCCCTCGCCCTCACCGCTGCAGAGACCGGCCTGCTCGTGTTCGGTACGCTGCACACCAACAACGCCCGCAAGACCGTGGACCGTATCATTGACGTGTTCCCGGCAGAGCAGCAGTCTCAGGCCCGCACCATGCTGGCCGGCTCTCTCCGTGGCGTGGTGGCCCAGCTGCTCATGAAGCGCTGCGATAAGCCCGGCCGTGTGGCTGTGAACGAAATCCTCTTCTCCACTCCCGCTGTGAGCGCCATTATCCGCGAAGGCGCCACCCAGAAGCTGGCAGACGTTATTACTGGCGGCAAGGGCCTCGGCATGCAGTTCATGGACGACGCTATCTGGCAGAAGCTCCAGCAGGGCCTTGTCTCCCCCGAGGAGGCTTACATGAAGGCCATCGATAAGGCTCGTTTCAAGAACTTCCTGCCCAAGGAACTTGCGACCATGGCCAACGCCGGCGGCGCTTAAGGTTCCCGTTGAAACTATCTCCATTTAATGATCTCGCCGTGCATCGGGAAACTCCTTCCCGGTGCACGGCTTTTCAGCGTAAATGAAAACGCGCGCCGGGGCCCGGGTGAGATAATTACCTCCTGCGCTGGCTGGCAGGAAGAATCCTGAGTAAATCGCGGTATTTGGCGATAGTGCGGCGGGCAATGGTGATGCCTTCTGCGGCGAGCAGTTGTTCCAGCCGGGCATCAGAGAGCGGGTGGCGCGGGTCTTCTTCTTCAATCAGGGCGCGCAGGCGCGCCTGAATCGCCTCCGGGGCGAGCCCATCCAGCGCGGTGGTGAAAAAGTGGCGCAGTTCGTAGGTGCCGTGGCTGCATTGCAGGAATTTGCCGTTCACCGCGCGGGAGATGGTGGAGATGTGCAGCCCTGAATCATCGGCAATCTGCTCCATTTTCAGCGGCACCAGGGCTGCTGCCCCCCGTAGGAAAAAAGGACGCTGGTGCCGGACAATGGCTTGTGCCACCTGCAGAATGGTTTGCTGACGCTGAGCAATGGCTTTAATGAGCTCTCGCCCTTCGCTGAAACAGCGGGAGAGATAGCGCCGCACTTCCGGCTTGTCGGCCTGTTCGGCCATCATGTCGCGGTATTCGGCAGAAATGCCGAGCCGGGGGATGTTGGCTTCTGTCAGGGTTACGTCCAGTTCATCCCCTTTGCGGGTGACGAGTACATCTGGCGTGATAACGCTGGTGGTTTCGCGCGAAAAGGCGCTGCCGGGGTCGGGGTTCAGCTGGGCAATGCGGCGTGCGGCTCCGGCAACGGCCAATTCACTTTCACCCAGGGCGCGGGCTGCATCGGCATAGCGGTGCTGCACCAGTGCGTTCCATTGACCGAGCAGCAGCTGCATGGCCAGCGTCTGTTCCTCCCCCTCGCGGCGGAGTTGCAGAATAAGGCTTTCGCGTAAATCGGTGGCGCCTACGCCGGCGGGATCGAGGTCCTGCACGGCTTGCAGTGCCTTGCTCAGCTGGCTTTTGCTCCATCCATGCCGCGCGGCGATGTCTGTCGGGGATTCGCTGAAATACCCGCGCTCGTCCAGATTCTGCACCAGCAGCAGGGCAGCGGACTCCACCCTGGCAGGCAGGGCGCTGCGGTGAATCTGCTCCTCCAGGTGGGCCATGAGACTAGGCGCCTCGGTAAGGGAATCGAGCAGGTAATCATGCCGCCGGGCGGCGGCGGTATCGGGTGTGGTGAACTCGGAAATATCCTCCTCCTGTTCCTGCGGGGGCAGTTCCTCCAGCGCCGGATTCGCGGCCAGTGCCTGGGTGACCTGCGTGCGCAGCTCCATGTTGGTGGCCTGCAGGGTGCGCATGAACTGCTGCATGGCGGCGGTGGCCACCATGCTCTGCTTCATGCCTTGCTGCATCCCCGCGTTGCTCATGCTGCCAGCGTTTTTACCAGATTGCGCCCACGCATTCAAGCGCAAAGCGCGTGCGTCTCCGGGCTTTTGATGATGCAGCCCCACTCGACCTGGTGAATATCATGATAAATTGGGGGGTGTCGGGCTGGAACAGCTCGTCGTTGCTGCGGTGTAAACGCAGCAATTTAGACCACTTTCAAGTGGATTTAGATGCCTCGTAAGAGGCAATTTCATCTGCCAAGGGCAGATTTCGATGCAGCTCATCAAGAGCTGCAATGCAGG
>JBGUSR010000069.1:0-27706 GCA_045132635.1 Akkermansia sp.
GTAAGCGTTGCTCGCTTTCCTTTCGGGCTGCCCCGTAGTGGGGTGCGGGGCAAAGCTTATCACAACCGCCGTGAAACGTCAAGCATATTTTTGAAGAAAAGTTTGAGATTTTTCTTCACCCCTGCCCTAACCTGCACGAAAACCAGCGGGTTACAGCGGAAAATTATTTTTGCACTTTTCTGCGAAGTTTTCACAAATAGACAAAAGCCCCGATTTTTATATAAAGGGAAGCTGATTGTTGAGTAAATTACCCCCTGAAAGCAGCGTAGCGCAGGGGCATTTCCCCTGCGCTACGGCAATAATCACCTATAGCTCAGTATTTTATTTTCTGCGGCGGCGGGCACAGAGCCCGGCCAGCGCCAGCAGCCCCAGGGTTGCCGTAGCAGGCTCGGGAATCATCACTAGCCCCTGCAGGTATACCGTGCCGCATTCCTGGTCATAGACCAGCTGGGTGGTTTCGTTAATTCCTGCAACGGTAAAGTAATCGGCAGCATCCAGCATCTTCAATGAACCGCTGGTCGTACCACTCTCACCGTAAGCGAAAACGGCCTTGCCTACGTTCAGGAACAGAATAATCTGCTCACTGCCCGTGTACACAGCGTTCTCTGCCAGCACAAGCTCAATCTTCTGCGTGGCATCGGGAGTCACCGCGAGGGTAAGTATGCCATTATTCAAATCGAAACAAGCACCTTCTGCATCCAGCGTTGCGCCGGCTTCCAGTGTCAGGCGGGCGCAGTTCAAATCCACCGAGAATTCCTGGTTGCTGATTTCCGGCATATCGCCCAGTGCGGCAACTCCAGCCTTCGCGGCCAGTGTAGCACCGGCATCCACCGTGATGTTATTGGCAATCACACCGGCCACGGCGTCATCCCAGGATTGCAGCTCCAACCGGCCACCCGCATTCAGCGTGATATTGCCCTTTGCGCCGAAGGTAAGAGTGCCACCTGCCACGTTCAGCGTGCCTGCCCCCGTGTAACTACCTTCAGCAATGCTCAGGCCAGAGCCCTTACCCTCCACCTGCAGATTACCGGTAAAGCGGCTGATTTTTCCGACCGTCACCTGACTGTCCGTTACCTGCACCGTACCGCTGCCAGTCAGGGTTTCTGTAGAAGCAGTCGTGCCGGTAAAGGCCAGCGTGCCATCCACCGCAGACGATGTGGCAGCATAGCCACTGCCCTTCATCTCAAGGGAAGAGCCGCCTGCCACTTCCACAGCACCGGCCAGACTGTTACTGCTGCCCGCCAGCACCAGATGACTGGTGTTGCCTACCTTCAGCGTTGTTCCTGCCGCGGTGGTAAGCAAGGCCCCGCCCGTTGCCGTAGCACCCAGCGCCGTGCTGTGGTGAACATTCAGTGTGCCTTCCTGAAGCTCCGTTCTGCCGGTATAATCATTAGCGGTGGCAATTGTCAGCTCACCCGCGCCGGTCTTGGTCAGGGAGGTATTGCCGCTCAGCTTGCCGCTGCCGGTAAACGCATAATCATTCCCCGCGGTATTCCGCACATAGATGGAAGCCGGTGCAAGCTCTCCCACCAGCTGCACCTCGCCAGCCCCGCGGTCCATGAAGATGACATCCTGCCCGGCGCGGAAAGTAGAGCCGTTGTTCCAGTTAGTATCTGTACTGCTCCAGACCATGGAGCCACTGTGATTACTCCACACAGGCGAAGCGGCATAATACAGCACACCATCCTGCCACACCAAATCGCCAAACGCTGCGCCGGCGGCAGCACCGCTGCCCTGCACGCTCACGTTCTCCGCCGTCCAGGAAGCTTCCGTTGCCAGGCTGGCGGCAGAGAAGATGCGGTACATCCCTGCAGCCCGTTCTTCGTTCACATCCAGGTTCAGGCTCAGCGTTCCCGTGCTCACACTGCCCGTCAGTGTCAGCGCAGCGGTCTCCAGGTGGCTGTTGTCCAGAGTCACCGACAGAGACACCTCATCCCCCAGCGTCAGGGAACCGGTGGTGGTATTCGCCCCCTGCAGTTCAAGTCTGGAGCCTGTACCAAAGCTGAGAGTGCCATTTAACCCCGCATCGCGCAGAAGGACACTGGTACTGCTGCCAGCCGCTACGGTCAGGCTTGTGGTACTCAGAACAGCTCCATCCACGACTTGCAGCGAGCCGCCGTTCAGCGTCGTATCCCCCAGGGTACTGGTGCGGGAATTCAGGATTTCTGCATCCGTCGCCACGCGGCCTTCGTTGTTTGCTTCCAGAATGGCATCCAGGTGGGTCTTGGTATGCAGCCCGCTGAAGATGATATCACCCTTTGCCTGCTGGGTGTTTCCCTCGGCATCGGTGTAGTCGGCATTCAGCGAGGTCGTACCACCATATACAGAGTCATAAATGGTAATATGCCCTTCAGTCTTGGCGGAGAGATTCAGATTACCATCGGTATAGATGCTGCGCAGGCGATACGTAGAGTTTTCTCTCTCATAGTTTTTCTCAAAGCACACCGTCTCATTCCCGCTGATGCTGACACCTCTATCAGCATAAATCGCGCCGCCGTAGGAGGAGGAGTAGTCGTCGTCGTAGGAGGAGAAAGCCGAGTTCCCCGTGAAGCTCACATCTCCATTCCCGCTGATGCCTACATCTCCAGAAGCATAAATCGCGCCGCCGTAGGAGGAGGAGGAGGAGGAAGAAAACGTGTTCCACGAGAAGAACACATCCGGATTTTCTGAATCCTCCACTCCATCATTCACATTCTGGATAATCAGGTTGCCGGAAGTAGAGATAGCTCGCTTCTCATAGCTGGTAAAGGAAAGGCCGGACAAGGTATCGTATACCAGTGATGACAGATCCGTCAGGGCAGCAGAATACCTGCCGGTAAACTCAAGAGAGACAGGGAGCTGGGCATCGCGAGAAGTAAAATACAGGTTGCCGCCAGACAAGCTTATATCAGAAGGCACCTCTATATCCATGACCAGAAGGAAGGCGACGTAATCAGTTGAGGCATTAGAGGCGTAATCGGCCAGATAATCAGCATCCCAGACAGGAACGGTATTATCCTTATATTCATCTGGTATTTCAGCAGTGTATGCAGGAACGGCCACCAGGGAAGCCAGCACAGTGGCAGCAAGCAGACGGGGGAGTTGAAGTTTCATGGTACAGGTAATATGGTGAGAATATGCTTCATGCTACGCTTTCAGAATCCGTAAGTCAAGCACACAAACTGTTTTATTTCTAGAAAATTGTGATACCCGGTACATCGTTCTATAAGGTGGTGTATATTTATGCTCGATGTCGTTATTATTTCATCTCTAATAATTAATAAATGTAACCTTACGGATTTGGAAACCGGACAAGCATGAACAGGAACAATACAGACATAGATACAGCCGCACTGGCGGTATTGAGGAGCACCGGAATCAATATTCTGGAAGCGGCCATTCTGGCCAGGGATGCATTAGAAGCCGGGCGCGGCAGTGTACGCAGGGCAAGAAAATGCCTTGCAGCGGGGGCAGATATGCTGAAACAACAGGAGCGCACCGTGAGCTTTGAAAAGGCGGTGGAGGCGGCGCTGGAGGTGCGGAAGGACAGGCGGACGAGGACAGTCTGTGACCTCCGGTATTTCACGCGGCGGTTCATGAAGCGCTGCAAGGGACTGGCGGCGCGGCGGGTGCGGAGCATCACGCCGCAGGAGTGCGCGGGGTATATTGAGCAGGCGTTTGATACGTCGCGGCAGCGGCAGAAGACGCGGTTAATCCTGAGCGGGGTATTCGGCACAGCGGTGAAGCGGGGATGGTGCGACAGCAATCCTGTGGCTCGGGTGGAGGCGCCGCGGGTGGTGGAGCAGCAGGTGGCGATTCTCTCGCCGCAGGAGATTGAGCAGATTACCGCGACAGCAGAAGAGTACCAAGGCGGCAGCTGCGCAGCGGCGGTGGGCATGATGCTTTACGCGGGCATCCGCCCGCATGAGGTGGCGCGGCTGAGCTGGGCGCAGGTGGATTTGCAGGAGCGGGCCATCTACATTCTGCCCCGCCACAGCAAGACAGGTGGCGCGCGGCGGGTGACGATTCACAAGCCACTGGTGCGGATTCTGCAGGCTCACAAACGAGCGGATGGTGAGAAGATTTGCCCGCCGAACTGGCTGCGGCACTGGCGGGAGCTGCGCCGTGCGGCGGGATGGGACTCCCCTGCCCGCCCCTGGCCGCAGGATGCGCTGCGGCATACCTTTGCGAGTTATCATTTAAGCCACTTCCGCAGTTTTGCGGAGTTGCAGCTGGAGATAGGACACAGGGATGCTACGCTGCTGCGTACGCGGTATGTGGACCAGCGAGGGGTCAGAAACGCTCAGCGTTTCTGGGGCCAGTCCAAACGAAGTGAGGATATCGTCGCGGCATGAGCCGCGATATCGTCCACGCGCAGCGTGGATTTCGTCGCCGCTTCTGCGGCGATTTCGTTAACCGTTTTTCCGAGGGTGAAGCACTACCCATGGATTGGGAAGATGATATGCTACTGCCGACTGGGAACGAAATCCGCTCCTGTGGAGCGGACGGGGGCGGCGATTTCGTTAACCGTTTTTCCGAGGGTGAAGCACTACCCATGGAGTGGGACATGGTTGAGCTAAGACTGATAGGGGAACGAAATCCGGGCGTTGCCCGGACGAAATCCTGCCCGACGGGCAGGACGAAATCGGCACGCTGTGCCGACGAAATCCACTCCTGCGGAGCGGACGGGGGCGGCGATTTCGTTAACCGTTTCCCGAGGGTGAAGCACTACCCATGGAGTGGGACATGGTTGAGCTAAGACTGATAGGGGAACGAAATCCGGGCGTTGCCCGGACGAAATCCTGCCCGACGGGCAGGACGAAATCCCCGCCAACGGCGGGGACGAAATCCGACCTTCGGTTGGACGGGGACAGAGAGAAGTTCGCGAGCAGAGCCCCTCGAGATGTGATGACTATGAGTCATCACAGGAAGACTTACCACGGCGTTTATTGCGGTCTGCGGCGCGTTTTTCGGCTCGTGTTCTTGGTTTGGGGAGGCGGGGGCGCTTGGGCAACGGGAGTTCCCAGAAGGCGGCGGCAGCAGCGGTGGTGATATTTCCGAGGTTGAGATATCGGTTGAAGAGGAGCCTGGCGGTGCTGTGCCCCATTTCGAGCTGGAGCCGGTGAATATCCTTGAAGTAGCGCAGGTGGTAGGAGGCGAAGGTGTGGCGCAGGGCATCGGCGCGCCAGGGGTTGAGTCCGGCAGCCTGACGCAGCGCATACCAGCGGCGAATCCAGTTGGCTGGTGCCACCGGGGCATCAGGCTCATTCCCGGAGCGGAAGCGCTCCAGCCAGCGCCGCAGGATGGGGAGGATGGTTATCAACCGTGCACCGCCGGTTTTGCTTACCCTGGGCAGAACACGCACCACAGAATCATCCAAATCCACCTCTGACCAGCGGAGTCGCGTCACTTCTGTGGGGCGCATGCCTCCCCAGAGCATGAGGCCCACGGCCGGCGCACAAGCGCAGTGTTCCAATGTGGCAGAAGTCTCCAGCAGGCGGCAGATCTGCGCCATAGACAGGGTAGAGACCATCTCTTCCGTTTTCCGGAAAACCTGCACACGGGCCACAGGGTTCTCCCGGCACCAGTTCTGCTGCAGCGCGTAGGCAAAGAAACAATGCAGCAGGCGCCGCGCCTTGTCCAGCGTATGCGCAGTGCGATAAGTGCGGGTCATGAGCTCCAGGCAATCTCTGGTGCGCAGGCTGCGCACAGAGCGAGTCTTGTATGCCGGGGACAGGCGCAGCATGCGCCCCAGCACATTTCTGTATTCCCGGTAGGAGGCTGGGCGAAGGTCAATTTTCTGTTCAACAAACTGCTCAATAGCCGATTCAAACGGCACGGTGTATGATGTTTCCTCGTACACGTCTGCCCCCATATCATAAATACGGGTCAGATTAGTAGCCGTGCAGCGCACCTTCGGCAGGCGCTGCTGGGTTATCTCGCAGATATTGGACACCAGACGGGCGGCGGCATCTGGCGACAACGGGGTTCCGGCAAATCCGCCGCCTTCGCAAGCAGAGTTGTTAGACATAGGTGAAATGGAGTAGTCGCGAATAATCTAACATATAACCCTCCAGGCCGTGCTCACTTTTCTTACACAGAACACATGCAAGACACAAAGTATAAACACATCCTGCCAACAGCTCATATCAGCAGTCGTCCACCACTGGCGGGCATATCAGCAAATCCCGCTCACAGTCGGCTCATCGGCAGGCCTTTATCACGGAAATTCAAGCCCGACGGCGAGCAAAAAAAAAGCAAACCACCTTTCCGGGAGAGGAAAGGTGGTTTGAAACAGGAAACAGACCTGAAGGATCAGGGCTTCACCACGGAAGCAAGCACCACAGTACCGTTGAAGGGGGTGCTCACGTTGGCAGGCAGCTCTACCTGAGCCAGACGGAAGGATTCCTTCATGCCCACGCCGGAGATGTCGGCCTGGATGCAGCAGGGGATATCCTTCACAGCGCACTTCACGGGCATCTCGTGCACGATCTGGTGCACAACGCCACCCATGGCAGCACCGGCGGGGGTGCCCACAAGCTTCACCTGCACGCGGGTCTTCACCACGGTGTCGGGGGTCACGGCGCAGAAGTCAACGTGGTTGGTGGTGTCGGTCAGCCAGTTGCGCTGCACGTCCTTCACCAGGGTCAGGATGGTCTGACCGTCGAGCTCGAGGTTCACGAGGATGGAGTCGGTGTCCACGGAGGTGAACAGAGCGCGCACATCAGCCGTCTTGAGCTGAATGTTGATGTTCTCAGCCACGGCGGAACCGTACACCACGCCGGGGAGGTAACCCTGAGCGCGCAGGGCGTTGAGCTTACCAGTGCCGATGGCCTCACGCTTGGTGGCCTTAAGGGAATATGTCGTCATAGTTGTAATTCTTTCTATGTCTTGAAATTGAGGTTTGTTTGGAGTTCTTCCGACGTCGGTGCGCACAGGTCACCCGCCGGGGTTACGCACCCAGCCAGCGAAGCAGGGTGGACGCACAGAATACGCTTTATTTAGGAAAAGTCAAGTGAAATTTAGCGAAACGGCACAGTTTTCCCTTGAAAAAGCAAGCATTTAGGCCTAGTATGGGTGGCGATGAAACGATTTTCCCTGGTACTGACCCTGGCAGCCCTGGCAACAAGCAGCTCCTGCATGCAGATGCGGCAGAATGCCGTGGGGCCGATTCCGCCCCCGGCAAAAGAGACCAAGGCGCGCCCGCTCACCCCGGAGGAGCAGCGGTATTATACCCTGCCCCGTCCCGTGCAGGGCTGAGTTAAAGCAACTCACGCAGCACCGCAATGCAGCGGGTATTCTCCTGCGCATTACCGATGGTGATGCGAATGTACTCCGTGAGGCCGTATGCAGCCATGGGGCGCATGATAACGCCCTTTGCCAGAGCCCTGCGGAATACCTCCACGCCATTCCCCACATTCACGAGGATAAAGTTCGTGTGACTGGGCACATACTCGAGCCCCTTCTCTTCAAAGAACTGCACATAAGCCCGGCGGCCCTCATTCACCATCTGCACAGAGCGGGCAATGTGCTCCTTGTCATCCAGCGCGGCCAATGCGCCCACCTGGGCAAACAGGTTCACATTGAACGGAGAACGGGCCTTGTTGAGCAGGTCTGCAATCTCCGGGGTGGTGATGGCATAGCCGCAGCGGGCGCCAGCCAGACCATAGGCTTTGGAAAAGGTGCGCAGCACCGCCACCTGCTTGCCGGATTTCACAAACTTGACGCTATCTGTAGGCTCACCGGCAAATTCGATGTAGGCCTCATCAATGGCCACCACCACATGCTCCGGCACGCGGGAGATGAACGACTCCAGCTCTGCCTGAGTCACCATGGTACCCACAGGGTTTGTGGGGTTGGTGATGAACACCAGGCGGGTACGCGGCGTGATGGCAGCCAGCATAGCCTCCAGGTTATGAGTCCACTTATCCCGGTTGGGGATTGAGATATAATCCGCCCCCAGCAGCTTAGCCACAATGGGGTATAAGGTAAAAGCATAGTCCGCGGCAATCACCTCCGTGCCGGGGCGCAGGAAGGCATGGCCCAGGAGCTCAATCAGCTCACTGCTGCCATTGGCCACCACCGTGTTGGCAAAATCGACGGCGTGCTCAGCCGCAAGGCGGCTACGCAGCGCAAACGAGGCGCCATCCGGATAAATATGAGCACCCGCTGCCGCCTGCTGCATGGCCTGAACCGCCAGGGGAGACGGCCCCATGGAATTCTCATTGGAAGCCAGCTTCACAATCTCCTCCGGGCGCAGCCCGAGTTCACGCGCCGTCTCCTCAATAGGCTTGCCGGGCTGGTAGGCCACCAGCTCATAAACATTCTGATTGGCGTAGGAAATGATGCTCATAACAGTTGCCCACCATTATACCCCTGCCCCAGCCTGGGGCAAGCACTCATTCCGCCATATCAATCAAAAAGATTCGGGTAGGACCGCAGAGCCAGTTCCTTGGAAAGTGCGCGGATGGTGCGGGAATCCTCCGCCTGCAGCGCCAGCTCAGCCATCTGGCGGCATTCCTCATAATTCAGATGACGAATGGCAAAGCGTATCAGCGGCAGCAGGTTAGAGCCTACGGAAAGTTCCGTGGCGCCAAGGCCCACCAGCAGCGGCACAAGCGTGATATCGCCACCCATTTCACCACAGATAGCTGTCGGGATACCGGCCTTAATCGTCTGGTGAATCAGGCGGATGACGCCAGGGTGCGTGGAGCGGAACATGCCAGCCACGCGGTAGTTCACACGGTCCACCGCAATAGTATACTGGGTGAGGTCATTGGTGCCGATGGAGAAGAAATCCACATAGCGGGCCAGCACATCGGCCATCACCGCAGCGCTGGGCACCTCAATCATGATACCCACGCGCATATTCTCGTCGAAAGCCTCGCCGCGGGCACGTAATTCGCAGCGGCAATCCTCCAGAATATCATGCACCTCCTTCACCTCTGTAAGGCCGGAAACCATGGGGAACATCACGCCCACCTTGCCATGAGCCGAAGCTCGGAGAATGGCGCGAAGCTGTTCCTTGAACACCGCCGGGCGGCTCAGCGACACACGAATACCACGCCAGCCCAGGAAGGGGTTATCCTCCTTCTCCTCCAGCACCTCAAAGGGAAGCTTATCGCCACCGGAATCCAGCGTGCGGAAAATCACCTCCTGCGGGGAGCACTCCTCCACCAGGCGACGGTAATGCTGGTACTGCGTCTCCTCATCCGGAAGCCCATCGCCCCCAAGCAGGAAGAACTCCGTGCGGTACAGGCCCACGCCCTCTGCACCATTGCGCTTAATGGAGCCGTACTCATGCACAAACTCCAGGTTGCACGCCACGCGGATATGACGGCCATCGCGGGTTTCGGCCGGCAGATCACGCATCTCCAACAGCGCCTGGTAAGCCTTCTCCTTCTCTGCGCGAAGCTGTTCGTAATAAGCACGCGTGGCAGGTGTGGGGTTCAGAATCAGCACGCCGTTGTAGCCATCCAGTATGGCAGGCATCCCCACCCGGGCCTCGCGCACCAGATTCGGCACACCCACCACCGCGGGCAGCCCCAGAGAACGGGCCAGAATGGCCGTATGCGAAATAGCAGAGCCCATCTCCGTGACAAAGCCCAGCACATTCTGAGAATCCAGGTCAGCAGTGTCACTGGGAGTCAGGTCATAAGCAGCAAGCAGACAGGGCTCCTCGCTCACCGGCCTGTTGCGGCGGGTTCTGGTGCCGCCCAGGTCCAGATTCTTCAGCACACGCTGCAGTACGTCTGCAATATCTGTCACGCGGCTGCGCAGGTAGGCATCATCCACCTGGCGCATGGCTTCCATGAAGTTCTGCACCACGGCATAATACACAGAATCAATGTTCTGCAGGCGCTTCGGCATCTCCTTCCGCAAGCGCGAAATAATCATGCGGTCGCGCAGGAAAAGCAAGTGCGCATCGAAAATAGCGGCCTCATTAGCACCGCTCAGCTCCTCCACGCGGGTCTTGAGCACCTTGATTTCCAGCTCCGTGCGCTCCAGCGCCGTCTCGAAACGCTGCCACTCTGCCTCAATCTCTGTGGGCAGAATCGTGCGGATGAGAGGCGCCGAACACCCGCGGGCCTCCACCCGCAGACGCCCCATGGCAATACCGGAAGAAACAGGCTGGCCCTGAAAACGGAGTTCCATTCCGTTGCTCATATTCTTCAGCAGAGGTAACAGGATGTATAAAAACCAACGGCGAGGTGTCAATCCTCGCCGAACTTATTGTTAATCAGCTCCTCGAGAGCCGCCATGGCATCGGCTTCATCGGGACCGTCGGCAGTTACGGCAATCTCAGCCCCCCAGCCCACGGCCAGCATCATAAGGCCCATGATACTCTTGCCATCCACGGCTTCGTCATCCTTTTCTACCGATACATCGGCCTGAAAACGACTGGCCACACGCACAAATTGAGCAGCGGGGCGAGCATGGATACCAAGCTTGTTCTGAATGGTGATTTTTTTTGTAATCATGGTAGGTCAGGTTCGGAGATGGTTCGCTTTCCATTATAGCGTGAACGTCGCAGAATGCGAGCTTTTTTTGAAAAAAAGTGGCTATTCTGCGCGACACAGCAGCGCGGCATAGGCGCCATCTGCCTGCTCTCGGTGCGGCAGAGCCAGGTAATCCTCCACAAAGGAGAAATCCTTATGCGTTGCCAGGAAAGCGTCTACCACGGCGCGGTCCTCCTCACGGTCAATAGAACAGGTACTATAAACCAAACGACCACCAGGGCGCACGGCCACACAGGCCTGCTCCAGGATGGAAAGCTGAAGCGCGGCCAGGCGCGTCATTTCCTCGGCAGAGAGGCGCCAGCGGGCATCCACACGACGCTGAAGCACGCCGCTGTTGGAGCAAGGCACATCCAGAAGCACAGCATCGAACACCCCCTGCCACTCTGCCGGGCAAGGCTGGGTCCAGTCATGCCGGGCCACCTGCACATCCTTGCCCCCGGCGCGCAGCAGATTCTCTCGCAGAGGCTTCAGACGGAACTCCTCCACATCGGTTGCCAGCAGGTGCAAATCACCGACTGTGGCAGAAATCATGGCGGCGGACTTGCCGCCGGGTGCGGCGCAGGCATCGAGCACGCGCTCGCCGGGCTGAGGTGCAAGCAGCTGCACACAATAGCGGGTGGACGGGTCTGTCACATACAACTGCCCTGCCCTCAGCGCCTCCAGCGGCAGCGGGCCATTCAGTTTGTACCAGAGTGGCAGCTTCTCCAGCGGCTCCCAGGAATCCGGGATTTCAGCAGGCGGATTCACCGGGTTCAGGCGGGCATATACCGGGGGCGTAAGCGTGTTCCACTCCAGCATGGCACGGGTATCGGCCTCGCCGAATTCCTTCTGCCAGCGCTTCACCAGCCAAGAGGGGGTGGAATACTGCACCGGCAGCGGCAATCGGCTGCGAGCCGACTCAAATTCAGCACGGCGGCGCACCGCATTGCGCAGCATACCATTCACCACGCCGCGCACACGCTGCGGAGCCAGGCTCACGGTCTCAGAAACAGCTGCGTGCTCCGGCTGGCGGAGAATGAACAGCTGGCAAAGACCGAGCAGCACCAGCCAGCGCATTTTTTCCTCCAGCTTACCGGGGCGAAGCTCCTTGCGGATGTGGTCCAGCCAGCTCATATTGCGCAGCGTATCATACACAATAGCCTGCAGCAGAGCGCGGTCGGCAGGAGCCAGCTTATGCTCCGCAGCCGCGCGAGCCACGAGAGTCTCAGCAAAAATACCACCTTGAGCCCAACGCAGAAGGGATTTCCAGGCAAGATGACGAACGGACGGGGTATTATTCATACAATCAATCCATTATAAGAGCTTCACGAAGCGGAATGCGACCATTCCACGCCAGAATGGAACCACGCACGGCATCTTCTGCCTGCGGGGTGAATTCCACCACGCCGCCAGCGGCTTCCAGAATCACACGGGCGGCAGCAAAATCCCACAGGCAGATGCGACCCTCCACGTAGGCATCGAACCGCCCGGCGGCAATATAGCACAGCGTGAGCGCGGCGGAGCCCAGAATGCGGATTTTGCGAACCTGGCGGGAAATATGCGCAAAACGGCGGATTCCAGCTTCGCCGGAGCCATCATGCGTGCCGTGGCCGATAAAGACCACCGCCTCTGCCATGCAGGAGCGACTGGACACAGCAACAGGTTGGCCATTCAGCGTGGGCTCCTGCCCGGCAATGGCAGAAAAACACTCCTGCTGCATGGGGTCATACACACAGCCCATCACCAGTTTACCCTTGTGCTGCAGCGCTATGCTCACGCAGAAAATCGGGATGCCGTAAAAGTAATTCACGGTGCCATCGATAGGGTCCACAATCCAGCAGTAATCAGACTGGGCTACGCCATCATTTCCCTCCTCGCCCAGAATCGAACTTTCCGGAAAGACAGAAAGCAGATAGTCCGAAATGAGCTCCTGGCTCTCCTTGTCGAGCCGCAGCTTGATATCATGCTGCAAGGCTTCATCTACCTGCTTGAAGGAGAAAAAATGCTCCCGCAGAAAAGCACCGGCCAGCCTGGCAGCCTGCTCAGCAGCGCGGAGATATGCTGTGTAATCCGTGCTCATGAGGGCTGATTCTGCGGCTGAGCCTGCTGCTGATTCTTCAATTCAGCCTCGCGGCGCAGCTGTTCCTGCATGGCGGCTTCCTTTTTCTTCTGTCGCTCCAGGCGCTTCTGCGTCAACAACCATTCATCGATTTCACGCGTAAGGTTCTGCGTGGCGCGCGGAAGCAGAACTCGCATCTCACGAGACGTGGCATTCGGGTCAGCCGGGTCATCATACCCAACCCACACAAAGATGCACACCTCACCAGGGCGGAACACCATGGTCCAGTAGCCACCACCCTCCGGCAGATACTCGCTCATAGTAATACTTCTATCCTCCTGCTTACGGAAAGGGGGCAAATCGGCTACAATGCGGGCACTCTCACGGCGAATATACTCGGACGATTTTTCCGGTTCGTAGTGGTAAATCAGCTGCTGGTTGCTATTCCACACATCATTTACCAGGCTGAGGCGGTATCCACGGCCCTGGTTCTGCAGGCAGAACAGCAGGCGGGCCAGATCCATGCGGCGCATCTGGAACAAACCGTTATACAGGTACAGTTCCTGCTCTCGCGGAGGAAGCTTCAGGGAGAGATTCAGGGAATCATAGAAAGAGCACACAACATCATACCCCAGCTGGCGACCAGTTACCTCTGCACTACGGGCAATGATGTGAGCCCCCTCGCCACCAGGCAGGCAGGCGCAGCAGAATAACAAAGGCGCAGACACACGGCCCGGGCGCACCGTCTCCATCCAGCGGTCGCGACCGTCCACAGCACAGCGGCCGCCCACCACTGCCAGCACCTTGCCCTGGTGATTCCGGCGGGCATCCACCACCAGCACGCAGCTCTGAAGCAGACCGCTCATGTCATTGTTCGCACCGCGCACCTTCATCCCCTCCGGGCGCTTCAACTTGGCAAACGCAGTCTGCGCAGCGGTGGCAGCCTCCGGGGAAAGCCCGGCCAGCCAGGCCTCAGGGTACACGCCTGGATTCTCCACCGCAGAAAGGGCCTTCTCCACAGCCTGCTCCACATATTGCTGCAGAGGCAGATTCAGACTGGAAACAACGGCAATACCACCCGAGTGCTCCGGCACAGCCGCGCCCAGCTCCTCCAGTTCACGGCGGGTCCAGCGCACGGTATATGAGCTTGAGGTATCAGCAGAAACAACGCCGCGCTTCAGCACAATGGGCGCAGCCGTGGCTTCATTGCACTGCTCCTGCGTAATCATCTCACATGCCAGCATGCGCTGCAGGGTCTCAGCCTTCACCTTGCGGGCGCTTTCCATGCTGCGCACCGGGTTGAACAAGGACGGCGCACGCACCAGGCCGGCCAGTGTGGCACACTCCACCAGGTCGAGGTCACGAACAGATTTCCCGAAGTAATGGCGAGCAGCAGCGCGGATTCCGTAGCAATTCTGCCCGTAGAAGATGCGGCTGAGATACTGCTCCAGAATGGCATATTTATCAAAATTGTGCTCGATGCGCAGCGCAAGCATCGTCTCCAGAATCTTACGATCCATCGACTTGCCCGACAGCTCAAACACATTGCGCGTAAGCTGCATGGTGATGGTGGATGCCCCCTGCTCATAACGCATGGACATGATATTGCGAATCACAGAGCGGAGCACAGAAGTAAGCACCACGCCATCATGGTCAAAGAAAGTCTCATCCTCTCTGGCCACAAAGGCGTTAATCAGATTCGCCGGCAGTTCTTCGCGGGATACGAAGGCGTCGGCATCATCTGCCAATGAGGCAATCAGGCGGTTCTCGGAATCGAGCAACCGGCTGGGGTCCTTCACTCCGCTGATGCGCGATAAATCGTACTGCAGCGCCCGGTAGCCATACACGCCCAGCACAGAAAGAGCGCACACCATCAAGCCTGCACCCAGGATGCATACGTACATCAATTTCTTCTGCCCGATGGTAAGCAGACGAAACCAACTCTTGCGGCGATTCGGCGGGGCTACGTATGACATGCTGTTATAGATAAATGATATGTGCGCATCAGGCGTCCGGAGCTGGATCCGGGCGCTTCTGTTCCTCCATCAGATGCAGCACATTGGCAGACGGAGTCCAGTGGGGGAATTCCGTTTTCAGCGTATTCTCATACTGAGATGCCTCGCCCTCCTTCCCGCATTTCTTGAGTGCACTGGCAATCTTGTACAAAGCCAGCGGCTTGAGCTCCTTGTCGCTCACCACGTTTGCCGTGCGGCCATAATACTTGGCAGCCTCGCTGTACTCGCCGTCAATGTAGTAGGCATCACCCAGCGATATGAAGAGCGTGGACTTTATCGGGCCATCAATACCCAGGGCAATGGCTGTCTCACAAATCTTGCGAGCCTCTTCACCGCGCCCAAGGCCGATGAGCAGTTGAGCCTGGTCACGCATACCCTCCGCCAGGCGGTATGGCTGCTTCTCCATGGATACATAGTGCTCCGCGGCCTCCAGACCACGGGCATAAAGGCGCAGTTCCAGCCGCGCACGGGCCAGGGTCTTCCACACGATGGGCTCCACCTTGGGGCGCTCCTGTTCGCTGCCATCAGCAGCAGTGTATTTTTCACGAGGCTCGCGGGAAAGCGAATCAGAAAGATACTTGTCAGCCGCCAGGTAATCATGCGACTGGAAACGGGTCCAACCGCACCAGCGGAGAATAGCCGCAGGCAGGCCCTTGTAAGAAGCCTGATTGGTACGCTCCAGCTCCTCAAGTGACTTCTTGAGATTCTCTGCATCCTGCATCTTGAAGAAACACTGCACCAGGCGGATATCCACCAGCGAGGCATACTGCTCCGGGTAAATGGTGCGGGCCTCCTGGAAATGCGTCACAGCTGTTGCAGGCTCCTTATCCGCCAGCACGCCGGCCACGTTATAGTGAGCCTCGGCCAGGGCTCCAGGCTTGGTCGGAGAGCCCTGCTTGGCCAGCTCCTCGCACTGGGTGATGAAGCCCTTGTAATAGTATACCATCTTGTCGGCATCCTTTCCGGCGCAGAATCTGGCAGCGCGCTGCCAGCACACCGTCACAGAATCGGAATCCGGATAATCCCTGATAACGCGGTCAAAGTCTGCAAGCGCATCGCCCAGCTTACCCTGCTTGCCCAGGAAGGTGCCACGCAAGGTGAGAGCATCCGGGATGCGGTGGTCTGCCGGGAAATTCTCAATATACTGGTTCAAGGTGGGCAGAGGGTCATATGTATCCCCCTGAGCCGCGGTCCAGGCCTTCTTGTACATGGCATCGGGGCGCACAGCTTCCGGCAGGTTCTCGAAGTTGAGCGCATCGAACTGCCGGGCAGATGCCGCCGTATCCGTTGCCATCAGGCGATCGGCATACATCAGGCGCACCAGGTCAACACACGGCAGAGATACCGTGGCAGAGCCGGGCACAGCATAGGTGCTGATGTATTTTTCTGCCTGCTGGAAGAAATTCGCACCGCGAATCTGCTGAATACAAATCAGGCGGCGGTAACCGGCATCTGCAGCAAGCGGGGTACCGGGCTGAGCCTTCTCTGCAAGCTCGAACCAGACGGCTGCGGCCTCATACTGCTTGATTTCCATGGCCGACTGGCCCACGATAATAGCACGGCGGGACTCCTTGGCCGGGTCATCCAGGCTGCCGGTCTGGGAAGAAGCGCGGCGCACCACCTCTGCATATTTTCCAGCCTTGTACAGGGAAAGGATATTTTCCATCTGGGCCTCGCCTGCATATTTCTCCATGCCCTTCATGTGGGCGAGTTTGCCGTACAGCTGCTGTGATTCCTCATTCTTCCCCAGGCGAGAGGCCAGACGAGCAGCCTGCAGCGTGGCAGATGCACGCACGCGCTCATCCAGCGTGGTCATTTTAAGAATATCGCAGAAAAGCGTGTATGCCTCAGCATCCTTGCCATCCTCCGTCTTCATCTGAGCCATGGAAAGCAGAGAAGTCTGCAGAATGAGCGGGTCAATACCCTGCATGACCTGCAAGGTACGGAAGGTGGATTCTGCCTCCTTACGCTGACCGGACTGCAGCTGCGCACGCCCCAGACGATACAAGGCATCATTTCGCAGCTCAGCGCGCTGAGTCTCTCGCACGGTGATATGGTAGAACCCTATGGCCTTCTGCCACATCTGGCGCTCAGTAGCCTGGTTAGCCAGCTTATAGGCAGCAGCGGCAGCGTATTCGCCCTTTCGCTGGTTGGCGAGCACACCCAGTGTGTTATTGGAGGCCACGGCATCCCCGGCCTCCGCCTGGCAGATTGCCTGCAGGTAAAGCGCCTTCTCTGCATTGGCAGATTTGGGGAAGCGTACCGTGAACTTGGAAAAGAGCTCTGCCGCGCGGCGCATAGCCTGGGCGCGTGCCACGGAATCCGCTGTATTTCTGGCCTGGGCATACAGCTGCTCTGCTATAGCGTAGCCATCTGCCTCCGGATTCGCAACCAGGGGAGCCTCTGCCTGGTCCGGCTGCTGCGCAAAAGCCGGCACCAGGGAAATCCCTAGTGCCAGCATGGTGGAAAATCGTGTATTCATCATGGGCATAATAAGGTAAAAATAACACTTGGTACCGCAGCCCCGGGCGATGTTATTTCTTCGCTTCGGGCATCTGCTTGGAGAAAGATACATTCCACACCCCCGCCTGGGAGCAGGTAGAAATCACATCAGCCATGCGCTGCCAGCTCATCTGGGCATCGCCGCGGATACGCACCGGCTGGTTCGGGTCCACCCCAATCTGCTTTTCCAGCATCTCCTTCAGTGATTTAAGGGTGTGCAGCTCGCGGTCAATGGTGATAACAAGGTCGCCATCTTCCTCGCGGGCATTGATAATCATTTCGTTGATGGCGCGGGAGGTCTCCTCGGTGGATTTGGGAGCCGTGGGCACCTTCACCTTCAGGTCCTGCTCATTCAGAATGAACTTCTGAGTCACCACAAAGAAGATGAGCAGCAGGAACACCACATCCAGCATAGGTGCAAGCTGGAAGCCGATGGGCTCCGGAACCTTGGTATTAAACTTCATAACAGGTCAGGCAATAGATGTTCCCGCTCAGGATTAAAATTCCTCTTCCTCCATCACTTCCTTGGCCGTGCCGCGCTGGTAAGTGCTGCCAAGGCGGCGCTCACGGTCCATCTGCACAGCAATAACGGAAAGAATGTGGGTCACGGCCACCTCCATATCAGCAATGCGCTTCTGAATCCGGCTGCGGAAAAACACATATGCGGCAGTGGCAGGAATGGCGAGCACAAGACCACCGGCGGTGGTAATCATGGCTTCGGCAATACCGTGGGCCATCTGCATCTGCTTCACGCCTTCGAAATTACCTGCGGCCATTTCCATGAAGGTCTTCATCATACCCACCACGGTACCCAGCAGACCAATCATGGGAGCAATGGCACCGATATCGGAAAGCCAGTTAATCTGGCGGGTCAGGATATTGGTCTGGCGAGCGCCCTCAGCAGCGGCCACTTCGCGCACTTCATCAATGTTGGCGCGGGGGTTGCGCTGCAGGAACATCACGATAACGTGCATGGTGAGAGCAAAGCTGGAGCCATCGCGCTCGCACATGCTCATCAGCCCGGCATAATCCTTGCGACGGATGCAGGATTCCACCGACATCACCATACGCGTTGGCAGCACAGCAGAGGCGCGCGTTGTCCAGAAACAGACAAACATAACCATGAAGGCAATAACAGAAAGGAAAAGCAGAGGCCACATCAGAGGACCACCCTTTTCAAAAAGCTCCATAAGGCCCCACCCCATATTCTTGAGAGGTTCTGTTGTCGATATAATTGCTGGCATGTTCACGCGTGCAGTATACGCGAATCCGGATGCGATTTCAAGCGAGATAGCTGTCTGTATTGCTTTTTTTCCATCCGAAAGCTGGAAATAAATGTTGCAATCCCGCATCATGAAGCATAAAATAAGCTCATGCAGGATACTTCTCTTTACCGGGCCTGGGCCGAGGTCGACACCGCAGCCATGCGTCACAACCTGTCCGTGGTGCAGCGGGTGCTGCCCACCCACAAGCAGATGGCCATCGTCAAGGCCGAAGCCTATGGACACGGCATCGAGGGTGTGGTAAAGGCGCTGGATGACTGCGACCTGGAGTTCTTCGGCGTGGCAACGCCAGCAGAGGCAGCCCGCGTACAGAACGCAGGCTGCAGGACCTGCCCGTTTATTCTGGGCCCCTGCTTCCCGGCAGAGCGTGAAATGATTGTGCAGAACGAGTGGCGCGTAGCCCTCTCCAGCCTGGAGGAGGCGGAGCATTACAACTCCCTGGGCCAGCTTTATAACAAGAAAGTGCACCTGCACATCAATGTGGACACCGGCATGGGCCGCGCCGGCCTGCTGCCCCACACCCTGGGCGAAATGGGCGCCCGCCTGGCAGATTTTGAATACCTGGATATCGAGGGTGTATACTCCCACCTATCCGCAGCGGCAGAAGACATTTCCTTCACGCACAGCCAGATTCGCAGCTATGAACGCGCTGTGGCGGAACTGAGCACCTATCTGAACATTCCCTACCGCCACCTCTGCAGCAGCTCCGCCGTATTCAATTACAAAGCCCCCTGCACCAACATGGTGCGCCTGGGCCGCATTCTGTACGGCTATTCCCCCATGCCCTCGCCGCACAATCGCGAGCTGCGCAACACCCTCACCCTCTACAGCCGCGTCACCCTGCTGCGCACCCTGCCCAGCGACCACGGCGTTTCCTACAACCACACCTACATCACCAACGGTCCCACCCGCGTGGCCACCATCGGCCTGGGCTTTGGCGATGGCTACCTGCACTACCTTTCCAACACCGGCGCCCGCGTCTATCTCAACGGCGAATACTGCCCCGTGCTCGGCCGCATCACCATGGACCAGATTATGGTAGATGTCACCCACATGCAGCGTGTCCAGCCCGGCGATGTTGCAGAAATCATGGGCCCCAATGTCCCATGGAGCGAACTCACCTCCCGCGCCAAAACCATCCCCAGCAACATCATCACCAGCATCACCGGCCGCGTTCCCCGCGTTTACAAAAGCTAAATTAGCGAGTTTACCAGTTTGCCAATCTGTCGAACCACGGAAGGCCAGACACGAGAATACAGAAAAGGCACGCAAGTCAGACCTGCGTGCCTTTTTTGTAGAATTAATTTCCGTTCAGGAGACTTCCTTACAGAGCAGCCTTGATGATGGCGGCGAAGGAATCAGCCTTCAGAGCGGCGCCACCCACGAGGGCACCGTCGATGTCGGGCTGGCTCATGAGCTCGGCAGCATTGTCGGGCTTCACGGAACCACCGTACTGCAGACGCACAGCCTCAGCAGCAGCGGCACCGAAGGCCTCGGCAACCACGCCACGGATGAAGGCGTGAGCAGCCTGGGCATCAGCGGAAGAAGCGGTCACGCCGGTACCGATGGCCCACACGGGCTCGTAAGCGATAACCAGACCAGCAACTTCCTCGGCGGTCAGGCCCTCAAGGCCTTCCACAACCTGGCTCTTCAGCACGGTCTCAAGCTCACCACCCTGGCGCTGCTCCAGCGTCTCACCGATGCAGTAGATCGGGCAGATACCGGCGGCAAGAGCCTTCTTAATCTTCTTGTTGATGTAAGCGTTGGTCTCGCCATGGTACTGGCGGCGCTCGCTGTGGCCAAGCACCACGTACTTGCAGCCCAGCTCGTTAAGCATATCGGTGGAAATTTCGCCGGTGAAAGCGCCGTTGTCGCGGTCGCTCACGTCCTGAGCGCCAACGCCCAGGCAGGTGCAGCCGTTAAGGGTCTCCATAACAGCGGGAATCGTCACAAACGGGGGAACGATCACCTTGTCAACAGCCTTGCACTCGCAAGTAAGTTCATCCTTAAGGGCGGCGAGGAACTCCTTGGCTTCCTTCGGGCCCTTGTTCATCTTCCAGTTAGCGGCAATGATGGGGGTACGGGACATAGTAGTATAAATGTCTTGTTATGACGCCGACCAGACTACCCCGAATCCCCCGCCAAGTCAAGCCTAAAATATGGCTGCGGCCTCTCGAAGCACAGGTCGTTCCTGTCTCGCCTCGGTCCGTAGGGCGTAGACGGGTGCCCCCGCAATAAAACCGCGCACCGGGAAACAATTCCCGGTGCACGAATTATCGTTGCGCGGCCCGAGTACCGTTTATCCTCTACGGCGGCGCATCGCAAGTGCAGCGAGTACCAGCAGGCTGAGGCTTGTTGTTGTAGGTTCGGGGACATGGACAACGAGCAAGGCGCCTACATCTGCCTTGAAATCAATGTAATAACTCTCATTTCCTGCCAGATTACTGAACACATTCCCCACCCACACGCGACCGGAATCGCCCGATGTCACCACCTGTGGCAACACCAGGCTCTCAATTCCTGTGAACAAGGTCACGCTTTCCTCCCAGCCGCGCATTTCATTCAGAATCGCCATCAGGTTCTCCCCCATCTCCACCTTGCCGCCGAAGGTCAGAGCACCGTTGATGGTCACCGCCCCGGCATCCAGGCTCATCATATCCAGCGTAGCGCCATCTGCCAGGGTCAGGCTGGCATTCAGCGTGGAACTGCCCGCCAGCAGGGCTGTGCCCTGCACCGTCAGTTTCGCAGCATCTGCCTGCAGTGTTTCAGGAAGACTCAGCGTTGCCGCCTGCTCCATCTTGAACAAGCTATCTGCCAGAAGTTTCACATTGCCACGGATGGTACTGTTCCCCGCCACCTCCAGCACCGTGCCGGCATTAAAGGTCAAATCATACCCCACCTGGCTCAGCGTAGCATTCTGCACACGCACCGTAGCACCAGAACCTTCCATGGCGGTGATGCCCTGGCCCTGGTAAATAGCGCCTTCCTCCACGCGAAGGCGTCCGCCGTAAAGCTCGGTCAGGGTATTGATCTCCGAAGTGCGGGAAAGGCGTATTTCCTCCTCCGTACCAGCTACATTGCCCTTCACGGTGTACAGATCATCCACCGTGGTCGCACCGGTGAAGATGATATCGCCCAGCTGCGCCGTTCCTTCATAAACTTCATTCAGTTTGAAGCGGCTGCCACTGTCAATGTAGATGGAATCCCGGAAGGTGATACTCTTCCCCGCTGCGGCAGAAAGAGATATCTCATCACCACTACCACCGAATGCATAAATACTGCACAGGCGGTAGGTATTGCCATTCACTACCTCGGCATTCTGGTAAAACTCCACCGAATCATTGTTCCGGATACTCAGGTTGCCAATTGCGAAAATCGCACCGCCGCAGGCAGAAGAAGAATCAGATGCCTTATTCCCTTCGAATACCACTCTCCCGTTGTCGCTCAGCGTTATCGAGTCCCCATAAATCGCGCCGCCGCGGGCGCCGGAGTAGGAGGACGCAGACTCTGCCGTATTCCCGCTGAAAGTTATGCTACCTTTGTTATTGCTCAGCGTTATCGTGCTGCCATCAATCGCGCCGCCGTCGGCGCGGTAGCCGGAGGAAGACGCCGTATTCCCGATGAACGTTATGCTACCTTTGTTATTGCTCAGTGTGATGAAGCTGCCAGTACCTCCATAAATCGCGCCGCCGTAGGTGGCGGCGGAGGAGGAAGACGCCGTATTCCCGATGAAGCTCACATCTCCGTTCCCCTCCATCGTCACATCCCCATAAATCGCGCCGCCGTAGGCGAAGGAGTTGGAGGAGTCGGAGGAAGACGCCGTATTCCCGCTGAACGTCACGCTGCCGTTGTTGCTCAACGTAATAGTTCGGCCAGAAATCGCGCCGCCGCCGGAGGAGGAGGAAGCAGACGCCGTATTCCCTTCAAATACCACGCTGCCGTTGTTGCTCAGCGTGATGGAGCTGTCGTAGCCCCCAGAAATCGCGCCGCCGGCGGAGGAGGAAGCAGACGCCGTATTCCCGATGAAACTCACGCTGCCGTTGTTGCTCAGCGTGATGGCACTGACGTCGTCCCCATAAATCGCGCCGCCCCCGGCGGAGTAGGAGGAGGATGATGCCGTATTCCCCTCAAACACCACGCTGCCGTTGTTGCTCAGCGTAATAGTGCCCCCACGAACCGCGCCGCCGAAGGCGGAGGAGGAGGAGGAAGACGCCGTATTCCCGCTGAAGCTCACGCTGCCGTTCCCCTCCATCGTCACATCCCCCTCAATCGCGCCGCCGTAGGCGTCGGAGTCGGAGGAAGACGCCGTATTCCCGCTGAAGCTCACGCTCCCGTTATCGCTCAGCGTGATGTCGCCATCCCCATAAATCGCGCCGCCTTCGGCCCTAGAGGAAGAGGAGGATGCCGTATTCCCCTCAAACACCACGCTGCCGTTGTTGCTCAGCGTGATGGTGCTGGAAGAGTCCCCATAAATCGCGCCGCCGTAGGCGTAGGAGTCGGAGGAAGACGCCGTATTCCCGCTGAAGCTCACGCTCCCGTTATCGCTCAGCGTGATGGTGTCCCCATCAATCGCGCCGCCGTAGGCCCTGGAGGAAGCAGACGCCGTATTCCCCTCAAACACCACGCTGCCGTTGTTGCTCAGCGTGATGGTGCTGGAGGAGTCCCCATAAATCGCGCCGCCGTAGGCGTAGGGGGAAGAGGAGGAAGCAGACGCCGTATTCCCGCTGAAGCTCACGCTCCCGTTATCGCTCAGCGTGATGTCGCCATCCCCATAAATCGCGCCGCCGTAGGCGGAGGAGGAAGCAGACGCTGTATTCCCGCTGAAGCTCACGCTGCCGTTATCGCTCAGCGTGATGGTGCTGTCCCAGAGGCCATAAATCGCGCCGCCGTAGGCGTAGGAGGAAGCAGACGCCGTATTCCCGCTGAAGCTCACGCTGCCGTTATCGCTCAGCGTGATGGTACTGTCCCCGCCCCCATAAATCGCGCCGCCGTAGGCGGAGGAGGAAGAGGAGGATGCCGTATTCCCGCTGAAGGTCACGCTGCCGTTGTTGCTCAGCGTGATGGTGCTGCCCCGGTCCCCATAAATTGCGCCGCCGTAGGCGTAGTCATCGGAGGAAGACGCCGTATTCCCGCTGAACGTCACGCTGCCATTGTTGCTCAGCGTAATGGTGCTGCCCCGGTCCCCATAAATTGCGCCGCCACGGGCGTAGTCATCGGAGGAAGACGCCGTATTCCCGCTGAACGTCACGCTCCCGTTATCGCTCAGCGTTATCGTGCTGCCATAAATCGCGCCGCCGTAGGCGTAGGAGTCAGAATCGTTCGAAATATCTTCAAACGCAATACCGGCATAATATTGGTAGGCAGAAGGATTGGTCTGTCGGAACGTAATCGTAATCGCCTCCTTCACCGTTTCATTGTGCAGCACAAGCTGCAATGTGCCAGCATCCGTCAGCTGAAGAGTAGCACCGGCCCAGAAACCGGTGCCAGGGCGGGTGGAATCGAAATAGTTGGAGATGGCGTTATTGGTATCATCCAGCACAAGGGCATTGCCATCACGGCCCAGCAGGCTGCCGATGCCGGCGAAAAGCTCATAGGTCTTACCATCGCCATTTCCCAGGCTGGAAAGCTGCAACTGCGTGCCGCCCAGCAGGGTGAGGGCGGAGTTATTCAGGCTGGTGGCGGCTCCGCTGCCGGAGTAATCGATGCTCAGCTTACCATCGCCCAGAGAAAGGCTGGAATTCAGAACCGCGCCGGTCATGCCCAGCGACAGCTCACGCCCGGAGCTGATGACAACCGGAGAGCCAACAGAAAGCGTACCTTGTTGCAAATCAATATGACCGGCAAAAGAATCAGCCAGGCCACCGATAGAGGCACTGCCCGCCCCGGTCTTGAGCAGCAGACCGCTGCCGCTGATCTGGTTGGCATAGTTGATGGAAGTATCTGCCGCGGTATCGAGTTTGAAAACGGCCCCGCGGTTCACAGCAACAGAAGAGGATGCCAATGCAGCCCCGCCGGTGAGGGTGAGGGTACCCTCTGCCACGGTGGTGGCCTGCGTGTAGGTATTGTTACCACTCAGGCGCAGTTCACCTGCTCCGGTCTTGACTAGCCCTGCCAGCAGATGCGAGGGCACAGCCCCCTCGCCATTCAGATCGGACTTATTGCCCTTGACCAATATGCCGCTGAGGATATCCAGCCGGGCATTTTCTGCTACAGAGATGGTGGTGTGATTCTGACGCAGGGTGATGGTGGCACCGGAGATGGTAGATACTGTGGGCTGCGCTGCCGTGGCGCCATCTGCAGCCAGCGCAGAGATGGTGGAATACCCATGAAGAGTACCACCGTAGCCGAGGTCGAAATTGGAATTGGCCACGCCGGAAATGCTGCCGCCCTGCAGGTTGATGACAATGCCGGCGCCTGTCTGATTGGCGGTTGTATTTACAACCATCTCACCACCCTCGTAGATATCAATGGACTTGATACCCAGGCTGTCACTCCACCCGGTCACGTCGCCTGTATTCAGATTCAGCGTGCCATACACATCGATAGCACCGGTGAACGCACCGTTGCCAGGGTTGCCTCCCTTATTGAGATTCAATGTACCGTACACCACGGCTTCCTCCAATGTCAGCGAGCCACTACCACTTCCGGAAATGGTAATGTTTGCGCTTTCTGCCACGGTGACTCGCTGGGCCTGGAGAGACTCTCCAAAGCTGATCTTGGTGCCGGTGCCAGTGAAAGTGACATCATCGCCCTGGGTGAAAGTGACTGTTTCTTCTCCCTTGCTGAAGCTGGATGCGGTAGTATTCCATGTAAAATCACCACTTGCCGAGTGGGTCAGGCTGTTGTTGCTGAGCACACCGACCAGTGTGCCATCTGCATTGAAACTCCAGGTGCGTCCGGCTGTGACCAGGCCGGTAAGGTCGGCTATGGAAAGTTCAGAAAAATTGCTCGTCCCTGCGCCGGCAGATGAAAAGATAGTATATGTCTGTGTGCGCTGAGCATCTGTTACAGCGTTTGCCCGGGCCAGATTGATGACAGCATTTTCGCCGAAGGTAAATGCACCATAGCTGGTTATCTCTGTATCTTCAGATACCAGCAGCGTCCCTCCACAATTGACATCTCCGGCAAAGGTTGTCATCCCGTTCACCTTCAGTGTGCCGGTGGAGCTTACATCTCCGGCTATGAAGCTTGTTCCTTGCACCGTGAATGTACCGGCAGAAGTGATGGAGCTGTTATTCATCGTGGCTCCATCCACCACAATTGAATTCCCCGCTACAATCGTGATAGCCCCCGTGCCGGATTGATTGCCGATGAACTTGAAGGTACTCGCATCGTTTTGCTTCAATAATTTCATCTCACCCGAATACTGGCTCATATCGCCGGTAAACACGTATGTCTGCTTACTGGCACTGGCATTATTCGTGCGCTCAAACACACCGTCACCCGTGATATCTCCGGCAAAATTGTATGTTGCACTGGAGGAACCATTCGTAATGCTCAAAGAATCAATCTGCACATCGGCCAGCACGTTGTGCGTGGTTCCTGGTCCGATCAGCCATCTTCCGGCTGAAGTTCCCTGCAGATTCATGATGATGAGCGAACCTGCTGGTGTAGTTGTCAACCGACCATCCTCATTATCAGTAATAGTGACGGTTTGGACTTCTTCCTGAGCCTCTGCTGCAACATTGGAGATGGCCCACATGGCACTACCTGCAACCATGGTACCGCTCACCACAGAGGTAGCGATACTGCTGAGCGCAAGCATGCAAGCAAGAACTGACTTACGGATGAAGAGAGGAAGATGAAGCTTCATAGCTTGAGAAAATTTTCTTTTGATATTGAATCTATTTTACGTTTTCGAAATCCGTAAGTCAAGCATGGAACACGTTTTGAAAACAGAATATTCAACAGCCCGGAACACAGTTCCATCTTGGGAGTAAAAAACAGTGTTAGCAACGAAGTTAAGGAAGTTCGTGCGCAGCGGAGCTGCGCAGGAGTGTAATATCTCGCCGAAAGGCGAAATTCTCTCTGCGCAGCAGAAATTCTCTCCACCGCAGGTGGAAATTCTCTCGCAACCCAGTTGCGAAATTCTCTCTATTTTCGCAGAAAATAGATGATTCTGCTTCCCAATGCTTGCTGGTTGGGTAATGTTTGGGAGATTGGGAAACGAAATCCGGGCGTTGCCCGACCAGCCGTCGCTGTCTTACGACAGCTTTGGCTTGGCAAGCGAAATCCGACCTTTGGTCGGACGGGGGCGCGGGGAGGAGCAGCAGCAATTATAAAAAATTACATAAAGAGGGGTAGACTTCACTCGACTTGTGGTGTAGAATAGCAGCGTGAGCTCCAAATGGAAAGTCAAGGAAGTAGAGGAATGTGAATCCACATTCAATGTGGCGCGTGCGCTGCCGGCCTGGACTGTGGTGTCCACCCAGCACCAGAGCCGTGGCCGCGGACGCTTTAACCGCACCTGGTTTGGCGATAAGGGTGGCCTGTGGGCTACGTATAACCTGCCGATAGACCCCAGCCTGAACCGGCATTGGGGGGTGTTGCCTCTGGTGGCAGGCGCTGCCGTTATTGAGGCTCTGAAATCTTTTAATATCAAAGGGCTCCGCCTCCGCTGGCCGAACGATGTGCTGGTGGGCCGCGCCAAGCTGGCCGGCATTCTGGTGGAGCGTCCGTCTGCCACCATGGCCTCCATCGGCATCGGGCTCAACATGTTCAACGATATCAATGAACTGGAGGGCCGCACCTCCGACCCGGTGACCCGCCTGTGCGATATCGTGCCGGCATGCCCCTCCATCAAGCAGTTCCGCGCCCAGCTGGGTGATACCATCGCCAGGCTCTTCGAACAATTCGTGAAGGACGGAATCGACAGCATTCTGCCCATTCTGGGCACCGCCTGGGGCGAAACGCGTCCCGTGGTGGCTATTACTGATAAGGAACGCATCGTCGGCCGCTTCATCGGGGTGGATTTCGATGGTTCCCCCATTCTGGAAAAGGCAGATGGCACCCGCTTTGTGGTACCTGGCATCACCGTGAACCAGCTCAAGGAGCTCATCTGATTCCGGCTCACCCCATTTCCCACCATCCCGAAAAGCCCCGCTGAAAAAAGCGGGGCTTTTTGTAATCTCCGTCTTGTTCAACAAAAGGCGATTTGGCGGGGATGAAACACTGCCCGGCAGAAGCCGGGCAATTTAGACCGGTGATAACCGGATTTAGACCGTCACAATAGTGGCGGATTTCATTGCGGGCCTCTGCCCGCAATTTCTCTGCAGGGCATTCTGCCCTGCAATGTAAGTTGTTTAGAGATAGTGCGGGCCTATGGCCCGCAGGAACTTATTTCACCTGCATTGCAGCTCTTGATGAGCT
>JBGUSR010000070.1:0-13861 GCA_045132635.1 Akkermansia sp.
TCCGCAGAATGGTGTGGCAATCCCCAAAGGTATGGGGTTACTTTTTCGGCAGGTTCCCCCTTGAAACTGGGGGATTCCCACGCCAGTTTGAGAACTGGCTCGGAATGACAGCGTTTATTAGGCTGCACCTCCCACTGCCCGCTAAATTCCAATTTGAAGCATTGGGGGCATGACGGCTTTGCGTCAAAAACAGTTGTTTCCCCATAAAGAACAGAAAGAATGCACAAAAATCCCCGGCGAATTTTATAAAACTTGCATAGTGATTTCGTCGGCTTGGAGATTTTTGCTTTTTTGACAAATTTATCATTGAAATTCATTACATCTTCATATATAATGTCTTATGTTCGGGTGTCCCCGGACACCCAAGAAAGGTTGGAAGGCAAACGTCTTCCCGAAAGGAGCTATTTTCATCATGTACACTGTTAATTCTATCCGCAACGTCGTTCTGCTGGGCCACAGCGGCAGCGGCAAGTCCGCCCTGGCCGAGAGCCTGCTTTATATGACCGGCGCCATCATGCGCATGGGCAAGAACGCCGACGGCAACACCGTTTCTGACTACGATCCCGAGGAAACTCGCCGTAATATTTCTATTTCCACTTCCGTGATCCCCCTGGAGTATCACAATGTTAAGATCAACCTGCTGGACACCCCCGGTGCCTTCGACTTCTCCGGCGCTGTGGTGGAGGCTCTGCGCGCTGCTGACGCCGCCATCTTGGTGATTTCCGCCAAGGACGGCATCACCGTCGGCTTCGAGAAGGCATGGAAGTATTGCGAAGAGCGCAATATGCCCCGCTTTATTTACATCTCCAAGGTGGACGAGGACAACTCCGACTACAACGCCACCTTCGCTGCCCTGCGTGAAAAATACGGCAACAAGATCGCTCCCATCGTCGCTCCCATCTGGGACTCCAGCAAGAAGATCACCGGTATCATCGACGTACTGAACAAGCGCGCCTACGAGATGCAGAATCTGAAGCGTGTCGAGATCCAGGTTCCCGCTGACAAGGAAGCTGTCATCGAAGAGTTCAACGACGCCCTGAAGGAAGCCGTTGCCGAGACCGACGAGGCTCTGATGGACCGCTTCTTCGAGGGTGACGACTTCACCTACGCCGAAATGATCAACGGCCTGCACACCGGCGTGAAGGAACTGAGCCTGTTCCCCGTGCTGTGCGGCTCCGGCGTCACCTGCCTGGGCAGCCTGATGCTGATGGACCACATCCTCTCCCTGCTGCCCAACCCCGAGCAGGGCAACTACCACAAGGCCACCACTGCTGACGGCAAGGTGGAAGAATTCGTGGTCTCCGCCGGCGGCGTTCCCTCCGCATTCGTGTTCAAGACTGTTTCCGATCAGTACGGCAAGTACTCCTTCGTGAAGGTTCTGTCCGGCACCATCACCTCCGACACCACTCTGGTCAACGCCCGCACCGGCGAGACCGAGAAGCTGGGCCGTCTGTACGCCATGTGCGGCAAGAAGTCCACGGAAGTCAAGGAACTGACCTGCGGTGACATCGGCGCCATCGGCAAGATGGACAAGGTCAAGACCGGCGACACCCTGTGCGATCCTCGTAAGGTGGTCTCCCTGAAGGCCCTGCCCTACGCCCCCGCCTGCTACTCCCAGGCCATCGCTCCCAAGACCAAGGGTCAGGAAGACAAGGTCGCTGCAGGCCTTGCCCGTCTGAACGAAGAAGATCCCTCCTTCAACCTGGTCAATAACGCCGAGACCCACCAGCTGGTGCTCTCCGGCTCCGGCGATCAGCACCTGGATGTGCTGGTTTCCAAGCTGAAGTCCCGCTTCAATGTGGACGCTGTTCTGTTCCCCGCCCGCGTTGCTTACCGTGAAAAGATCAAGAAGACCGTCCAGTCCCACGGCCGTCACAAGAAGCAGACCGGCGGCAGCGGCCAGTTCGGCGACGTTTGGATGCGTTTTGAGCCCCAGGAAGAGCAGGACGAGCTGATTTTCGACGTGGAAGTCGTCGGCGGCTCCGTTCCCAAGAACTTCAACCCCGCTGTTGAAAAGGGTATCCAGGAAGCCATTCTGAAGGGCCCCCTGGCCGGCTATCCCATGGTTGGTCTGAAGGCCGTTCTGTACGATGGCTCCTACCACCCCGTTGACTCCAACGAAATGGCATTTAAGCTGGCTGCCATCCTGGCTTACAAGGAGGCTATGCCCAACGCTATGCCCACCCTGCTGGAGCCTGTTGGCACCCTGAACGTCACCATTCCCGACAGCTACATGGGCGACGTCATCGGCGATCTGAACAAGCGTCGCGGCCGTCCCATGGGCATGAACCCCGATGCTGACGGCAACACCGTCATCGAGGCCGAGGTTCCCATGGCTGAAATGGGCAGCTACGCCATCGACCTGCGCGCTATGACCCAGGCTCGTGGTTCCTTCACCCTGGAGTTCGCCCGCTATGAGGAAGTGCCGAAGCAGAATCAGGCCAAGATCATCGAAGAGGCCAAGGCCAACGAAGAGTAATCCAATATTCCAACGCGGCGCAGCGAAAGCTGTGCCGCGTTTTTTTGTACCAGCGTCCTTCATTACCAATTCAATCATTTCCGAAGAAACCACCTTAACTTTTAATTTTTCATTGTGAATTATGAATGTTGATGTCTGCCCGATATGTCGCAATTTTCCCATTTTTATCCATCGGAACGTCCTATTTCCTCCCGCCGGGCGCCGCAAACTGCACAAAAATGGCCATGTTGGGTTTGTGTCCATGTATTTTTTCATAAAAAGTTGCTTTTTTTATAATTTTTTAGTTGATTTTCTGAGAACTTTGACATACAATAATTTGGCGACTGTCCAAGAGGAGGGATTTCCATGCTGAATATCGTATTGGTAGAGCCGGAGATTCCCCAGAACTGCGGCAACATCGCACGCACCTGCGCCGCTACCGGCTGCCGTCTGCATCTGATCCGCCCGCTGGGATTTGACATCTCGGAAAAGGCTGTCCGCCGGGCCGGACTGGATTACTGGCATTTGGTGGAGGTCATCGACTACGAGAATCTGGAGGATTTCTTCGCCCGAAACAAGGTCGAGCGGATGTGGTGTCTTTCCACAAAGGCGCCCCGGTGCTATACCGAGGCCACCTTCCGGGATGGGGATTACCTGTTCTTCGGTAAGGAGACCAAGGGCCTGCCGGAAGACTTTCTGGAAGCCCATCGGGAGCGCTGCGTCAAGATTCCCATGCATGAGGATGCCCGCAGCCTGAACTTAAGCAACGCCGTTGCCATCACCGTATATGAGGCCCTGCGGCAATTGGACTTTCCCGGTCTCAAGGACTATGGAAAGATGAAAGCATAAACTATCCAAATACAATGGAGGAACATCATATGAACTACAACAAGAAGTCTATTGAAGACATCGAAGTAGCTGGCAAGCGCGTTCTGTGCCGCTGCGACTTCAATGTGCCCACCAAGGAAGGCAAGATCACTTCCGACAAGCGTATCGTGGCTGCTCTGCCCACCATTGAGTATCTGGTGAAGAACGGCGCCAAGGTGATTCTGTGCTCCCACATGGGTAAGCCCAAGGGCGAGTGGAAGCCCGAGCTGAGCCTGAAGATCGTTGCCGATCGTCTGAGCGAGCTGCTGGGCCAGGAAGTCATCATGGCTGCTGATGTGGCAGGCAACGACGCCAAGGCTAAGGCCGCTGCTCTGGAGAACGGCCAGGTCATGCTGCTGGAGAACACCCGTTACATCAAGGGCGAGACCAAGAACGACCCCGAACTGTCCAAGGAACTGGCTTCCATGGCTGACATCTTCGTCAACGACGCTTTCGGCACCGCACACCGTGCCCACTCCTCCACCGCCGGCGTGGCTGACTATCTGCCCGCTGTTTCCGGCTACCTGGTGCAGAAGGAAGTGTCCATCATGGGCAAGGCTCTGGCTAACCCCGAGCGTCCCTTCGTTGCCATTCTGGGCGGCGCTAAGGTTTCCGACAAGCTGAACGTTATCAACAACCTGATCGAGAAGGTTGACACCCTGATCATCGGCGGCGGCATGGCTTACACCTTCCTGGCCGCTCAGGGCTACACCGTAGGCAAGTCCCTGGTGGACAATGAGAAGCTGGACTACTGCAAGGAAATGCTGGCTAAGGCAAACGCCAAGGGCGTAAAGCTGCTGCTGCCTGTTGACACCGCCGTTGCCGCTTCCTTCCCCTCCCCCATCGACGCTGAGATCCCCGTGGAATACGTGGACTGCACTAACATCCCCGCTGACATGATGGGCCTCGACATCGGCCCCAAGGCCTGCGCTGAGTTCGCCGCTGCTGCCAAGGCTGCCAAGACCGTGGTTTGGAACGGCCCCATGGGCGTGTTTGAGAACCCCACTCTGGCAAAGGGCACCATCGCTGTGGCTCAGGCTCTGGCTGATTCCGACGCTGTGACCATCGTTGGTGGCGGCGACTCCGCAGCCGCTTGCGAGCAGCTGGGCTTTGCCGGCTCCATCACCCACATCTCCACCGGCGGCGGCGCCTCCCTGGAGTTCCTGGAAGGCCTGGAGCTGCCCGGCATTGCTTGCCTGCTGGATAAGTAAGAATTTTCGTAAGGGAGGGTCTTGACCCTCCCCTACAATCTGTAAATCGTAATTTCGCATCGTTCTGATGTATATATAAGGAGAAAAACCATGAATCGCAAGTATCGTAAGACCGTCATTGCCGGTAACTGGAAAATGAACAAGACCCCCTCCGAGACCAAGGAGTTCATGACTGCTTTCAAGGGCATGCTGCCCAAGGGCCGTTGGTGTGACGTGGCACTGTGCGTGCCCGCCATCTGCATCCCCGCTGCTGTCCGCGCTATGCGCGAGACCCGCGTGGGCATTGGCGCTGAGAACATGAACGCCAACGCTTCCGGCGCTTACACCGGCGAGCTGTCCGCCTCCATGCTGACCGACGCAGGCTGCAAGTATGTCATCATCGGCCACTCCGAGCGCCGTGAGATGTACGGTGAGACCGACGCCGATGTCAACGCCAAGGTTCTGGCCGCTCTGAACGCAGGCCTGACCCCCATCATGTGCTGCGGCGAGACCCTGCAGCAGCGCGAGGCCGGCATCACCGCCGAGCACATCGCCATGCAGATCAAGCTGGGTCTGGCTGGCGTGCCTGAAGACAAGATCCGCAAGGTCGTTATCGCCTACGAGCCCATCTGGGCCATCGGCACCGGCCTGACCGCTACCCCCGAGCAGGCTGAGGAAGTCTGCGAGCACATCCGCTCCGTGGTGCGCAAGCTGTACTCCTCCAAGCACGCCCGTGCTGTTTCCATCCTCTACGGCGGCAGCATGAACGACAAGAACGCCTACGAGCTGCTGGCTCAGCCCGACATCGACGGCGGTCTGATCGGCGGCGCTTCCCTGGTGCCCGAGAAGTTCGTCAAGATCATCGAGGCAGCAAACCAGCCCACCGAATAATTCCAAAAACCGATGGGCAGCCGACACCGGCTGCCCATGCTTTTTCGAAAGATAAATTGTTGTTTATAGCGCTAAAAAGAGATGTCATTGCGAACCAGTGACCGATGTCACTGGTGTGGCAATCCCCAAAGGTATGGGACTAGTTTTCGATCGTCCCCCCTCTATCCGGGGGATTCCCACGCCAGTGTGCGCTACTCTTCGGAATGACACAAAATTTGTAAACAACAATTTTCCGCAGGATCGACAGCAGGAGATATCCGTATGGAAACCTTATTTTTATCCGCAGAAATGCCCGAAACGGCTGAAACTGCGGCAACAATCATTAAAAAAGGCGGTTTGGTGGCCATCCCCACAGAAACCGTATATGGTCTAGGCGCCAACGGCTTGGACCCGGAGGCTGTGGCAAAGATATTCATCGCCAAGGGTCGTCCCCAGGACAATCCCCTGATTTTGCACATTGCCGATGCCGCCCAAATGGATGCTCTGTGCCATAGCATCCCGGAAAGTGCCTACCGTCTGGCAGAACGTTTTTGGCCCGGTCCGCTGACACTGGTGCTCCCTGCCCGAGATATCGTGCCCAAGTGCACCACCGGCGGTCTTTCCACCGTGGCAGTTCGCTGCCCCGACAATGCCATCACCCGGAACATCATCCGTCTGGCCGGCGTGCCGGTAGCCGCCCCCAGCGCCAACATTTCCGGCAAGCCCTCTACCACCACCGCCCAGCATGTGCTCCACGACCACGACGGTCGCATCCAGGCCATTGTGGATGGCGGCCCCTGTCGGGTTGGTGTAGAATCCACCATCGTGGATCTGACGGAGGAGCGCCCCCGGCTGCTGCGTCCCGGCGGAATCACCCCGGAGCAGCTGATAGAAGTTTTGGGCGACCTGGTGGTGGACAAAGCCGTCACCGGACAGGTGAGCAACGATGCCGTGGTCAAAGCCCCCGGTATGAAATACCGCCACTATGCCCCGGATTGTCAGGTTATGATTGTTTCCGGCAGCCGGGACGCCGCCAGCCGCTATATTCACGCCCATTTTGAAGCCGGCGACCGGGTGCTCTGCTTTGAGGAAGAACTGGAACTGTATAAAACCTGCGCCCCCCTGGCCTATGGCAAGGAAGCCGATGCGGCCACCTTGTCTGCCGGCCTGTTTGCGGCACTGCGGATCTTGGACGAAGGCGATGTGCGCCGGGTCTTTGCCCGCTGCCCGGTGGGCGGCGGCGTGGCCTATGCGGTGCAGAACCGGCTGAACAAAGCCGCCGGATTCCACATTATTGATGCGGAGGGTGCATTATGATCATCGGCATCACCGGCGGCAGCGGCTGCGGCAAGACCACGCTGCTGAACGTCATCCGGGAAAAGGGCGGACTGGTGCTGGACTGCGATGCCATTTACCACCGCCTGCTGCAGGAAGACCCTGCCCTGCTGGAGGCCATTGAAGCTCGCTTTCCGGGCGTGGTAGAAAATGGGCAGTTGCAGCGCAAAAAGTTGGGAAATATCGTGTTTTCTGACGAAAGTGCCCTGTCTGATCTGAATAAGATCACCCATTCCGCAGTGAAAAAGGAAGTACAGCGGCAGCTTTCCCTGCATCAGGGTCTGGCCGCCATTGATGCCATCGGCCTGTTTGAGGGCGGTTTGGCAGAACTTTGCCACGCCACTGTGGCCATCACTGCCCCGGAGGAATCCCGGATTTCCCGGCTGATGGCTCGGGAGGGCATTTCCAGAGAATATGCGCAAAAGCGGATCGCCGCCCAGCGGCCCCAAAGCGAATTCTCGGCATTGTGCCAGTACACCCTGGAAAACAACGAGGATCTTTGTGCATTCCGCGGGAAATGTCTTGCTTTTTTGCAGAACTTCGGTATAATGTAAGATGGAGTTGTAGGGTGGGGCCTCGGTCCCGCCCTCTTTCTGTATTATAAACTTCCGTAAGCGGCAGGAATTTTCCCGCCCTACGATTTGAAAGGAGCAATTCAATATGAACATTGAAGAACTGAAGTCCTCCCTGCTGGCTTCCCCCAAGAACGGCTACGCCCGCATTTCCGCCGAGGAGCGCGCTGAGATGGAAGCCTACTGCAAGCGCTACATGGCCTTTATGGATGCCGCCAAGACCGAGCGTGAGTCCACCGCCTGGGCCGTGGCCGAGGCTGAGAAGCGTGGTTTCGTTCCCTTTGTCCCCGGCATGGATGCAAAGCCCGGCGACAAGATCTACTACAACAACCGTGGCAAGGCCATCGCCCTGGCCGTCATCGGCACCGAGCCTCTGAATAAGGGCGCCAATATCTGCGCTGCCCACGAGGATTCCCCCCGCATGGATATCAAGCCCAATCCCCTGTACGAGGATTCCGAGATCGCTTACTTCAAGACCCACTACTACGGTGGCATCAAGAAGTATCAGTGGCCCACCCTGCCCCTGGCCCTCCACGGCGTTGTCTGCTGCAAGGACGGCCGCACTGTGAATGTGACCATCGGTGAGGATTCCGCCGATCCCGTGCTGATGATCTCCGATCTGCTGCCCCACCTGGCTGCCGATCAGATGCAGAAGACCGCCGGCCAGGTCATCGCCGGTGAGCAGCTGAACGTCATCCTGGGCACCGAGCCCCTGGAGGGCGAAGGCTCCGATCTGGTAAAGCTGCACATTATGAAGTGGCTGAACGAGAAGTACGGCATCGTGGAGTCCGACTTCCTGTCCGCCGAGCTGAACGTGGTTCCCGCCGGCCCCTGCCGTGAGGTGGGTCTGGATCGCAGCCTGATCGCTGCCTACGGCCACGACGACCGTGTCTGCGTTTACGCTGAGCTGGAAGCTCTGTTCAACATCCCCACCCCCACCAAGACTGCCGTGTGCATTCTGGCCGACAAGGAAGAGATCGGCTCCGTGGGTATTTCCGGCATGCAGAGCCAGTTCTTTGAGCATTTCATGGGCGGCCTGTGCGACGCTCAGGGCGTGAAGCTGACCGACTGCTTTGCCAATTCCTTCTGCCTCAGCGCCGACGTGTCCAACGCCTTTGACCCCAACTGGCCCGAGACCTGCGACCGCCGCAACAATTCCAAGCTGAATTACGGCGTGGCCATCTGCAAGTACACCGGCTCCCGCGGCAAGGGCGGCGCTTCCGACGCTTCCGCCGAGGCTATGTGCCACATCCGCTCCACCTTCGACAACAACAATGTGGTCTGGCAGATCGCAACCCTGGGTAAGGTCGACCAGGGCGGCGGCGGCACCGTGGCTGCCTACATGGCAAACCGCAACATCGTCACCGTGGACGCAGGCGTGCCCGTTCTGAGCATGCACGCTCCTTACGAGCTGGTGAGCAAGCTGGACTGCTACGAGACCATGCTGGCCTGCAAGGCCATCTATCTGGCTTAATTCCACACAAAATACTCCGGGTGTGCAACGCACACCCGGAGTTCTTTTTTACATCATCGGCTCTTTTGCTGCGATTTTCTGCCAGCACAGCAGAAATTTCCGCAGGCAAAGGGGCTTTTTCGCCTTCAGTTCATAGTAGGAATTGCCCACGGTGAACAGCAGCCGCTTGGTGGTAATGAGTGCCATAGAGGAAATTTCCTCCACGGGGAAAATCTGTCCGCAGCAGTGCAGCGCTCCTTCTTTCAATTCCAGTGCGCCTGTGCCCAAAATCTGCTGATCGTGCTCGTCCCCCAGCAGGGACAGCTGCAGACCTTCCGCCCGGAAGGCAGGGTTCTCTCCTTCCAACTGCTGCCGCTGCCAAGCATCCCACTGGGCCACGGTTTCAAAGGGTTCTGCCGGTGTGAAACGGCCAAAGGTGGTAAACTCCCACTGCTTGCCACAGGTGCAACGCAGGAAATTACCCTTGCTGGACAAACTTTCATAGGCGCCGCAGGCCGGGCATTTGAACAGCATCACTTCCAGATTTTCAGCCAGATGGCCCTTGCCATAAGCCACAGGCGCTTCCTGCTGGCGCAGGTCAGCATCCTCATAGATGTCCCGCTGGATCACCGCAGTGATATCCTTGCCCATGGCCTTGACTTCCTCTGCGGAGTAAATGCCCACAATGCGGCCGTGCATTTTGCCCCGGCGAATTCCCTTGCCCCAACGGGGCGCTGTGAAATACGCGCCCTCCAGCCGGTAAGTAATCAGGCGGCACTTGCCCATCTGGGCCAGGCGGCCGGTGGCAGAGAAAATTTCCGCGGTCTTGCCGTCCCAAGTGGTCTCGCCCTCGGCAAAGAGCCCCACTGTTTTGCCCGCCCGGAGCTTTCGCACGCAGGCCAGCGCGGTATCGCCGCCGCTGACACCCTTGCGCCGTGCCACCGGTTCAAACACATAGGTCAGCAGTTTGGACACAAAACCCATACGGAACAGGTGCTCGCTGGCCACAAAATGGAATCGCCGCCCCGGGAAGCTATAGGCCACCAAAATGGGATCGAAATTGGTCACATGATTGCTGATGATGAGCGTGGGTTCCTCCTGCCGATCCTCATCGCAGGTGAATGCAAAAATCTTTTTCACCGGCCACCGCAGCAGATGCCACAGAAAGCCGTAAAGCCTTTCGCTGAATGTCTTTTTCATGTCAGAGGCCTCTCTTTATCCAATATATTCCCGCTGGGTGGGGCTGGCAAAAATGGCCTTCACCACATTGGCGCAGCAATTTCTCAGCTGCTGACGGCTGACCTTGCCGGTGCGCAGTCCCCACAGGATCTGCCACTTAAAATACCGGCCGCCGGGCATGATCAGATCGTTGCCCGCCGCAATGGCCAGAGCGTTACTGCCCTGTCGGGGGTTGGTGGAGTACCAGTCGGTCATCACCACGCCGTCAAAGCCCCATTCCTGCCGCAGCACCACGGTGCAAAGATCCCGACTGTTGGGGGTATAGACACCGTTGAGCTTGTTGTAGGAGGTCATGACCGCCTTGGCCTTGCCCCGGCGCACCACGGTCTCAAAGGGGCGCAGGTAGATTTCCCGCAGCGCCCGCTGGCTCACATTGCTGGAGACATGGGTGCGGTTGTCCTCCTGATTGTTGCAGGCAAAATGCTTCACCGTGGCGTAGTAGCCGGGCTGGGACTGGATGCCCCGGGTCATGGCCGCCGCCAGATCGCCGGCAAGCCGGGGATCTTCGGAGAAATACTCAAAATTACGGCCACACAGAGGATTTCTGTGAATATTCACCGCAGGCGCCAGCCAGTAGGTGCAGCCGAATTCCTGCATCTCGTCGGCAATAGCCCGGCCCACCTGCTCCATCAGCGGCTTATTCCAGCTTTGGGCCAGGGCATTGGTCACCGGGAACGCAGTGGCGTACTGATATAGGGACTTTTCCTTTTCCGGATTGCCCAGCAAGAATTTGCGAATGAAGCCGGGAATGTAGGAATACACCGCCAGGGGGAATTCCACCGGGCGGATCTTGCCCCGCTTATTGATGGTGCTATGGCGATTGATCCGCAGACCCGCCGGGCCGTCGCACAGAGCCACATTGGCAAGACCCTTATCCCAGAATTTACTGGTGGTGTTGCCCACAGAACCGGGCAGGTCGAAGCGATTATTCACCAGCCACTGACCCACGCCCACCACAATGTCCACCATTTGGCGGTCGCTGAGCCGACCCACAAACCGGCGCACCTGCTTGTCCATCTTGGTGGGAACATAGGGGGTGGTATAGTCGGCGATCTGGAAGGCATCGACCTCTGCCACCAGATAAATCACGCCCTCAGGCAGAGCCTCTGCCTCCCGCGCAGGCGCCTGTAACTCCTCCAGCGGCTGCTGCACCGGGCAGATCGCCTGGTGCCGGGACACGATGATCTCCTCGGGCAAGACCACCACCGCCGCCACAGCGGTATTGCGGGAGGAATTGCCCAGCCGCAGAACATAGTCGCCCCGCTCCAGCACGAAGCAGTTATCCCGCTCCCGGTAGCTGGACACCGCTGTCAGGTCAAATTCCAGGGTCATGGTTTCCGACCCGCCAGGCTGGAGCAGCCCGGTCTTTTCAAAGGTAGCCAATGACTGATATTCCTTGTTCAGTTCTCCTTCCGGGGCGGACACATACAGCTGAACCACTTCCTTGCCGGCGCAGTCGCCGGTGTTGGTCACGTTTGCCTGCAGACGCACCTTGCTGCCGATCACTGCCCCGCCGGCGCAGCTAATTTCAAAATCCGTATAGCTCAGACCAAATCCAAAAGGATAGGCCGGCTCTACGTCAAAGGAATCAAAATAGCGGTAACCAACGAAAATACCTTCCCGGTAGTTTTCCTGCTTCAGATCGCCGTTTCGATGGCTGTATTCATTGGCAAAGGGAATGTCATCATACTTCTTAGCCCAGGTATCCGTCAGCTTGCCGCTGGGGCACACTGCGCCGGAGAGCACATCCGCCACCGCCAGACCGCCCTGAGAACCGGGCTGGCAAATATACACAATGGCATTGATGCCGTCGATTCTCTGGGTAAAGCCCATGTCCATGGCGCTGCCGCAGTTAATGAGCAGCACAAAATGGGCATAGTTTTGGGCGCAGAAGGCAATGGCCTGCCGCTCTTCCTCTGTGATGTAGTAATCCCCGGCTTCCGCCCGGCGGTCGCCACCCTCGCCGGCCTGCCTGCTGAGCACATACACGCAGGTGTCCGTGTCGCTGGCCTGCACGTGGCGCTCTTCAATGGTCGGGCCGCAGGGCAGGCGGAAATTGTCGAAGAGCATATTATTGATGGTCTTGGGGTCCAAAAGATTGATGCGGCGGCGCTTTTCTTCCTTATAGTCCCGCTCCGCCTGAACGTAAAAGTCGGCATACTCCTCGATCCACGCCCGGGTGGTGATCTCAAACCCCCGTTCCTCCATACCTTCCAACACGGAAACTGCATGGCGCTCGTTGACCTCGCCGGATCCGGTGCCGCCCTTGATGGTACGAGCCGCACCCGGACCATAGAGGGCAACTTTCTTATTTTTCAGCGGCAGAGTGCCGTCATTTTTCAGCAGTACCATGCCTTCGCAGGCAGCTTCATAAGCAATGCGGCGGTTTTCCAGTTCTCGTGGGGTTTCCGCCCCATTGGGACTTGCCTTTGTATAATGTTTCATCTTGGTGTCCTCCAGGCAATATTTTCACCATTATACACCATTTTTGTCGAAAAATCTACTATTTTCCCATGGTAAATTGCCGCAGTACCCGGGAGAATATCTGCCACCAGCTGAGCCGGGGCACCGCTTCCTTGGCCACCATGGGCACCTGCGCCAAAATTTGCTCCCCGGAGCGCACTGTCATGGTGCCCAGCCGCTGCCCCTGGCTCACCGGCGCCGCCACACTTTCCTCCAGCTGTACCTGCACTGTCACATCACCCCGCTGCTGCTTCTCCACCAGCAGTTCCACCGGCTCTGCCGGCACAGCGGTCACGGCGTCCGCCGTTCCCAGCTTCACCGGTACTTTTCCCTCCGACAGTTCCGGCCGCACCAAGGCAAAATTGGCAAAGCCATAGTCCAGCATGCCCTTGCAGGCGGCAAACCGCTGCTGGGATGTTTCTGATCCCATCACCACGGCGATCAGTTCCATGCCATCCCGCTGGGCCGAGGCAGACAGGCAGTAGCCTGCTTTGGCAGTGAAACCGGTCTTTAGTCCCGTTGCACCGGAATAAAACCGCACCAGTTTATTGGTATTTGCCAGGCCAAAGCTGCCATTTCGCACCGTATCCATCCAAATGGTGGTAAATTTCTTAATATCCGGGTGAAAAGTGAGCAGCTGCCGGGACATAAGGGCAATATCGTAGGCACAGGTCAGGTGCTGGGCCGCCTCCGGCTCATCATCCAGGCCCGTGCAGTTGACAAAATGGGTGTGCTCCATGCCCAGTTCCTGGGCCCGCTTGTTCATCTGTGCCACAAAGGCCCCTTCCGAGCCGGCAAGATGCTCTGCCATGGCGCAGGCGCAGTCGTTGGCCGAAGAAACGGCAATAGACTTGACCATATCCGAAACAGACATGGTCTCCCCTGCCTTGAGGTAAACTTGGCTGCCGCCTTTGGCCGCAGCGGTTTCGGAGGCTGTGACCGTATCGTTCCAGCCGATTTTCCCGGAGTCGATGGCCTCCATGATCAGCAGCATGGTCATCACCTTGGTCACCGATGCCGGTGCCAAAGGCTCATGAGCGTTTTTTTCATACAGCACCGTGCCGGTGGCTGCATCCATCAGCACGGCGCTTTTGCCTGCCGTTTCCAATTCCACCGCCCCGGCACGAACCCCCATGGGAAGTAGAAGACAAATTGCCAGTAAAAACACAAATATTCGACGCATCCGATTCCCTCCTGCATATTTTGTGGTACAACCTATGCACCCTGCAGGACGGATATGATGGGCAAATTTCAGTTTGTCGGGCTGTTGGAGCAGCCACAAAATAAACGGTGTCATCCCGAACCATCCCGCAGGATGGTGTGGGGATCCCCCGGTAACGAGGGAAAACCTGCCCCGAGAGCATCGTTTTGTTGTCCTTTTCGACCGGGGGATTGCCACGTCGGCTACGCCTCC
>JBGUSR010000071.1:0-9299 GCA_045132635.1 Akkermansia sp.
TCACCTGCATTGCAGCTCTTGATGAGCTGCATCGAAATCTGCCCTTGGCAGATGAAATTGCCTCTTACGAGGCATCTAAATCCACTTAAAAGTGGTCTAAATTGCTGCGTTTACACCGCAGCAACAACGAGCTGTTCCAGCACGACAAACTCCCATTTAGCGCAGCAATCTTTGGGACACATGTGATACCATACACAGACACGCAATTTTAGCTTGACCCCGGTCAAGCTTCTGTTAGGATATAGAGTATGAAACTGAGTACCTTTGTTTCTCTGACTCTCCTGACCGCTGGTGGACTTTTCGCAAATGATTTGCAGAAAATGGCCGATAATCTGCAGGTGAAAGCCCCCGCCGCAGATAGCAGGCGCCTTTCCATTCCCCGGGCCAAGGGGGTCGATGTCAAACTTCTGGCGGCTGACTACGAACAAATCATCAGCAGGAAAGGCGCGATTACCCGCCCGCTGTCCGATACCCCGGTGCGCGTCAGCTTCGAGCTGAAAAAGGGCACGCAGAAAGCCATCAGCCGCGATTACGAAATCATCATCAAAGGCACCGGAAAGCCTGGCAGCAATCCCAAACCTCAGGTTATCCCGGATTTATTAAGCTGGAAGGGCGGCACCGGCAACTGGGAGCTTCCCAAGGAAATCCTGGTGTACGGCAAGGCCAATTTCGTGCCGGAGTTTGTTCGCGAGCTCAACTCCGTGCTGCCCGAGGGATACAAGGCCGTGCGCGTGGATTCCAGAGGCTCTGCCACCCTGGTGCTGGAGCAGCAGAAAGGCATGGCCGCAGAAACTTATCGGCTGAGCATCGATAAGGAGGACGGCATCAGCATCTCCGCTGGCAGCGCCACTGGCCAGTACTGGGGCACCCGCACGCTGCTGCAGATGCTGGTGCAGAACCCCACTTCCCTGCCCATCGGCAAGGCGCTGGACATGCCCCGCTACAGCCTGCGTGGTTTCATGCTGGATGTAGGCCGCCTGCCCATCCCGCTGGATTACGTGAAGGACGTGGTGCGCCTCATGGCCTGGTATAAGATGAATGACCTGCAGCTGCACCTGAACGATAACTACATTTTCCACGAGCACTATGTGGACGCCGGCGAGGACCCGCACAAGAAATCCTACTCCGCTTTCCGTCTGGAGAGCCAGGTAAAGGGTAAGGACGGCACCCCGCTCACTGCTCAGGATCTGTTCTACACCAAGAAACAGTTCCGCGAGCTGGTCAAGTTTGCCCAGGAACGCGGGGTGAATATCGTGCCGGAGTTCGATGCGCCCGGCCATGCGCTTTCTTTCACCCGCGTGCGCCCGGATCTGATTTACCAGGGGCCGATGCGCCACCACGCCAAGCGCCGCTGCGAAATGCTGGACGCCGCCAACCCGGCCACCCTCAGCTTCATCGGCCAGGTATGGGATGAATACCTGCAGGGCGATAAGCCGGCATTCGATGGCTGCAAGGCCGTGCACGTGGGTGCCGATGAATTCTTTGGCGATGCCGAAGACTACCGCAAGTTTGCCGACGGACTGCTGGGGCACATCCAGAGCCGCAACCACACCCCGCGCATCTGGGGCAGCCTGCATGCCAAGCCGGGCAAGACTCCTGTGCGCTCCAAAGGTGTGCAGATGAACCTGTGGAGCAAGGACTGGGCCAAGGCCTGGGAATCCGTGGAACAGGGATACGATGTCATCAACACGCACGATGGCGCCCTCTACGTTGTTCCCTTTGCCGGATACTACCGTGCAGACAAGAACCTGCGCGGCCTGTATGATAACTGGCTGCCGAACAACATCGGCGGCGAATGGCTGCCCGCCGGCCATCCGCAACTGCTGGGTGCCACCTTCGCCATCTGGAATGATGAAATCGACCGCCTTCACAAGGGATACGGATCCTATGACCTCTGGCCCACTATCTCCTCCATGGTGGATGTACTCTCCCAGAAAATGTGGGGCCAGCCCCGCAACACCCGCAGCTTCGATGAACACCGCAACCTTGTGGAAAAGCTGGGTCGCATTCCCTATTGTAACCCGCTGCACCTGAATGATACCACATTCAGCATCACCCCCAACCTCACCCCCATGCGTCTCCGCAAGGGAGCCAAGGGCCCGGAATACCACCTGACCATGGAACTGCTCATGCCCGAGGCTCCCGTTCCCGGCGAGGAACAGGTGCTGCTCGGCTCCCGCCAGGGCCAGCTGCTGGCCGCCGGCAAGGATGGCCGCATCACCCTGCGCCGCGCAGATTCCATTGAATTCGCCTTCAATGCCAAGCTCCCCGTCGGTAAGCGCGTGAAGCTGGAACTCATCGGCACCATGGGCAAGACCGAGCTTCTGCTGGACGGTGTCTCTGCCGGCGAACCGGAAAATGTGCGCTTCCCCCTGCGTAAGGATGACCGTATGAGCACCTTCGTGCTTCCCCTCGAATCCCTGGGTAGCTCATTCAACGGCAAGGTCTTCAGTATGGAGGTCAAATAAATCTCGCCGCCAGGCGAAATTCTCTCTGCGCAGCAGAAATTCTCTCCACCATAGGTGGAAATTCTCTCGCCGCCAGGCGAAATTCTCTCAGCCCCCGTTCAGGGGGCTGATTTCTTCTCATCTCGCCGAAGGCGAAATTCTCTCTGCGCAGCAGAAATTCTCTCCACCGCAGGTGGAAATTCTCTCGCAACCCAGTCGCGAAATTCTCTCTATTTTCGCAGAAAATAGATGATTCTGCTTCCCAATGCTTGCTAGTTGGGTAATGTTTGGAGTATTGGGAAACGAAATCCGCTTCGCGGACGAAATCCTGCCCGGTGGGCAGGACGATATCCCCGCCGTTGGCGGGGACGAAATCCGACCTCCGGTCGGACTGGGGGCAGATATCACCAGAGCTACTTCCGCAGCTATGCCGAGCTGCATCTGGAAGTACGAGTAAAGGAAGTTCGTGCGCAGCTGAAGCTGCGCAGGGAGTCTGGTAGACAAATCAGCCCCCTTTCGGGGGCTGAGAGAATTTCGCCTGGCGGCGAGAGAATTTCCTCCTGCGGTGGAGAGAATTTCTGCTGGCGCAGAGAGAATTTCGCGGACTTCGCCCGCGAGATTTCAGACAGACCAAGGAGAAGCATTATACGCCGCATCAATGGCCGAGGCCAGCAGGTTCTTCACCTCCTGCACCTGGGGGATACCAATGATGCCACGCGGGGTGCGCTGGCCGTTTTCCTCTACATAATCAAAGACAATATCGCCGCTGCCATCGGGGCGCTCGTTCACGTCCTGAATAAGGCCGAGCATGAGGAACCATTCCTGCACCTCACCCTGCGGGGGCAGCACCAGCACACGCCTGGCGGTGATGGCATACAGGGAGGGATCGCCGACGGGGACGGGCTTGCCGAAAAGGCGGGCGAGGAGGCCGGACTTCGGTGCGGCTGCTGCAGCGCCGCCACAGCCCTGCCAGAGGGGGGATTCCCCCTCGCGCAGAGCGGCAGCCAGGCGGGCCTGTTGTTCCGGGGTCAGCACCATTATCGCAGGAACATGCGCAGAAGGCTGGCCTTCAGCTTGTTGTAGGGCTGGTAGCGGAACGGAAGGTCAAGCCAATTGGCCTTCTTGAGAATGGACTTGTAGTGCGTGAAGGTATCGAAACCATCCTTGCCGTGGTAAGAGCCCATGCCGCTGTCGCCAATGCCGCCGAAGGGCATGCCGTGCACGGCCAGGTGGACGATGGTATCATTCACGCAACCACCGCCGAAGGACAGGTGCTGGCGGAAGCAATTCTCGGTATTCTTATCTGTGGTGAAGAGATAGGAAGCCAGCGGACGCGGACGGGAGAGCACAAAATGCTCCACATCCTCCCACTTGTGCCAGACCAGCATGGGCAGAAGCGGCCCGAAGATTTCCTCCTTCATGCTGGCGGAATCCGGGGTGACACCATCCAGCAGAGTGGGTTCGATGCGCAGGGTTTCCGGGTTCCCCTGCCCGCCCACCACCGGCGTGGCATCATTCATGAGGCCCATAAGGCGGTCGAAATGGCGCTTGGTGATGATATGAGTCAGCTTATCATTCTGCACCGGGTGGTCGCCCAGCATTTCTGCCACGGCCTCGCGGAACTCGGTCACGAACTCATCCTTGCAGCTGCTGTGAATCAGCAGGTAGTCCGGGGCCACGCAGGTCTGGCCGGCATTCAGAATCTTACCAAAGGCTACGCGGCGGGCAGCCACCTTGATGTTGGCGGTCTTATCCACGATGCAGGGGCTCTTACCGCCCAACTCCAGCGTGACGGGGGTCAGATGACGGGCTGCGGCCTCCATGATGCCGTGGCCCACATTCGGGCTGCCGGTAAAGAAGATATAATCGAACTTCTCTTCCAGCAGGGCGTTGCAGTTCTCGCGCCCACCCAGAACCACCTTCACGTATTCCGGCGGGAAAATGCTACTCAGCATCTCTGCCAGCACGCCGGAAGTAGCGGGTGTGGTGGAGGAAGGCTTGACCACGCAGCAGTTGCCGGCGGAAAGAGCAGCAATGAGCGGATCCAGGCACAGCAGCACCGGGTAATTCCACGGGCTCATGATGAGCACCACGCCGTAGGGATTCGGCTCCACGCGGCAGCTGGAGGGGAAATGAGCCAGGGAGGAGCCCACGCTGCGCGGTTTGGTCCACTTACGCAGGTTCTTCAGCGTGTCGCGCAGGCTGCCCAGCACCAGACCGATTTCGCACATGTAGCCCTCCGTGGCGCACTTGCCCAGGTCGGCATGCAGAGCCTCGCTGATGCGAGGCTCCCACTCATGAATAGTCTTCTGCAGCTTTTTAAGGGCACGGCGGCGGAACTCCACATCGCGGGTGATGTGGGTCAGGAAGAACTTACGTTGATTTTCTACAATCTCATGCATATCAGTAGGCAGCGTTAAGGATTTCAATAACCTGGGCTTCATCGGCAGCGCGCGGGTTGACGATGAGCGCACCGTCGTTCACCGCAAACTCGGCCACCTTGGCAAAATCGTCCTGCTTCACCCCGGCCTCGCGGAGGGTAAGCGGCAGACCGCAGGCGGCATTCAGGCGGCGGCCCAGCTGCACCACGGCATCAATAGCGGCCTCGGCGCGCCTATCAGCCGGGGTAGCCATGGCGGCATCCAAGCCCACCAGCCAGGGCAGCAGCTCAGCATAGCCGGCAGCGCAGTGGCTCAGGTTATAGCGCATCACATGCGGCAGCAGAATGGTCATGGCCACGGCGTGCGGCACATGGCACACACCGCCCAGGGCGTGACCGATGGCATGCACAGCGCCCACCATGCTGTTGGAGAAAGCCACACCGGCCATGGTGGAAGCCACGGCCATGGCATAACGGGCCTTCTTGTTGCTGCCGTTACGGGTTGCTTCCTCCACGTTCTCGCAGATAAGCTTGATGGCGGTGGTACCGTAGGCCGTGCTCATGGGGTTGGCCTGCAGGCAGGTGCAGGCCTCAATGGCGTGCACCATGGCATCGAAACCGGTGCTGGCCGTGGCCTTGGGCGGCAGCCCCAAGGTCATGCGCGGGTCAATCACCGCGGCATCCGGCTGCACAAAGGGAGAAAGGAACTCCATCTTCACGCCGTTCTCATCGTTGCGGATAACGGCCACACCGGTGCATTCAGAGCCGGTACCGGAAGTAGTGGGCACCACCACAAAGGGAATATGCGTGCCGCGCACCAGATTCTCCACCCCGCCAATGGCCAGAATGTCATCCGCATTCTGGGAGAGCACCAGGCGCACGCCCTTGGCGGTATCAATCACCGAGCCGCCACCCACGGCCACCAAGGCATCGCAGCCGCTGCTGCGGTACAGAGCGGCAATCTCATTCACCACCTTGAGGGAAGAGTCCACGGGAATATCCGTGTAGATGCAGGCAGGTTTGCAGCCCTCGGCCTCCATGGCATCCACCACCAGCTGCATGGTGCCGATTTTGGCCAGCACGGCATCGGAAAGGAGCATAGGAGCCTTGGAGCCCAGGTGCTCCAACTCGTTGGCAAGGCGCTCCAGAGCGGAATCACCGCAGAGCAGCTTGACTACATTCTGAAATTCGAAATACCTATTCATGATTAGTTATAGCGACCAGTCAGGAACCCGCAGAGTACGCGCCCGTATACTCGCAGCGGGTTCACCTGCAAGGCGGGAATATCAGTAAGAATGTGTTTCGTGATGAACTTCGGGAAGAGGTAGCCCTCCACCAGGTTCACCAGACGGGCCAGCTTCATCACGTCCGCAATTTCACCCTGCATGCTGAAGGCATGCTGAGCATAGGCCTGGGCCAGGCCCATCTGCCCGGTGAACATGCGGAAGGAAATGCCCGTGGACTTCAGGCGCAACGCGCACACCGGCTTATCCAGATGCTTCAGGTTATGAAGCTTGCCATCCTTCCACTGCACAAAGAGCCGGGGAGCATTATACCCCGTCTGCAGCGCATAGCTCATACCCTCCGGCATGCGGTTGAATTCATCGCGCACACGGGTATCCAGCGCATACAGTTCCACCAGAGCCGCATGCACCACGCGCAGCACGATGCCTACGGTTAATTTCTGCAAGGCGAGTCGCATGGGCTTACTCTCCTCTCTGGGCTGCGGCGCGGTTCAGGCGGTCCATCATGGCCATGCCGAGCCCCATCTTCGGCAGCTCTTCAGCCACAATCACATCCACCTCCTCGCATTCATCCATAGCGCGCATCACGGCGAAAAGGCGCACAGCGGCCTCGGCCAGACGCCCGCTGCCGGGGGAAAGCGGCATCACCTCGTTCCAGCAGTCCTGAGCAGCCAGCGGGGAATCACCCTGATAGGTAATCAGGCCATAGCGCACACCCTCCTGCGGGGTGAAGGTTTCCTTCGGGTCATGCAGCAGGAGCTGCTTGGTGGGGGCATAGTGGCTCTTCAGCATGCCGGGGGCATTCGGCGTGGCGGCCTCAATATCGCTGCCCTTGCCGGGCTTCACCACCTTGCAGATTTTGCGAAGCTTCTCGCGGGTCACGGGGCCTTCGCGCAGCACACGCACAGCGGGGTTGCCTTTCTCATCCAGGCAGGGCTGCAGAATCGTGCTCTCCAGGCCTTCGGAGCAGGCGCCGGCATCCAGCACCATGGGGATGGAACCACCCAGCTCCTTCATCACCGCCGGAGCGCTAGTGGGGGAAATATGGCCGAATCGATTGGCGCTCGGCGCAGCAATCGGGTGGCCCAGTGCGCGGGAAACCGCACGCATCACCTCATGGCTCGTCACGCGGCAGGCCACCGTGGGCAGACCGCTGGTCACGATATCCGGCACACATTCCTTGCGCGGCAGCACCAGCGTCATCGGACCCGGCCAGAATTCCTTCACCAGCTTATCCACCAGCGGCTGAAGCTCCGTCGGCACCTCGGTGATATCCTTCAACGCCTTACCATTCGGCAGGTGGCAGATGAGCGGGTCAAAGCTCGGACGCCCCTTCACTTCAAAAACCTTCGCCACGGCATCCGGGTTAAATGCATCTGCACCCAGGCCATAAACCGTCTCTGTGGGAATAGCCACCAGACCGCCCTCTGCCAGCACGGCAGCGGCTTCCTTATAGATTTTGCGGCAATCCTCCAGCGGATCCACCTCAATCACACGAGTCTCCATGCCGTAATCTTAGACCACACTCCACCAAAAGTCAACCATAATGCAGTATACAGAGCGCGTTTGTGCAGGCTGGTCCAAGGATTTTACATACAAGTAAAATAGTGTCGAAGCGGAGGGGCGGCTGGCGCTCCCCGGTTATATTTTCGGGACTGAGAGTCCCGTGCCTCGAACATTTGGATTCCCGCCAGAGCCCCCTTTTCACCGCCGCGCAGAGACACCTGGCGCGAGCGTTTTTTCTTGACAAATCCCCTCACATCTGGCAGATTTCAAGGCAGTAGAAGCATTTTCAATTATACTACAATGGAACCGTACAGCATGAAGAATCCGTTCCCGGCCACTGTGCTGGGAGTTCGCTCCGTCACCAAGCCTGGCAGCGCCAAGGAAACCATCCACGTGGACTACTCCCTGGAGGGTTCCGGGCTTACCTACACCACGGGCGATGCACTGGGTGTAATCCCCTGCAATGACCCTGCCCTGGTGGATGCACTCATCAGTGCCCTGGGGCTTGACCCTGCGGCAGAGGTTCCCACCCCGAGCGGCGAAACCGCCACCCTGCGCGACGCCCTCATCACCGCCTACGATATCACCAACCTGAAGAAGGGCATGCTGACCAAGTGGAACGCTGTGGCCAACAGCGAGAAGCTTGCCGGCATTCTGGCCGATAAGGATGCGCTCAAGGATTTCTGCTGGGGCCGCGATGTTCTGGACCTCGCCACCTGCCCGTGCTGCAAGGCCACCTTTGCCGATGCCGCTTCTTTCGTAAGCATTCTGGGCAAGATTGCCCCGCGTCTGTACTCCATCGCCTCCAGCCCGGATGCCGTTCCCGGCCAGGTTTCCCTGTGCGTGGGCGCTGTGCGCTACACCACCAACGACCGCAAACGCGGCGGTGTGTGCTCCACCTTCATGGCTGACCGCCTGCAGGCCGGCGACAAGGTAAAGGTGTTCGTACACTGCAACAAGAACTTCCGCCTGCCCGAGGATGGCAACACCCCCATCATCATGGTGGGCCCCGGCACCGGCATTGCCCCCTTCCGCGCTTTCTGGCAGCAGCGCGTGGCCGATAACGCCACCGGCCCCATGTGGCTTTTCTTCGGCAATCCCTACCAGGCCACCGATAATTGCTACGAAGATGAAACCGCCCCGCTTGTGGAAAGCGGCAAGCTGAAGCTTTCCGTAGCCTGGAGCCGCGACCAGGAATACAAGATTTACGTGCAGAACCTCATGGAGCAGGCCGGCGAGGAAGTCTGGCAGTGGCTGGAAAAGGGCGCCGCTTTCTACATGTGCGGCGATGCCAACCGCATGGCCAAGGACGTGGAGAAGGCCCTTCTCGCCATCATCGCCAAGTATGGCAACCGCACTGAGGAAGAAGCCACAGCCTACCTCGCTGACATGAAGGCAGCCAAGCGCTACCAGAAGGACGTTTATTAATCCCCTTCCACCGCACTGCGTAAAGCTGCGCAGCAACTGACACAAGGCCTGAGCAGGAAAACAGCTCAGGCCTTTGGTTTATGGAGCGAATTGAGAGAATGTTGATTCCATTCGTAGCGAAGGGGGGGGCCACATCCCAAAGATTGCTGCGCTAAATGGGAGTTTGGCGAGCTGGAACAGCTCGTTGTTGCTGCGGTGTAAACGCAGCAATTTAGACCACTTTTAAGTGGATTTAGATGCCTCGTAAGAGGCAATTTCATCTGCCAAGGGCAGATTTCGATGCAGCTCATCAAG
>JBGUSR010000072.1:0-36542 GCA_045132635.1 Akkermansia sp.
TCACCTGCATTGCAGCTCTTGATGAGCTGCATCGAAATCTGCCCTTGGCAGATGAAATTGCCTCTTACGAGGCATCTAAATCCACTTAAAAGTGGTCTAAATTGCTGCGTTTACACCGCAGCAACAACGAGCTGTTCCAGCCTGCCCCCCCATTTGGCGCAGCAATCTTTGGGACACATGTGCCGCTTGTCTGGCGCACATTTTCTCTCAATCAAATCTTGACTATGCAACCCATCTAAGATACAGTTGCTGCGGCCCCCTCCTACCCTCTACCCACTGCCTGAATTGAGCTGTTAAGAATCCCCTGTTTTTCGAATCCAGGGTAAGAAATAACAACCAACCACCCATCACGAATATGATTACCATTAAGGGAGAATATGCAACTGCCACCATCATGCTCGAAAGCATTGATGAAGAAACCCGCAGACAGATATACCACATCCTGGCCTCGCCCATGGCAGAAGGCAGCCGCATCGTCATCATGCCGGATACCCATGCCGGGAATAACTGCGTAGTGGGGTTCACGCAAAAGCTCAATGCCGGGGGCTCCGTCTCCCCAAACATCCTGGGGGTAGATATCGGGTGCACAGTATCATTCCTTCCTCTGGGAGAAGTAGAAAATATTAACTTTGCAGAGTTGGATGCGTACATACGCACCAATGTCGCGGTCGGGGTTGGCGAATACAAGAGCAAGCTCTCCCAGAAAACCCTTCGCAGGAGGTTCCGGGAAACCGTGCAACTGATAGAGGAAGCAGAACAGCTGCTGAATGAGGACGGAAACAAGGGCAGAATCGCCTCTGTGCTCCCTCAACTGTGCTCGCTCGGGGGAGAAAACCACTTCATCTCGCTCAACCGTTCCCGCAACACCGGAACCGTTTATCTGGGAATACACTGTGGCTCCCGCAACTTCGGGCTACAGGTTAACAGAGTCTACCAGAAACAAGCAGAACAATACCGAATGCAGCAAGGCTACGGCGGACCGCCTGAGACAGCCTACCTGGACCGCAAAAGCCCGCATTACGAGCGTTATCTCACCTGCGTTCATGCCTGCCAGGAGTTTGCCCGGCTGAACCACATCCTTATCCGGGAAGCTATCTATAGCTATTTTGTCAGCAGGCATGGGCTTCCTCGCATCATGGACATGGAAGCCACAGCCCTGGTCTCCATGCACAATTATCTGGATCTCGACTCCATGGTGCTGCGCAAAGGGGCCATCAGGGCAGCTTCTGGTGAACCCGTGGTCATCCCTTTCAATATGCGCGATGGCATCGGAATCGGGCATGGTCTTGGTAATGAGGAGTGGAATTACAGCGCACCCCATGGCGCTGGCCGCCTGCTCACCCGCGCAGAGGCAAAAGCATGCATCAATCTGGAGGCCACTAAATCCGATATGGTCAATCACGGCGTATTCACCACCAGTCTGGATTATGCGCTGGATGAAGCTCCGTATGCTTACAAGCCCATGAATATGATTCGTGAAGCCATTCAACCCACAGTGGCCTTAAGTGAGGTTCTTCCTGAAATTTACAATCTTAAAGGCCGTTAATTTCCTCGAAAAGGAAAAGCCGCCATGTGAACAAAATCACATGGCGGCTTTTCACTTTGAAAATACAGCTTTAGTGCTTCTGCCAACCCGGTTTGTGGCGGGAGGCCAGCTCCTCGATAACCTGCTCAATGCGCAGCCCCTTGGAGGTGAGCAGCACGATAAGGTGGTAGAACATATCGGAAGCCTCGTAGATGAGGCGTTCGTTGGTGCCGTTGCAGGCCTCAAGACAGGCCTCAAGAGCCTCCTCGCCCACCTTCTGGGCCATGCGGTTGATACCATCGCGGAAAAGGCTGGTGGTGTAGGAACCCTCAGGCATCTCCTCGTGGCGCTTGTTAATGAAGTCCTGCAGTTCAGTGAGGAAGAGCAGCGGACTGGCCTCATTCTTCTCACCCCAGCAGGTATCCGTACCGGTGTGGCACACCGGGCCATGCGGCGTGGCCTGAATGAGCAGCGTATCATTATCGCAATCCACCTTGATGCTTACCACATCCAGATAGTTTCCGCTGGTCTCGCCCTTGGTCCACAGACACTGGCGGCTGCGGCTGTAGAAGCATACGCGCCCGGTCTCCTGGGTTCTGGCAAAGGATTCAGCGTTCATATACCCCAGCATGAGCACCTTGCCCGTAGCGGAGTCCTGAATAATGGCGGGAACCAGACCGCCGCACTTGTCAAAGTCGATTGTCATAAGCGGAAAAACAGGGTTACGCGCAAAGTATAGCACAGATTCCGGCTTTTTCCACCCCTTTCTGGGTCAACATTTCAGCAGTACCTTCTCCTGCGGGCAACACACCCCATCAGAGACAGCAGGCACAACATGGCTGATGACGGTTCCGGTACGACATCCACGGGATACGCATGAGGATTCAATGCAGCTGCAGAGCGTAAGACATACCCATTCAGACTGCCGTCACCAGTCAAGCCAGGATTGGTTCCTTCCTTCAGCACCACATCATAATCAACAAGCTCCTTGGCTTTGTCATCAGAGTCGGTCAGCCAGACCTTCGTGAGAAGTGTTTTACCATCCACCTGTTCATATTCAGCCCCCCAGAGAGTAATAGCATGCCCTCCTCCGCCATCTGCTCCATAGGTGGCGCTCAGCGTAATGGCACAGCCTTGGGATAGGATATCCACAATCGATTGGCAACCTGTGTAATCCGGCTCGATATATTTAAAGCTAACAGCGTTCTGAGCCCCCAGATAATTCAGGAAACCACCATTGAACAAATACTGCTGCCCGGCAGTAGCCACTTCTGCAGTTTCTTTATCCAATTCGCCACCCCACTTCATATCTGTTCCATAGAACCACCATTCAAAAGCATCGGATCCCACACCACCTGTATTCTGGAACACATAGCGGAAAGTATCCCACACCTGAGCTCCTCGCGGAACAGAAGAAGTAAGACTGCTGGCATGCAGCTCCTGCCACCAGGAAATGACATTGCTGCCGGAAGCAGCCCAGCACATGGCATCATCTGCCCAGATGGGGTCACCAAACTTCCATTCCTTATCGTAATCGACCCACCCGGACTTCTGATCAACACCATACGCCCATACCTCAGCGGCAGACAAAGGAAGCGAAAGCAGGCTCATGGTCAGGAAAACGGCAGAAGTGCAAAAAAATTTCATACCTTCTCACTATAATCTATCCAAGTTGCCATGTCAACGTATTTCTTATGATAAAACAACAAGTGGATGATACGCAGGGCTTGTACTAACGGCGGGGAAGATTCTTCTCCACATATTGAATCCAGTCTTTTCTTAGCTGGAATTGCGTGTCGCCGGCAATGTTGTACAAATCGGTCAATGCCCAGTCATCATATATATTGGATGAAGGCCGGGGAACCCGTGCAGGCTTGCGACGGCTCAGTTCCTGCTTGGATATAAATGCTCTCTGCTGCACATCATAATAACGCAACGGGTCGCCATCCCGCCAGGTTGTGAGCATTAAATACCCCTCATGCTCCACAGAAACATCCACGGGAGGGCTGAAAAAGCGGCAATAAATCGTCTCCCCCTGCCAGGAAACAACCTCGACTATGCACTGATTAGACGCAGAACCGGGTACGGTGATATGCCACCAGCTGATACCGCCTACCCTGGCCCAGCGCGGCATGAACATCATCAGCAGCAAGCCCAGTACGAAAAGCAACAGAACAATTTTCTTCATGGCACCGATAAATCAGAAGCCCCCCCGTTGAGTAACACGCTCTCAGGGAGGGCTGCTTTTAAATGAATCCTGCCTTTACAGTCTCACGCAGATACCTTCGTTGTGGAGGTACTGCTTGAGTTCGGGAATCTTGATTTCGCCGAAGTGAAACACGCTGGCGGCCAGTGCGGCATCAGCATGGCCCAGGCGGAAGGCATCCGCAAAGTGCTCCTTGGCACCGGCACCGCCGCTGGCAATGACGGGAATGCTGAGTTCATCGGACAAGCGGGCCAGCGCCTCATTCGGGAAGCCCTGCTTCACGCCATCGTGGTCCATGCTGGTGAAGAGGATTTCACCGGCGCCGCGGTCGGCCACCTCGCGGGCCCAGTCGAACAGGGTGCGCTCCACGCGGATGCGACCACCGTTCACGTAGCAGTACCAACCATCGGCATCGCAACGGGCATCAATGGCGGCCACGCATACCTGAGACCCGAAGTGGGAGGCAATCTCATTCACCAGCTGCGGGTTGCGGATAGCGGCGGAGTTAAGGCTCACCTTGTCGGCACCGGCCTCCAGCAGGCGGGCCACATCGGCCAGCTCATGAATACCACCACCCACGGTGAACGGGATGGAAATGGCAGCAGCCACACGGGAAACCATATCGGTGAAGGTCTTGCGGCCTTCGTGCGTGGCGGCGATGTCGAGGAACACGAGTTCATCGGCGCCCTGCTCGCTGTAGGCCTTGCCCAGCTCCACGGGGTCACCAGCATCGCGCAGGTTTACGAAGTTGATACCTTTGACGGTGCGACCGTCCTTCACGTCCAGACAGGGAATGATACGTTTAGCGAGCATAAAGGGAATGATTAGTGATTAATGATTAGTGATTAATTGTTGAAGATTGATACGGCCTTCGTAGTAGGCCTTACCGAAGACAACGGAGGGAATGCCGGCGGCATCGAGGGCGCGGATGTCCTCCGTGCAGCTCACTCCACCGCTGGCAATGAGGCGACAGCCGGGGTGTTTCGCCATGATTTCCTGGTACAGCGCGGTATTCGGGCCACCCAGAGTGCCATCGCGGGAAATATCGGTGCAGAGCACGCGGGTGATGCCATGGCCCATGTAGAAGCTCACGAATTCATCCAGGCTCATACCGCCATCCTCGCGCCAGCCCTTAATCATCACGCGGCCATTCAGCGCATCGGCCCCCACAATGAAGCGGTCGGGGCCATATTTCTCTGCCCACTTCAGCAGGCGCTGCGGGTCGGTAGCAGCCAGGCTGCCCACCGTCACCATGGCGGCGCCGTGGTCAAAAGCGGCCTGCAAATCGCTCTCCTGCTTGATACCGCCGCCGAAATCCACCGTCATGCCCAGCGCGGTGATTTTCTTCAGCGTCTCCAGGTTCACGATATGGTCGGCCTTGGCGCCATCGAGGTCCACCACATGCAGACGGCGCACGCCCATATCGTAAAAACGGCGGGCCACGTCCTCGGGATGCGGGTCATAGGTCTTCTGGGCAGCGTAGTCGCCTTTGGTCAGGCGCACACACTGACCACCGATGATATCGATTGCGGGAATGAGCTCAATCATGGCAGAGGTGAATGAAATTGTGAAGGATGCGCAGCCCCACATCACCGCTCTTTTCGGGGTGGAACTGGGTGGTATAGAAATTGCCGCGACGCAGGGCTGAGGCATAGGTCACGCCGCCGTAGGTGGTGCGGGCAATGGCCTCGGCACAGTCGGGCACATAGAAACTGTGTACGAAATAGACAAAATCGCCCTCCTTCAGCCCATCAAAGAGCGGCGTGCGAAGATTTTCGATGGTGTTCCAGCCAATCTGGGGGATTTTCACGCGCCCCTCCTCGCAAACGGAAGGGAAACGCACCACCGGGCTGTTGAATACGCCAAGGCATGGGGTATCGCCTTCCTCAGAATGAGCGCAGAGCAGCTGCTGACCGATACAGATACCCAGCACCGGCTGCTTCAGGTTGCGAATCACCTCGCCCAAGCCGCTTTCGCGCAGGTAGGCCATGGTGTTGGCAGCCTCACCCTGCCCCGGGAAAATAACGCGGTCGGCACTAGCCAGCTCGGCGGCATCATCCGTCACTATCGGCTCCACGCCAATGCGGTGGAGAGCATTGATGACAGAGCGGATATTGCCCGCATTGTATCTGACAACGGCAACTTTCATAACTTAAAGTGTTCCCTTGCTGGAAGGCAGCACCAGGTGGCGCACATCGCGCTGCACGGCCACGCGGATGGCACGGGCCAGAGCCTTGAAGCTGCCCTCAATCTTGTGGTGCTCGTTATCACCCTCGGCCTTAATGCTGAGGTTCATGAGCGCGGCATCACTCAGGCTCTTGAAGAAGTGGTAGAACATCTCCGTGGGCATATCGCCGATGCGCTCGCGCTTGTATTCAGCCTCCCACTGCAGCCAGGGGCGGCCGCCGAAATCCAGCGCCGCGCTGCACAGGCAGTCATCCATGGGCAGGCAGTAGCCGTAGCGGGAAATACCCAGCTTGTTGCCGATAGCCTTGCGGAGGCATTCGCCCAGAGCCAGACCGGTGTCCTCGATGGTGTGGTGCTCGTCCACATACAAATCGCCCTTCACGCGGATGGTCACCCCCATGCCGCCATGGTGGGCAAGCTGGGCCAGCATGTGGTCGAAGAAGCCCAGACCGGTACTCACCTCGCAATAGCCGGGGCGGTCGAGCTCCAGTTTCACATAGATATCCGTCTCGCGGGTAGTGCGCTGCACCTCGGCACTGCGCTCGCCAGCCACCAGAATCTCGGTAATCTTCTTCCAGTCCATGCCATCGGTGCCAATCTGCAAGGCCTTGCAGCCCAGGTTCTGAGCCAGCTGCACGTCCGTGGCGCGGTCGCCGATGACATAGCAATTTTCCAGGTCATAGGAGCCATCCATGTAGGCGGTGAGCATGCCGGTTCCCGGCTTGCGGGTGGGGGCATTGTCATGCGGGAAATGGCGGTCGATGAGGATATCATTAAACTCCACGCCCTCGCCCTTCAGGGTATCGAGAATGAAATTATGCACCGGCCAGAAGGTGTCCTCCGGGAAGGAATCGGTGCCCAGGCCGTCCTGGTTGCTTACCATCACAAACTCGTAATCGGTGAGCTCGCGGATGGTGCTCAGCGCGCGGAAGGTGCCGGGCACAAACACTAGCTTTTCGAAAGCATCAATCTGCTCATCCGCAGGTTCCTGGATGATGGTGCCATCGCGGTCGATGAAAAGAGCCTTTTTCTTCATGTTCAGAATTGCTTGAGGGCTGCGAGGAGTTCGTCGTTCTCTGCCGGGGTGCCGATGGTGATGCGCAGGCAGTTCTCGCACATGGTGATGCGGTGACGGTTGCGCACGATGATACCCTGGTCCACCAGTGCATCGTAAATGCCGCAGGCATCATTCACCTTGACCAGGAAGAAGTTGGCATCACTGGGATACACCTTCTCACAGATAGGCAAGGCAGCCACAGCCTCCATCATGCGGGCGCGCTCGGAAAGCGCTTCGTCCACCCAGGTGCGGATTTCATCCATGTGATCCAGGCGCTCCATGGCGGCACGCTGGGTGAGGATGTTCACGTTGTATGGGTACTTCACCTTGTTGAACAGGCCGATGATTTCCGGGTGAGCCAGTGCCATACCCAGGCGGATACCGGCTGAAGCCCAGGCCTTGGAGAAGGTGTTGAGCACGATGAGGCGCGGATATTCCTCCAGCAGGGAGATGACCGAGGAGCCCTCCGGCGCAAAGTCGATGTAGGCCTCATCCACCACCACAATGCCAGGGAAGATATCGAGCACCTTGCGGATTTCCGCCAGCGGCAGCAGGTTGCCCGTGGGGTTGTTCGGGCTGCAGATGAACACCACCTTCGTGCAGGGAGAATAGATGGAAAGCAGGAACTTCTCGGCATCGAAGCGGTAATCCTCCTCCAGCGGAATGGCGCGGTACTGCACGTTGTTGATATCGGCGCAGACCTCGTACATGCCGTAGGTGGGGGCAATGGCGGCCACTTCATCCACCCCGGGGGTGCAGAAGGTGCGGAAAATGAGGTCGATGGCCTCATCACTGCCATTGCCCAGGAAGATACGCTCCGGGGCCACACCCTTGTAGGCGGAAATCTTCTGCTTCAGCTCCCACTGCAGCGGGTCGGGATAGCGGTTGTTCGGTGCATTGTGCGGGCACTCATTGGCATCCAGGAACACATGGGCAGCCTTGCCGGCATACTCATCGCGAGCGGAGCTGTAGGGCTTGAGCTTCAGGATATTCGGGCGCACAAGGCGGGCAATACCGGTACCCTGCTCCTCCTGGGGCATGGTGGCCACGGCCTGCATGCGCAGGGTCATGGCGCGGGCGTGGGCATCCAGCTGCTCGGCCTGGGCCATGAGCTCCACCGTGCTGCCGATGCTGCGGATACCCTCCGGGGTGAGGGTCTGCAGGGTGAGCTTGCGCTGGAAGCTGTCGATGCACAGGCTGCTGTATGCACGCACACAGCCCATGGTGGGCAGCGTGTGGTTGGTGCCGCTGGCGTAGTCGCCGGCGCTTTCGCAGCTGTAGTTACCCAGGAAAATGGAACCTGCGTTGATGGTTTCCTTGGCCACAGCGGCGGCATCCTGCATGGCAATGATGAGATGCTCCGGGGCGTAGGCATTGGTAAAATCGATGGCATCCTGCTTATCAGCCAGCACAATGATGCGGCTGTTGGCAATGGACTTGGCAGCAATTTCCTTGCGGGGCAGCTCAGCCAGCTGCTTTTCCACCTCGGCAGCAACGGCTTCTGCCACTGCGGCATCTGTGGTCACCAGCATAGCCTGGCTATCCGGGCCGTGCTCTGCCTGGCTCAGCAGGTCAGCAGCCACAAAGGCGGGCACACAGGTGGCATCAGCCAGCACCTCCACCTCGCTGGGGCCGGCGGGCATATCAATGGCCACACCTGCCAGGGAGGCCAGCTGCTTGGCCGCGGTCACGTAAGCGTTGCCCGGGCCGAAAATCTTATCGACCTTCGGCACAGAGCTGGTGCCGTAAGTCATGGCGGCGACGGCCTGAGCCCCGCCCACCTTGAAGATGCGTTTCACGCCGCAGAGGTCTGCGGCAAAGAGAATGGCCGGATTCACCTTGCCGTCCTTGCCGGGAGGCGTGCAGAGCACCACTTCCTCGCACCCGGCCACTGCGGCAGGAATAGCCAGCATGAGCACGGTGGAGAACAGCGGGGCCTGGCCACCAGGCACATAGAGGCCCACGCGCTGAATAGGCAGCGTGCGCTGCTCGCATTCCACGCCGGGGGCAGTCTGCAATTTCACCGGAGCCTGGGCGGCATACTGCAATTCATGGAAATCATAAATGTTGCAGTATGCCAGCTCAATGGCCTCCTTCAGCGCCTGCGGCACCAGGCTGCGGGCAGCCTCCACCTCAGCCGCAGAAACAGCCAGGGACTCCAGCTCCACTCCATCAAAGCGGTGACCATACTCATGCAATGCCTGGTCGCCATGTGCATGCACTGCGTCCATGATGGGGCGCACCACATCAAAGAGTTGCGTTACATCAAAAGCCGGACGGCGCACAAGCTCCGTCCACTGTTCACGAGTCGGTTCCGTTATGATGGTCATGGGAATTATGAAATTACAGAATCATTTTTTCAATAGGAAGCACCAGAATACCCTGAGCACCGGCTTCCTTAAGCTTACCGATGATATCCCAGAAGCAGGATTCATCCAGCACGGTGTGAATGCTGCACCAGCCCTCCTGAGCCAGCGGCATGATGGTGGGGCTCTTCACGCCCGGCAGCACGGCCACAATCTGGTCCACGCAGTCCTTCGGAGCGTTCATGAGCACGTAGCGCTTGTCGGCAGCCGTCATCACGGCATCCATGCGGAAAAGCAGCTTATCCAGAATCTCACGCTTCTCAGCGCAGAGCTTCTTGTTGGCGATAAGCACTGCCTCGCTCTCCAGCACCACTTCCACCTCGCGCAGGTTGTTGCTCACCAGCGTGGCACCACTGCTCACGATATCGAAGATGGCATCTGCCAGACCGATGCCGGTGGAGATTTCCACCGAACCCGTAATCACATGAATATGAGCCTGAACGCCCTGCTCCTCCAGCCACTTACGAAGAATGACGGGATAGGAAGTGGCAATGCGGCGACCCTGCAGCCACTGCGGGCCGGTGTACTCATGCTCCTTGGGAATGGCGATGCTCAGGCGGCAGCCACCAAAGCCGAGCTTCTTCACAATGTCGGCATCGCCCTGGCGCTCCAGATACTCGTTGAGGCCCACCACGCCGATATCGGCCACACCATCGGTCACGGTCTCGGGGATATCGTCATCGCGCAGGTAAAGCACCTCCATGGGGAACTTGCGGGCAGCCACCAGCAGCGTGCGCTTGGAGGAGCTCACTTTGATGCCGGCCTCGGCAAGAATAGCCATGGTGTCTTCATTCAGACGACCCTTGGATTGTACGGCAATTCTCAGTTTCATGTTGTCAGGAAGGGGGGGATTTTGAAGTTTTGCTTATCATAGAACAAGGACGCGTCTATGAAATAGATGCGTCCTCGTCCTCTAGCACATGTGTGCTGGCATGATTTACTCGGAAACCTGTGCGGCAGCTTCCTTGAGGTTCTTACCGACCTTGAACTTAACCACAGTGCGGGCGGGAATCGGAACGTTCTTGGCGGGATCCTTGGGGTTGCGGCCAACCTTGGGCTTCACTTCCTTCACAGTGAAGGTACCGAAGTTGCGCAGCACAACGCGATCACCCTTACCCAGAGCATCGGTAATCAGCTCGATGGTCTTCTGGATGATGTCAAGCACTTCGTTCTGCGTGAAGCCGTTATCAAGCTCAGCGCATACCTTGTTTACAAGCTCTCTCTTAGTAATCGTATTTGCCATAATAAAATGCTTTGTTGAAAAGCCGGGCACATTGTAGACCAAAAAATTCCTTTTGTCTCGCCTAAAATGATAAAAAAGCCTGATTTTTGTGTCACAAGCCCGATTTTTCAAGTAAAATCGGGGAATTTGGGTTGACGCCTCGCGTTTTTCCACGCATTCTAGTACCAGCACATGGCAAATCAATACAGCATCCAGCTAAGCCAGAGCGAAGCAGCCGCTCTGAAGAAGAAATTAGAGTATCATTCCGCTTTCAAGGCCACCACGCGAGAGTATGCCGACTACTGCTTTGAGGCAGCAGAAGTGAATGTGGCCTTCTACCCGAAAAAGGGACGTCTGCTCATCCAGGGACGCGGCTCGGATGACTTCCTGACGAACATTCTTCAGCTGAAACCAGAGGAAAAAGCCCCGGCGCTGAGCAGCACACTCCCCGCCCTGGTGGACACAACACCCCATTTCGGTGTGGACGAAAGCGGCAAGGGTGACTACTTCGGCCCGCTGGTCATCGCAGGCGTGTATACAGATGAGCGCTGCGCGGCAGAGCTGGTGCGCCTGGGCTGCAAGGACAGCAAAGCCATTCCCGACGATAAGAAGATTGGCGCCATTGCTGAAAAAATCAAGAAAACCGCTGGCGTGGTATACGAGGTTGTCTGCATCGGGCCCCGCCGCTACAATGAACTCTATGCCGAAATCGGCAACCTGAACAGGCTCCTGGCCTGGGGACACGCGCGAGTCATCGCGGCGCTGCACGAGAAAGTACCCACCTGCCCCCGCGCCCTGAGCGACCAGTTTGCCAACGAATGGGTGCTGAAACGAGCCCTGGGACAGCGCCACATCCCCGTGCAGCTGGAGCAGCGCACCAAGGCCGAAAGCGATGTTGCCGTGGCTGCAGCCTCCATTCTCGCCCGCGCTCGTTTTGTGCAGTGGATGCAGCAGACCTCCGCGGCCAGCAACTGCCCCATGCCCCTGGGCTGTGCTCCGCATGTCACCCGCGCTGCTCAGCATTTCATTAACACTCATGGATATGAGAGACTACAGGACGTCGCCAAACTTCATTTCAAGGTAACACAAAAACTCAAGCAATAAAAAAAATCACCATTTTTTTCAAAAATTAGCTTGCAAGCACTCCCTTTTTCGTGTATACTCCAGCCGCACCCCTTCACCAAGGAACCATAACCAATGCATGGGCAGGTGTCTGAGTGGTCGAAAGAGCACGATTGGAAATCGTGTGTACGTCAAAAGCGTACCGAGGGTTCGAATCCCTCCCTGTCCGTCCTAAACCCCGCAAGTTTAACCGCTTGCGGGGTTTTTGCATACACACTCCTACTGCCACAAAAACGAAGCGCCCCGCCAGCTCCGCCATAAAAAAGCAATCTTGACCACTATTCAGCGCAATACGCAGTAATATGCGCTCCTGGGCGATCAAGCGATGTTTATCTCAACACACCAGCAGCGTAGTCTGCGGCCATGAGGCCGGCACCGATGATGCCGGCATCTGCGCCGAACCGGGCGGGCAGCAGGCGCAGGTTATCATAATGCACCGGGAAAAGCTGCTCTTTCAGGCAGGCACGCAGCGGGTTGAAGAGCAAATCACCCGCCTTTGCCACACCACCGCCAATGATAAAAGCTTCCGGCACCAGGGCATACATCATATTCATGATAAGGCACCCCAGTTTCTCCGCAAAGGAACGGTACATTTCCAGCGCGATGGCATCTCCCGCACGGGCGGCCTGGGCCAGCAGGTACGGCGTGCAATCCGCCAGGGATTTATTCATTCCGGCAGCGGCATAACGCGCCACGGCATCTGCGGCCAATTCATTGTTGCCGATATATTCCTCCACCGCGCCGCGATTACCAAACGGCCCCACGCGCCCCTTGAAATCCACACTGGTCTGCCCAAGCTCCGCGCAGGACACATTGCGACCGCGCAGCATGCGGTTATGCACCACAATACAGCCACCGATTCCGGTTCCCAGGGTCAGGCACAGCAGGCTCTCCAGCCCACGCCCTGCCCCCAGTTTCCACTCCGCATAGCCCATGCAGTTGGCATCATTATCCAGCACCACAGGCAAGCCCAGCTCACGCTCCATCACCTCGCGCACCGGCACCTGATGATTCCACACCGGCACATTGGTGAGTTGGTAAAGCACACCCTTGTAAAAATCCACCCAGCCGGGCATTCCCAGGCCCGCGGCGGCAACCTGCGGGTGCTTGCGCTGCAGTTCTTTCATGGTGGCACACATGGCAGCCATGATAGACTCCGGGCTGTCGAACTCCGGCGTAGGCAGCGGTGCCGCCTTATCCACCAGTTCAGCCCCGCGGGTCACGCCAATCTTGATGCTCGTTCCGCCGAAATCCACGGCTATCGCCAATCGCTGCTCACTCATGGCCCGTATTATAATGCAGGCACCCCCCCGGAGAAAAGCATAAATTACGCCTCTCTGCGTGCCATGCAGCATTCTGACAGGCTCTCCCGCATATTTCTTCTCATTCACGAAAATTGGCTATTTTCAGCATCATACACCCCATTTTTGACGCCTTTTCTGCCATTAAATTAAATTTTCTACAAAAAAAGGCTTGCGTTCAGCAGAAAAATAAGTACAATAGCCCCGCTTTCACGCCGCACCGGAAACGGAGCGACAAAGAAAAAGCAACACGCGGATGTAGCTCAGTGGTAGAGCGCAACCTTGCCAAGGTTGATGTCGTGGGTTCGAATCCCATCATCCGCTCTCCAAAAATCATCGCGGATGTAGCTCAGTGGTAGAGCGCAACCTTGCCAAGGTTGATGTCGTGGGTTCGAATCCCATCATCCGCTCTCTAAAATCATCGCGGATGTAGCTCAGTGGTAGAGCGCAACCTTGCCAAGGTTGATGTCGTGGGTTCGAATCCCATCATCCGCTCTCTGAAAGGCCTGCTCATGCAGGCCTTTTTTCGTGCCCTAAACGCGAACATACCCTGTATGGGCTTGCAATGAGACCTTGAACATGGTAGATTACAAAAAGCCCGCAGAATATGGAAAACATACTGGAGATATCTAAACTGAGCATGCACTTCCCCGTACGCGGCGGTGTGTTCGGACGCCGAGTCGGCACGCTGAAGGCAGTGGATGATGTCTCTTTCAGCATTGCACCGGGTGAAACCCTGGGGCTGGTGGGCGAAAGCGGCTGCGGCAAAAGCACGATTGGCCGCTGCATTGTGCGCCTGCTGGAGCCCACAGCCGGCACTATCCGCTTCATGCGCCACGATGTGACACACCGCGCCCAGTGGCGCCTGCGCAGCCTGCGCCGCAAGGTACAGATGGTATTCCAGGACCCGGCAGGCTCGCTGAATCCACGCATGACCGTGCGCCACATCATTTCCGAGCCCCTGATGATTCACGGTCTGGGCACCGCCGCCAGCCGCAAGCGCCGCGTGGCAGCGCTTCTGGACCTGGTGGGCCTGCCCTCCACCGCGTTGGAAAAATTCCCGCATGAATTCTCCGGTGGTCAGCGCCAGCGCATCGGCATTGCGCGAGCCCTGGTCATGGGCCCCAAGCTTCTGGTGCTGGATGAACCGGTCAGTGCGCTGGATGTCTCCGTGCAGAGTCAGGTGCTGAATCTGCTGCTGAATCTGCAGCAGGAACTGAATCTTTCCTACCTCTTCATATCGCACGACTTATCCGTTGTGCGCCACATATCGGACCGAGTGGCGGTCATGTACATGGGCAAGATTGTCGAAATGGCAGATGCCGACCGCCTGTACGACCACCCCTGCCACGCCTACACCCGCGCGCTGCTCTCTGCCATCCCGATTCCGGACCCCACGCAGAAACAGCGTACACCAATTCTGCCGGGGGATGTTCCCTCCCCCATCGACCCGCCTCCGGGCAGCGCTTTCGGGCGCCGCATCAATCACCCCTATCTGGATGCCACGGTGGGCATGGACCTCACGCCGCGCGAGCTGGTACCCGGTCACTGGGTTGCCCCGGATCCCTGCGCCGTATCGCTCACCGATATGCAGAAACTGGGTGTGGATATTTACCAGTAGGCAGAATCCCGCCCGCTGGCTTAATTGAGGATTGCCATGCGCAGGCAGGTGAGATACAATGCCGGGCATGAGCACACTCCGAATCGGCACGCGCGGCAGCGAATTAGCATTGGCACAGACCCACCAGGCCATAGCCGCCTTGAAGGCTGCCAATCCGGAGCTTGAATGCAGCATCACCATTATTTCCACCGCGGGCGACCAGCGGACGGATATCCCTCTGCACATGGTGAACAGCGCCACCAACACTGGCGACAAGGGCGTATTCATCGCCGCTATTGAAGAAGCCCTGGCCGCAGGCGAGATAGATTGCGCCGTGCACAGTCTCAAGGACATGCCTGGTGTGCTTGATTCCCGCTTCGAACTGGCCGCCGTGCTGCCCCGCGAGGAGATTCAGGACGTGCTGGTCATGAAGGCCGATGCCGATGAGGACAAGCTGGTCATTGCCACCGGCAGCGTGCGCCGCAGCCACATGGTGCATACCTACTGGGGCGGCAAGGCCACCACCGTGCCGGTGCGCGGCAATGTGGCCACCCGACTCCGCAAGATGGTAGAGAACCCCGAGGTATCGGCCACCTTGCTGGCACGCGCCGGGCTGAACCGCCTGGGTTACGACCGCGATTCCTTTGAGGTGGAGGGCACCCAGGTGCGCGTCATCGGTCTGCCGGTGCAGGAATTCCCGCCGGCCCTCGGGCAAGGCGCCATTGCCCTGGAATGCCGCAAGGACGATGCCCGGGCCACAGAAATGATTTCCCGGGTCAACCACCTTCCCACCTACCGCTGCATTTCCTGCGAGCGCGCGTTCCTGAACCTGCTGCAGGCCGATTGCTCCGTGCCCGTGGGCGGGTATGCCGAGATTAACGCGGATAACAGCATCACCCTGAATGTGGTTCATTACACCGATGCCACCCACTTCACCCGCCTGAGCGAAACCGGCACCGAGCCCGAGGCCGTGGCCGCGGCCCTGCATTCTGCGCTGCTTCGCGCATAAATCGGCTGTTTTCGGTTTGACGCAGGCTCCCCTTTGGTGGTAGAATAGGGGTGGAATGAAATTGCGGTTCACCGGAAAACAGATTGTACTTTCTACTACCCTGCTGCTGGCGCTGCTGGGTGGTGCCATGGTGGCTTTTCTCCCGGGCGAAGACCCGATGCTGCAGGAGATTGAGACCTATGCCATCCCGACAAATGCGCTGGAGATTACGATGAACCAACAGCTGGCCTCCATTCAGGCCGGAGCAAGTGTCGATACCGCCGATGCCGAGGGCTACACACCGCTCATGAACGCGGCCCGCCTGGGAAGAATCGATATTGTTGATTATCTGTTAATCAAGGGTGCCCGCCTGCACCTCACCGCGCCCAACGGCATGACCGCCGCCGATATGGCAGAAAAGGCAGAAGTGCGCAGCCTGCTGCAGGCCTGTGCCCTGGCAGAGAAGCAGCCCACCGGCCAGGAGCAGACCGATATGCGGCGCGAACTGGAGGAAGCAGGCATCAACCCCGCTAATCTGACTCAGGCTCTGTTTGAGGCCGTGGAAAACTGGCGAAAGGACAGCGTACAGCTCACCGCGCTGGTGCTGGCGCTGGGGGGCAATGCCAATGCTGTGAACACCGCAGGTGAGCATATTCTGCAGGTGAAGTATGAACACCCCGGCAGCATGGTGATGCTGCTGCGACTAGGCTCCAACCCGAATGCCACACTGGACCCCCAGGGCGGCAGCCTGCCCCTGCTGAAAAATATGACCAGGAATCCCCGGAACGTGCAGAATCTGTTGACTGCCGGGGCTGCTGCCAAGGGTGCTCTGGCGCTGGCAAAGGCTGCAGGCAAGGGAAATGCAAAGCTCACCCGCCAGCTGCTGGCACACGGGGCAGATGCCGCCGGGGTCGCAGCCAATGGCAAAACAGTGCTGGAGCACGCGGTACAGGGCCTCGGCAATCCCCGCACGGAGGATGATATTGCCGGCATACCGGTTTGCGTGAAGCTTCTGCTGGAGGCAGGTGCCAGAACCGAATACACCACGCCGGAAGGCAAGCAGCGCTCCCCCATTTCCCCGGGCGGCATGAGCATTCTGCCGGAATGCCTTCGCCTGCTGGTGGATGCCGGGGCAGATGTGAATGCCCTTAACTCACGCGGTGCCAACTATGCCCAGATTGCAGCCTACAAGCCCGCCACCTCGGAAAACCTGAAACTCATTCACGACATCGTCGATGCTGGTGGTAATCTGCAGCACAAGGATAACCATGGTGAAACCTTCCTGTTCTATGCCCTGCCCGGCATCTGCTCTCTGCCGGTGACCGACCCGGTGGATTCCATCCGGGAGGAAGCCATCGAGCTGCTGGAGGAGATGCTGGAGCTCATCTCCGATTCCAGGCCCGACCCCGCCGCGCTGGATCGCAACGGCAACACGGCCCTGCACCTGGCCGTCATTCGCCGCGGCACAGCAGATGACCGCGTAGTGGAATACCTGCTCAAAATGGGTGTGGATCCCGCTGTGCGCAATAAATTCGGGCGCACCGCCCTGGAAGCCATGCTGCGCAACCCCTGCGGTCCGCGCAGCAAATATGTGGCACGCCTGCTTACCGCCAAGGGGCCCATGCCCACAGAGCCCGGGCTGCAGCTCGTGCTGGCCTCCATGACGGATGACACTGCCACCATTCGCCAGCTGCTCAGGAACAAACCCAGCCAGGATTTGCTGGCCGTGGCCCTGGGCTGCGTGCAGAATGCCACAGCTGCGGATTTGCTGCTGAAAGCCGGTGCCCCGGGATATTACGAGAACATGGCCTACATGGTGCGCTACGGCAACCCGGATGTAGTGCGCATCTTTGCACGGCACAAGAAGCTCGACCTGCTGGCGCCGCATTGGAGCAAGGTGCGCACCGAAGCCATGGCCAAGGCCTTTGTGGAAGCCGGGCTCATGCCCGAAACAGCAGAGGATATCGCCAACGAACGCGTGCTGGGCTACCTGCTCACCCTGCCGCAGTTCAACACCAATGGCACGCCGCTGAATCTGGCTACCAGGTATACTTCCACCCCCTGGCTGCCCAGCCTGGTGCAGGACGGACGCAGCAAAATGACGCGCCAGCTGCTGGAGCACAAAGTGGCAGTCAACGGCTATGCCGAATCTCCGCTTGCCCTGGCGCACGATGCCGACATTGCGGAAATGCTCATCGATTATGGTGCCGACCTCACCTGGAGAGCCCCCAGCGGCGATACCCTGCTGAGCCACCACAAGGCCAGGCTGCGCCAGCTGGCAAAGGGGTACAAGGAAAGCCCGACAAAGACGGAACTGGAGGAATTCCGCGAGCACTATGCCATTGTGCAGATGCTGGAGGATGCCGGCGTCTCTGACATCCACCCGCAGAAGGAAGCAATCAAACGCGAATTACAGCGGGGCAACATGGAACTGACCTCCCGTGTGCTGCATATAGTGACCCCGGACTGGCAAGGACCGGTTCTCGTATCGGAGGATGCCATGGTGATGGCCCGCTCCGCCGGCAGCACGGATGCCGCCAATGTGCTGAGCATCGGGCCGGATTGCATCAAATACAAGTGGGACCGCTGGGGCTATGGCTATGCCGTGCTCCGGGAAGACGGCAATTTCCACGAAGTGCAAGACGAGGAACGCTACCGGGATTTCAAGAAGACTCCTGCCAAGGTACCCCACTATTTCATTGATTTCATCAACGAAAAAAACAAGCAGACGCGTCTCTACCTGCACCCCGACCACAAGATGGCCGTTCGTGGCGACACCGGAGCAGCAGCCCGTGTGAAGGAAATGAATCGGGGCTCATACGGCAGCATACAACTGGACTGGGAAAAAGGCGGCACCGACCAGTTTGTGATGCTGAATCGCCAGCTGCACATTCTGAATGCCGAGACCGCAAAGAAGATGCTGCAGCAATACTACCCCGGCATCAGCTACTCCAAGGTGCAGCTGGTGGCAGATGAATGGCAGGATACGCTGTATGTCTCCAGAGACTTCATGGTTGCTGCCCGTGCCACCTTTGCGCGAGATACCGCCCGCGTGCTCGTCTTCAACGACCAGAAAATCACGCTCAAATGGGATAAATGGGGTGAGGAGAGCTTTGTGAAGCAGCAGGACGGGAAATATCACCTCTATTCCGCCGCTCAGGTAGAAGCGGAACGAATCCGCAGGCTCATCCGCGAGCGAGATCACTCCATCCGGGTAAAGGCATTCACCTTCTCTGCCAGCGAGTGGCAGGACACGGTGCTTATCTCCTTCAAACACAAAGTAGCCGTGCGCAGTGGTGGCGCCCAGGATGCCGCCGCCGTGGTATGCTACGATAAGGGCAGCATCACCCTGAAATGGGACCGCTGGGCAGAGGAAACCTTTGTGAAGCAGCAGGATGGCACCTACCGCTCCACAAAGTAATTCCTGAAAAGGCGCTGCGTCAGAAGGTGAACCTGTAGCCCACCGTGCCGTTCCAGTCGGTAGCATCGGCGCGGAACTCAAAGCCGGCATCCAGGAAGAGGAATCCGGCATTCACCCCTATGGGGATGCTGACACCCGCGCCAATTTCCATGCCGACCCACCCCTCTTCTGCAGAGTGAACCCGCCCACTGCGGGCGCGCAGCGCATTCAAGGCCACATCGCAGGCATTCCGGCGTTCTCCGGCATCCATTTTGACCAGCATACGGGCCTCCAGCAAAGCCTGGCGGTTCATCTCGTTCTCCAGCGCGTAGGTCTGCATGCGCGCGCCCAGGCCGAAGGATACCCCGTCCATACTCTGGGCGCCCATGTGCAGAGCCGCATCGCTGCCCTTCTCCGCATAGGCATCCACATGGGCATAGCGGTAGCTGATATTGGCCACGGGCTGCAGACAGCTCTGGTTATCCTCATCCAGCGGAATCACATAGCCCAGTTCATACATGGCGCCGAAGCTCGTGCTGTCGGTGTTACCCTTGGTGCGATACCCGCCACCTTCCCAGTTCACCTGGCGCCGCAGGGAGATATTTCCCCAGCCGAAGGTTCCCAGCCAGGTGTGAGTCCACCGGTGGTGAACATAACGCGCCAGCATGGATATGTAGTAAATATCGGTGTCGCCATGCGCATCATCCGGGCTCCTGCCGCTCAACTCGCCATACATACCGGTCATGGCCAGGCCGGCGGTGAAGGTGGGGGAGAAATCAAAATCAGCCCCCACGGTGGCGCCCCAGCTGCTGAGGGTATAGCCGGCAGCCGTGCCGGAAGCCCGCAGCTCATGCCTGTCGCCCTCTGCGTTCACCCAGGCATTGCAGATAGGCAGCTCATCATATTCCATCCGTGGGTCAATCCCCATGCTGGTGGTGCGATTCCTGATGGCCCGGAGCTGCCGCTCCACATCTGAAAAAACGGCAGCCCCCAGCACAGCAGCCCCAGCCCCGGCTGCCGCCGCAAGCAGTGCATCGCCCTCCCCGGCCCGCCCCTGCTCCGACAGCAGATTCAGCGCCGTGCTCAGGGCAGATAAGTCCGGCGCCTCGCGCAGCACCGGGTTAGGAATTGCCCACAGCATCCCGGCACCAACCTGGCCATTGGCACTGCGGGCAAGCGAGGAATACCTATTGGATTCATCGCGCTGGGTGTTCAGCAACAACTGCCCATTCTCCACGCTCAGCCAGGCTTCCTCGATACCCTGAAAGGCGATACTCCCCCCCAGGGTGAGCGGCACCCGACCATCTTCGCCCAATGCCGCTTCCCCCACCTCGCCCAGCACGAGCGTGCCATCTGCAGCCAGCTCCAGCGGCAGGGCGCCACTGGATTGAAGCGTAACTTCCGCATCATCTGCGACCTGCAGCACAGCAAGACTAAACACCCCTGTATTCTTATCAGTATCAAGAACAAAGAGCGTACTGGAACCGGAAGACAGCGACAGGCTGGCAAGTGTAAGCGCGCTGTTATCCCCTGCTCCGGAAAGGATGATATTCATCCGCCCGGCATTATGTATACTCCAGGTCGCGGTGGTATTTGCCTGATTCAGGGTGAAGCTTCCAGGCCCCTTCTGCACTGACAGCACACCTTCCCCATTCCCCTCAAGCAAGGAGCCGGAGAACGCAGCATCGGACACGTTCTTCACCGTAAACACAGCCCCGCTCGCAAGCAATTCACCAGAGCCCTTCAGCGCCCCTACCGAGCCGCGGCCATTCAGACGGCCCGTCAGATTCAAGACTCCATCACCACTCAGCGCCCCGGAATACGCGAGGGCATTTCCGGAGATTTCGAGCTCGCCATCCAGCACAAGGGCCGCATCTCCATGCAGGGTATTCACCACACTGCCGGTTCCGGACAGGCGGAGCGTTCCCTCTGAAATCTCCAGCCAGTCGGCAGTCAGCGCACCGCCAATGCTCAGGGTTCCTGTGCCGGTCTTGACCAGCTGCACCGCCCTGCCGCAGCTGATATTCCCCTGCAGCTCGGTGTTGGCTGTATTCACCTGCGCCTCCTCTTCCGGAGAAAGCACGCCGTCCAGCTCAGCCAGCACATTGTTATTCAGAAGAACCCGCACCACCCCGGAGGCTTCATCCGTGTTCGTGATGCTCACATCACCTGCCCCCAGAAGATTGTTCACCCAGGCCTGTTGCGTATTATCGCCGGGAAGATTCAGATGCAAGGTATAACCGGAATCAATGAAGGTGGCCTTATAATCCTGCAGCCGGGTATAGCTGGTCACAGTATCGTAATCACCGTTCTCCATGACCATGTAGACATCCCGCACCGCGCCCTCCAGCACAATACTGCCCCCGTCTATCCCCAGCACCACCAGGCCGAGCGCCTCCGGGCTCGTGGGACTGTTGGCAAACAAATCGGCGGGGCTGATACCATTCTGCAATTCGATTTCAGCGTTGGTCAGGTGCAGATAGACCGCCTGCCGCTGGCCCTCGAGAATGCTCTTGATGGTCTCCATATCCAGCGTAACGGTGGTGGAATCGGCTATCTGCAGGCTGCCGTCCTGAATCTCCAGCAGATACGGTACCCCAGCCGTCCGTAAAGGCGATTTGCTCACATTATTGACGCCCAGGGTCAGATATAGCGATTCCACGCCACCGGGCTGCCCGATGGTCAGATTGCCGGAGATACCGCTGAGCAAGCCACCGGCGCCCACGCTGATGCTCTGCAGCGTATTGCCCTCCATACCGGCAATATCGACCACGGAACCTGCAGCCACATCGGCCACCAGGGTACCTTCCCGAGTAGTCAGCGGAGTCAGCAAAGCCCCGTTCACCAGGGTGAGCACGCCTTCCCCGAGTTGCACAGCACCAGCCCAACTGCCCGCAGCAGTGGCCGAGCCCAGCCGCACTTCGCAACCGGCATCAATTGTCAGGTTGCCCGTTGTCGTATTCTGCGCCGTCAGAATCAGCGCCCCGCTGCCGCGCTGCTGCAGGTTCGCCGTGCCGCTGATGCGGCCGCTCATGGTGGTGGGCGTTTCATACCAGAAAGCGCAGACCATATGGGAGCCGTTGCTGCTCAGATTGGCCTGTACCAAACCACTGCCGGACACCCCTTCTCCACCCAGCAGCCAGGTAGACGCCGATGCCCCGGGATGCTCAAACTGCCCGGTAAAGCCGCTGATATCACCGCTCATGGTAATATGACTGGAGGGTTTTACCAGCAGATTACCACCCCCGCTCACCGTGCCGGTAAAGGTATAACTCCGGCCCGTGCTGCCATCAAAATACGTCGTCGTTCCCTCCACTATCTCCAGATTTGCCGCCGTGCTGGTGCTATCCGCAAACCAGAAACGCTGCCCCGCCACCTGCACGTGGGTATCCGCACCACCCATTGACGCACCGGAGGCGAAGCTGACGCTGCCCGAGGAGGGATTGCCATCCCCCCGCAACAGAAGTGTGCCACCAAAGGCACTGTTATTGCCACTGATAGTAAGCTGGCCGGAGGGGCTGCTCAGGGCAATGGTTCCCGCCCCGGAAAATGTGCCGGCAAACGTGCCGTTGCCACTCTGTTTCCGTATACTCAGGGTGCCATCCAGCACAGAAAGCGCACCGCTCTGCACCTCTCCGGATGCATTCCAATCCAGCGTCCACGTCCCCAGGCCGCTCTTTTCCACACCCCGGGATAATGCCTGCTGCACACCAGAGGACGCCGACCAGGTGACCTCATTCCCGTTGGTATCCACACGAACCTGGCCAAGGGAATCTGCATTCACCTGCGAACTCACATCGGTGGCTACACCGCTGCCATACCGAAGCACACCACCGTTGAAATAAAGAGAGGCATCCCCAAGCGCCTGCGCAGTACCCATTACCAGTACACCGCCATTCAACGCCACATTACCGGAGAATGAGGTGTTGTCCAGATTCAGATTCAGGACCGTATCTGCACCGCTTACACGCAGGGTGCCGCTGCTCACAATGCCTGCGGCATCTGCTGAGGCGGGAACAAAGGTGTACACCCCGCCGTTCACGGATATGCCACTGGGCGTAACGCGCCCAATCGTGACGGTTCCGGCATTCCGCGCACTGAAGGTCACCTCCTGGCCAGCGGGACCGGCTGCAGTCGCATTGCTCCACTGAACAGAAGAGTCATCTGTCCAGGCGGCCGAGCCGGCGCTCCACAGCCAGGGCATATCCGCCATATTGCCCACCACAAACGCCAGCTGGTTTCCCTGCACCTGCACGCTGTAGATATACTCTGCCGTATCGCTGAGTCCCGTGGCTATAAATTGACCAGAGCTCACCGTGGACTCTGTGCCCCAGGTCAACAGAGCATAGCTGCCCGGGGTCAATGACTCGTACCCGGTGACCTGGATAGTGCAAGTGCCACCAATGAGGGAGAAACTGCCTCCCACCTGCACCGGAGCGCCACTCAGCTCATCGATATCCATCTCGATGCCGGCGCCGCTTCGCAAGGCGAGGTTGCCGGACACCTGCAGGCGGGCTGTAGCATCGGGCAGCACCAGGCTTCCCAGCGTGGTATTGCCGGAAAACTGCAGCACACCCGACTGGAGCTGAGTCAACCCGGTGTAAGTACATCTCTCACCGTTCAGAGTAAGGGTACCGTTCCCATGCTTGATAATCCCGAGGCTCAGGCCTCCCACTGCGTTGGCGTAATCACGCATAATTCCCTGAAAATCACCCTCCTGAATACTCAGCTGCAGGGCCCCGGCGCCCTCTGCCTGCACCACGCCGGTTGTGCCATTCAATGAGCGGATTCCGGCACTGGTGGACATGAGCACCAACCGTGAGTTCTCGCTATTCAACTCCACCCCGGCATCCGTAGCAACATCCACACCAGCCAGGGCGAGCGTGGTCAGATACGAGGCTGCTATCTGATACGTGCCCTGAAATGAATTACCCCCATTCGTCAGCACCAGCCTGTGGTCTGTTCCCGTATCGCTCTGTCCACTGGTCAACTGCAGCACACCATCGCCTGCCACCACGCCGTTCCACACCACATATTTACCGTAATACATGCTCAGTTCCGTGACAGCGGTGGCATCATACAACGGGGTGGCCGCCGTCACATCCTGCAGGTTGATGGATACATTGCCCAGCCAGTTTACATGGCCATCGCGATTACCGATAACTGCGCCGTTCTCCGTACGGATATCCGGGACGAAACTATTGCCGGTGTCCAAGGCTGCACGCCCCCCTCCCAGCGATATGATGAAACGACCGCTTCCGCCCACATCCACCCGGGCGGCACCCATCACAGCATTACTGCCGGGGCCGCTGTGGTCTGGCCTGCGACCGAGCCCGATATGCCCCTGCTCAAGATAAAGTGTGCCAGAAAAATCAGCAAGAGATGAGCCCTGTATCGATGCCATGGTGGAAGCATCCTGCAGCGCAATAACCACTCGTCCATCACCGCTGATGTTCCCCAGCGCAAGCTCCCCGGAAGATACGGTTCCTACCCCATCATATACTCCCAGAGTGAGCCTCGCCTGCGCTGCCACATGTGTACCTCCGCTGAACGTGTTGGCATTCTGCACAGATAAGGTAGATCCGCTCTCCAACGTGAGCGGCCCCGTCCCGCTGATACTACCGCTACCGCTGAACACAAATCCGCTGCCACTCACCAGCATGGATGAAGGCTCAACCAGGCCGGATATGGTGACATCCGTACTCGAAGCAGCGGAAGTAAAAGCAACGGCATCGCCGTTACTAAACACCGCGGGTTCACCATCCAACATCCAGGATGAATTCACCATATTCCATTCCCCGGAGTTCCAGGTCAGAACAGCCTGCACAGGCAGAGAAATGGCCGCTATCAACATAGCACGCAACACAAGAGGCAGATGTATCTTCATACTCCGCACTATAGCACACAGACACCTCCTTTCAAGTTGTTTGACCCATCTGTTAACAGAAGCAGAACCGCGCACCCCCGGGTAGAGATGCGCGGTTTGAAATTGCGGTGTAAGGACACATCAGATATCCCAGTTATCCAACCACTTGAAGGATACGATGCGGAACTGGCGGCCCATCACCTTATTCGTGTTGGAAAGCCCCTTACCCTTGGTACCATCGGGCTTATACTCAGCATCCTGAGGATCGTTGGTCGGATCCACATAATTCATGGTACGCTGCACAACGGCCTCACACCAGGCCTGAGCCAGAATAGCCTTATTCGGATTGCGCACGCAACCATAGGAACGCACGGTGAAGGTATCATCACGCACGGTGAGAATATTGCCCAGAGAGGCGAGCACGTCACTCTGAATCAGGTAACCGGGGGCAGCGGTGTGCAGCGAGCCCATACCCGCCTGGGGGTTCTTAAACATGCCACCCTGAGCCTCGGGCACTTCCACCTCGTTGAAATCGCGGTTGATATCTGTGGCGTCGATAGCAGCCTGAAGAGCACCCTTCAGACCATTCTCACCTTCCTCCAGACGGCGGTTCACGAAATCGGACATGCTAAGGAACGGCCCACGCTTGCGCACCTGCTTCACCATTTCCTCCGCCAGGCGGCGAATGGACTCGGCCTCCAGCATACGCACTTCACTCCAGGCGGAAGCCAGACCACCATCTCGGAATTCGGTGGAACCCTGCATCATACTGTAACCACCCAGTCCGTCCACACTCTTGTCCGTGGTGGAAAGCATGAAACGGGAGAAGAGCACCTGGTTATCGCTCTTGCCTTCTTCCACCAGCACAAGCTGCTTATCCTTCCCTGCCACAAGCTTGCGCTTGGCCAGGCCCTGCAGCACGGCTGCCCAGGCCTCCACAGATACGGAGTTCACATTGAACCCGCCATCAATCATCAGGTACTGGGCAATGTACTTCCAGCCATCGCCATTCATGATGCGCTGAATTACCTGGTCATCATTGTAAGGTGTACTTACACGCTTGTAACGAGACACCGGGAGCTCTTCCTTCCCCTGGATAAAGTTCGTAAGAACCTCCTGTGCAGCGATTTTACCGCCGTTCTTATCAGGCATATCTGACACGGAGGAGCAGAACCAACGATCCCAGAGGGCATCGTTAATCATCAGGCCGTGGTCATAAAAATCACCGAACACACGGGAGTTCGTCTCAAGTCTGGGGCTCTCCAGCTTGTTCTGGTAGAAGGTGTACACATCATCTGCCGGCAGACAGGGGTCTGCAAAGGCATTGCCAATACCGACACTGGGCACACCAGCCTGGTACTGCATGCGACGAAGTGCGGAAATTCGGGCATCCCCCCCCTGCCCCTGGGTCTTGTACCAACCGGGCTGCAAACGCATACCCGCAAACCCGGCAAGAGAGAACGGAGGATGAACCGGAAGCTCAAGAACCGAGGCGAAGGACACCTGCTCACCATCACTGGTGATACCCAGATAGCCGTTGCGGCCAAGGTTATCCATGGGTGCGGAGGTCATACCCGCGCTTACCGGCAGACAGGCGAGCTGGTACGGGTGATACTTACGCATCTGGTCATCAGGTTCAACCAGCGCGCTGCCCCAGAATGCCGGGCTGGAGTGCTGCCACACCTTGGTGCGGAAGTCCGAATTCGGGAAAACATACTCATCCAGTCGGGGGTTGGCAGACTTAGCAACAATGCCTACTGCAGAAATATAATAGGGCTGGGTTTCATCCTGCTGCGTTCCGTCCAGAGACCAGCTGGCAGACTGGCAGAACACTGTGTTCTGATCAGCCTTGTTGGGGTCATACCAGCCAAGAAGGCCTCGCTGCGGGCTCTGGCCACGCTTGCCTTCATGGCCATGATATCCCTTGGCACCCATACCGTTATAGCCATTGAACAGAGTCATGGCCTCTCTGCGTTCCGGAGCAAAAAACCAACCATCGGTGTTTGTACTGCCACCCTCAGAAGCCATTCCAAGGCGCATGGACAGGCGGAAATTGCCCTTGTTTATCTGCTCGGTGTTAGCTACGCCAATTGAACCATTATCGTTGTTGTTGCTATACACCACAGCCTTGTATGTGGCTACACCACTCGGGTGATACCCGGGCACCCAGGGGTTTGTGTAATCCTTCGACTGAGCAGATTCGCTATTAAGCGGCTTTGCGGGGGAGAAGAAGATGATTTCACCGGGTTCAAACACAATATCGCCCGTCTTGTCTCCTTCTGAAGCCTGGAAGAACTGACCATTATCATCGCTCAGCTCCTGCCTCTTCAAGCCACGCTGTCCCCATACATAATCGGTTTCGTGTCGAACCTGTCTATCCTGCGGATATGCAAGCGTCTGCAGCCAGGTAGCCTTGTAAGGCAAGGAATGCGACCAGAGCTGACTACCGCGGATACGCATCGGCACGTTGTACGGGTTCCACCACAGGAACATCGGAGAGAAGCAGACACTGAGGTCATACAGGGGATTGCCATCCTGAGCCTTTCGTTCCGTCTCGAACACATTCAGAGCGAAGTTGGAAACAAAGGCCAGCATCACAGGTGTACGGGCATAGCCGGAAGTGGTGCTGCCCTTCTCGAACAAGGTACGAGAGTCGTAGGAGAAAGCACCGCCTTCGCTCTGGTCACCAGAGAAGTTATCCGGGTCATCACCATACTGCATGGAGCTATCAAAAACAGAGCCGCTCATGCGGGTGTATGCCTTGCCCAGGTCTCCCAGAAGGCGGGCGGTGAAATTCTTGCTATCATTGGCTGTACCATTCGGCCAGCAGTTGTAGTATGCATGCAGATTCTGCCAGGAACCAATGGGCATATCGGCTTCCGTACCTTGCGGAACCTGCTGATTATCAGCGATGGGGCAGTCCTGATTCGAACGAGCGGCGAAATCAGTTTCCTTAAGTGTCTCCTTATTAAGCAGCAGGCAGAGGTCGTGCTTGAAACCACCCATGCTCACATTGACAGGCAGAGAATAGGAGGTGGTGGATACGTCAAAGAAGTAAGGCATGCCGGCAGCCTGAGAGGAAGAGCCTACCAGCGGCAGAGAAGCCAGCGTGACCAGACGAGCGGGTTCCTCAATCTCGCCGGGAATGAAATCCAGGTCACGGTTGTCAACAAAACGGGGAGCGGGGGTATCCCATGTACGGCGCAGCACCTCGTAGGGGTCATTAGTCTCCTTGGGGCCCTGCACAGAAACCTTGGCCTTCTGGTTCTCGCCACCTACCCACCAGGCAAAGCAGGCCTCATTCTTGCCGGATGCAGGCATCTTCAGCAAATCAGCATACACATGGTGCTGTGCAGAAAGAGACTTACCGAGTGTACCCTCACCCACCATGCAGATACGCTGCCCAGGAGCGCGGGAGCAGAGCTGGTCTGCAGCATTTAACGTGCGGGTGGCGTTGCGGTCACGGGCAGAAATCATCCAGCGGCGGAACATATCGGCACGCCCCTTGGAATAGGTACCGGAAATCTTGCCACCGAGTCCGGAAACGCTGCGTCCGTAGATAGGGCCATCCCAGCTGTTCCACACGCCCAACAGGTGCTGTGCACGGGCACTATCATTTTCGCTCAGAATACCGGAACTGGCCGATACTCGCTGGTCGGGGCCAAGCTCCACCTGAAGCTCACCAATGGCGGCATCCAGACCCACCAGTGCCTGCTGGCGAGCCTCTGCCTGAAGCATGGTCTGCAGAGCAATGCGGTTCTGCGATGCAGCCATAGCCATGATAGCCACTGCAAGCATGGCCAACAACATCATTAGCGTAAGAGTAGCAATGAGCGCAAAGCCCTTCTTAGGGCGTCTGCGGGAAGAACTGGAGAGGGAGCGTGCGGGTCTCAGTTTCATAAAACTAAATGCGAGTACTTACCTACTATACACAAGCCATACGGCGCGTCAAGCAAATTCGCCTTCCGGGCACGGGGAATTCAGGCAGTAGAAGCATGAAAGAAACGTCCCTGACCGTAATTAAGAAAATCAGGGTTGAACCACAGGCGCTGCTGTGGTACAATCCGCGCACGGGTATGAGTTTAGACAAGCTGAGACAGGAAATAGACAGCATCGATGCGCAGCTGGTGGAGCTGCTCAAGCAGCGCGCCGCCTGTGTGCACCAGGTGGGCGAAATCAAGAAATCCACCGGGACCCCTACCTTCGTGCCGGAGCGCGAATGCGCGCTTATTGAAAAAATTCTCAAACTGAACAATGATGTGCTGCCGGAGAAGAGCATCCTGAGCATCTGGCGCCAGATTGTGAGCTGCTCCTTCCACCTGGAGGGCAACATGCGCATCGGTTACCTGGGGCCGGAGGGCACCTGGAGCCACCAAGCTGCGCTAAGCCGCTTCGGCGACAGCGTGGAGCTGGTTCCCTATGCCTCATTTGACCATGTTTTCTCTGCCGTGGAGCGCGGCGAGGTGAATTACGGCGTGATTCCGCTGGAAAACAGCACGCACGGCAGTGTGGTGCAGGCCATGGATATCTTTGCCCACACCACCCTGCGCATCTGCGCCCAGGTGCACCAAGCCGTGCAGAATTGCCTCATGGCCAACATCCCGGCCAGCGAAATCCGCGCTATTTACTCCCACCCGCAAGTGCTGGGCCAGTGCAGCCAGTGGCTGCAGGCCAATTACCCGCACGCCGACCAGATTCCCACCGCCAGCACCACCGCAGCCGCCCGCATGGCGCTGGAAAAGACAGACAAAGGCGCCGCCGCCCTGGGCAGCCCGCTCGCCGCGCGACTGCATGGGCTCGGGGTTCTGGCCGAGCATGTGCAGGATGTAGCCAGCAACACCACGCGTTTCGTGGTCATCGGCACCCAGACCACCAAACCCAGCGGCCACGACCGCACCACCATCTGCTTCACCGTGCCGAATAAGTCCGGCAGTCTGGTGGATGTGCTGGAGCATTTCCGCACGCATGGCATCAATATCTTCTGCCTGGATTCCCGCCCCGGCCGCGACCGCGCCTGGGAATACCTGTTCTACATTGACGTGGACGGCCACGAGGACCAGGAGCCGCTGCGCAGCTGCCTGGCAGAGCTGAAGGAGCAATGCCCGGTGCTGAAGGTGCTGGGCTCCTACCCGGAGAAGTAAGATTTCATCCCCCCCCCACCATGTCCTTTAATCTGGAACAAGCCCGTCAGCTTCTGCTGCATGCCCGCCGCAGCGGCCGATTACCGCATGCCCTGCTGCTCACCGGCACCCCGGCCGCCGGCACCCACCGCCTGGCCCTGGCTCTGGCAGAGGAACTGAACGGCACCCGGGCCGAGAGTCTGGAGACGCTGCGCCACCACATGTGCCGCGTGCTGCGCCCCGGTTCCAAGAGCCGCAAGATTCTTATCGAGGATATTCGCGGGGTGGAGCCCTTCCTGGCCCTGCGTGCAGATGCCGGGGAAACCAAGCTGGTCATCATTCTGGAGGCCGACCGCATGATGGAGGAAGCGGCTAATGCCTTCCTGAAAACGCTGGAGGAACCGCCGCCGCAGACGGTCATCATCCTCATTACCGAGCAGCCCAGCCGCCTACTCACCACCATTCTTTCCCGCTGTGTGCGCGTGCCGCTGCACGAGCCGAGCAACGCCCTGCACCTCTCCGAGGCGCAGCAGGCTTTCCTGCCCGCCGTGGCTGCTGCCCTGCCCCTGGTCGGTTCCGATGTGGCAGCCCTGGCGCTGCGCGCCGATTTCCAGGCACTGCTGACGGAGCGCAAGGAGCAGATAAGCAAGCGACTCACCGCCGCCGTGAAGGCAGAGGCCAAAGCCATTGCCGAGGGCACCGATATCCGCGACTGGGAAAACCGCCAGAAGGACGCCACCGCCGCGCTCATCGAGACCGAATACCTGGCAGAGCGCGAGCAGATGCTCGAGTTGCTTTCGCTCTGCCTGGGGCAGGCGGTGCTGCTGGCATCGCACGCGCCGGATGTGCAGCCCATCACCCCGGAGATTGCCGGGCTGGCCGCAGCGCGTCCGGTGGCAGAGCTGCTGCTGCGCATGCGCGCGCTGGAAGCCCTGCGCACAGACCTCAATTTCAATGTGAACGAGGCGCTCACCCTCGATTCGCACCTGCTCAACATCATTGGCAATATCAATTTATGAATAGCATGACCGGATTCGGGGCTGCCACAGCCCCCCTGGGTGGTTCTTCCATCCGGGTCGAAATTAGCGGCGTTAACCGCAAACAGGCAGAAATAGCCGTGGTGCTCCCTCGCGCCTGGGCCGCACTGGAAACCGCCGTGCGCGATATGGTGGCTTCGGCTGTCTCGCGCGGGCGCGTGAATGTATCGCTTTCCCTGCAGCAGACTCCCGGCAGCACCGGGGCGCTGGCGCTGAACCGCGATAAGCTCGCCGCCCTCACCGCCACCCTGGCCGAGGCAGAGTCTGCACTGGGCCGCGCGGTGGATACCTCGCTGGATGCCCTGCTCCGCCTGGGCATCATTGCCGAGGAGACGGAAACCGAAATCCCGATGGAGGAAATTCAGGCCGCAGCCGAGCCTGCCGTGCGCGAGGCGCTGAAAGCCTTCATCACCCTGCGCGCTCAGGAGGGCGAGAACATGAAGCGCGACCTCCTCTCCCGCATCGGCACGCTGCGCAACTTCCGCGAGCAGCTCATGGCACGCGCCGCCGGTGTGGCCACCCGCCACCGCGAGGTGCTGCTGAAGCGCCTGGCCGAGGCCGGCCTGCCACTGCCGCTGGATGATGAGCGAATCATCAAGGAAATTGCCCTCTTTGCCGACCGCTGCGATGTGTCGGAGGAAATGACCCGCCTGGAGTCCCACCTCAACCAGTTCGAGAAAATCTGCGACAAGGCAGAACCCGTGGGCCGCACGCTCGATTTCCTCTGCCAGGAAATCTTCCGCGAGCTCAACACCACCGGCTCCAAGGCAAATGATGCCGAGCTGGCCCAGCTCGTGGTCACCGCCAAGACAGAGCTCGAAAAAATCCGCGAACAGGTTCAGAACATCGAATAACCCTCATCCCCACCCCTTTTTCCTATGCTTGGAACACTCCTCATCGTATCCGGTCCCTCCGGCAGCGGCAAGACCACCCTTTGCCGCCGCGCAGAGAAGGACGGCCTCACCGCCTATTCCATCTCCTGCACCACCCGCCAGCCCCGCCCGGGCGAGCAGGATGGCGTGGATTACCACTTCCTCACCCCTGAGGTGTTTGCCGCCAAGGTGGCTGCCGGTGAATTCCTGGAGCACGCCACGGTGCACGGCAACAGCTACGGCACCCTCAAGAGCGATATCATCGACCTGCTGCAGGCCGGCAAGAATGTGGTGATGGACATCGATGTGCAAGGTGCGGCCAGCATCCGCGCCTGCGATGATGCCACCATCCGCCGCGCCTATGCCGATGTGTACATCCACGTGCCCGCCGATGAGCTCGAGGCCCGCCTGCGCGGCCGCCAGACAGATGCCGAAGAGGTGATTCTGCTGCGCCTGCGAAACGCTGCAGAGGAAGATGCCCGCATGGGCGAATACCAGTATGCCCTGGTTTCCGCAGACCGCGAAAGCGATTATTCCCGCTTCTCCGCCCTGCTCACCGCCCTCGGCATGCGCACGCCCCTGCGCTGATTTGCCCCCCCTTTCACCCACCCCAATCCCTGCTCCGCCCCCAGCGAGCAGGGATTTTTCTTATTTTTCGCAAAGCACTCATTATCAGCAGCCCGGCAACACAAGCCAGCATTCCCCGCAAAAAAACTACATTTTTCTTTAAAAAAAGGCTTGCATTCAGATTCAGAATCGTGTATTATCTCGCCGCACCCACCAGGGAGCACAACATGCGAAGTTAGCTCAGTGGTAGAGCACATCCTTCACACGGATGGGGTCATAAGTTCGAATCTTATACTTCGTACTTCAAAAAAGCCTTGCAGAAATGCAAGGCTTTTTTGTTTCCTGCTTGTATCGGCGGGCAAATGCTGCTAATATCAACACCGGAGCAACACTGACCACGCCATGATACGCTTTGCCTCTACCGACAGCCGCCGCGAAACCGGAAATATCAAATGGGACCTGCAGGGTCCCCTGCCCTTCGGTATTGCCGATATGGATATTGAATCGCCGCCCTGCGTAGTGGATGCCCTGCAGCAGCGACTCAACCACCGTTTCTATGGCTATGCGTTCATGACCGATGAACTGCGCGAGGCCATCTGCGCCTACCTGACCCGCAACCATGATGTGCAGAACCCCCGACCGGAATGGCTGCACGCGCTGCCCGGCTGCGTGCCGGCGTTCACCCTGGTGGCCCGCTCCGTGTGCCGCCAGCCGGAGCACGAGATTATGGTCTGCACCCCGGTGTATCCGCCCATGCTGCACTGCCACGAGGACGCCAACTGCAGCCTGCTGCAGGTGCCCTATGCCAATGTGAATGGCCGCTGGGAATTTGACTGGGAAGCCATGGAAGCCGCGGTCTCCCCGAACACAAAGATGTTCCTGCTCTGCAACCCGCACAACCCGCTGGGCCGCGTCTGGAGCCGGGAGGATATTCTGCGCCTGGCCGAATTCTGCGAGCGGCATGATATGATTCTCTGCTCCGATGAAATTCACTGCGACCTGGTGCTGGATGAGGACAAGAAACACACCACCGCCCTCAACCTGCCGGAGCCGCTGCTGCAGCGCGTGGTGATGCTGAGCGCCCCGAGCAAGACCTTCAACATTGCCGGCATCTGCTTCACCTACATGGCTGTGCCGAACCAGGAACTGCTGGCCACCATCCGCAAAATTCAGGGCCACACCCTGCCCACGCTGAATGTCTTTGCCTACGCCGCCTCTCTGGCAGCCTACCGCCACGGCTGGGACTGGCACAAGAAGCTGCTCGCCTCCCTGCGCACCAACCGCCAGACCGTGTACGATTTCATTGCCACCGAACTACCCATGCTCAAGGTACGCCATATGGAGGCCACCTACCTGGCATGGATTGACTGCTCCGCCCTGGGTGTGGAATCGCCGCACGATTTCTTCCTGGAAAAAGCTGATGTCTACCTGGACGACGGCGCCAACTTCGGCGCCCCGCAATGCGTGCGCCTGAACTTCGCCACCTCTCCGGAGCTGCTCCGCACCGGGCTGGAGGCCATTAAGACCGCCGTACTGGCCCACCTTTCCCAAGCATAAAACCCCATTTTTCCGCGTATGAAAAAGAAATTCAAGATTGGACTGATTGCCCGCATCATCATCGCCATGGTGGCAGGCATGCTGCTGGGCGATGTGCTGCCGCTCTGGCTCACCCGCGTATTCATCACCTTCAACGGGCTGTTCAGCCAGTTCCTCGGCTTCATCATCCCGCTGCTCATCGTGGGGCTGGTGGCCCCCGCCATTGCCGACATCGGCCAGAAAGCCGGCAAGCTGCTGCTGGGCACCACCGCGCTGGCCTATCTGGCCACGCTGATATCCGGCTTCCTCTCCTATTTCACCAGTATCACCTTCTTCCCCGGGCTCATCGAAAGCGGCACCCTGCCCCAGAAACTGGCAGAGGCTCATGATGCCACAGCCTACTTCAGCATCGAGATTGCGCCGCTCATGGGCGTGATGACCGCGCTGGTGCTGGCTTTCCTGCTGGGGCTGGGCATGGCCCACCTGCGCGGCCATGCGCTGCAGGATGTATTCCAGGACCTGCGGGAAATCATCTACCGCACCATCGGCATCGTCATCATCCCGCTACTGCCGCTCTTCATCTTCGGCATCGCGCTCAATATGTCCTACTCCGGTCAGGCCATGAGCATCCTGCACGCCTTCATCCGCATCATCGGCGTCATCTTCGTGCTGCACATTGGCGTACTCATCTTCCAGTACTGCGTTGCCGGCCTCATTGCCCGCCGCAATCCCTTCGCCCTGCTGCTGCACATGCTGCCCGCCTACTTCACCGCCCTGGGCACACAGTCCAGCGCCGCCACCATTCCCGTCACCCTGCGCCAGACCATTGCCAACGGCGTGAACAGCGATGTGGCCGGCTTTGTGGTGCCCCTCTGCGCCACCATCCACCTCTCCGGCAGCACCCTCAAAATCGTGGCCTGCGCCATGGCCATCATGATGATGCAGGGCACCCCGGTGGACCTCGCGCAGATGGCCGGCTTCATCTTCATGCTCGGCGTCGTCATGGTAGCCGCCCCCGGCGTGCCGGGCGGCGCCATCATGGCAGCACTCGGCGTGCTCAGCTCCATGCTCGGCTTCGGCGACCAGGAACAAGCCATCATGATTGCCCTCTACATCACCATGGATAACTTCGGCACCGCCTGCAACGTCACCGGCGACGGCGCCCTCGCTGTCATCGTCAACCGATTCTACAAGGGCTGATGCCATCCGGAAGTATCCCCGTGGGTCCCATACAAGGTAAAATCTTCTACGTGGTAACCATACTGCTGGCCATCGTGTTTTCCGCATTGGCCATACTGATGCTCATGGCTGATCCCTCAGAATCCTGCTCCTCTGAAAGTGTGGCAGGAGTCATACCGGGCTTTGCCTGTATCACAGGCGTAAGCATCCTGCTGTGGGCAGCCAGTTGTCTCCTCCCCCGCCTGAGGGAATGGCTGGCCCTTCTGGCACTAGCCATTCTGATTCTGCCCATGGCTCAACTTCACTCCACCATCTGCTGCCACGAGAGCTACGGAAACGTGCCGGTGTGGGCCGCGGGCGCGCTGCTCTTCGGCTTCATGGGCTATTCCCCGCTCTTTGGTAATCGTGCAGCGGTCGCTTCCCTGGCTGGCATCGGACTGGTTATATACATGTTCTTCAGCACCTGCTGAATAGAAAACGCCATATGAGAAAGCCTCTGCAGCATAAAGCAGTCGTATCAATTCTCCTGCTAGTGGCGAGTCTCAGCCTCACCTCATGCATGAGAACCTACCAGCGCTGCTACGAACACGCCTTCGCAACCGATGGCGTATACTGCGCACCAGATGCAGTATACCGCAGCGCCGGGAAGAAATACGCCAAAGGACAGCGCACCCAGTTGCGCAACGTGCGCTATCGCTCGTGGGAGAATTTTTACGAATGGTACTACCACAAAGGCTGGGAAATGCAGCCAATCTCCGGCACCGAAGGCGATATTGTCTACCACGAGCTGAAAGCGGATTCAGAGGGCAGACTCCAATTTGCAGATAATACCGAATGGATAAGCGCGCCGGATAGCAGACTGACTCCACTCCAGAACAAAATGCTGCGCCAGAACGTATACATATCAGACGAGACGGCAGACCGTCACCTGACCTGGCGCGGACTCTATGCCCTGCCCGCATCAGCCGTCTGTTTCGCCGTTGAAGCGCCGCTCAATGTTGCCAGCGTCACCCTGTTCCTGCTGAGCGACATCATCGGCGCCATGTTCTGAGAACAGTTTTGTCCCACATCTGCACAAAATCGCACTGTGAAGAAGTTACATCTTCTACAGTGCGTTATTTATTTTTCAAGTTGTCGAAGCTCGGGATTGTGTGCAGATCACCTCCATGAAACAAAGCGTATACAAAAGAAGAACTTTTGTCAACAAATAATCCCACAAACTTCTAATGCAGTTGACGCAAATGGGAATAAAGGGCTCTTCTGCTAGTTTTGTGGGATGAATCCCCAGATAACGAAAAACGAGAACGAAAAAATATCAGCAAAAGGTAGAAAAACATTGAGCATGGAGGAGATAACTCCTACCATGCCCAGTGTTATGTATTTGAAGTACT
>JBGUSR010000073.1:0-85637 GCA_045132635.1 Akkermansia sp.
ATGAAAACGCGCCTGGAGGCGCGAGTGAAAGCGCAAACGTGCGTTTGCGCATGAAAGATGAAAACACGCCTTGCGGCGTGTGAGAGGTGGGTAGAAAACGAAATCCCAGGCCTTGCGGCCCGGGACGATATCACCTGCTGCGCAGGTGGCGAAATCCGCCCGTGCCGGGCGGACGGGGAGAGGATGGGAACCGCTACTCATTATTCATTTTTACTGTCTGCCTGGCATTCTGCGCTTGTGTCCCTGGGGGAGTGTGTGCTAAAAAGGTGGGGTGCAAGTGATGAGTGCAGAGCTGGGGCCGCTGGTGTTCCGATTCCTGGAGTATATGGAATCGGAGCGCAATGCATCGCCTCGCACGGTGGAGGCTTATCACCGTTCCTTGCAGTTGTTCCGTCGCTGGGCTGGTGAGTCTTTTGTGACCTGGGAGGATTGCGGGGCTGATATTTTCCGTTCCTGGTTGTATGAGGCGATGAATGAGGAGTTGAAGACCTCGACCATTCGCCTGCGTTTTGCGGCGCTGCGTTCGTTTTATGAGTATATGATGCGCCGGGAAGGGCTGAAGGTGAGCCCGCTGGCGGAGGTGAGCCTGCCGCGTGCCACGCAGAGTCTGCCGGTGCATTTATCGCTGCGTCAGATGGAGGAGTTGCTGTCTCTGCCGCTGCGGGTGCCGGTGGATAAGAAGAGCCCCGCCTGGTTGCCGTATCGTGATGCGGCGATTCTGGAGCTCTTTTATTCCTGCGGCATGCGCTTGAGCGAGCTTGTGGGGTTGAATGCGGATTCCCTGCGTCCTGGGGAGAATTGCATCCGCGTGCTGGGTAAGGGGCGCAAGGTGCGTCTGGTACCCGTGGGCGATTATGCTCGCGAGTCTGTGGAGAGGTACCGCGATATGGCCGGCGTCTATGGCAGGGAACCGCTTTTCATCAGCCGCCTGCGCCGCCGTATGAGCTGCCGCAGCGTGCAGCTCATGCTGGATAAGTATCTGCGCTGCTCGGAGATTCCTTTCCATATTTCTCCGCATAAGCTGCGCCATACCTTTGCCACGCACCTGCTTGATGCCGGGGCCGATTTGCGCTCTGTGCAGGAAATGCTGGGGCACAGCTCGCTTGCCACCACCCAGATCTATACCCATGTGACCAAGAGCCGCATGCAGGCGGTGTATCGCCAGGCTCATCCCCGTGCCGGGTGGGACGAGGATTGAATGATTAAGAATTAGGGACTAAGGATTAATGGCAGGAGTGAATTGACGTCCGTTTTAATGCTCCCTTGGTATAAACATCGTGCATTTTTGCGGGAATGTCTGTTTTATGCTTGACTTTGGGGCTGGTAACCTGTATCATGCGCTCGCCGTTTCGGACGGCACCAGTGCGCGAATAGCTCAGTTGGTAGAGCAGTAGACTTTTAATCTATTGGTCTCGGGTTCGAGTCCCGATTCGCGTACTACATGTCCCCATCGTCTAGGGGTTAGGACATATGATTCTCAGTCATAGAACCGCGGTTCGAATCCGCGTGGGGATGCTCTAAAGAAAGCCCGAGGTTGACGCCTCGGGCTTATTTCTTTTTTGGGGGAAATAATAGGTATTTTTAGCCTTGCGGGGAATTACCCCATATGCTAGACTTTGCTTCGAACATGGTAGTTTTACATATTCACTCGCTCTTTGTCTCTTACCGACGTTGAGTGTGAGCAGGATAGAAGCAGGAAGACAGATTTATGGTTGAGATAGGAACAATAATGGCTGGCGTAAAGCTTGCCCAGTGTGGAATTAACTGCTACCACTCCAGTCAGGCAAGGAAGGCTAATAAGGAACAGCAAGAGAAGAACCAGCAATTTCAAGAGGCGTTGCAGCAGAAGCAGTGGAAGCATGCTGAGAAGCTGCAGAAGGAAATGCGCGAGATGACCCGTTGTAATTTGCTGGAACAGCTCAAGTTTCAGCAGCAGAATGCGGATTTGCAGGATCTTGCTCAGCGGTGGCCATTGCCTTCATCGTCTCCCAGAATGATTATCAATGAGTTCAATGAATATCTCGAGGCTGTTCAACCTATTCCCTTGCAGCTCATCGTTGTGGTCAATGGCGAATTGAGCAAGGGCCTGGATCAGCAGATTCGGAAGGCATTTAATGAGCTTAATAAGTTCATGAGCTTGCACTATAGCCAGAATTCATCCTGTGCGGTCAAAATATATGATACCTGCAAAGCCGGTGCTGTTTTCGGTGCCGCAGAGGTGCATACGGTCTTTGAGGTATTCAAGGTGGCGCCTACGATGATTCTGACTGCACGTGTGGAGGGGGGCATGTATGTGCTGGAGTGCTGGCATTGGGGTAGTGGGGCGATGCAGAAGCCTGCTTTGTTGGAGCTTTTCAGATGCGATATTGAGGAATTACAGCTTTCTGTATTGAATGAGGTGGCATCGGAATGGCAGCATATCAAGACCTTGCTTCATCTGGAGGATCCGGATAAGGATGCGTTGGTGAATCTTCTCGGCCGCATAGATGCCGAGAAGAAGCGGCTGGAAAAAAACGGAGCCACTCCCCAGCAGGTGCGAGAATATGCCTACAAGCCGTTTCTTGCTGAAATAGCGCAGTTTATCTCGCCTGGTGCTCCTGCTGTTGATAAGGCCAGGAGGATAAATGCTGCACCGTTTATCAAGCGGATAAGCGAGGGTATAGAGAAAAGTATACTCTCTTCATATAAAATATGTTCATCTCTGCTGGCTGATGCTCACTTTCTGCTGGAATACAAGGCCGCTCCCAGGTTCCTGCAGGTGTGCGCGGATGAGCTTCGTGAGGTGCCCCAGTTGATGAATAGTGCAGAGGAGTTTTTTGCTTCTGCAATGGAGGCTATACCTGCGGAGCAGGGGGATGACCGGGCTCTGATGTATGCTCGCCTGGCAACTGTATACCAGGATGCCGAGCAACCGGAGAAGGCATTGAAATACTGCCGGTATGGCTCTCAGCAGCTTGAGAAGTTGGTTGAGCCCTCGCATTTTACCACGGAGGCTAATGCGTCCATGATATCTTGCCTGGATGAGTTGAGGCGTATCCCGGGGGCAGAAGAGCAGGTGCCGTGGATTTTTGAACTGGAAGCCATGCGCCATGCTCCAGAAGTCACTACTCAGAGCGCTGCACCTGAGGCTGCTAGTGAGTCCCCCGCAGCTTCTATATCGCAGTATTGCGGATTGGTGGAGCAGGCTGTGGAGGAATTGCGCGCGGATTTCAAACGAATTCCCCCGTTGCTCGTGAGGGCAGATATGAATGAGGGGCAAATCAGGCTGCTTGTCGATAAGTATATCCTCCTGGTACAAGAGTGTTGCAATGCCCGGGCCCAAGCGCTTTCCGGAACACTTAAGGAATTTCTTCAAAAGTGCTTTTGCAATGGAAATACATCCATGTTTTCGGCTCTCAGTATTTCGCAGGACGTCGTGAGCAAGATGTGTTGGCCGGTTCGTGGGGCTGCGAACACTTGTTTTGATGATTATTATAGGAGCAGCACTAAGTCTGAGTCAGCAGGCAGTCTTATAGGGCCGCTTGTATTTGGTCCTTTCGTCACCGCTGCGGCTAAAGCTATTGCCGGTTCGTTGACGAAAACGAGTGAAGGTGATGTGGATAAATTAAGACGGGAATTACCTCTTGTTGTTGAGAGCTCGCTTGAGAAAGTGTTGGAAAACTTTAAAAATCATTTCTACGGGTTCGGTAATCAACAGGAAAGTAAGAAACAGGGTGTTGATGGGACTGAGGACCTATTCCGTCGCGTTTTTGGCGCTTGAAAAAAGCCCGGGGAAAATCCCCGGGCTTTCGATTAGAGCTGGATGGTCGTTTCTTACATGCCGACGATTTCGTAACCGCCGTCAACGTAGAGAATCTGGCCGGTCATGGAGGCTGCGCCATCGCTGGCGAGGTAGGTGGCGGTGGCGCCAAGTTCCTCCAGCGTGCAGGAGCGCTGCAGCGGGGCCTTCTCCTCGTATACCTTGAACATGCCGGTGAAGCCGGATACGCCACGGGCGGCGAGGGTCTGCACGGGGCCTGCGGAGATGCAGTTCACGCGGATGGGGGCTTCGCGGCGGCCCAGGTCATAGGCGAGGTAGCGGCAGCAGGTTTCGAGCGCGGCCTTGGATACAGCCATGAGGTTGTAGTTCGGCACTACCTTCTGGCTTGCGTAGTAGGTGAGGGCGGTGATGGAACCACCGTTCACCATGAAGGGAGCCACAGCGCGGGAAAGGGCGATGAGGGAGTAGGCGGAAATCTGCAGGGAGAGGTTCCAGGCATCGCGGGGAATGTCGGAGAAGTGGCCTTCCAGAGTGCCGGGGGCCTTGGGAGCGAAAGCCACGGCATGCAGCAGCATGTCCACGTGGTCGGTGTGCTCACCCACAAAGGTGAAGAAATCGGCAATGGACTGGTCATCGGACACATCCAGGGAGCATACGGGGGTGTCTTCGCCGAAGTGCTCCTTCACCAGCTTGATAACGCCGTCCTTGAGGCGCTCGCCCTGGTAGTTGAAGATGAGCTTGGCGCCGGCTTCATGCCAGGCCTTGGCGATGCCGAATGCGATGCTGCGATGATTTGCTACGCCGGTAACGATACCGACCTTGCCTTCCAAGGGTCTCGTGATGGACATATATATCGGGTCTGGGGGTTAGGGTATTAGTACAGGGGGAATTCCTGCATGATGATGCGGGGATAGGTGTGTGCCATGCTGATGCCCACATCCTCCATGTGCTTAATCTGGGCGCGGAGAGTCTCCTCGCTCACCTCGGCATGGGGCATGACGTATTTGAGACGGAAATAGACGAGGCCGCTTTCCATGTCGATGAGGAGCTGGCCCTCCGGCAGGTTGGCATTCAGGGTGAGGAGAAGCATGCTCACCTCGGCGCGGTCTGCCGGGGAAATGCGGTAGGCAAAATTGACATCAAATACCAGGCTGCTGGGGTCCTTCAGTTCCGTGAACATGAAGGAGCAGGGAATCTCAGTATCGTTCACCGGCAGGTAGGCCAGACCGATTTTCTCGCTCTGGGCACCCATGGTTACCCACTGGTAGGATTCGCCGTGGCTGATGAGATGCTGGCGCACGAGCGCCAGTAGATTCGGTTGATTCGGCATAAAATTGTTCTGGGTTAAATAAGGACAAACGTCCCACTGTTCGATGCTATAGTACACTCTGGTTTTTGGTGAGTCAAGCAATTACTGCGAAAAACGGTTGCGTCCCATGCTCCTGGCGCTGCTTTTTTACAGTCCCATTTTGCCGGGGTTGAGAATACCGGTGGGGTCCAGGGCTGCTTTGAGGGCGCGGTGGGTGTCCATGGCTACCTCCCCGATGGCTCTGGGGAACCAAGGGGCCTTGGCCAGGCCGATGCCGTGCTCTCCGGTGATGCTGCCGCCGTGGGTCATCACCCAGTCGAAGAGCCGGTTCACCAGGGCATCAGCCGGTTCGCGGATGTCGCGCCCCTCGTCATCCTTGAGCACCATGATGTTGGTGTGGATGTTGCCATCGCCGCTGTGGCCGAAGCAGGCCACGGGGATGCCGGTTTCCTGCTGCATGCTCTCACAGAAGCTCACCAGCTCCACCAGCTGGGAACGGGGAATCACAATATCCTCGTTCAGCTTGGTGAGACCGGTGGCTTTCAGGCTGTATGAGAACTCGCGGCGCAGTTGCCAGATGGCCTCCACCTCGGCCTCGGTACGGGCATAGACCACTTCCGTGGCTCCGGTGTCGCGCAGAATGCCGGCAATGGCCTCCAGCTCGGTGGCCACGGCATCTGCCTGGCCGTCAATCTCGATGATGATGTGCCCCTTGGCACTGGCGGGCAGGGCGCTGGGGCCCAGGTGATTGCGGGCGGCGGCCAGGGTGAAGGCATCCGTGATTTCGATGGCGCAGGGCAGGTGGCCGCCCTGCAGGGTGTTCTGCACAGCGGCTGCGGCCAGGGCAAACTGCGGGAAACTGGCGTGCAGTGCGGCGCGGGCCGGGGGCGCGGGAATAATGCGCAGCGTGGCTTCGGTCACAATGCCGAGCATGCCTTCACTGCCGCAGAAGAGGCCCACCAGGTCAAAGCCTTGCTTATTCTTGTGTGTGCGACCACCGCAGCGCAGAATGCGTCCATCTGCCAGCACCACGGTGAGCCCCAGCACATACGCGCGGGTCACGCCGTATTTCAGGCAACGCGGGCCGCCGGCATTGGTGGCGATATTGCCGCCGATGCTGGATTCCTTGCGGGAAGCGGGGTCAGGCGGGTAGAACCAGCCCACTTCGGCGCAGGCGGCCTGTAAATCGGCAGTGAGCACGCCGGCCTCAGCCACGGCCACGCCATCCCCGGGGTTCACCTCCAGAATGCGGGTCATGTTGGCCACGGAGATGACTATGCCGCCCTGCACGGGAACGCAGCCGCCCACATAACCCACACCCGCGCCGCGCGGGGTCACGGGAATACCGCGCTCATGTGCAAAGCGCAGCGCCTGCGAAACCTGCTCGGTTGCTGTGGCCAGCACCACTGCCTGGGGCAGCGCCTCGGCATGCCATTTATCCCCGGCATGCGCGCGGAGCGTTTCCTCATCCGTCCGCACACAATCACCTAGTAGAAGTTTCAGCTCCTCAATCCACTCCGGAATCATTGCCTCAATAGTCATTAGTCAATTGTCAATCTTTATTCGTTCCCCAGCGGCGGTGCAGCCAGGCTTCCACGGGAGAGAACAGAATTTTATCCGCCAGCAGTCCCACGGCAATGATGATGAACATGATGCCGATTACCTGGTACATGCGCTGCAGCTCGCGGCCATAGTGCAGATACTGGCCGATACCGAAGCCCGATACCACAGAAACATAGATTTCCGCCGCCATGAGGGAGCGCCATGCAAAGGCCCAGCCCTGCTTCATGCCGCTCACCACAAAGGGAGCGGAGGCGGGCAGTGTCACAAATACCAAGGTATGCAGCGGGCTGGAACCCATGGTGCGGGCGGCGCGGGCATAGATGGGCGGCACGTTCTTCATGCCGTTCTGGGTGGAGAGCAGCACACTCCACAGCGTGCCCATGATGACCACGAAGAGCAGGGCGGATTCCGTCTGCCCGAACCAGATGCAGGCCAGCGGCACCCAGCACACGCTGGGCAGAGCCTGCAGCCCCAGGGCCAGCATGCCCAGAGTATCATTCACGCCGCGGAAACGCGCGGCCAGCATGCCCAGCGGCACACCCAGAATAAGGCCGATGATATAGCCGATGACCAGGCGGCGCAGGGTGATGAGCATGGACAGCGGGATTTTACCGTTCACGGTGTTATCCCACAGGTAATGGCCCACGGTGCTGGGCGGGGGCAGTACGTAGGGCGACCACAGGCTGATATCCAGCCCGAATGCGGCCAGGTCGCCCGTGAGCGCTGCCCACACCAGAATGAGCAGCAGGAAGAAGAGGACGGTGATGATAACGCGTTTCATGGCTGTTTAATCAGATTCGTTGGCGGTGTAGCCCTTGAGCGCAGAGGTGATGCTCTGCGAAATGTCGGCCAGGTCGTGGTTGTTGATATTGCGCGGGCGGGCGAGGTATACGGGGAATTCCTCGCGCACGCGCCCGGGATGCGGCGAGAACAGGATGACCCGGCTGCCCAGGCACACGGCCTCGCGCACGTTGTGGGTCACAAAGACGATGGTCTTGCGGCGTTTTGCCCACACCTCCTGAATATCGCCATACAGCTGCTCGCGGGTCATGGCATCCAGCGCGGAGAAGGGTTCATCCATGAGCAGAATCTTGGGGTTCGGCGCCAGGGAACGGGCCAGGGCCACGCGCTGGCGCATGCCGCCGCTCAACTCATGAATGTTGGCGTGGGCGAAGCGATCCATCTTCACCAGGTAAAGGTAGTATTTGGCCACCTCCAGACGCTCCTTGTTGGTGAGGTTCGGTTTCTGCTTCAGCCCGAACATCACGTTGCCGATGACATCCAGCCAGGGGAAAAGCGCGTGCTCCTGGAACATGACCATGCGGTCGCGTCCCGGGCCGGTGATGGGGGTGCCGTCGATGAGCGCCATGCCGCTGTCCGGCTTGTCCAGGCCGGCAATGATGTTGAGCAGGGTGGACTTGCCGCAACCGCTGGGGCCCACGAAACAGACGAACTCGCCCTCGTTGATGGTGAGTGAAACATCGTCCAGCGCGCGCACGGTGCCGCGCTTGGTCACGAAATCCTTGCACACATGCTCGATGCTGAGCTTGGCTGTGGGGAAGTGGTGTATTTCCTCGTGTAATTTTTCCTGTGTCATCAGTCTTGCTTGTAAATCATTCCATCCAGCGGTGGCACGCGGTCCAGCAGGTCTGCGGCCTGCGCATCTTCCACAAATTGCTTCAGCCCCGGCAGGTCGATATCGGTGGTGAGTTTGAGGCGATTCCACGCGCTGCGCACCAGCTCGGGCTCCATGGGGGCCTGGGTGAGCTCGGTGAGCTCCTCGACCACGCGCGCCTGGGCTTCCTCGGGGTGGTCAATAATCCACTGGGTGAGCTCGCGGTGGGCGCGGATGAGGGTGGCGGCCTCCTGCGGGTGGTGCTTCAGCCAGCCCACGCGGCCAACCAGCACGGTGGTGACCACATCGGGCTCCTGCTCCAGAATGCGGGCTCCGGCCATGCTTTCCATGCGGGAGACCCAGGGTTCCACCGTCCAGCAGGCATCAATATCGCCCTGCTTCATGAGCTGCAGCTGCATGGAGTTCGGGGTGGGGGCTACGCGGCAGTCGCCAGCGCCCTCCAGCGTGCAAGTAAGGCCGTTGCGGGTGAGCCAGGCGCGGCAGGAGACATCCTGTGTGTTACCCAGCTGGGGCGTGGCGATGCTGCGCCCCTTGAAATCAGCTGGTGTTTGGATATTGCTGTCGGGTGCTACCATGAGCGCGGCGCCGCCATTCACGGCACCGGCCAGGATGCGTACTTCGCGCCCGGCGGATACGGCATAGGCATTCAGCGCCGGGCTGGGACCCACATAGGTGAGGTCAGCCGTGCGGCCGAACAAGGCCTCCATGGCCGTGGGCCCGGCGTTGTAAGTGTACCATTCGATGGAGTAGCCGGGCAGATAACGCTCAAACCAGCCCTCGCCGTGGCGGCTCATATTGCGCGCCACGAGTGCCTGCACATGGGTCACATTCGGGAACCCGCCCATGCGGATGACCTTGCTGTCCGGGTCCTCCTGGTTGCACCCCGCCACGATAAGCAGGGCCATGGTCAGAAGCAGGCAACTGAGCAGTTTTTTGAGCATTCGTTACAAACTACCAGAATCCCCGCCCGCGGTCAAGCGGCAAGTGCGACAATCGGGATTGACTGTTGACGAATGACGATTGACTATCGGAGTAGTTCGATGGGTATCATGATGAGATGTAACACCGTACCCACGGTGTATCCCACGGCGGTGAGGGGTAAATCCACGCCATAGCTCAGAGCCACGGCCAGGGGCAGGCGGAGTTTGTTGCCCGTGGTGCGGATGGTGGGCAGGCCTTCCAGCGTAAGGGTGTCGTACTGGCTCGGTGTGAGGGTGAGGAAATCTACTTTATTCGTGAAATGGCTCCTGTCCATGTGGCTGACGGCCAGCTCATCCTTATTGACACGCTTCGCCTTCGTGTAGTCAAAATCGATGGCCTTGATGAATACAGGCATGTCGTTTGTCAGCTTGTTGTCGAGCCTCACAAGGTATAGCTCCGGGGTTGGGGCGCCGGTGTCATCCGGTGCAGGCGTGGTCGGATTGCTGGTGTTGATATAGTGAGGCGAAATGATAACGCCCATCAGTTTCGGGTTCTGCTGTCTGTATTCCACCATGATTTCCTGGTAGACTACCCCGTTTACCTCAAAAAGAGACTCTTCTTCTCGATAAGTATTGATTGGCACCGCCTTGCCGATGCTGTCGAGCTTGGCGCCTGTATTGAATGTGATGCAGCTGCTCAGGCAGCAGAGGGTAGTGAGGGTGAGGAGGAGCTTCTGGAACATGGTTGTATTATTCTAGCATGGAACTCCGGGTAGTCAATTCTGAATAAAAATCTTGCAATATGTACAGGAAGATGGTACATATCGGCTATGGTTACCCTGTCATTTACCGCAGCAAGGCAGAATCTTGCTAAGACTATCCGCACGTGTGTGGATGATTACGAGCATGTAACAATACGTTCTCGTGAGCGTGCGGTGGTCATGTTGCCGGAGGAAGAGTATAATTCCTGGAAGGAGACGATTCACCAGCTGGATACGCCTGCCAATGTGCGCCATCTAAATAAGTCTCTGCAGGAATATGAGGCAGGGGAGACGGTCTTGATGACCGCAGAGGATTTACTCAACTACATGGCTGAGCCGGAAGATGAGGCTTGAGTTTTCAAAATCCGCTTTGGCTGACCTTGCCTTTTGGAAAAAGGCAGACCGCAAGATGGCAGAGCGTGTCACATCCTTATTACTGGAGATTCTGGAATCTCCGTATGTAGGAAAGGGACGGCCTGAGCAGTTGGTCGGTAATTTGTCCGGGTACTGGTCACGGCGTATCAATTCGAAGGACCGCATTGTCTACAAAGTGGACGAACAGTTGGAAATTGTTTTTATCCGTTCCTTGCGCAAGCATTATGAGTAATAATAAACAGACAGAAATAGATCTCCGGCAGCCGAGAGGGGCTTTCTCAAAGGTGCTGCTGGTGTTGATGAGTGTGGTGATGATGTCTTTTCTGGTTGGTGGACTGGTGGGTGAATGTGAGGAAGCGGTGTGGAAATGGCTTGTCGTGACTATGGCGGTGGTGCCTGCCTTCTGCTGCACGGGTGTTACGCTATTTGTGCTGTGGGGGCGGAAGTGCCTGCTGCTGGAGGGTGATATGGTGGAGATTCGCTGGGAGTTATGGGGCTTACATCGGGGCAGGCGGGTGCAGTTGGGGCGCCAGAGCCGTCTGGTGCTGAGCAGAACCACCTGCGAGACCACCTCCAGCGAAGATGGAACAACAATTTCTGAGCTGCTGGAGCTGCATCTTACGGACGCGCACAGGCAGAGGCATTGTCTGCTTCAATTTGATGTGAGGCACCGCGCCCGGGTGGACCAGATTGCGGCTGAAATCGTGCAGCATCTGCCCCAGCTGGAGCTGGTGCAGGAGTGACGCCGTTTATCTGGGCTTGAAAATGGATTCCTCCGGGCAATAGAGAAACTCTTCATGGCGCCGGGTGGTGTGGGTGGAGTCTCCTTCCTTTTCTCCGGTGTGCAGTATGGTGTAGTCCACCACCAGGTCGGGGTGGGTATCGGCATTCATGTCCACCTGGCGTATTTCTGCCCAATGGGGAGGCGGGTAGTGGCTGCCGTTGTTGTGCGCATCGTAGCAATGGATTTCTATGCCGGGCAGGCTCAGGGTGCCGTTCCCTTTGCTGGTGAAACTCAGGGTAAAGGGGATTTCCTCATGCTGTGTTTCAAGAACGCCGGAGAGGTCGCCCTCCAGCAGGCCTTCTGTCACTAGCTGGAAAAGGCAAGTCAAATCATTGGTTTGCTCCATATTCCGTGCGTTAATACGCATATCCATGCGCTGGTGCATGCAGGCTGGTAATAGAAGCAGGGGGAGAAGGTAGCGGTTCATTATCCCGGTAGGCAAAAACATCCCTGCCGGAGCAGGGATGCCATGAAAGGACTGTGTTTTTCAGCTCAGCGCATCATGCGGGGCTGAATGGGGCAGGCGGAGTAATCACCGGCCGGGGCTTCCGTAGCAGGAATTTCTTCCTTGGCACCGGGAATGATTTCCAGCTTGGTGACCGGGCGGAAGGGAGTCACCAGATTGCCGATTTCGCCGTAGCAGTGCTCCTGGGTCATGATGACCTTGTTGCCGAGTTCCAGCTTGTCGATCTGCTCGAAAATAGCTGCGTCATCCTGGCCGGGGGTGGGCTTCTTCACATCCACCATGACGATGGAACCTGGAGCTACCTTCTCATCACCGTATTCGGAATTCTGGGAGTAGTCCACATTTTTAGTCACACGGAAGCGGGCAACCTTGGTGGCGTGGTCGCACTTGTCGGGGCAATCGGCTGTCATGCCGCGGCAGGGTAGCTCCATGAGCCCCAGGTAGGTGGCCTCAAAACAGTTGTAGGCAAGAACCTGTGCATTTTCAGGCATGGGAGAGGCCTGAAGAGCAGGGATGGCAAGCAGGGCTAGCAGGATAGATAAGTGTTTCATACTGAATTGATTTGCGGTGGTGTTTATTCTTCTCCCTCAGCATCGTCTTTATCGATGGTATATGACCTCCAGTGCTCCAGTACGTTGCCGGGGTGGCCGGCGATGATGGTGCGGCCATTGCGGTCCACAATGTTGCAGTGGGGAATGCCGCCGGAGGGGGCATGGCCGGGAACCTTGGCGCACTTATCATCGTTGCCCATGACGGTGAGGAACTTAATTCTGAAATTGTTGACAAAGCTCTTCGCTGCGTCCGGGGTGCGGTCCTGGCAGAAGAGAACGATATCCACCTTGCCGGATTTCTTGATATCCTTGTAGGTTTCGACAATATTCGGCATCTCCTTGCAGCAGGGGCCGCACCAGCTGGCGGAATACAGGAAGATGAAATAGTCGGCCTTATCATTAACACGGCCCTTCACCTTCTTGACCTTCTTCAGGGCGGGGATGATGGGGCTGGGCTCTTTCTTTGCCTTCTTCTTATTCTTCTTTACCGGGGCTTCGGTGGCCGTTTCGGCTTCATCCTGAGCCATTACGGGCAGTTGGCTGCATGCCAGTGTGGCAAAAAGAGCGGCGGCGAATATAAAGGTGCGTTTAAACATATTATTATCTGCGGGTGAGGATTATTTCAGCATGCGGAAGGCGGCAGCAAAATTCTGAATCGCCTCGGCGAGTTCCTGGCTGTTGTAGAAGTTGTTTCCCACTGTCTTTTCAAGGGCTCGTTGAAGGTCGGCTGCAGATGTGCGGGCCTTATCTGCCAGCTCGGTTTCGATAATGGCGGCATCCTGGGCGGAGGCGGCGGGCTTCAGCGGAGCCAGCTGCTGAATCATGCCGGCGAGCTGGTTGATGCCGGCGGCCACTGTCGGAGCCTCCTTCTCGATGCCCTTGATAGTGAGGAGTCCGGTCATGCCCTGGATGATGGCAATCTGGGCTTCCACAAATTCAGATGCAGAGATATCCTGCCCCACCTGCTGAGCCTCAGCAGGGACGATGAGGGCAGGTATAGCGGCACAAAGTACGGGTAATACGCGTGTCATGGGCCTTACTATACAGGAGTATAGGCCGATAGGCAAGCGCAATTAAATTGACAATGTGTTAAGGAAAAGAAAAGCCGGGGTGAGCAAAGGCTCAACCCGGCTGGAAAGTAGCATACAGGCTTGGCATTAATTCTTCTTGCGCCAGAGCGGGGTGGAGATGATGGCGGCGTAAACCAGGTCGAAGAGACCGCAACCCACGAAAACCGTCTTTTCCGTTCCTTCCAGGGAAAGAAACGCATAAACCAGGAACACAATACCCAGCAACGCAAAGAGCGAGACGCGGGTAATGGTGGTGCGGCGGGATGAATAGTCTGCCATGGCGCCTGATGGGGGTTACTTGGTGAGACCGAGCAGCTCCATTTCGAAAATGAGCGTGCTGTTCGGGCCGATGCTGCCGGGGCCGTTGGCTCCGTAGGCGAGGTCGGCGGGGATGGTGACGCGCCACTTGGCACCCACGGGCATGAGCTTGAGGGCCTCCGTGAAACCGGGAATCACCTGGCGGATGTTGAACTTCACGGGAGCCTGGCTCTGGTCGAACACCGTGCCGTCCACCAGCGTGCCCTTGTACATCACCTCGGCGGTGGGGGCTTCGCCGTGCTTGGCTGCATCGTAGCTTTCGCCGGTGCCGGGGGTGATTACCTCGTACTGAAGGCCGGAAGCAGTGGTGGTCACACCTTCGCGCTTGCCGTTCTCTTCCATGTACTTCTGGCCGAGTTCGAGATTCTTCTGGGCCTTCTCGTCACCGCGCTTCTGGAGCATGGTGAGGAAGGTCTGCTGGTATTCATTCACCTTCTCGTCGATGAGGCTCATATCCATGTTGCCGGAAAGGCCGTCCTGGAAACCCTTGCCCAACATCTCTGCCAGCACATCGTCGCCCTGAAGGCCGGGCAGCATCTGCGGCATTACCTGGCTGCCTACGCGGTAGCCGATGAGATAGGACATCACTTTAATCATCTGTTCTTTATCCATGCCCGGAATTTAGCACAGACAATCGTGGGAATCAATCTTCTTCCCGGTCATACAACCATGCCCGCAGGCAAGGCGCTACATCTGCGACATAATGGCCATGAATACCCCCATGGCAAACAGTAGAGCCAGAGTGGCAGCCATGGTGATTGTAACGACAATCGTGATGAGCGAGATTCGCAACCAGCTGAGCTTTGCGATGCACCTCCCTATTGCCGCAGGCGTAAGTACAGCCAGGAAGAACAGAAGTATCTTGCACCAGCTTAGCCATTCCGGCTCGTTCATGGAGTCTGAAACACCGTAGGTGAGCTGAAGCCATATTCCAGCCGGGGCAAACAGACAGAATACCAGCACGCTGCACGCGATGGCGGAGAGTGCCGCTCGCGGAAAACTGCGACCGCTGCCGATATTGCCGAGCAGAAAGCCCAACAGGCAGATGCCGGTATAGACCAGGGGAATCAGAAGCAGCGCCAGGATTACCGTGAAGGAGAGCGCATCCACTAAGCCTGCCGGGTTATGTGCTAACAGGGGTGTCATATTTTAGTGTTTTGCCGTTTCCTCGGCAGCGAGGTTGCGTGAATAATGAATAGTATTAATGCTGGTGGAAATCAACAATGGCGTATCTGTTGCTACGGCAGGAACTGGCGGATAATCTTTCTGTCCGGTGAGGCCATGGGGGTGTCATCCAGCCGGGAGAGGGGGATGAATTCCTCCCCTGGCTGGAGGGGCTCGTTTTCAGCCGCGCGGAACAGGTGGTGGGTGACCTTGTAGCGCGTGATGCTGTATTTCTGGTCGGCCAGGTGGGGAAGGGTGGCGCAGTACTCCGCGCTGCGGCGGGGCAGGCGGTACATGCCGGCGTGGCGCTTGTTGCCGGCCTGCTTTTCCAGGAGCAGCCCGGCTTCTGTGAGCAGGAAGATATCGTGATGCTCCATGGTGGTGATTTCTTTCTTCGGCAGCTTGACCGGCAGATTCTCCGGCTGTTCTGCCTGGCACCACGGGCGCAGCGGGCAGAGCAGGCAATCCGGCCTGCCGCTGGTACAGATAGTCTGCCCCAGCTCCATGATGGCGGAATTATAGGCGCGAGGATTAGTGGGGTGCACCATTTCAGCGGCAAGTTTCCAGTGTTGCTTTCTGCCTGCCGGGGAATCCACCGGGGTGGGGTCGTTGAACAGGCGGGCAAAGACGCGGGACACGTTGGCATCCACCAGCGGGGCGGGCTGGTTGAAGGCGAAACTGAGCACGGCGCCCACGGTGTAGTCCCCAATACCCGGCAGGGCGCGGATGCCAGCCTCGGTGCTGGGGAAGTTGCCGCCGTGGTGTTCAACAATGCTCTTTGCTGCAGCCTGCAGGGCGCGTACCCGGCGGTAATAGCCCAGCCCCTCCCAGGAGCGCAGGGCTTCCTCCTCGGTGGCCGCGGCCAGGGCGGCGGGGGTGGGGTATTGCTGCATCCAGCGCTCATAGCGCCCCAGCACGGTGGGGATGGTGGTCTGCTGCAGCATGATTTCGCTCACCAGAATGGCCCAGGGGTCAGTGGTGCGCCGCCAGGGATAATCGCGCCCCTGCGTGGAGAACCAGTCCACCAGTGCCTGAGCCATTTCCTGTGCGTGAGGAATGCTCATTGGGACTGCGTGGTGTAGATGGAAATATCTGCCTGTCTGGTGCCGAGTACCTGCTGGGCACGCATGAGCGCCTTGCGGGTGGACATGTTCGGGTTCTTGGGCTCAATCAGGAAGATATTGCTTTCATGCCTGGCGCAGCCTTCCTGCAGCAGGTTCAGCACGCCACTCTTGCGGAGAATGCGGAATACCTCTCGGCTGGCACCGGAGATGATGATGTGGCGCCCTTTCTCGCGGATGAAGCGGATGAGCTCCTCCAGTGCACAGACGGAGGTGGCATCCAGGTTGCGGGCATTGCGCATGCGCAGCACCACCACGGCCAGGCTGGGGTCCTCTGCAATGCGGGCCACCTGGCGGCGGAACAAATCGGCAGCGCCGAAGAAGATATCGCCCTCCACGTGCACGATGGAAATCTGCGGCAGGCGGTTCTCCGTGCGGGTGAGCTCGCGCAGCGTGCCGGCATCGTCAAAGGTGTATTCCACCAGCTCCGGCTTGGCGGCCTTGCGCAGGAACAGGGAGACGGAAATGACCACACCCACGAAAATGGCAATATGCAGCGGCAGCAGCAGCGCTGCCACAAAGGTGACACAGAGCACCAGAGCATCCCCCGGGGTAGAGCGGAAGCAGATGCGCAGCAGCTTTTTGTCGTACAGCGAAATGGCATTGGCCAGCACCAGCGCGGCCAGCACGCTGTGCGGAATTTTGGAAATGAGCGGGAAATTGGCCAGAATGAAGGTGATACCCAGGCAGATAAGGCCGCAGTATACACCGGCAAAGCGCGTGGCTGCCCCGGCGGTATAGTTGAGCATGGAGCGCGTGAGCGAGGCAGAGCAGGGGAGCGAGGTGGTGAGGGCGGAGCCGATGTTGGCCATGCCCACGGCAAAGGTATCCTGGTTCAGGTTGAGCGGCTCTCCGGTCTTGGCGGAGAGGGTCTTGCTCATCACGGTCTGCTCCAGGGTGGAGAGAAAGGCAATACCCACAATGACCGGTATGAGCTCGTTGATGTATTCCGGCAGTTCCCACACTGCCGGCGGGCGGCAGCACAGGTCGCTCATGGTGAAGTCGCGCAGCATGCGTACCCCGGCAAAGTGACCACCGGTCCAGGGCTGGCTGAGCACCCAGTTCAGCGCGCTCATGACCAGCAGAATCACCGCGAAGGTGGGCAGTCGTTTCAGGTATTTCTTCAGCGGGATGAACAGGGTAAAACTGAGCACGCCCAGCACAATGGGCTGCCACTGCACCATGTGCAGGTTGTTCAGGATGGCGCTGCTCATGGTGAAGAAGGAGCTGCCTGCATCCACATCATTGATGCCCATCACATACCGCGCCTGTGAGGCGATGATGAGGGTGGCGGCGCCGGTCACATAGCCCACCAGCACGCTGCGGCTCACAAACTGCAGCATCTCCGTGGCTTTCACGAAGGCGCCGATGACGCAGAGCAGGCCAGCCAGGAATACGATGAGCGGCACAAAGATATGCGGCTGGCTCTGGATGCCGGGGGAGGATGCCAGGAAGAAACTGGCAAGCATGAAGGCCGTGGCGTTGCTCGGGCCGCTGACGGTGAGGCTGCAGCGTGTGAACAGCGGGGCAATGAAGGTGCCCACCGTGGCGGCCATAATACCGTAGATGCTGTCCAGCCCGGCCATGGCGGCAAAGGCCATGCCTTGCGGCAGACCCACCAGTGCCACGTCTGTGGCGGCTTTCAAATCCCGCCCGGCTTTGCCCAGGGTGTACCCCTTCAGCGCATGCCGCGCGGGCAGCGGGTCAATCATCCCCTGCGCCAGAAAAAGGCGCGTATTCTTCCATCCCCGGTGCAGTCTGTTAGCCAGCATACCCATTTGTCTGCATTTTAGCACTGTTTCCCTGTGCTCGCAAGCTCATTTTGGGCTTTACCCGGCAATTTGTGCAGGGCGCTCACATTGTTCTTGATTTTTACTGTCATTTATGATAGTTTCTGTGTCAGCATGAAGAAAAAATACTGTCTTGTAGCCAGTGCTGCCCTGGTGCTGGCATCCTGTAGTTCTACAGACGACACGGTTGTGAACAACCGTGCCCGCGTTGTGACCAAGCCGCAGGCCGCCAAGCCTGCTCAGTACCTTGCGCTTCCCGGTCAGGCCGCTGTGGCCGTGGGGGGCGATGATGTGAATGCCGCCTTCGACAACCAGGTAGCCCAGTACGCCGGGCAGCCGCAGGCTAATCCCTATGTACAGAATCCGACAGTGGCCAACGCTGTGGCCGGGATGTATGCCCCTGCTCAGCCGGCAGTACCCACGCCGATGATTCCGGCCGTGGCTGATACGCAGTCCACCTATATTCACCAGACGGCCATTCCTGGTCAGGCATCTGTCGGTATGGAGCCGAGCGCGTCCATGACTCCCACCATGCCCGGTGCCGGTGTGCCCATGAATTACTCTGTGCAGATTACCAACAGCACGCCTGGTAAGATTTTCGTGGAGGCTCAGGACGCCGCCGGTATGATTTACCCCTGTGGTTTCATGGATGGTGGCCGCAGCTGCACCACCCCGATGGAGCAGGCAGATCCCATCGTGGGCCCCATCACCATCGTGGTGCGTGACCCCGATAAGGAAGGTGCCCCCGAGATTCGCCGCTTCAAGGTGAATCCCCCGGCTTACTATGCAGGTAAGACTGTGGGCGTCAGCATTATCGCCGGTGGTAAGTACCACGCCAGTGTGGATGGCAACGTGTATGCCAGCGGCGAGGCCGTGGCTCCGCCCCCCACCATGGTGCCCAACATGGCCGCAGTGGCTCCCATGCCTGCTGCTGGTGGTGTGATGAGCTACTCCGTGAAGATTACCAACACTACCCCCGGCCGTATTCTGGTGGAAGCCCGTGATGCTGCAGGTGTGGAGTTCCCCTGCGGTGAGCTGACTGGCGGCGCCAGTGCTGTGACTCCCCGCGAACAGGCAGCCCCCATCAAGGGCCCGATTACCATCATCGTGCGTGACCCCGATAAGGAAGGCCAGCCGGAGATTCGCCGCTACAAGGTGAACCCGCCTGCCAACTACGCCGGCAAGACGCTGGGTATCAGCATTGTGCCCGGTGGTCAGTACCACGCCAGTGTGGATGGCCAGGTGTACTACACCTACACGCCGCCCGAGGCCCCGCCCACCACTAATCCGCAGCCGGCCCCGGTTGCTCCGGCTGCCCCTGCTGCTCCCGCTGCAGCACCGGCTCCTGCCGCCGCTCCTGCAGGCATCTGAGAGTCGAGACAAATCTGACACCCGGAACCGCTTTCCGCTACGGAAGGCGGTTCCTGCTTTTAGTGATTCCTTGCGCAGGGCGGGGGAGTGGGTGTATACCACAGTCATGTGCAAACCATTCCGCGACTACCTGACCTTGACCCGCGAATACACGCGGGAGATTATCACCTTTGGCGGTTTTGCCCTGGTGTGCTTTGTGTATTGTGATTTCCGCCAGCTTGCCCGGGACCAGGCAACCACTGCCGCCCAGACGGTGGAGATTCTGCGGGCCATGGATACCCGCCTGTCGGCTATTGAACACCATGCTGATACTGCCAGATGAAAACGACCATTCGCCAAATACAGCAGCATCTGGGGGTGACGGCAGATGGTATTATGGGCCCGCAGACGCTGCGCGCCATATCAGCTGCCCTTGGTATCCAGGCTCGGCCCGTCTGGCCGGGGCAGGCAGAGGTGCGCAGCGGCAAGAGCCTGTTTGGCGCTCCCGGCTGCGAGGAGAATCTGCAGAGCATCCTTCCCGCCTATCCTCTCTATTATGAAGGAAAGCCCGTGCGCAGCATCCGCGTGCACAAATGCATAGCCAGCCATGTGAAGGCTGCTCTGGAGGAGGTGCTGGCGCACTACGGACTTCAGGAGATTCATCGCCTGGGGCTGGATGTGTATGGCGGCAGCTATAACAACCGGCCCACGGCAAGCGGTAAGTCGATTTCCATGCATGCCTGGGGAATTGCGCTGGATTTTGCCCCGCGCGCCAATGCCTATGCCCTCAAAGCGCCCCGTGCAACGCTTTCTCACCCGGATTGCGAAAAATGGTGGCAGATCTGGGAGAGCCACGGAGCTGTTTCGCTGGGCAGGGAGCGGAATTATGATTGGATGCACCTGCAATTTGCCACTCTGGAATGATTTTTTTGAAAAAATTGCAAAAAATACGATTTTTGTCTTGACTTGGATGGCGTGTGTATATATAATGTGCCCGCAGTCACGCTGCGAGCATCATAAGAAAGTCCCCATCGTCTAGGGGTTAGGACATATGATTCTCAGTCATAGAACCGCGGTTCGAATCCGCGTGGGGATGCTCAGAAAAGCCCGAGGTAAACGCCTCGGGCTTTTCGCTTTCCGTAGGAGAAAGGAGGAAATGATGATACGACCTGTTTGCAGCGATGATGCCGCGGCTCTGGCCGGGATATACAATTACTATGTTCAGGAAACCACGATTTCCTTTGAAACCACGCCACTGAGCGTGGCGGATATGCGGGCCAGGATTGAGCGGACTTCCGCCGCCTATCCTTTCCTGGTGTGGGAGGAAGCCGGGCAGGTACGCGGCTATGCCTATGCGCATGCCTGGAAAGAACGCGCGGCCTATGCCGGCACCTGGGAGATTTCCATCTATCTGGCCCCGGAAAGCTGCGGGCATGGCATAGGCCACAAACTGCTGGAGCAGCTGGTGGACGACTGTCGCCGCGCAGGTTGCCGGTCCCTCATCGCCTGCATTACCCAGGAAAACGAGAAAAGCTGTGCTTTTCACCAGCGCCACGGCTTCCGCAAGGTTTCTCACTTCATCCAGGTAGGCTGCAAGTTCGGCCGCCTGCTGGATGTCGTGGACTACCAGCTCACATTGTAGAATGATGAGTGATTAATGACTAATGATTAATGGGGATACATGCGGGCTATAGCCCGCGGATTTTTTTTTCACTAATCACTAATCACTAATCACTAATCATTCCCATCAGTGTGTACAGTCGGCAAAGCCGTGGGTGCGGAAGATGCTGCGTACCTTATTGGTGAGTTCCTGGGCGGGCGGCTCCAGCTCCATGAGCGGGTATTCGAGCCCTAACTCGCCCCATTTGAACTTACCCATCTGGTGGAAGGGCAGCACATCCACCCGCTGCACATTGCCCAGCCCGGCAGCATAGCGAGCCAGAGCGGTGATATCATCCAGCTGGTCGGTGAGCCCGGGCACCAGCACATAGCGCAGCCACATGGGAATGTCGCGGGCGGCCAGTTTCTCGGCAAAATCGAGCGTGGGTTGCAGGTTCTGCCCCGTCACCTTCCTGTACTGCTCTGGGTCCCAGGCCTTGATATCCAGCAGCACCAGGTCTACATCCTCCAGCATGGCGTCATCGGCATTGCAACCGAGGTGGCCGGAGGTGTCCAGGCAGGTGTGCAGCCCCATTTCCTTGCAGCCGCGCAGCAGGGCGCGCGTGAAATCCGGCTGGAAAAGCGGGTCGCCACCGCTGATAGTCACGCCGCCCTTGGCATTTTTGAGGAAGGTGGCATAGCGACCGATTTCCTCCAGCACATCCTCCACCGTGCGCTCCTTGCCCTGGCGCTTGAAGGAAGTATCCGGGTTGTGGCAATACTGGCAGCGCAGGCTGCAGCCCGCCAGGAATACGATGAAACGGATGCCCGGCCCGTCGACCGTGCCGCAGGATTCTACCGAATGAACAAGACCAGATACAGAGGCTGCTGTCATGCCCGTATGTTAGCACAGATTGGAACGATTATCAACCCTATTAGGAATTCTGCGTTCTGCATTAACATAGCGGCAACTCTTTTCTTTCGCGGCGCTCTTTCAGAATCTGGTTGGTCAGGCTGATGGCTGCAGAGCAGTAGTGTCGTCTGCTCCACACCTCGCGACATAAGGTCCGGATTTCATCGTCGCTCTGCACGCTCCATGCCCGCTGGCGGATGCTATCAAGGTAGGCTGCTATGGTTGCTTCTCTCCGCCGCGCCCCTTCGGCCAGTTCCTCGAGTTGGCGGCGCAGGACGAAGCGCTCGCGTTTCGTCATGGGGCGGGTGTATTTGAGTTTCTTTTGTTTCATCTTGGTAATTTTAATCAACCGGGTATTCTTCAACGGGCATATCGAGCGGGGCTGTCAGCATCTGTCGGGCAAAATGTGGAGTGTGGCAGAGGTCTATTTCTGTGCCGCGCATCGGGATGGGCAGCGTAAGCGGGCGCGGGTGGAGACTGCCTATACGGAGGGGAGGGAGGACAACATTCTCTCCGTTGGTTTTGTGCTCTACCTGGTACACGGCGCTTGCCAGGGACTCTGCTCGCATGCGGGAAATAAATTCCTCCCATGGTGCAGAGTGCAGAAAGGCATCCATCTTCATTTGAAGCTGCGCGTGCAGCCGGTAGGCGCCATGCGGCATGCAGGCTGGAGCATCCTGTGGCTCGATGCGGTAGAATGTGTTGCCATTTCCCCGGTGCAGACTGTAGCGCAACCAGCGCAGCAGGTAGTAGAGCTTTTTGTTGCTCTGTCGATTTTTCTTCGTGTCGGGGGAATTGAACGGTACAATGATGCTGATGCTGCGCAAAGGTCGTGTTTGCTTGTTGGTCATTCGGTTCATAGAATAGGGGAGAGATGGTGTTGAAATGGGGCTACTTCACTTTGTTGAGTCCGATATCAGGATGCGTTTCCTGCCCTTTTACCGCAAGCATCAGCGGTTCGTCCTGCATGCCGGTAATGATGTTGACAATGCAAGGCCACTCAGTGCTCAGGCGGTACAGCCGCGGCCAGTATTCCAGCATGCACGGGCCTTCGTCGGTCATTTCGCTGTAGGCATAGATGCGCTCCTGCTCCATCGTCAGGAAATCATCTCTGCATGGTGCACACTGCGGGTATTCGAGCGAATCCGCCCGTACGGCGTCTGCTTTCCCCGGCAGCAGTATCTGCGTGTCTCCGCCCAGGTAGAGATTCCAGTATTGCTCTGCATGCCAGGGAAAGTCCCGCACCTGTGGCTGGTGCGACACCCAGTTGCGGTAGGCTGCACTTTCCTCCGGGCCATACTCCCGCGTATCTTCGCCCGAAATCCGGGGAATATAGGCCAGAACATTCTCCTGCACTACCTGGCAGCTCAGCAGCGGCACCACCTCGCCCGATTCTGCATCCTCCACTCCTAGAATCAGCTCCGGGTCCTGCTCCAGCATCTGAATGATGGCGCTGATGCTTCTGAACACCGGCTGTCCTTCTTCCACTTCTATGCGGACGCGTCGCCAGCCGCCCTTCGGAGCCCGCTCCAGCACAGAGCGGTGGTATACCGGTTCCGCCTTCAAGTGGTCGCGGAGCGGGGTGTCCGATTTACTCCTGAACCAGCTTTGTGATTTTGCATCCCACACCTGTATGGGGAGCTGGACCAGCCCGCCCAGGGTGAGCACCATTTCTGCGTGATTGTTGGCATTCATATCTGTTCAATAGTTGGGGATATTAGAGGGTAAAATGGCAAAATATCCGCTGGCCCGGGGCTCTGGCTGTACGTACGTAGCACGATGACGGAGCACAGCTCTCGCCGGACGCAGCAGCATTTCTCATTCACGCACCATGCTCCATCTGCACAGCACAACAACACACGGGTAGCAACAACACAGCGGCCCCTGCCGCAATAGAGGTAGTATTCATAACAATGATGATAGACAGTTTGATTTGGATTTGATAGACAGATGCACCGGCTCATGCCGTGTGCGACTCCTGTATACCACATTTTCCCGGATTGTCAAGAGGCACGAGGTGCCTTTTTCTGAAATAGTTTTTTGTCCAGGGTTTCGGCTTGCCAAAGGTGGGGAAATGTAAGATAATAAAACAAGTAACCAAAGTAGCGCGATATGATTTTTGAAAAGGGGCAGGTCTATGATTTCAAGGTAAGCCGGATGGTGTGTTATAACGGTGAATCGTATTTTATCCTGAGCTACAATGGCATGGAAACCATGCCCGGCTATGAGGATGATGAGTGGCTTTTCCGCGTGAAGGTGCTGCCGTTTCAGGCGACCTGGGAACCATCAGACCTGCGGAACACGGTTATCCCCTGCAAGGTGCAGCGCTTTAATGTGGACCGCTATGGCTACCAGACCACGTTCCCGATTCTTTCGCAGGATGTCGGCTCCATTCTGCGCGCCAAATACCAGGCCGGGCAGCGCTATGATTTCACCGTAGCCTCATTGCCGGGCGAGCGTGACTATAAGGATGAGCCCTTACCCGCCTACCAGGTGGCAGATGAATGCGGCTTCCGGCATTTCCTGAATGTGACGCCGGGTACTTACCGCAAGGGGGAGAATCTTTCCCTGCGCGTTCGCGAGGTAGAAGGCAATCATCTTCTCTTTGAAAATCCGCTGGAGCGCCGCCCCACTCAGCTCCGGGAGGGAGAAATCTATGATTTCGAAATCTGCAACGAAGCGCAGACCCGCGATGGCCGCGTTTACTTCATCGTGAAAGATGCGGTGGAGGGTTTGCTGCACCGTTATTACCCGCAGGGGGAGATAGAGGAAAGCGTGGGCGATTTGCTCAGCCTGCGGGTGAAGGGATTTACCTCCAAGGGCTGGCTGGTGCTGGTTGACCCCAGCGGTTCAGTGGATTCAGCCGAGTTACGCCGCATAGCCCTCCTGGAGGACGAGGAAATCCTGGGGCAGGAAGGCCCGAAGCTGGAATACAAGAGCTCATTTGTCTACACCCGCAATGGCGAGCAGGATATCGACAGCCAGCTGGGCTACGAAATCATGCGCCAGGTGGCAGGCTTCATGAATTCCGATGGCGGTCTGCTCTGTATCGGGTATTATGACGATGGCACCATCCGCGGTATCAACGATGATCTTCCATACATCAACACCAGCAATGAGGATGATTTTCAGTATGACCTGACGGAAGATAAAATCACGCTGAAATTCACCCACACCATTGCCGAGAGCCTGGGCTCTCTTGCCAGCTCGCGAGTAAGGGTGGAGCTGCGCCAGAACAGCGCCGGGCGCATTGTCTGCTTCCTGCATGTGAGCCCGGCAAAGCGCCCCGTGTGGTACAAGGAGAAAGCGCTGTTTATCCGCTGTTCCAATTCCGTGCGCAGATTGCGCGGCCCGGAAATCACTGATTATATCTGCGAGCGCTGTGGGGTAAATCTGCCTGCAGAGGATAGCATACCCGCCCCTGCGCCCGTGGTGGATCTGCCGGATACCGCCGAGCCTACCCAGCCCGTTGCCACGGGCAGTCAGCTGCTCGTGGAGCCGCCGCCCGCCCGCGATGAGGATGCCGCCGTGTGGCGCCACATCAGCCTGTATGCAGATGGTACAGTCTCCCAGCAGAAGGCTCCCTCCACCGATGCTGATGTGCTTTTCAATGTTCCCGTGAGTACAGCGCACAAGAAAAAGACCTCGCGTCTGCTGCTTTGCTACTCAAACGGCTGCGTGAATGTGCTTAATCCCAGGGAGGTGATAGAGACCAAACTCACCAAGGCTGGCAAACGCTATGCCAACGGCTTTAACGTGGCAGAGGGTGTTTCCCTTCTGGCTGCCTTTGTCGGCAGAGCAGAGGATTACCTCGTCATCCGCAGCCGCAAGGAATCCGGCCGCGAAATGCTCAAGGCCGTCTGCCTCGAACCTTACAAGGTGCACAACCCCCAGTCCATGCAGACCAAGGGCAATATCTTTGTGAAGGAAGAACTCGCCCGCGTTTCCTCCCTCCGCCTTGTGCCCGCTGAGCATACCTCCTTCATCTACCGCATCATCTCCCGCACCGCCGATAAATACGGCCCCGGCCACCCCATCGACTCCCCCCTCTGCGCCGATGCTGTTGCGTATCTGGAGCGATGATAATCGGATTTTGTTTTTGGCTATGCCCACCAAATAGGTGCTGGCAAATATTCAAGATTTGTAAAATGCTTGACAATGAATGAAAAATAATTACGAATTACCCTCGTAGCAAGGCGATGCGGTCGTGTAATAACTTTCCTTATGCAGACTTGCCGTAACAAACCTGCGGTGGAGTATATTATAAGGGCAGGAATTCCCTTGTCCTTTTTATTTCTCGCACAGACACTAAGTCGGGGGCATCATCGGATGTAGAAACGGACGTGGCTAGTTTTTACCGCTTGGTGTTTGATGCGCGAGATAACAGACAAAACCAATCAACAGAAAAAAGTCATTCCTAATCTGAGAATGACTTTTTGAATTTTTAGTCTCTAATCATGCGCTATAGGATTTCCTCCAGTACTCGTGTATTCCATGCGGTTTGTTTTTTCATTCTTGCCAACGATTTTGTTCCCCCGGACTTCTTCTTATGATTGCGCAGTAAGCTCAGTACCACTTTCATCATTCGTGAATAGTTTTCTGCTGCATTGTACACTCGTTTTCGACAAGTATCTTCTCCGAAAACTACATCAAGCACCCAATGCATGGCTAGTGTAAACTTACACGCTCCCGGCCATACAAGAAGAACGATAACGCCCGGGCCGAGGAACGGAATCATCACAAGGTGAGAGAATTAATCGGATATGATAGGATAGATGATGAACGTAAGCACTCAACCAAAAACCTTGTTGGCGCCATGCTCAAAGCGTGACATTTCGGCCGTTCTGGGCAGGTGACTCAAATTTCAGCATTCCGGGAAGCAAGTTCAGATATCCCTTTGTGGTCCGGGAGTACGAGTAGCCGCAATGGATGCTGATGGAAACACCGCTTTATATTGCGCTATGCTATCTCGCAATGCTCGTTGTAGCGCTCTTCTTCGCCATACTGGGGCAAAGGATGATGGGAAAAAGTCCGCTGCTCTTCCGTAATGCCCTCCCTTCCGGCAGTCGTGGCTTCGAATGCTACCACGCTAATAAAGAATAGGCTCTGTCCCACCAAATAGGTGCAGACAAAAATTCAAGAAAATTCAAGATTTTAAAATAAATGCTAGACAATGAAGGCCATTTGAGTATAATCTCCGCAACGAAGCGCGCGGCGTTGTAGAACAGATGTTCTGCTTAGTAAGTGATTTATTCACCGAACATTAGCCGCGAGTGATACGGATGAGTTTATCTTCGGATACTCGTCCTTTCGTTTTTATATAATTCTTGTAGCCCAAGCTGTTGTGCAGTCTGTTTTGGCGAGTCAATAAGAACGCCATGCGGTAAAAAAACACGTCCGTAACAGAGTTATCGTCCGATGAAGCAGCCCGCATGGCGTCGATAGGGGGATTATACTCAAACCCTCTTCATTGTCAATCGCCCGTTTTTTACTTGAATTTTATAGGAGATCATCTAGTGCCTGTTTTGTGAGACAGCTTCCTCTCATATAATGACTTTTATGTGGGAATTGCGATGATGAAATCTTATTCAGCAGGTTATTAATTTCTCCTTCTCCAGCTCTTCGAAGGTGTAGGGGAGGATAGTGGCGGGGATGCCGAGGCGCAGGGGAGGCGGGACTGAAAGTCCCGTGGTTCGATGGGGAAGTGATTTTTTTGTTTTCAAGCTTGAATGGGCCTGAAGGGGGTATTATAGTGTTGGTATGAGGCCGCGCTTTTTTCAGCATTCGCTGAGGAATAGAAATATCAATTACCGCCATGGGCGATTTTTTGTGACGATTCAGGTTGAGCACAATAAGTCGCTGCTGGGGGTAATTGTGGGGGAGCGAAGTGTGTTGAATGAGCTTGGGGAAGGAGTGAAGGCTGTGCTGGAGGGGCTGCCGCAGAAGTATGCGGAGCTGGAGTTGGGGGCGTATGTGATTATGCCTAATCATATTCACGCTATTTTTGATATCAAGCCCCGGATAACGAATAAGGAAAATCACCTGGGATTCCTGGTGGGGCGGTTCAAGGGGGCAAGCGCGTTTCTATACGGCAAATTGAAGCGTGCGGGGCGGGGGGCTGATATCGGGAAGCATCTCTGGAAGCTTGATTATTGGGATGATTTGATTACAAGCGATGAAGAATACCTGGGCTATGAACGCTATATCCGCAATAATCCGAGGAATTGGACGAGCGACCGCTGGGGGGCTGTGACTCAGTATATGCTGGGTGAGGCTGCGCTGCTGGATTGCCCGAAGCTGGCTTTTGTGGCATCGCAGGGGTATGGTGCTACAGATTTTTCGCCCCGGCGAATATCTTTGTCGGAGCAAGGGACTTTAGTCCCTGTTTCTTTTGAGCTGGTTCTCATTTCCACGTTTACCAGTGCTCAGGAACGGGCGGTGCTGCGGCGTGCCCTGGCTGATAAGCGGCGGCTCATTCACGTTTGCCCGCAGGGTATTCCTGCGGTAGAGTCGCTTTCTGAGGCACAGCGACTTGCTTTGGCGGAAGGCCGGTTATTGTTTATTTCTCCTCAGCCTGGTGGCTCGCAGCTGAATAAGAAGGTGGCCACCTGGTGTAATGAATATGTGCTCCGGCAGGCGGGGGAAATATGGGTGGGTGATATTTCGCCCAATGGGATGCTGGAAGCGCTGATTGACAGCCTGCAGCAGGAAGCCCGGGACTGAATCAGCCCGGGCTTCCGTGATTTGTCTTAGCAGGGGACTATCTTTGCATCCACACCCAGCGGGCAGGAGAGGAGGGATACGGAGACGGCGGATTCCGGGATGCCGAGGGCATTGGCCACATGCTTGCGGTAGGCAGTCATCTGGCTGGTGTATTCCGTTTTCAGATCTTTGTATGATTTCTCCTGGGTGGGGTCCAGCTGGTTGGTCTTGAAGTCGATGATGTGGGCGGCTGTCGCTTTGCCCTGGGCATCGGTGGTGATTACCAGTCGGTCGATGGTGCCGGAGAGCCATTCATCATCCTCGGTAATGGCTTCGATTGGCTGCTCGTTGTAGACTTCCTGGTTGGGTTGGCGGGTGAAGAGCGCGGCGATTTCCGGCTGCTTCAGGGCGTTGTAGACCACGCTCTGGGGCTTGGTGCGGGTAGCGTTGTCCTCCATCCAGACGGGGCGAGTTTCGGCGTCGTTCCAGATGATTTCCTCCCATGCGGCGTGCACGAGGGTGCCGAATTCTGCGGCTGTGAGTTCGCCATAGTCTGCGTGGGTGGATTTTCTGGGCTCCTCCGGCTCCTGGGACTGCTTGTCTTCTTTCTTAGCCAGGGTGGACGGGTTGATACGCTTGCGAAGCGGCACTGCGGCGCCGAGGGGAGAGGCGGGTGAAGCTGGCAAAGCCGGTTCGGGAGCTTCGTTTTTCAGTTCCTCGAACCAGTGGGGCGTACCCTGGGTGTAGATGACCATGTTCTGCTCGATTTTGCTGAGGGGGGATTGCGCTTCGCCATTCAGGCTGGTTGCCACCTGGCGGATGAGTCCTCCCATGGAGCGGGCGGAGGCTTTCCAGCTGGTGGAGATATCGCCGGTTTCCTCATCCTCTTTTGCGGAGCAGAGCTCGGCTCCATGGCAGATGATGTAGTTGGCGTGTCTGGCTCGGGTGGCTGCTACGTAGAGGAGGTTGTAGGCCTCCTTGCGCTGATTCTGCTGCCACTGGGTGGCAAGTTCCGGGAAAACGGGGCTGAGCAGCGCCCAATCGGATTTGGCGCCGGGTTTGAGCAGCATGGATTTACCGTCTTCTGTGATGAAGTAGTCGATATCGCGAGTGTCGTCCACCGCCCGGGTGGCGGCGTAGGGGAGGATGACGGCATCGAACTCCAGGCCCTTGCTCTTGTGCATGGTCATGATTTGCACGGCTCCGGAGGCACCAGCGGCCTGCATGCTGAGGTGCTGCATGTGGTTGCACCAGTCTGCCAGGGAGGAGCCTGCGGCATCGAAGGCGAGGGCGCTGTCCTGCCAGAGGCGGATGGTGGATGCATTGGCCCTGCGGTCCCGGGCATCCAGGTTTTGGAGCAGCAGGTCAAGGGTAGCGGCGTAGCCGGTGTTCTGGAGACACCCGTACCAGTGTGCGTGCTCATTCTCAGCCTTGGCTTTGAAGATGGCTCCCAGGAAGGAGGTGCGGACGATATTCAGTGCGGCGGCATCGCTGGGGTGCAGCAGCCACTTGAAGAAATAGAGCAATATCTCCCCCAGTGGGCTGGCTGCGGCGGCTTGGGTGTCTTTGACCAGCAGGCGGGGCAGCTCAGGCATCTTATCACCCAGCCAAGCCATGATTTCATCTGCTTCTCCATTGCTGCGCACCAGGATGGCGATGCTCATGCCATGCAGCGGCTGGCCGCTGGCATCTGTGAGTCTGCGAAGCGTGTGGACGATGGCATCGTAGATGCGGGTTCTGGTGGTGGCATCATCTTCGCTTTCGTTGTCATCCTCCTGGGGTGGGGCAACAGCCATAATTTCCACATACCCGGCTTTCTTTTTTGCGGCCTGGTGCACGGTAAATTGCTCCAGGGTGGTGACGGGGGCTGCCTCAATGCAGCTGGTCAGGCCGTTTTCCGGGCATTCGATGGAATGCAGGGTGGAGAAAAGGCGGTTGATGAATCCGTCTGTTCCCATGATTTCAGGAGATGAACGGAAGCTGCGTTTCAGTTCCGATGCCCGGAGCGGGAAATTCCACCTTTCGTCTGTTTTGAGACGGTCAAAAACCTCCGTTTTGCCTGTGCGGAAGCCGTAGATGCTTTGCTTCACATCGCCCACCACGAAAATGCTTTCATTGGTGACATAGTGTTGGTGGGATTTGAGCCTGCCGCGGAGGGATTGGGGCATGTCTGATTCCCATTGGCTGGAGGCAAAGTCGAAGCTGTTGGCCCGCGCATCGTCAGCAATGGGCTGGAGCAGGGGAGTAAGGGTGGTGAACTGGTCCTCGGAGGTGTCCTGGAATTCGTCCAGCATCCAGTGGTGCAGCTCGGCTCCCATGCGGTAGGCCACGTGGTGGCGCAGCAGCTTGGGGTCTGCAATGTCTTTGAGCATGAGTTCCTTTGCCATGCGGGCGATGTCGGCAAAGGAAAGTCGACCCTCTGCCAGCATGCGCTGTTCATAGCAATCGGCGTAACCTGCCAGCAGTGAGCGCAGGGCTGCGGTGCGGTCTGCAATCTGCCTCAGTTTGCAGGGGGCTGCCAGCGTGCACAGAGTCGTGGCACTGCGTTTGAAATCCCGCAGGTCGCTGCTGTTTGCCTGCTGGGTCAGCAAATCCTGAACTGCTTTTTTGAAATCCCGGGAATTAGCGGTGTGGTTCCATTTTTTAGCGGCACGCAGCTTTTTGATGACCTCATCCAGCCCGTCGCGCTGCTTGTTGGTCCAGCTGTAGAGCGTGGGTGCCGAGGAGACCATGGCTGCTTTCTGCTCCAGCTCCGGGGTCATGGGCGATTGCGTGTCAAAAGCCTCCAGCAGGGCCACAAGCTCAGGCAGGCCGGGGAAATCCGACCTCAGACCTTCCAGCCATTTGGCGGCAGTCTTGCCGATGACCAGCTCGCCGTTTGCCAGATTATCCAGCTGGTTGCGGAGACCTTTTGTGGTGGGAAGATACTTGTAGTTGCGGAGAAGGGAGCGAAGGGTGCTTGCGGCTGCCTTGTATTCCTCCATCTCGGCATCGGAGGCAACATTCAGCAGGGTTTCATCCCCGAAAGCGGCGGCATCCCCCCATGTTGTGCCGGTGGGCAGCTCGCGGTAGAGCTTGAGGAAGTTATTGAGTTCTGCATTGATTTGCGAATGTGTTCTGTTGCCTGCTCCACCGGTCAGGCTGCTGAAGAGGCGGAGGAATTCCTCGCGCGTGTGTTCCTCTGCGCCCTGGGAATCCAGATAATCGCGGATGGTGGAGGCCTGAACCCGGCTTTCATCTGCCGGGTCAAGCGGGGAGGCATTGTTCATGCCCAGTTCCATGCTGTTGGTAGCAACCAGCGAGGCGAAGAAGCTGTCAATCGTGGTGAGCCGGAGCTTACCGAGAACGCTGACCATTTCCCTGAGCAGGCGGGAGAAGGTTCTCGCATCGGTTCTGGGGAATCCATAGTAGCCCTGCAGTTCCGGGCTGTTGTTGTACAAATCTTCCGGGTAACAGTGTTGCTCTTCGGCCAGCCTCACCAGGGCTGCCGTGGCCGGCAGCAGTGGCACCGGGTTGGAGGCTTCGGCAGCCTTGCCTGTTTCATCGATGGTGATCCCGCTGAGAACGTCCCACACGCGCACTGCCAGTTCATTGCGTCCGGTGTTTTTGTCTCTCTTGTCGCAGGCTCCTTCTGCCAGCGCGTGCAGAATACGGTTGCGGAATTCACCTGCGGCCTTGCGGGTGAAGGTCAGGGCGATGATTTCTTCCGGCCTGGCACCCAGGACCAGCAGGGTGATATAGCGCGAGGCCAGCTGGTAGGTCTTACCCGTGCCGGCAGAGGCTGCAATCAGGTTGCTGGTAATGTGGTGCCGGAGCGAGTTGGATTCGGATTGAAATGCTTGTTTGGTCATGGACAGGAAGGGCGTAAGTCGGGGTTATTTAGTGAGTCTGGGCAGGCTGAACAGGCTGCGCGGGTCGCTCTCCAGGGAGAGTGCGCCGAATCGTGGTGTCTTGCTGCCCCAGGAGCCGGAGTTCAGCGCGGAGAACGGGCGGGAGGTGAATTCCAGCGCCTCGGCTGAGAAGAGACACTGGCCAGCGCGGATCATGCTGATGGCTGATTGCACTGTCTGCATGGCAGAGTCGAAAAGCGCCTCAGTGCTGAGTCCGCATGGGGCTTTGGCTGTAATGGGAATCACGGCACCATCGCGCACCAGGTAATAGCAGTTCAACTTTTCGGTCTTGCTCTGCAGATTATAGTACACCAGGTCGGGGATGATTTCGCTCATGTCTGCCTCCCCCAGCTGCAGCTTTTCGCGGTCCTCTGTGGAGGGATGCCGCAGGCCGTATGCATACAGCGGGAGCTGCACATCGTTCCAGCGATAGAGCTTTGTGCCAAAGCTGACTGTTCCGAATTGATAGCCCTGCACATTCATGAATCGGCTGTAGAGGGAGTCTGCACCACCATCCAGCAGGTCGAAATGCACCTTATGCGGGATTTTCTCACCGCTGGAGGTCTTGTAGTCGATGATGCGCCAGCGTCCATCCTTGTGCCGGTCGATGCGATCCGCATTCATGGAGAATCTGACGGTTGCGCCATCGGCGAGGGGAAGAGTGGACTTAAAGGTATATTCTCTGGCTATATTGCACCAGCCCTCTGCCAGGTCTTTAATGTGCTGGCGCACGAACTCTGCCAGCGTGCGTTCAATGGCCTGAAGCTGAACCTCCATGGGGAGTGTCTGGCTTTGGCGGGCAGAGGTGCTGTTGTAGACACTTTGCCATTCATCAACTGCCAATTGCCGCGCCGTGGTCATCATGAGCCTTTCGGCGGCCTGGGTATCATGTTCTGCTTCCGGGCATGCGGTGAGCAGCTTCTCCTGGCTGGAGAACTGATCAACCAGCTTATCCAGCACGGCGTGCATGACCGAACCGTATTCATTGCTTTCCAGCTCGGCTTTGTTTTCCTTGTAGGTGTCGCTCAGGTCGATGTGGAAAAGGTTTTTAATCCAGAAGGTAAGGGGGCATTGCAGGAATCCTGCGAGAGAGGAAGGCGAATAGCTTTTCTGAACCAGCTGTCCCTCATCGTTCTGGAACCAGCGGGTAAAGGGATTCTGCTTGCCGGGGGCAATCTGGCTGATATGCTCCAGCTCACCGGGGGATATGGATTTCCCGCAGCCGGTGGCGCGGCGCAAGGGGCATTCTGCAGGCTTGGGCAATACCTTGGGCGTCTTGCTTTCCGCAAACAGGGCGCGGGCTCGCTGCGGTAGTTCATCCCCGCAGCGCATGAGCAGGCCTGATGGGGCCAGAATGGAGCCATCCGCCTTCTGCCGCGCCAGAATGAAATCCACCCGGCCGGATTGACGCCGGCTTTCGATGAGCGCGGTGAGCAGGTAACTATCGCGTGCAGTGCGAAATTTCTCATGGCGTATGCCCAGTTCATTGCAGAGCGATTCCGGCAGAAAATCGTCCTCCGGCACAGGTTCGGGGATGCAGCCATCGTGCATGGCTGCCAGAATAACCTGGGAAGCGCTGGTGTAAGCCAGCTCGCGCCAGCCCAGCAAATCTCCTGTAGTGAGGTTTCGCTCGATAAAGACCGGTCCCTTTACGGCGTCTTCTACTCGGCGGCGGAGGAGTTCCAGCGTGCAGAGAGGGGAGGGTAGGTTGGCAGCTGCTTCAGCGCAAGTCTGCATCTGCCCGGCAATGCTGGCGGCCAGTTTCCGGTTCGGGCTTTCCTGGTGGCTTTCTTTGAGCTTGTCTGCCAGCTTTGTCAGGGTTGTTGCCAGCTTGCGAGTGCAGAGGCAATCGATGAGCTTGTGAACCTGCACAGCGTAGTCGTAGTATGCCTGTTGCTGTCGGCCTTTGAGCTTTTCGATTGATTTATAACTGTCATCCACCTGCGGCGTGGTCTGCAGCATGCTTAACAGGGCATCTTCACTGCCGGGAAGCAGGAGCATGCGGATTTTTTCAACGTGCTCCTGCATGCCGATGAGGGCATCGGGGGCTTTTGCGATAGCCTGCTGCAGAGCCGTGTTGGTGAGCAGGGCGATGAAGGTATCGAGCCCACGGATATCGTTGTTGCGTACGCCTTGCTGTTTTGTATCCCACAGGGGCAGGTTTTCCCGGGCATCGCAGGCATCTGCCAGCTGGCCGGGAAGTCGCCCCAGGTCTGTGGTCATGGGATTGCGGCCTTCGGGCAGGTTGAGCTTCCAGGCTGGAGAGGCGGCGGTAAAGGCGTTGATGATGGCGGGCGAGAACTCGGAATCGCCCACTGCGAGAACAACTCCTCGTGAATCCTTCCCGCCTGCCAGCCGCAGGGCTTCCTCTGCCATGGCTTCTGCATCTGTGACCAGATGAATGGTGGATGCGGCATTGTCCACCACATTGCGGTCTGCATCGGCATAGACCAGAGCATCAGGAATCTCAATCTCTCGGTTGCCCCAGTCTGCTTCTTTCGGAAGCCCGAAGTCGTCAAACTTATAAGCCTCGGAACCTGGCGCATGCACCCAGATTTCCACCCTGCCGCCATCCTTGCCATGCAGGTTGCTCAGCAGTGTTTTAATCTGAGGTGAGAACTCCGGTACACAGGCCATGATGAGCAGCCGGCATTGCTTTGGCCAGGTGGCTTTTTTAACGAAATCTTCCTGTGCCTTTTCGATGGGGTTTCCGGAGGGGAGCAGGGCATCCACCCGGTCGAAGAGTGATTGCAGTTTGCTCCAGCGTACCTGTTCTTTGGCAGCAACCTCCCTGCGTGCCAGCAGCCCGGCTCGGACTATGTTTGCATCCTCCGGCATCTGGTCTGCTTCTGCCTGGTATGCGGCCTTGCGTTTGCCAAGCTGGTGGCTGACGGCATCCAGTGTCACCTCTTCCTGTGCAAGCCGGATTCGCAGGCCCATGAGCTTGTGGGCCACGCCTACGGCCCAGCGCTCGCGGTGTGTGTCCGGGCGTCTGGGAATGAGCGGGGCGTACTGTGCCACTGGGTCTGCATCTTCCGCAGAGAGTACCTGCAGCCATGCCGAAAGGGTTTCCATTTCGGTTGCAACTCCCGGATATTCGGAGGGAATGAGGTTGCCCGCCAGTGCAATTCTAGGCATCAGAAGGGATTTGCCATACTTTTGCATGGAAAGCTCGGTCATATATTCACGCAGTCTCTGACCACTACCTGCGGTGGGCACCACTACGGTGGCGCGGCGGTACTGGGCGGCGGTCTGCGGGTTGTTCAAGCCTTCGAGAAGTTTTTCGGCAACGAGTTCGATGGCGGGCTTATCCCAGCCTAAAAATTGGAGTTCGGGAGTATTCATGGGCGATGTAGCCATTGTATCACGGAAAAGCGGTTTTACAAGGGGGGGAGTAACAGAAATCTCAGTCTGAATCAATATATTTTGTTGTAGCGGGAATTTGGGGGATTCATCCGGAAAATAGGGCTTTGGGCCATTTGGATATCGCCATGCGGGGGGATTCGTGGTACGATGTCTGTATGGATGTCCGAGGTGAACAACGGGGAATGAGTCTGCTGGATTGGGGGCTGACTGCGCGGGAGCTTAAGCATGCCCGGAATGTGCTGCAGGATGATGAACAGGTGGTGCTGGTTCTGCGTCCGCAGGAGGCGCCTGCCGGGGCGCTGCGCTGGATGACTCTTTGCTTTCTGTGCATTTTTATCCTGGTGGCGGCGCATCTGCAGTTGAAGGGTGAGCATCCCTTATCATTTCTTACTGGTGTTCTGTTGTGCATGCCCGGGTGCTGTATTATGGCCAACCGGTGGAGAAAGCTATACTGCCGAAGGCGTACTTTCTACATGCTGACCCGGCAGCGTGCTTTGGTAATGGAGGGTACCCTGCGGGGCTACAAGCCCTGTTCCTATCCCTTGCATGAGGGAATGGTGGAGACCGTGGCGGTGCGGGGAGATGGCTCCGGCAATATTGTGTTTGGTGAGAGGAAGGGCTGGTATATCGACGACAGTCGCGTGATAGATGTGGTGCATCAGCTTGGCTTCATGGATATTCCGCAGGTGAAATACGTGCAGCGGGTTCTGGAGCAGACCATAAAGGTGCGGGAAAATGTGGGAGAATAGTAAAGTGCTGTGCCTGTGCTGCCTGGCCGGGGCTTTTCTCGCACCTTCCTGTCGGCAGATGGTGGAGGTGGTCAATGTGAAGCAGCTGGCACCGCAGGTGGTGGAGTGCGGTAAGCAGCCCGGCAACTGGTATGAATACATGCCGGCGTATGCGCCGTATTTCTGCCTCAAGACCCGCTATGCCATTGTGTATCATGATGCCGAAATGCAGCTGGGTTATTGGCGGGCTCTGCACCCGGAGCCCCCGCATCGCGTGCTGCTGGAGGGGCGGGGCAATGCGTTGATTATCCACCGCAGTTTTGTGTGGGATGGCATGAGCTTCGGCAACACCGTGCCCGAGGAGTTGTTGCCCAGCCTGCTGCACGATGCGCTCTATTACGCTCGCCAGGGGAATGCGCCGTTCTCCCGCCGGGAGGCTGATACGGCCTTTCTGCGGGCCTGTAAGGTGCGGAAATGCAAAGGCGCGTACACCGCATATCTCAGTGTACGCGCCCTGGGTGGATTTTTTGGTACGCCGCCCGGCGGGCAGCCTCCGCTTATTGAGCTCACAACGCCGGAGACTGCACCGGCCCCGCTGGACCCGGATGCGGCTAGTTGATGTTGACTTTCAGGCTCTCTCCCTTCTTGAGGTTCAGGGTGGGGAAGAGGATGAAATCATTGGTGAACACGGCACCGGGGGCATCGCAGCCTGTGGCATCCTTGCCGGTGGCGGCTGTGGGGAACCAGACGGCGCAGCGGTCCTTGGTGTCGTAATTGGCGGTGATGGTGAAGCTCTTCTCGCCCTCCCAGGTAATGGCGTAGGGTGCCTGGGCGTGGCTCTCATCGAGCTGGGCTCGCCAGGCGGGGTCACCGAAGAATGCGACCACATCGCGGTCGTGCACCAGGCCGAACATGTCCTTGACCTGGTTCTGCTCGGGCTTGATGTTCTGCCGCATGAACTGGGGAATAAATTCACCCGGGGAGAATTCCGACCCATTGAACTGGACATTCAGCAGCTTGGGATTCAGCTGCTGGGTGCGGTTCAGCAGGAACTGGTTGTTCAGGAACCATGCCTCGGCCAGGGAGGTGCCGGATGTATTGCCGAAGAAAGTGCCCAGCGTGCCCCAGCCGCCTTCGCCATACCAGGAGGGCACGGTGTAGCCCACCACCTGGTTGCAGGTGTAGGCTGAGAGGGCGGTGACGCACATGCTGTTCGGGCTGTGGTTGGCATTGCCGAACAGGCAGTTGCCGGCTGCCAGCCACACGCGGGTTTCGCCGTCCGGCTCCACTGCCTCCTTCTTATCTGCCATGGCAGCTATGCCGGCTTCCTGGCCGCCCATGGCTTCGCCAATCGCGCTGCCCATCTGGGAGAACTGGTGCCCGGGCAGCTTGTGGAAGCGGTTATTGTACGAGAAGATGAGCCCGCGGCTGAAGGGCATCTCCAGGTTGAAAGGCGTGGCGTGGCTGGAGCTTACTACAAACTGCGGCTTCTGGGTGGCGAGCTGGTCGGTGAAGATATCCAGCAGCGGGTCTTGCTCACCCACGGGGTAGGTGGTGGTGGTGGGCTCGGTGTAGCCACTCTGCTCGCGCACGGGGGCATTTGTCCAGTCGGTGATGCAGCAGCTGTGCTCAAAGCGATTGTGGTCCAGATTTGTGCTGGCCAGCAGGCGTTTGATAGTCAGCGGTTCATCTGCCTTGGCGATACGCATGGCATCCTCTGCCGTGTGGCCGGTGATGATGCCCCAGATGCAGTCGCCCCACACGTCATCGTCCACGCGGCGGGCGGCGCGGTGCAGGTTGTTGACCAGCACGCGGCCGATTTCCTGCGGGCGCAGCACGCAGGCGGCGTAGCGTGCCTGGTTGCGGCGCAGGGCTGCGGCAATGCTGTTCTCCGTGAGCTCCTGCAGCGGGCAGATGACGGCACCTTCATGTTTGTTTGCCAGGTTGCTCACCACGGCGGCCCACTCGGGGTCTGCCATGGTGGTGGCGCTGGTGATGATGGTGTAGGCCGGGGTGCCGCATGCCACGGCTTCGTCAGCCTTGGGTGCCTCGCAGGCATCTTCTGTGGGCTTGGCCTCTTCTGCCGGTTCCTCTTCCTCCGGTGTGGCATCCTGCTCCGGTTCTTCTGCCGGCACAGCGCCGGCGGGCATAGTGAAGAAGTAGTTGATGTTATCCTGGGAGCCGAACACCTCGCGGGCCAGCTGCTGGATTTCCTCCAGGGTGATGCTCTTCACATCTGCCACCAGGCCGCGCAGCAGCGGCAGCTGGCGCGGGTCGCTCTGCAGGCTGGCCAGGGCATTCTCCCAGTAGCCCATGCTGCGCAGTCCCTTCACCGTGCGGGAAATGTACGGACGCAGAGCGCAGTCGAGGTCTTCCTGGGTGATTTTGCCCTGGCCCAGGTCAACCAGAATGGCATCCATGGCGGTGGAAACCTTGACGCGGTTGCCCACTACACCCTCGCTGGAGGTGGTGATGGTGGCGGCGTTCTTCAAATCGGAATTGGGGGCAAAGCGCACGCTGGGGGAGTAGGTTTCACCCAGCTGGGCACGGATGCCGTCGAACAGTTTCTCGCGGGTGATGTTGGCCAGCACCTGCATGCGGCGGTTGCGGCGGTGGTCCATGCCATCGCCACAGGGGCGAATCTGCGTGACGATGGTCTTATCCAGATCCGTGGTGTAGGGCAGGAAGGTGCGCATGCCCCAGCGTGCCTCGCTTACGTCCGTCTCCTTATCCGTGAGCGCGGTGAACTCGGTGTTGCGCTGCGGCATGGAGCCGAAGGTGCGGAGCAGGGCAGGGATAACGTCCTCCACCTTGAAATCACCCACTACGCTGATTTCCATGGCACCCTTCTGCAGCCAGGGGGTAAGTGCCTCCTTGACCTGCTCGGCGGTGCACTGTTCCATCTGCTCACGGGTGGGGGTGATGAAGCGGGGATCGCTGCCGTAGATGTGGCGCGGGGCCTGGTAGCTGAACGCACCGTTGGAGGTGGTTTCGAAGCGGTTGTACATGGAGGCCAGGCCGCGGCGCAGGCGTTCCTCGCCGTCCTTGCGGTAGCCGGGATGCAGAATGCCGGCCACCAGCAGCTTGCACTGAAGCTCAAAGTCCTCTGCCGTGGTACTGCCGCCCAGGCGGATGCGGTCTGCACCCATGCCGAAGTTCAGGCTCACGTGCTCACCGGCCATGATTTTCTCCAGCTCGGTCAGGTCGTGGGCTTCAAGGCCACCCTGCTGCATGACGCTGCCGGCCATGGCGGCCAGACCGGGTTTGTCGAGCATGCGGATGGACCCGCCATCAATGTAGGCGCCAATCTTGATGCTGCCCTTCTGGAAGTCTACCGGCTTGAGGTTGATGCGGATGCCGTTGGAAAGGGTGAGGGTGGTGATGCCCAGGTCCTCGATGACGGCCTGTTCGGTGATGCTGCCGGGTTCACCCAGCTGGTCGTAGGCAAAGGGCGGCAGTTCGTCCGCCTTCGGGGCGCTTACTTCCTGCTGCATGACCATGTTGAACACGGCTCGAAGGTCGCCGGGTTCATTATCCTGCACCTTGGCACCGCTCATGGCGATGCGCACGCGTGCGGCATCAAATGCCTTTTCCAGAGCCTTGCGGCAGATGTCGGGATTCTTCATCACAACCTCCATGGCCATGTTGAAGGAACGCTGGGATTCCTGCGGGTCGGTCTGAACTTCCTTGTTATCAAGGCAGTCGATGATGCGCTCTGCCATGGCGGCTGCGTCCACTGTGGCCCAGCTGCCAATCTGGCGCTCGTGGGCGGCTACCGTGGCTGCCACGATTTCGTTGAGCTCAGCAGCGGAGAAGCCGTAGATGCAGGCGCGGCGGAGTTCCAGCAGAGCGGCCTCCATGGCTGCCTTCCAGTTGTCATGCTGGGCGGTCAGACTCAGGCTGAAGGGGGTGACGCTTTCGTACATGGGTTCCTCACCCACGCTGGCTCCCATGAAGGGGCTGTCCGACTGGCGGGCCATGCGGGCCAGACGCTGGTTCACCATGGCGCAGGCCAGCTGCAGCGGCATGTCGTCAATGCGCTGCTGCATGGTGTCCGGCTTCTCTTCGTAAGGATTCGTGACGCTCAGGACAATGGAGGTGGCCTCATTCTCCGGGTTGTGCAGAACAATGTCGGCGGGGCCATCCATCTTCAGCGTGCCAAGGTCCGGGCGGGCCGACTGTGGGGCATCGGGCATGGTGCCGAAGTGCCTCTCCACCCAGGCTACGGCGGCTTCCGGCTTGAAATCGCCGGTGACTACCACGGTCATGTTGCGGGCAACGTAGTGGGTCTTGTAGTAGTTGCGGAATACTTCGTAGGGAGCTCCCATGATGACCTCCTCGGTGCCGATGGGCAGGTAATCGGCCAGCTTCATGCCGGGGGCGCTGTGGCGCAGCATAGCTATGCTGGAGCGGTAGCTGGCGGAGTCGCGGGCGTACAGCTCGCTGCGCACGATGCCGCGCTCGTGGTCGATGGCATCATCGGTCAGGGTGGCGCCGTCGGCAAAATCGCGCAGCACGGTGAAGGCAAAATCCACCGTATCCTCATTCAGGTTGGGCAGATTCAGCATGTACACCGTGTGCAGAAGGCTGGTGTAGGCGTTCACATCGCCTCCGAATCCCAGACCGCGCTGCTGCATGGCGGGGATGAGCTCATTGCGCTTGTGGTTGCGGGAGCCGTTGAATACAAGGTGCTCCAGCAGGTGGGAAATGCCCTTTTCGTGTTCCTGCTCATTCAGGGAACCCGTGTTCACAAACAGGCGCAGGCAGCCGCGCCCCTGCGGCTCCGCGGTCGGGCGGATAATGTACTTGATACCATTGGGCAGTTCTCCCTTGGTGAGCAGGGCGTCCTCGTGCAGCGTCATCTGCTCATCGGCAGTGGTTTGCACAATGTTTGCCTCCGTTGCTTCCTGGGCGTGGACTACAGGCATGCCCATGGATAACGCTATCAGCGGGAGTATGGTCTTGTAATTCATAGTGAAAATATGTGTTTTTAGTGAGATGCAGCTGCTCTCCAATTCGTTGAGAATTTTCTGTATTCTAACAAAGTTTTTGCCGTGTGGTCAAGTAATCACTGCGTTCACGCAGGGCGGAGAAAGGGATAAATGAGTAATGATTAGTGATTAATGGCTAATTGGAGTGCATCCGGGTGGCGATGGTGAAATAAAAACCTGGCTGTGAGATTGCTCTCACAGCCAGGTGTATTTTGCTTAGAATGATAATTTTAGCGCGTGTGGAAGGTACGGCTGATTACTTCACGCTGCTGCTCGGGGGTGAGCTTGATGAAGTTCACAGCGTAGCCGGACACACGGATGGTGAGCTGGGGATACTTCTCCGGGTGCTCCATGGCATCCATGAGGGTCTCGCGCTCCAGCACGTTCACGTTGATGTGGTGACCGGTGGCGGCGAAGTAGGCATCCAGCAGGGAAACGAGCTTGGTCTCGCGCTCCTCCTCGTCCTTGCCCAGGGCGCCGGGAACGATGGAGAAGGTGTAGGAGATGCCGTCCTGGCTGTCGTCGTAGTTGAGCTTGGCCACGGAGAGCATGGAAGCCACAGCGCCGTTCTTGTCGCGGCCGTGCATGGGGTTGGCGCCCGGGGCAAAGGGCTCGCCGGCGCGGCGGCCGTCGGGCGTGTTGCCGGTCTTCTTGCCGTACACCACGTTGGAGGTGATGGTCAGCACAGACTGGGTGGGCATGGAGTCGCGGTAGGTGTGCAGCTTACGCAGCTTGTTCATGAAGTTGGTCACCAGCGCCTCGGCGATTTCGTCCACGCGGGGGTCGTTGTTGCCGTAGCAGGGGAACTCGCCCTCGGTCTCGAAGTCGACGATGAGGCCTTCCTCGTTGCGGATGCACTTGACCTTGGCGTACTTGATGGCGGACAGGGAGTCTGCAGCCACGGAGAGACCGGCGATACCGGCAGCCATGGTGCGGAGAATCTCCGGGTCATGCAGAGCCATCTCGATGCGCTCGTAGCAGTACTTGTCGTGCATGTAGTGGATGATGTTCAGGGCATCGATGTAGGTCTTGGCGAGCCAATCCTGCATGTTGTCGAACAGCTCCATCACCTTGTCGTATTCAAGGTATTCACCCTCGTAGCGCGGGGCGGGCGGGGTCACCTGCTTGCCCTTCACTTCGTCCATACCGCCGTTCAGGGCGTAGAGCAGAGCCTTGGCCAGGTTGGCGCGGGCGCCGAAGAACTGCATCTGCTTGCCGATGCGCATGGCGGACACACAGCAGGCAATGCCATAGTCATCGCCCCAGTACGGGCGCATCAGGTCATCGTTCTCATACTGCACAGAGGAGGTCTCGATGGAAACCTTGGCGCAGTACTTCTTGAAGCCTTCGGGCAGGGAGGTGGACCACAGCACGGTCAGGTTCGGCTCGGGAGCCGGCCCCAGGTTGTACAGAGTCTGCAGCATACGGAAGGAGCTGCGGGTCACCAGCGTGCGGCCGTCTTCGCCCATACCGCCGATGGATTCGGTTACCCAGGTGGGGTCGCCGGAGAACAGGCTGTTGTACTCGGGGGTACGGATGAAACGCACCATGCGCAGCTTCATCACGAACTGGTCCATGAGCTCCTGGATTTCGGCTTCCGTGATGGTGCCGGCAGCCAGGTCGCGCTCGAAGTAGATGTCGAGGAAGGTGGAAACACGGCCCAGGGACATAGCGGCGCCGTTCTGCTCCTTCACAGCGGCCAGGTAGCCCAGGTAGGTCCACTGCACTGCTTCGCGGGAGTTGGTGGCGGGGCGGCTCAGGTCGCAGCCGTAGCTCTTGCCCATCTCTGCCAGTTCGGCCAGAGCGCGGATCTGCTCGTTGAGCTCTTCGCGCAGGCGGATGGTGGCATCAGTCATGGCGCCGGCTTCGCGGTCCTTCAGGTCCTTGCGGCGGGCGGCGATGAGTTTGTCTGTGCCGTACAGGGCCACGCGGCGGTAGTCACCGATGATACGGCCACGGCCGTAGGCATCGGGCAGACCGGTGATGATGCCGGCGGAACGGGCAGCGCGGATGTCGCTGGTGTAGGCATCGAACACGCCTTCATTGTGCGTCTTGCGGATGCGGCCGAAGAATTCTGCGGTGTGCGGGCACATCTGCAGGCCGTAGGATTCCAGAGCCTTCTGGGCCATGCGCAGACCACCGAAGGGCATGAGCGCGCGCTTCAGCGGAGCATCGGTCTGCAGACCGACAATCTTCTCGCGGGCCTGGTCGATGTAACCGGGAGCGTGGGAAACGATGGTGGATACAACCTCGGTATCGGCGCCAAGCAGACCGCCGGCGTCAATTTCCTTCTTCATCAGATCCTTCACCTCGTCCCAGAGGGCGGTGGTGTCTTCCGTCGGACCGGCCAGGAAGTCGCCCTCGCCGGTGTAGGGAGTGTAGTTCTGCTGGATGAAGTCGCGGACGTTGATGGAGTCTGTCCATTCGCCCGGTTTAAAGCCCTGCCAAGGATCGATGCAGGCGCATTCCTGAGTGCATGTTGTGTCTGTCATAAAAATACTTCTGGTTTGGAGTTGTTGCTCTCCCCGGCGAGTCGGATTCCCGGCTCCCCACCAACTCGGATATTCTACTCCCAGCAGATAGAGAAGTCAAGATACATTCCGGGGTTATTTACCTGTTTTTACCCAAAACAAGTCAGACGCGTTTTTTTCTGGTGAGCTTATTCTACCATGACACGAGAAATAGTCAAGTGGAATAATTCTAAAATAGGAGTTTGAAAGTATGATTTCCGAGTACAAAAAACCGCAGAGGTAAGTCTGCGGTTTTGAAAGCCTGGTTTATTCCAGTCTGCGGTTTACTTGCAGAGGCCCTGGGTCTGGAGGAGGGCATCCGGGTTGGGTTCGCGGCCCATGAAATTGCGGTAGAGCTCCGCGGCAGAGGCGCTGTCGCCCTTGGAAAGGATTTCGTTGCGGAAATCCTGGCCTGTGCGGCGGTTCAGGGCGCCTTCCTTCTGGAAGCGGGAGTAGGCATCTGCTGCCAGCACCTCGGCCCACTTGTAGGAATAGTAGCCGGCGCTGTAGCCACCGGTGATGCAGTGGCGGAGGCGGCGCATGATGGAAACACCGGGCTGGGTGTAGTTAATCTGCCAGGGGTCGAGCAGCTGGTTGGTGGCGGCATCGAGGTCCTTGCCCTTGAACTTCTCGTCGTAGTTCATGTGCATCTCGAGGTCGAGCTTGGCAATGCAGAGCTGGCCCATGTTATCCGTGGCGGGCAGGAAATAGCGGCTGGCCAGCAGCTTGCTGATAAGCTCATCGGGCATGCGGTTGCCGTTTTCGTAGTGGTAGCCGAAGATGGCGAAAGCCTCAGGCTCCCATGCCCAGTTTTCGGTAATCTGGCTGGGAAGTTCCACGAAGTCCCAGGCCACGCTGGTGCCGGAGTGGGCCTGCAGCTCAGTATTGCTGAGCATGCAGTGCATCATGTGGCCGAACTCGTGGAAGAGCACCACGGCATCGCGGTGGCTGAGCAGGGCGGGCTTGTCGCCGGTGGCGGGGGTAAAGTTGCCCACCAGACAGGCCAGGTGCGGCTCATGCGGTTTGTTCTGCCCGGCAGGGTTGCCATAGCCCAGGGGCATGACCCATGCGCCCTCGCGCTTGCCGCTGCGGGGGAAGAGGTCCATGTAGAAGGTCCCCAGGTGGTAGCCGGTGCGGTCATCGCTCACGGCGAACACGCGAACCTCGGGGTGCCAGGTGGGGATGACATGCGACTGTGCCGTTTCGCCCTCCTGCAGGTGCTCGCTGGGCAGTTCGGTAAAGGAAATGCCGTAGAGGTTGGAGAAAATGTTGAACATACCGTCCACCAGCTGCTTGCTGGAAAGATAGGGACGCAGGGATTCGGCGTCGAATTCATACAACTCCTCGGCCAGTTCGCGCATGTAGTAGGCGCGGTCCCAGGGATTCATGGCGGTGGTCACGCGGCCGGTGCGGCGGGTCACGAAATCGAGCAGCTGCTTGCATTCGGCATCAAAGGCGGGTTTCACCTTCTGCATCATGTCGTCTACAAACTTGAGAGCATTCTTGCCGCTGCCCACCATGCGGCGCTTCGTGGTAAGGTCTGCGTAGGTCTCGAAACCCTGCAGCTCTGCCAGTTCGCGGCGCAGTTCCATGATGCGGGCCACAATACCGGCGTTGTCGTACTGGCCGCTGCCGATGGTGCGGGCACCCTCCCAGCAGGCCTTGCGGGTGGCTTCCACCTTGCAGTAGCGCATTACCTCTCCGTAGCTGGAGCTCTGCAGGCTGATGCGCCAGGCCGGTGCGGTGTCCTCGCCGTGAATGCGCTTGCGTGCATCCTCGCGTGCCTTTTCCATCCAGTCGGCACTCATGCCTTCCAGCTGGGCCGGGTCGGTGATGATGAGTTCCCATGCCTCGGTGGAGTCCTGCACATTCTTGCCGAACTCCAGTTCCAGCAGGGACATCTCGTCCTCAATGGCCTTCTTGCGGGCCTTCTGCTCGGGGGTCAGGTCGGCACCCTGGTCCTGGAAGTTCTGGATAATCTGCTCCACGAATCGCTGCCTGGCGGGGGAAAGTTCCTTCACCCAGGGCTGGGCGGCGGCATTGCGAAGCACGGCCCAGATTTTTTCATTGGCCAGCACCTCGGCGCCCAGGGCGTTCCACTCGGGCATCAGTTCTTCCTGTACCTTGCGCAGCTCCTCGTTATCGGCCACGGTCTTGAGGTGGTACAGGCGGTTCTGCACGTTGCCCAGCTCCTCCTGTGCCTGTTCGAACGCCAGGAAAGTGTTCTCGAAAGTGGCTTCCTCCGGGCGGATGTTGCTGAGCTGTTCCAGACGGTGGCGAGCCAGCACCATGGCGGCGGCGGAGTCAATGCGGGCTTGCTCCGGGGTCAGTTTTGACCAGTCGGGGTATAAGCCTTTATCAAAGAACGGATGCTCGCCGGCCTGAATGGCCTGCTGCACCGCCGCAACCTGCTGCGGCACTGCCTGTTCTGCCACTACCTGCGGCACGCCCAGCAGGGCACAAAGGATACTGGAAAGGAAAACCTGCTTATTCATGTATGCCTATGATACGTCCGCGCGAAGCCGATTCTTTCACAAAATGACAGGCATCTATTTGGAGTGAGGGGGGGAGTCCTATGTTTTCGGGACTAAAGTCCCGTGCTTCGATGGATTTTTCGCATCAACAATTCGTCAATGGTTTTGCTGTCGGGCGCTCCCGGGGAGGTTGTTGGCGGAAGCTGGTGCGGCGATATGCCGCTGATGGGACCGCTGTATCGGATATCGGTGCGACCCTGCAGAAAGGGAGCGATGCTTTCCCTCATCCTGTTGGAAACGCTGGGGGCTTTATGCCCCAGGTACACGTGGCGCACGTGCTGCCACTGCCTGGCAGGAATGTCGGCCGGGCTGGTGTAATCCTTGCCCTCCAGCTGGTAAATGAATCCTCCCGGTTCATCGTGGATGCTCAGGTGCAGCCCTTTCAGCTCCTTGCAGGCAGCGGTGCGGTCAGGGAACCAGCTGTAGTAGGGGCGGATTTCCGTCGGAGCGTACAGGCCGGAATTCCTGCTGATGCGGAATCGCGGATCCAGGGCGAACTCTCGCCTGACTTCAAAATAGTGGTATTCCTCATCGCTGCCCAGGTAGTCGATACCTCGGGACATGGTGTTATCGGCCAGAGTCAGAAAATCGCGTGCTTCCTGGAGAGTGTATGTCTCCACCTGCTGCTGGCAGGAGCACAGCAGTAGGGCAGACAGCAGTAGAAGAGGTCGATGCATCGGTCTGGTATCAGTGGGGTACAGGAATATCAAGATAATTCCGGAGCGCCTTCCGGAGGTCTTCATCATACGCTCCGTAGTTATCTCTCAGAAGATGGTAGAGATGGGAGGCGATGCGCTCGCGTTCGGGCATTTCAAGCGCATCGTACAGATGGTTCAGCACCTGTTCATCGGCCTCACAGATGCGGTCCTGGTCGGCTATATCCTCGCAGAGCTCCAGCACCTCCTCGCCAAAATCCTCGGCGGTTTCCTCATCCCAGATGCTGAGCAGAGTGGTATACAGCTCGCGGGCCAGCTCGTTTATCTTCTTCCGGGCGCGTTCTCTCCTGACCGGGGAATACACCTTGCCGGTGGCGGTGGTATCGCACCATTGCTCCACCACGTATTTCTGCCCATCGCGAATCACCTCCAGGGTGAATACCATGTAGCGGCGGGTATCGGTCAGTTCCTTCCGGTGCTCGGCCTTGTACATGGGGCCCAGCGCGGTGAAGGCAATCTGCGAGGCGGTGAATTGAGCCTTGCGCTCATCTTCTGTATCCACCATCCAGGCTGTTTCTCTGGTAAAGCCGGGGCCGCCGCTGAGGATTTCAGCCTGATTTTTTGGAAGTTTGACGAGTAATTCTTCGTTAAATCCTTCCTGTCGGGCCAGCCGCTGGTAGGCTTCCTCCCATTGAAACGGTTTGCAGAGGTTTGACACCAGCTTTTCCTGCAGCTGAGTCATTATGGTGTCCGTGAGCGGGGTGGGGATGATGGCATCCTCCTGCGGGTATTCCAGTTCCTCCGCCAGTGCTGCTGAGCCGTGGAAGTACTGCTTGCTGAGCTTCTCGCTCATGCTCTGCAGAGTGTCCCTCTCACTTGTGAAGTCGCGGCCGTCGATGCGGTGCTTCTTCCGGGCGGCCTTGATGTTTTTTGCCGCAGCATCGGCGCTTGCACGGTCGGTCACCTTTTCCAGATGGCCGATGCAGATAGTGTTGAGTGCCGCGTAGGCTTCGTAACGTTTATCTGCCTCCGGGTCGGGAATAACCGTGAGCGCAGAACCGGGCAGCAGCATGCCTGCCAGCAGAATAAGAAGATACAGTGTTCGCATATTATCTGGATTGTTTGACAACTTTATACATGGCCTTGCCCAGCGAGGCACGGTGGCTCAGTTTCACATCCGTATCGTAGGCCCATATCATGACGCCGCCGAATTTCTCCTGCTTCATCCAGCGGCATTTCTCAGCAATGAGCACCGGGCCATTGAAGGAATGCATGGGGCCGGGGGAACCGTCCTGATTCTTGGACTGGAACTGATTCTCCGTGGGCTTGATGCGCGGATACCAGCTGAGAATCTGAGAGTAGCCGTACTGGGTGCTAAGCGTGCCCTTCTGGTTGCTGTAGAAGGGCAGGCCGATGACGATGCGCTGCTTCGGCATGTGGAAATCATTCAGGCATTTGCGGGCATCGCCCTGGAAGCGACCCATGGAGGCGTGCTGGTCGCCCAAGTCATCATAGGACATGGTCATGAGGAAATCCAGCTGATCGGTCACATCGCAGATGGGCACTTTGTAGGTGACGGAGGCTGCAATGCTGAGTGAAAGCCCGGAGCCCGCCATTTCTTCGCGCAAATCAGCCACAAACAGACCGAAATTCACCCATTGTTCGTGGGTGTCCGGGTATTCCCAGTCGATGTCGATGCCATCGTACCCGCGTTCAATGGCCCAGGTTGCCATGTTCTCCGCCAGGCGGCGGCGGGTATGCGGATTTGCCACGGCTTCGGTCATGGGGCCGTCCATGTGGGCAAAGCCGGCCAGCAGCAGGGATTTGGAATCAGCGACCTTGTGCAGGCGCTTGATTTCCTGCAACGCATCATCCGATACCGCCTTCGGGTCGGCTCCTTCGCCTGCCCATTGGTACTGGATACCACCCTCGGCGCTTACTGTGTAGGCAAAATGCACCAGATCGGTGAAAAGGTTGAAATGCTCCGGGGTGAGGTGCACGGCCTCCTTGGCATTGCCCCAGCCCTTCACCCAGCGCGGGCGATAGTAGGGCACGATGCGGTAGGCGAAGGGGTACACGCGGCCGATAACGCGCTTCTTGAGCCCCTTGGCTCGTTTCACCTTGGGCTTCACCGTGCTGCCATCGGCCAGGGTCACCTTGGTGCACACGGCATCAATAAGGCTGCCGCGTTTCGTGCCGCGGGATAAATCATAGCTGAGCCAGTAGTAGACTGGCTCCGGGCCGGCTTCGATATCCACCTCGAACACCATCTTGCCCTTCTTGTCGGGCTTTTTCTTTCCTTTTTCCTGGGCAAGTTTGCCGGTGTTCAGTGTGTAGCCGTTCCAGCCGCCGGAGGTGGAAAGTCTTGCCATCTGGATATCGCTGATGCTGGAGGTCTTGCCACCGCTGAATTCCAGCTTTTTGATTTTCTCGCCCGGTTCCCCGGTAATCTTGAGCTGCGCCACCGCCTGCAACTTCAGGTCAGGGTAAAAGACACCATGCGTATGCCGCACCTCCACGGTCAGCGCCTGTGCCAGCTGCAGCAGACTGGTTGCCAGAATAAGCAAGAACCATCTCATGCCACTCATCCTACCAGATTCTCTACGCTTTGCCAAGAATGAAAGGCGATTGGTGTGGATGTGGAATTTTGAATGTGTTGAGTTCCTCGGGCTTGCGCCCGCCTGTATGGCCCCTAATCCTTCGATAAATCGTGATTTACAGAGTTGTTAGAAGCGGCATCTTGACATCTACACACATAAATGCCATACTGACCGCATGGCAGAGAGGGTGGGAGACGCGGAATGGATGGTGCTATGCTGGTGAAGCGGTATTCTGAGAAGGTGCTTAACTTGATATAAGAAGGTGTCAAAAAAGAGAAAAAATCAACATAATCAGGGCTCCGTCACCGCTCTGGAAATGTTCAGCCCGGAAGCTGTGGAAGAGGTGGAGGAATTTCTGAGGAGTCAGGCCGCATGGCGGGCTTCCTACAAGCCGGAACCTGTTGAGATGACACCTTTGCGTGCTGAATTGGCGGAGCGTATCAGATGTGCATTTGCCGGGGTGACATGCTACCGCGAAGTGCGTGTGCTGCTGGGCGGTGAGGCAGAGGACGACTACATGAGCCCGCAGGCCCAGGCACTCCTTGCTCCGCTGGAGGAGCGGGATGACTGGCAGCGTATTCCCGATGACCTGCTGGTTTTCTGTTCCTGTGCGCTCAGCTACGCTGGACCGCATGCTTACCGCTTCCTGCTGCCCCGCTTCATGATTGGTGATTTGCAAAGACTGGTGGAGATTTACCCCGGCAGTGGTCCAGGCAACGACCCGGAGATTTACACCCGCCACCAGATGCTGTATCTCACCGAAGACCAGCGCATCTGCCTGGAGGATTTCCTCAATATCGAATGTGTGGAAGATAATGAGCCTCGGGAGCGCTTCCTCCCCTGGGAGCATGACGAATACCGCGCCCGCTATGCCGACCGCATGGATTACACCGAGTACGGCGAGCTCCTCCTGCAACGCTTCCGCGAGAAGATGAACTTGTAAAACTTAGCAGATTTTGCAGGGATAATGAAGAAAAGCTTGATTAAGTCTGCAAAATTTGCTAATTTCTGAGAAACGAAAGGAGGAATGATGCGCTCTACGCTGGAAAAGCAATTTGGCAGTGTGCCGGTTACGAGTAACGAACTGAAGCTGGCGCTGCAGGAGTACCGCGCTCCCATGGCTCGTATCGCCTTACACCAGAGACGCGGCGAAATCATTCCGTTGCGTCGCAATCTCTATCTCTGCAGCCCAGAGTCATATTCCCGTGAAGTGATTGCAAATCGATTGCTCGCTCCATCCTATGTGTCGTACGAGACAGTGCTTTCTGCCTGTGGCATCATTCCCGAGCGCGTGTATGCGGTTCGTTCCTCCTGCCTTGCACGGAGCAGGGCCTTTGATAATGAAACCGGCCACTATGAATATACCTGCATTCCCCGGAATTATTATCCCGAGGGTGTGACTATCAAGCGCACGCCGGATGGACTGGCGTATCTCGCTGCGCGCCCGGAAAAGGCGGTATGTGATTTGATTCTTGCTACTCCTGGTCTGCGGCTGCAGTCTGCCAAGGCTGTGCGCGAGTATCTGGAATGCTATCTCCGGGCAGATATGGAGGCCGTAGCCAGCTGGGATGCTGACCTTGTTCATACTCTGGCCGGGTTGACGGAGAAAAAGAAGAATGACCTCTTGAATTTGGAACGCTTCCTGCGCCATGAATGCCTTTGATGAAATGATTGCGGCATACGAATGCCGCACCGTGGAGGATAAGTTGAATGCTATCCGCGAGGTGATGCAGCAGGTCGCCCTTTGTGGGCTTTCCCGCTCGGGATTTTTTGATAAGGCTGCTTTCTACGGAGGAACGTGTCTGCGTATTTTTCACGGTCTGGATCGTTTTTCGGAAGATATGGATTTTTCGCTTCTTCAGGAGAATCCTGATTTTGATTTTACCCCCCATTTTGCTTCCATTGAGGAAGAGTTTGCCTCCATGGGGCAGCGCGTAAGTATCGCCCTCAAGAAAAAGAGCAAGGAGAGCGCCATTCATTCCGCTTTCCTCAAGAGTGATACGGCTCAGTTCAATCTGTCACTTGAGCGAGGGCGTCTGGTGAACATCAAGCTCGAGGTCGATACAAAACCTCCCTTGCAATTTGAAACAGAGAACAGGCTGTTGCTTCTTCCGCGTTCCTTTTATTCGCGTTGTTTTACCTTGCCTTGTCTTTTTGCCGGGAAAATGCATGCTCTTCTGTACCGCTCCTGGAAAAACCGGGTCAAGGGGCGCGATTGGTACGACTTTGAGTGGTATGTGCGCAAAGGCGTGAAATTGGATTTTTCCCATTTCTGCGAGCGAGCGTATCAGTTTGAATCTGCTCCCAGAGGTGATTTGAATGAAGAGTCCTTCATGTTATTGTTGCGCCGGAAAATAGAGAGCGTGAACTTTTCTGCTGCAGCAGAGGACGTTCGCTCCTTCATGCGTCGACCTGAACATCTGCAATTGTGGAGTATCGATTACTTCCATCAAGTCGCAGGAATGTTGAGAATAGATGCCTGACCGGGATGAATACAGATATTCTCCCGGTGTATCAGGAGTTGTTTGTTTTTCTTGCGCGTTGACGGTAAAGGTAAAGCTGTCGGAGTCGGTAGCCCAGAAGGATGAGGATAACGAGCAAACCCAGTAGAAATGCGATGGGGCGCTCAAATCGTTGGGGTGTGACCCGCATGGCGATGGTGGGGTGTTGCGGGTGGTACAGAATGTCCACCTGTTCGCCGGGCTTGCTGGTGGGTACTTTGTCACCCAACAGATCGATGGCTTGTGCTGCCGTCTGCTGTGCTGTCCGGAATTGCAGGATGGGGTGGTAGTATGTTACCCATTGCCTGTTGTTGCGGCTGCCTTTCAGGTTCTGAAAAGGGCGGAAGCCGGTAATAGTGGCTGTGGTTTGTTCGCCTCTGAAGGTGAGAAAGAGCTTGTCGTTGGTCTGCACTTCATGGATAACATAGCCAATCAGGAGCGCTGCGGCCAGTATGGGGGTAATCAGTTTGCCCAGGGTGGGCGGGGCGTCCGGTTCGCTTCCGGGAACATCCTCTGCCGGGAGCTTGACTCCGCAGAGGGTGAGTTCTGCCTTCAGTTCTTCTGCCTGCAGTACGCCGATGAAACCCACCGGAATCTCCAAAGTGCGGCCCAGGCGTTGCCAATCGAAAATGAAGTCCGTTCTTCCTTTCTCGTCCCTGACGATGCGCTGCAGCAAGTCGGGCGAGCAGGGAAACTCGCTACCTATTACTCCTTCACCCGAACAATTAACACTAGCCCTCCATATCATTGACATGCTGTGGTCTCGGTGGTATACTCAGGGGTATGGAGGAAGTGCCGGAAAACACTGAGGTCAATCAAAAGGCTCTGCGCTGGGTGACGATACTGTGCCCCTGTGCCATGGTGGGCGTGTGGCTGGTGGGTGGTGCTATCTATCAGCTATGGTTGTACGTGCTGCATCATAGCCACTTTGTCGTAAAGCCTTGCGGGGAGATTATGCTGAACTGTCTGTATTTCGGTTTTGGCTTGTGCTCTGTCTTGTATCTGCCCGGGGATAAGGAAAATGCCATCCACCGAATCGTCTCCTGGTTTGCGCTTCAGGTTGGTGGAGCCTGGTTTTTCGCTTTTACCGCCGCCACACTGGCTCGTCTGAATGATGGTGTGGGCATGGGCGTGGTATTCCTTGCTCCATTGATTACCTTGCCGTCGTTTCTAGTGGGGCTGGTTGCCTATTTTGCCTTGAGAAATGAGGTAGGCGACCGTTTCTGTCTGCGAGCGCGCAGCCTGTGCCTGGTGATTCTACTGGGTATTATGGGGACGATGGTCTGGAAATACGCCCATGGGGTGTACAATGAATGGGCGGAGCGAAACAACCCGCCTGCTGTGCAGCGCTACTGACGGGCGGCTCCATGAATTTTGCATGCGGCATGTGGCTTAGTCCTCCGCTTCCTCCGCATCATTGTCTGCCGGGCGGTGGAGGAGTTTATCGAGCGCATAGCCGATTCCAGAATCAGCAGCCCCAGCACCAGCGCTGTGGCCAGGACATGGTGATTCCGAAAGGTAACTGGTATCAGCAAATAAGGTGGTTATGCCTGGCATAATGTCATGGTGTGGTAGAAAATCGGAGTACGGGACTTCAGTCCCGTAAATCATGGCGCGTTGAATCGGGACTAAAGTCCCGTTCTCCGACAGATATGCTCCCCGCCGATTGCCGATTTACCGCCTCCTGCCCAGAGGAACAGGAAAGCCATGAGGCAGATGAGTTCGAACATAGGCTTAGCAGAGGTAGTTGCGAATCTCGTCCAAACGTTTCTCTGCGGTAGAGCGGCCTATATTGTAGGTCTCGCGGAGTACGGCTGGGTTCTTGGTAAGGCGCTTGACGGGCAGGGGCTCCGTGGGGCGGATGACCAGGGCTTGGCCGGCCGCTTCCTGGCGATTTACGTAGTCCCGTTGGGCGTTATACATGAGGTGGCGCACCTCCATGGCCTGAATCAGTGCCGGATATTTGCGATACAGGAAGCGGATGAAGGGCATGGCCACGCTTTCCTTCTTGTCGTATTCTGCATGCTGGGTCAGGATGACCACGTTGCGCGTGTAGCCGATGCTCTCAAAATACTGCAGAGGAATGGCATCGGCAATGCCGCCGTCCAGCAGTTTCAGCCCCTCGATTTCCACGATTTCCGATACCAGCGGCATGGAGGCCGAGGCTCGTATCCAGTCGAATTCGTGGTCATCGCGGCCTTTGAACACATGGTAGTGCGGCTTGCCGGTGACAATATCAGTACAGACGATATGGAACTCCATGGGGTTGGCCTCATAGGCCTCGAAATCGAACGGGTCATGCACCAGCGGCACTTCGCCGTAGCAGAAATCCTTGCTGTACAGATTACCGTCGCGGAAGAGGTTGCGGATGCTGCAATAGCGCTTGTCATTGCAGAAGCGTTCATTGTAGCGGATGGCGCGGCCAATCTGGCCGGATTTGTAGTTCACCCCGAAGGCGGCACCGGCGGAAACACCCACAATACCATCGAAGATGATGCCGTTCTCCATCATCACATCCATGATACCGGCGGTGAACATACCACGCATGGCACCGCCTTCCAGTACAAGTCCTCGCTTCATTTGGTGTCCAATAACAAAGATTTCAATGCCGGCAGTGCCGTGAAGAAGGACTCCAGTGCCTGCCTGCGGGGCGGGGTGAGGGATTTCTCCGGCAGGATGGGACGCGGGAAGGGGCTGGCGTCCTTCATCGTATCCAGCGCCTCCACGAATGCGGCCACCAAGGCATTCACTCGCAGCAATTCGGTTTCGCCGCCTTGGCGGAAATACTCCAGCACCTTCGCCTGTTCCCCCAGCTTCTTCAGGCAGGTTGTCTCGTCCTTCTCTGCAGCAGCGGTGCAGAACTCCTGATAAAAGGTGAGGGCGGTCTTGTAATCCTTTGCCCAGCGTTCATTGAGAAGTCTGTCGGGTATCTCTAGCGAGGCCGTGCCGCCGAGCTCCTGCAGCAGCTCGTGCCAGGCTGCCTTCTCCTCTGCTGTTGCCGAGGGCGTGTCCAGTCTCCGCCGGATGAGGAAGGCGCAGGTTGCCAGTTCCTCAAATCCCCAGTCGAGCCATTCGAAGGCAATATCGGGTATGACCTCCGTGCAGTAGCTTCTGATAATCCAGTCACTCTGCCACAGCACAGCATCCGTCAGCACGCAGACCTGTTTCAGCTGCTCCGGCGGAAGCTGGCGCAGGCGGGCGCAATAGGGACGCAGCTCCTGCGTAATCTGCTGAATCTGCTCAGGAACGGGTAACGCGTCCTCATCTCTGAGGGCGGGGTATGTGATGTTGCTAATCAACGAATTCACACGGCAGAGAATGTGGTATGCCGCCGTGGTATCCCGCAGGGCATCGGCTGCGGTGTAAGCGGCCCGCACCTGCGGAGCGGGGGCTTTTGCGGGGGTGTTGGCGGAGCAGGGGAGCAAACCGAGGCAGAGCAGGAGGACGGGAAGTGTTTTCATGATGTGCTAGTTGCTCTGATTCATTCCATCCAACTTCTGTTGAGCCCGGGCGTGATTTTTCTCGGCTGCTTTTTTGAACCACTTGACGGCCTTTTCTTTGTTCTGGGTGCAGCCGCGACCCTGCAGAAGCATGAGCCCGAGTCGGTAGCATCCCTCAGCGTTGTCCATGCGGGCGACCTGCCAGTACCAGTCGAATGCCGTGTCCTGGTTGGCGGGAACTCCGGTGCCGGTCTCGTAGCAGCGGCCCAGCTGCAGCATCGCTGGGGCGCTCAGTCCATCTGCAGCCCGAAGCAGAAGCTCTATGGCCTGTTCAGGGGTGCGCTCCACACCTATGCCGTAAAGACGGCAGAAACCGAGCCAGAAGGTGGCGTTGGCATGGCCTTTTTCGGAGGCTTTGCGGAACAATGTGGCTGCTTCAGCAAAGTTCTGGGGGCCGCCTACGCCCTGAAGACGGCAGAAACCCAGGCTGCATTGAGCCTCGGTGTGGCCGGCGGCGGCGGTGCGTTCCAGCCAGGCAATGCCCAGAATATCACTTTTTTGCACGCCTTCGCCGCTCAGGTGTGCCATGCCGAGCCGATACATGGCTTCGAGATTATGCTGTTTTGCCGCTTTGACCCACCAGGTACAGGCCTCCTTAGGGTCGCGCTCCACTCCCTGTCCGCTGAAATAGCGTTCTGCCAGGTGGCACTGGGCATCGGCATATCCCTGTTCGGCAGATTTACGCAGCCATTGCATGCCCAGCCGGGTGGATTGCGGCACACCGCTGCCGGTGAAGTAACAACGGGCCAGTTGCAACTGGGCGGAGGCGTCTCCTGCCTCTGCTGCATCACGGCTCTGCTGCGAGATATCGGCCACAGTAACGGCTTCCACTTCTTCTAATTCCACCCATTCCTCCTGCGCAAGCAGGGGGCTGGTAAAGATAATCAGGGGAATGATGATGCGTTGAATCATAGTCTGGCAGAATCTCTGCCCCCAATCTAGCAGGTTTTGTTGAAACTGGCAAGATTTTCGTCTTGTCTGACGATGTGTCAGGAAGCATTTTCTGCATAAACTGCTTGATTGTCGGGGTGTTATATGTTAGGAATCTGGTATGTCGATAATCTTGCATAGCAATGGCTCTGGTGTGGTGGGACGATTGGTGGCCAGTGTGGTGGGGTTGGTGATGATGCTGGGTGCCGGATGGCTTTTGTTCTGGAATGAGGGCAGGGCGGTGAAGACGCAGCAGGCGCTGGAGGAGGGGCGGGATGCGGTAGTCACCCTGTTGACGGTGGAGAAGGCTCAGGAAGCGAATGATGGCTGCCTGGTGCATGCCCAGGGTACAGCCCGCACGGAGGAATCGGTGCGCGAGCCGCTGTTCGGCTTTGAGGTGCCCTGCTTGCGGCTGGTGCGGCAGGTGGAGTACTACCAATGGGTGGAGCGGAAGGATAAACGCCACACCCAGCAAGGCGATGGCAGTGCGAAGATGCAGACGCATTATCACTATACGCAGCGCTGGGTGGACCGCCCGGTGAATTCCCGCATGTTCCGGGAGACGCACCACCGCAACACGGTGGCTCTGGACCTGCCCTCGGATTCCTGCTGGGGGGCGAAGCGTGTGCACATGGGGGCGTTCCTGCTTCATGCCGGGCAGGTATCCCGGGCGGGCGAGGTGGCGGAGCTTTCTGCCGCGCAGATGCAGCTGCCACCGGAGTGGGCGGCTCGGGGAACGTGGTCGGGCAATTCGTTTTATATTGGGGGCAATGGCCCGGCCGATGCCGCTAATCCGCAGATTGGTGATGTGCGCATCACCTGGAGCGCGGCTCCTCAGCAGGCTCAGGTCACCCTGGTGGCTCAACAGCGTGGGCATGCTTTTGTACCCTATGTGGCGAAAAGCGGCTATACGGTCGATTTGCTGCGCAATGGCAGCTACACCGCCGCTGAGATGTTTGAGCACGCCATGCAGCAGAACCAGATTCTGTGCTGGGTGCTGCGCGGGGTAGGGGGGCTGCTCATGCTGGTGGGTATGTGCATGGCGATTATGGTGCTGCGTGGTCTGGTGGGGTGGATTCCGCTGCTTGGCGGCTTGCTGGAGGGAGGCGTAGTTCTGGTGGGGCTGGCTGCGGGTGTGCTGGTCAGCCTGGTGATTGTTGCCTCTGCCTGGTTCTTCTATCGCCCGCTTCTGGCGGCAGGGTTGATTTTCTTTGGCGTTATTCCTGTGTATTACCTGATATCTCGCAGCAGGCGAAATCCTCTCCGCGCCAGCGGAAAAATCTCTGAAAATCGTATTTAATCTGCCCATGCGGGCAGAGAGAATTTCTGCACCGCAGAGAGAATTTCGCTTGTAGCGAGAGAATTTCGCAAACTGCGTTTGCGAGATATTGAGGGGGTTGAACCTTGACAGCACGATAGGTGCGTGGTAGAGTCGGGGTGTATGAGTAGTGAGAGTCCTGCGCGCGCCTGGGCCTGCGTGAATCTGGAGGCCATAGCCCATAACCTGGATATTGCCCGTCAGGCATTGCCTGATACGGAGCTGATGCCGGTCATCAAGGCAGGGGCATATGGTCACGGGCTGGAGCCGGTGGCGCGTCGGCTGGATAATCACGGTATTTCCTTCTTCGGTGTGGCCAATGTGGGCGAGGCTCGCCGCTTGCTTCGCGCTGGTGTGCGCACCACTCCTTTTATTCTGGGTCCGACTTTCCCGGCAGAGCGCGAGGAGATTGTGCAGAATAACTGGTGCTGCACCGTGTCCAGTGTGGAGGAAGCGGAACAATTTCAGAGTCTGGCAGCCCTGCAGAATAAGGAATTTGCTCTGCATGTGGCGGTGGATACCGGCATGGGGCGCGAGGGATTCCTGCCCGAACAGCTGGGTGCCGTGGCCTCGCAGCTGAAGAATATGCCGAACCTGCGCATTGAGGGCGTGATGTCCCACTTCCCGTCTGCTGATGAGGATGTACCGTTCACGCAGGATGAAATCGGGGCGTTTGAGGGTTGCGTGAGCACGCTGCAGCAGCATTTTGACCTGCGCTACCGTCACATTGCCGCCAGTGCGGGGGAACTGGGGTATGAGGTGCCCGTAGCGAACCTGGCACGCCCCGGTCTGCTGCTTTACGGTGTGGCTCCCATGGCTTCCATTTACGATGGTGTGCTGCGCAGCACGCTGAGCCTGCATGCCCGTGTGACCCTGGTGCGTGAGCTCCCAGCGGGCCACGGCGTGTCCTATGGCCGCACGCATGTGACGAACCGTCCCACCCGCGTGGCGACTATCGGCATCGGCTATGCGGATGGCTGGAACCGCCAGATTTCCAACAAGGGTGCCCGAGTTTATATCAACGGCCACTATTGCCCCATGCTGGGGCGTGTGACCATGGACCAGATTATGGCCGATGTAACTGACCTGCCCGGGGTGCAATCCGGTGATGAGGTGGAACTTTTCGGCGAGCATATTCCCGTAACCGAGGTGGCCGGGAAGGCCGGCACCATCGTGTGGGAGATTTTCACCGGCCTTGGCCCGCGTCTGCCGCGCGTTTATTGATACCCCCTGCTGCATGGGGATGACTGTGCCCCGGCATTATCCCGCTTTTTTGCTGTAACTGCATGCAGAAATGGTGCAAATTTTGCCTGATAAACAGACGATATCAGGGCGAAATGGAACAAAAGTTGTCAATATCGAAGAAAAGGCTTGCTAAGTGAGGTGATTAGCTGTATTCTTTGCCCCGCGCGGGTTTATACAAAAATCCGGTCGTTGGTCCTCCTTTTCCGCTGGAAGCAGAGCCCGCATGGAGGGGAACCCGGCCACAAAAACACACTAATATGTCTGACGAAATCATTCAGGAGCAGGGGCCCATCAAGCTGGCCCATTTCGAGATTCCGAACACGCTTAAGCGCATCGCTGACCCGGAGGATCCCAACCACGTGACCTTCATCGCCGAGCCCATCGAGACCGGCTTCGGTCACACCCTCGGCAACTCCCTGCGTCGCGTGCTGCTCAGCTCCCTGGAGGGTGCTGCCATCACCAGCGTGCGTATCGCCGGTGCCCAGCACGAGTTCACCTCTCTGCCCGGCGTGGTGGAAGACGTGACCGAAATCATCCTCAATCTCAAGAAGGTCAAGTTCAAGCACTTCGGTAAGGAGCCCCGCACCCTTTCCCTTCGCGTGACGAAGCAGGGCGTGGTGACCGCCGGTGACATCCAGGACGACCACATCTACACCGTGGTGAACAAGGACCAGGTTATCTGCCACCTTGACCAGAGCACCATCTTCGATTGCGACTTCGAGGTGTGCGTGGGCCGTGGTTTCCACACCGCCGACGACAACAACGACAAGGACCGCCCCATCGGCGTGATTCCGATTGACTCCATCTTCTCCCCGGTGACCCGCGTGAAGTACGCTGTGGACAACGCCCGTGTGGGCCAGATGACTGAGTTCGACAAGCTCGTGCTCGATATCTGGACCGATGGCCGCGTGAGCCCCGCCGATGCCATGCTGCAGGCCGCCAGCATCATGCGCCATCACCTCGACGTGTTCGTGGATGCTGATAGCCGCCGCGTAGAGTTCGACAAGGCCAATGGTGGCGAGCAGGATGCCAACACCGCTCAGCTCCGCAAGCTGCTCAACATGAGCGTGAACGAAATCGAACTCTCCGTACGTGCTGCCAACTGCCTGAACAACGCCAACATCACCACCGTTGGTCAGCTGGCCATGAAGACCGAGAGCGAAATGCTCAAGTACCGCAACTTCGGTAAGAAGTCCCTCAACGAAATCAAGGACAAGCTCGTTCAGCACGGTCTGTCCCTGGGTATGCAGTTCGACGCCAAGCTCCTCGCCGCTCCCGCTCCCGCTTCCCGCATGCGTGAGAACACCGATGAGATTCGCGCCACAGACCTGCAGGCCCTCATCTCTCACAACATCGACGCTTTCGGCGACGATGATGATGAGTAAAGATTCCAAAACATTAAACACATAACACCTAACACACATTAAACGAATATGAGACACGGCGTAAAAAAAGCCAAGCTTCAGCGTAACGCTTCCCACCGTAAGGCCCTTCTTGCTAACCAGGCTTGCAGCCTGATCAGCCATGGCCGCATCACCACCACTCTGGCCAAGGCCAAGGCCCTGCGCCCCTACGTGGAGAAGCTCATCACCCTCGGTAAGAACGGTTCCCTGCACGCCCGCCGTCAGGCCCTCGCTACGCTGCCCCAGCCCAAGGTTGTGGCCAAGCTGTTCAGCGTGGTTGCTGAGGCTACCAAGGACCGTCAGGGTGGTTACACCCGCATCGTGAAGCTCGGCCAGCGCATGACCGACAGCGCCCCCATGGCTCTGATCGAAATCATCGACCTTCCCCAGCTTTCCGCTCCTGTGGCTCCCACCACCACCACGGCTACCGGTTCCACCTCTGAGGAGGCCTGAGCCACTGGTGAGCTAGCAAAAGCTTAATCACTAAACCGCCGCAGTTGCCCACGCAGCTGCGGCGGTCTTCATTTTGTTGCGGCCTTGCGGGGGCGCTTATTTCCTTATGATGGGCTATGCTTGACCGGGGATGCCCTGTTGTGTATAATCCCTACCATGTACAGTAGAAGCATCGTCCTGAATATCATCTGTGTGGCCCTGGCGGCGTGTGTGGCGGTGGGACATTGCGGTTTGCCAGTGGTGGCAGCGGGGGTATTTATCGCCCTTGTGGTCTGGCTGTGCAATGAGGCGTGGTATGTGGCGGCGTCGCTTCCTGCTCTGCTGGCGGGCGCCTGGGCTGCCGTGCGCCGGAAGCGTGTATCGGCCTCGGTGGAGAAGAAGATATATCATACCACCTCATTGCTCCTTCTGCTGGTGCCGCATGTTCTGTTTGCGGCGCTGTATCTGGCCAATTCCCTGACCTCCGGCCTGCTGGCGGCGGAGCTGGGATTGCCGCTATCCTCTGCATTGTTCGGCTGTGCGTATCTGGCGGTGGTGCTGCTGTGGTTCTGTTCTCTTTTCCGGGCAGTGAAGCCCATGTCTCTGGAGGTGCTGTGGACCTGCCTTTTTGAGCCTGAGCTTTATCAGCCGCAGCCGGATGAGGCCGCCGCCGCTCCTGCTTCTCCGGCACCGGCGGCCCCGTCAGCCGCTGCGCCCCGGCACCCGGAGGTGTGTAAACTGGCATCCGATGGCCTGTTGTATTATGGCCGCCCTGAGCTGGAGGTGTTGAATTCTCACCTGCGTGCCCGGCTGGTGGTTGGCGCTGTGTTGCTGCTGCTGGTTCTGCTGGTGTCCGGCATGGCCGTGCAGTGCTATCCGGTCTCCCTGGCGGGCAGCGCGCTCTGCGGGCTGCTGGCGCTGGTATTCGGGGGTGTGTCGGTGACGCTGCTTCGTGCACCTGGTCGCTGGCGTGAGAAACTGAGCCGCGCGGAGTACGCCGTCACCCGCGAGGCTGTTTATGTGGCAGAGGGGCAGGCGCTCCGCTGTTATCCTCTTGATAAGGAACTCCTGATGCATTATGAGGAAGTATCAGGCAATACGGGTACCATTTACCTGGACCACCCGTCCCTGCATAAGGGGACGCTGGGCAAGCTTTTTGCCCGCGCGGGAGCGGTCAATGTGAGCGGCGAGAATGACCTTTCTGCCCCGTTATCGGGCCTTGTCCAGATAGCCGATGCAAGGCGCGTCTATCACCTTATCAAAGAATTGCAGCAGGGGGAATAGGCTAAGCTGACAACAATCCTGAAACGAGATATGGTACATGCTTTTCTTTGCTCGATTTTATTTGTCTCACTTCTGCCTGGTGTTGTGCAGAATGGGGAGTCAATGGCGCTTTATGGGGTGAAGGAGGAGAAAGCCCGGAAGTTTGTGGAGGGCAATCCCTCGCCCAAGGTGTTGCGGAGCCTTGTCCGCAAGATGAATAAGAGACTCGCAAAACGCGGCATCTCACTGAAGGGCGGGTATGGCTTTACCATGGAAACCGCCTGGATGCTGCCGACCGGTATGAATGATGATGATGTGCTGGACTGCATTCCCGGTTATGCGTGCTACGAGACGATAGAATCGCATGCCAGCCCCGATGGACGTCGCTATATCATCCGACCTGGCCTGATTGACTACAAGGATACGACGTATTCGGTCAACATCTGGTTCGATGTGACTAACAACCGCGATTATCGTAAATCGACCTTTTTCCGTTGAGTCGGGATTAGCGGCGCCTCTTATAGCGCGGCTTGCGGCGGGTGGGGCGGAGGCATGGATGTGTTGCGGGAATTGTATCAGCCGGGGCTTGAATTTACAAGTCAGCTGTTGTTTGAATTGCATTTCGCTGGCAGATATAATATAGTTACGGGTGTTATGAAGTCCAGAGATAAGATACTCATCTGTTCCCTCTGCAATGCTCTTGGGCCGTTCCTGTTGTCTTCAGTCATCGCGATTCCTTGCCTGCCTGCATTCATCTGCTGGCTGTTCATGCGGGGCGATGCGGATGCCGAGGTGGCAGATTATGCACGCCGCCGTCTGAACGTGGCGATTTCGTGGACAATATGGTTCTATGCCTCTCTGTATCTGTGCCTGGTAATCATTGGATTTATACCTTTGTTCATTCTTGGCATCTGGTGGATTATTGCTTGTGTGAAGGATCTCCTCCGTGCCAGTTCCGAGGACACGAGCTACCGTTTCGGTCTGACCATTCCGTTTATTCGCCCCCGCAAGTCCGGGGATGGTGAACCTTGAATAATCCATTAAAGATGAAAACTTTTTTAGCCAGGATACGATGGATACTGGGGCGCAGCTGGGGGGTGCCGGTGCTGGCCGCGCTGGGCTCCTGGCTGTGCATGTTTGCCATCCATGGAGTTTGTAGCCTGATCAGCGGGGTAGGGGTGAGGATGCGCATGCTTCTGGGATGGATAAACAGCGCTATCTGGCTGGTACTGTGGCTGCTGCTGCTGGGACTGGTGGTGTGGCTTCTGGTGTTTACCGTCCGCCGCCTGATACAGCGGCAGTGGAAGGCTCTGCTTGCCTGGGTATGGTCTGCTCTGGCCGTTAAGCTCATGTCGATGGCCATAACAGTAGGCGTGTTTATCACCGCGTTTTCCTGTCAGGATGATTTTACTTACGGTCTCAAGGTGCCGGAGGAATGTGCGCCGGGCGGGACTCATGGCATGGCTGTGCCGCGTGGCATGCACTTCCAGCCGCCTTTGCATGAGGGGGATGACGCTGAGCTGCCGGCTGTGGTGCAGCAATATGCTGACCTGTGCAAGGTGGATACGTTTATGTGCGTGGATGGTGACGAGGAGTTGCCCTCCACTGCTCCGAATCTGGAGAAGCTGGCGGCGGAGGCACCGGAGCTGTTGCATGAATATGGGCTTCGTGCATACTGCCACGAGGCGCTGACCCCGGGGTTCCACGCATGCAGGCATCGCGAAAGCCTGTGCCATCCGGATGCGGCGGCGTATCTTGGTAAACATTACCTGAGCGAGCACCGGATGTATTCGCTTGCCAATGGCTGGGGGTATTTGCTGGGTAATGGACACAGCTGTTCGGATATTTTTGCCCGGAAGGGGATGCAGTTGCTGGATGAATCGCTGGCGCCGCTGGCCGCCAGGGCAGACCGGGAGACTCTGGATTCCCTGGTACCTGCGCTGCCAGATAAGCCGTTCATCATGCTTGCGCAGGTCGGGCAGCCGGGTATGTACAGGCTGGTGCTGGTGGCTCCGGCGGATTATCCCGCGGGTACTTTCTGCGTGAATGCCCGTGAATACACACAGAACAAGACGCTCAGCATCCGGAACAGGCAGATTCAGGTTCTGCGCACCAAGGATTATCGAAAGATCTGCCAGCTTTCGGAACCGGTTGACTTCACCGTGTACAGCGGCGAGTGGGGAGAGTACTATGCCTCTGTGTGGGAGCTGCATTTTACCCCGGACGATGGTAAACCCTCCCGCTGTGTGAACTCCCAGCTCTACCTCATGCAGGGCTGGAGCCGATAACCCTCAACATATATCATGCGAATAATGAAACATGCTCTGCTTGCAGGATTGATGGTGCCCTCTGTGCTGCTGAGCCCGGTTGCGGCAGCAGCGGAATGGCTGAGCGATTTGCCTGCCGCCTGTCGGCAGGCAGCGCAGGATAATAAGCTCGTGCTCATTGACTTCACCGGCTCCGACTGGTGCAGCGCCTGTGTGCGGCTGCGCCGCACGGTGCTGGATTCGCCGGCCTTCCTGGAGTTTTCATCCACCCGCTTTGTGCTGATGGAGGTGGATTTGCCGCGGAGGAAGAGTTTTGACCAGAAACTGCTGCGCCGGAATGAGGAGATTGCGAATCGTTATGGCGTGGGCGGATTCCCCACGCTGATGGTCATCAACCCGCAGGGGGAAGTGATGGGCGGCTTTCAGAATGGTGATGTGACGGTGGCTGAAGCCTGCAAGCTGCTGGAGGGTGCCTGTGAGGCTGCCTCTTTGTTCCGGAAGGCTGCTGCACAGACGGGGGAGGAGCGTGCCCGCACCTTGTTCCGCATTTACCAGAGTTTCCCGGAGAGTAAGTCTTTTGCGGGGGCGCGTGAGAAGCTGATGCAGGATATCCTGGCGGCTGATTCGACTGACGCAACCGGAATCCGCGCGATTGTGGCGGCAAAGGAACAGGCTTCTCTTTTCCTCTCGCAGCGCGAGACCGTGCCGCACGCCAGCCCGGAGCTGGGGCGTATGCTGGAGCAGCAGCTGGCTGATGCCTTGCCGGAGAATCGCACGGAGGTGATGATGGCCCGCTGCCAGCATGCCATGGCCTCGGCTGAGTCCGTGGAGGAGCTGGAGTCTACCCGCTGCATGTTTGAGGAGCTGCTGCCGCTGCTTCCGAAACGCGAGGCCGCGGAGCTGCAGCATTTCCTGGATACCTATTTCCGCGACCCTGCCGCGCTTCTTCAGATGCTTCGCACCAGCCGTCCGCGATGATGGTGCGCCTCGTTACGCGTCTTCCTTCATCATTCCTGTTTCCAGGTAGAAGGGCAGCCATTCATCGAAGACTGCGGCAGGGGCAAAGAGGTTGCCTGCGTAGAACTGGGTGAAATCCTCGGTGCTGGTATAGGGGTAGACCTGTGCCTTGTCGCTGGTGCACCAGGCGATGCCGCTGAGCGGCATGTCGAGGTGCTTCTGGCACAATTCCTGCGCCACGGGGTGCTCTGCAAAAGGTGAATCTGCCACGGCGCGCTGCACCAGCGCTGGCTCCATATTGTACTCCCCATCGGTCAGCTGGAAGAAGGCCATCCAGCCCTGTGGGGTGAGCACCAGCTCGATGGACTGGTCATCGTTATACCAGAAAGCGTAGTCCTCCTCCAGTGTCATTTCCGGGCTGTTATCGCCCAGCGCCTGGTGCAGTGCCTCCAGATTACGCCGGAAATCAGGCGCAAAGCTTCCTTTGTATTCGCTCGGGGCCGCGGGCAGGGCGGGTTTCTGGTTCTGGCGCGCATGGCGATAGCCGCGTATGGCAATATATAATCCACCCAGAGCAAACAGGACACCAAGCTGAAAGATTAGCGAATCCCCCAGTGCCTCCCCGGCCTTCCAGGATTGGTAGGCGACGATGATGCCCAGCAGGGCAATGATGAGGTAGGGCTTCAGATTGGGCTGTTCAGGTGTGTTAGCAGACATGTGCCCGGAATCATAATGGATTCATCTCCGCATGACAAGTGTATTTGCAGCCAGTAATGTGACTAAAATAGCAAATAATTAAGGAAAAGTTAAATATCGCTTGACTAAACACCAAATTTCTGGTATTCAGACGCTATGCGAATCGTGATGATGGCAACGGGGGATATCGCCATCCCCTCCTTTCAGAAGCTGGCCGAGACCGGGAACGTGGTGGCGCTGATTACGCAGCCCGACCGCCCGGTGGGTCGACACATGGAGCTGACGCCGCCGCGCGTGAAGGTGGTGGCGGAGCAGCTGGGGATTCCCGTGTTCCAGCCGGAACGCATGCGGGATGCTGCTGCTGTGGAGCAGCTGCGGGCCTATGAGCCGGATATTGTAGTGGTGATGGCCTACGGCCAGATTCTATCGCAGGAGGTTATCGATGTAGCGAAGATTGCCTGCATCAACGCCCATGCCTCCCTGCTGCCGCGTCATCGTGGTGCTGCCTGCATTCAGGCTGCTATTGAGGCCGGTGATGATGAAACCGGTATCACCATCATGCACGTGGTGAAGAAGCTGGATGCCGGCGATATCATCTGCAAGGCAGTTGTGCCGCTGCGTGGCACGGAGACTGCCGAAAGCCTGCATGATGACCTGGCTCTGATGGCGCCGGATGCCTTGGTGCAGGCCATCACGCAGCTGGCCGATGGCACCGCTGAGCGTGAGGAGCAGGACGAGAACCTGATGACCTATGCGCCCAAGCTGCTGCGCGCCCATGGCCAGATTGACTGGGAACAGCCGGCCCTGCAGGTGGCCCGTAAAATCCGCGCCTATCATTCCTGGCCGGGTACCTTCACAGTGTATCCCTCTGTGCACAGCGGGCAGGACAAGACGCTCAAGATTTTCCCGCCGGTGGATGTGTTCTCCAATATCCGCAAGCCTTCTGATGCCGTGCCCGGCATGGTGTTGGAATCCGGCCCGGATGGTATGCTGGTTTCCTGTGGTGGCCGCCGTGGCGGCGCTATCCGCATCACTACGATGCAGCCCAGCGGCGCCCGCAAGATGAACGCTGAAAGTTTCTTCGCCGGCCACAAGATTATGCCCGGCACTATCCTTGGTATCCCTACAACCCCCACCGTTTAAGATTATGGCACCCCGACAGAGAGCAGAGAATAAGAAAATGCTTGGCTTGTACGTAGACAGCGAGCTGGTGGCCAAATTCCAGCAGGCCTGCGCCTACTACGGTCAGACTATGACATCCGCCGTCACGCTCTTCATTGAAGAGACGGTTCAGGAGTATGAAGAACTTCTGAAGGAAGAGACGGATAACGATAATTAAACCTTTGATACAGAATGCAGAAAAGCCCGATTCAACAATCGGGCTTTTCTGGTGTATGGATACCGGGAAAATTGTGTTAACTCTCTTCCGGTTCAGCAGCAAAACGCTGACGTGTGGTCACAAAAATGAACACAATGCCCACCAGGATGGACATGCAGCCGTACAGCACAAAGGCCTGTACGCTTGCGGGATCGTCCACCAGGGTGGTGAGGAATACCACGAGCAGGTTGCCCAGCGTGCTGGTAAGTAGCCAGAAACTGGAAACGATACTCTTCAGGTTCTTGCCGGCTGCCGTGTAGGCATATTCCAGACCAGTGGTGCTCACCAGAATCTCCGAAAGCGTGAGCAGGAAGTACGGAATGCACTGCCAGAGGATGCTGAGCTGCGCGCCGGTGTCAATACGCTGCTGCAGCGCAGCCACGGCACCATAGGCAATCCCGGCCATCAGAATACCCAGACCCATGCGCTTGAGCGGGGCGGCCCAGCGGCCGATATGTGGGTATACAAATAAGGTGACTAAAGGCACGAAGGTCATGATGAGCAATGGGTTAAAACTCTGCATTTCTTCTGCGCCAAAGCTGAACTTAACACCTCCCCAGCTCAAATCAATGCTCTGCATCATTTTGCCTTGCAGCACCCAGGAGGATGCGGTCTGGTCATAGAGACTCCAGAAAGGAATAATCATGAGGAAGACAATGAGCACGCGCACAAGATTACGCACACCCCGCTGTTCGCTTTCGGTAAATCGTCTGCTTGTTTCTTCCCTTGATTCGAATATCATGCTGCCGGCCACACCCAGGAATCCCTTCATGCCGGTGGTGGCGGCCAGTTTCAGCCCTGCGAGCAGGAGCGCTACAATGTAAAGAATAAGTGTCAGTACACCGATGAGGGCGGCCGCTGTTTCACCGGCACCGCTCAGTGTGGCAATCTTGAGACCGCCATTGTGAGCCCAACTGCCCAACAGCACAAGGATGGGGGCAATTACCACAAAGGCTGCAATGCCGATAGCGGTGTTGGTGGCGCTTTTAACTGCTTCACCACCAAAGCGTTCGCAAGCGCGAGCCGGTCCCTGGAATACACGGGAGCAAAGCGCGTGCAGGAATTCCGGCTGAGTGGGGGGAACATGGTTGTATTTTTTGCGACCCAGCCAGAAAATGAGCGTGGCGAGCGCCATGAAAATGCCGGGAATACCAAAAGCCCAGCTGTATCCCCAATTCTGGCGTACCCAGGGAATCACCAGGAAAGAGAAGAATGAGCCCAGGTTGATGGACCAGTAGAATGCAGCGTAGAGACGGGTCATGGTTGGTCCGTTCTTCTCCTCCTCCGGCACCTGGTCACCCACGAAAGCGGATACGCAGGGCTTGATTCCGCCGGAGCCTATGGCTATGATAGTCAAGCCCGTAAAGAGAATCCACTTCCGGGCCTCGACATCTGCAGCGAAATCTGCCATGGCCAGAATGAAATTACCAAGGCAGTAAATCAGCGAAATGGAAATAATCGTACGGTAACGCCCCAGGAAACGGTCCGCAAGCCAGGCACCCAATAGGGGAAGCAGGTAGGTGCCGGCAATAAAGAGGTGAACCACCTCGGTTGCTTCATTTTTAGACATGAGAAGCATCCCCGTCATGTAAGCGACGAGGATGCTTCGCATACCATAGAAGCTGAAACGCTCGCAGGCCTCATTGCCCACGATGTATTTGGATTGTGCAGGCAGGGCCATAGCGAATCGTGAGTTCTATGTTTATTGATTATTCAGTTTGATATGTTCGGAAAGCTTGACGTTGTAGCGGTTATAGGCATCGTGCAGCCAGTCGAGCAGTACCTCACCACGCAGACGCATGTTCATGGTGGGGATGTACATGAAGGACTTCATGGCGGTGTACTGAGCGCTGGTTTCCACTGTGCGACCCGTTACACCCGTGATGCGGGCGCCGCCGTTCAGCGATACCATCGGGGCAAGTTTGCTATTCGGAATGAGGATAAGTGACTGAACCTCAAGGCCCATGGGAAGACCTTTGTGAGAAATACCCAGACCAACCGGGCCGAAGTCCTCTACAATGGCACCAGCCTCGGCGGCCTTGGCAAAGGCGGCATCAATGCCGTTTTCCTCGCAAGCCTTGGTCATTTCCTCGTACAGTTTGTTGGAAGCATCGGTCAGCGCATTGGTTACACGCTCGGTCTGCAGGTCAGCAGCGGCGGCGGTCTTGGCTTCTTCGTAAGTCAGAACAGACGGTTCCTCAATGGCTTCCACGCGGATGAAGGCAATCTTGCCATCGTGGGTGGGGAAGTAACCGCGCACCTGGCGGATGGTGGCCAGCTCGTCATCCTTGCCGGCATTGTGGGCAGCCTCGAATTCTGCCACGGAGGGAGCAGCCTCCACTTCGTTGAAGGCAATATCAGCCAGTGTGGTGGTTGCACCGTTGTGCTCAACCTGAATCTGCAGCTCAGCGGGAGCAGCTTCGCGGGTACCCAGAGCCGTGATGATGTGGCTCTTGTTTTCGCTGTTCAGGTAGGTAAACGGCTCATTCTCAGGGTTTTCTGCGGCGGCGGCAAGCTTGTTGTCGAAGCCCTTGCCATTGGCCTGAGAGAGATCCTGCATGAGTGTATCAGCCGTGGCCATGAGAGCCTCCAGGCTGGAACCTTCTGCGGGGCTGAGGGTGTACACAGAAACGATACGGCGCTCGGCGCTCTTGTAATTTTCCTTGTTCTGCTCCCAGAAAGCCTTGATTTCTTCCTCCGTAGCGGAGGCGGGGGCGGGCAGTCTGTCCTTGGCGAGCCAGGCGGTCTTGCCGCGAAGCTGCTGGTACTGAACGTCTACCAGGTCGCTGGCGTTCTGGTTCTGCATCTGGAGACCATTGGTCATCAGGTCACCGATGGCTTCCCACACCATCATGTCGGCAATCACGCTGCGGAAAGCTTTTTCCTGCTGGTTATTGGCCGCACCGTTGCGGAAGCCGGTCAAACGCTGGTAAAGCTCCTGGTCAAAGCTGCCATCGGCCTTCTTGAAAACAGGCATAGCCTGCAGGTAGGTGTCAATCTGCTCCTTGGAGGGGGAGATACCCATCTCCTGAGCCTGCTCCTGAATCACGGCGCGGTTCACGGCAATGTTTACAGCGCCGTCGTCAGCGAAGCCGTAGCTCCAGCTCTGGTAAATGCTGCTCAGGAATTGCACGAAGCGGTCATATTCCGGATGCTCGGAAGCCCAGGCCTGCAGAGCGGCCATTTCTGTTTCGTCGAGCTCCTCGTTTTCGTTCTTGTCGAACATATCGCGCATCTTGGAGCTGGTCGTGTTGTGCAGGGACTGCACATAGCTCTGACCATTCTCACCCAAGGCGGCTGTTTCCGGATAGGAATAACCGGTGCCATTCACCTGAATGTAGTAGTCCTTTACAAACATGCTGCCACGATCACCGTAGTCCATCATCAGCAGACCAAGACCTACGCCGGCCACCACGATGAGTACGAGAAGTGAGTTTTTGCGGATGAATTCGAGTGCGCTCATGATGAAAACGTGCTAATGCGGCTATTCTACGCTTTTCCTGCAGCGTTGCAAGCACGAAAACCCACGGCCTGTGTCATTCACGCGTGCCCCAGGGAGGATTGACTATTGACGAATGCCTATTGACAATTTCAGAGGCGGCGGCGATATTTTTCGAGGCACGGGACTTCAGACCCGAAAATATCGCTGAAAGGGGAAGTTCAGAAACGCGCCGATGTCGATGCTGTGTGCAAAAAAAATTACTTCTCCTGCGCGCGTATATACTCTATCTCCTTTTTCAGCACACTGCCCACGCGGTGCTTGGCCAGGTAGACCTGGGTCATGCTCACGCCGAGGAGCCGGCGCACATCCGTGGCATTCATGCCCTGGAGCACGTTGCATTCAAAAATCTGGAACTGGCGGGGGGATACGCGCATCTTCACGCGCTCCAGCGCGGCCTTCATCACATTATCCTGCCATTCGCGTTCCCAGATTTCGGAGAAGTTGTTGCTGGAGGTGTCCGGCACATTTTCGACCGGTTCGCGGGCGGGCTGGTTGGGATCCTCGCCGGCGGTGGCGGGCAGGGGAGCCTTGCCGCGCTGGCGGAACTGGTCATTGATGCGCCAGCGGGTCACATTCCACAGCCACATCTTGAACGAACCTCGTTCCGGGTCGTAGGCATTGCGCAGGCTCTGCTTGGCAATGGTGAGCACCGTCTCCTGCACCACATCCCAGGCTTCGTCCTCGCGGAGCCCGGATTTAATGGCCACGGAATAAATCAGGCGCCAGTACGTGCGGTAGAATTCATCCCAGCTGCGCTGGTCTTTCCAATCGCCCAGTCGCATGATGAGACTACGCCGCGTGCGGGCAGCGAGCTTCTCGAGCTCGTTGTCATCGGGCGTGGGGATGGATTGTTCTTGTTGCACTCGCCTGCCATACTAGCAGAAAATAACAAGAAGGCAAGCAGGAAGTTTCTACAAAGTCATTTTGAATTTCACGCACCACGCACGCCTTGGACTGCGGCATTAATCGCGCAGCTGAATGGTGCAGTTGTCGAGGCTGTCGATGATAGCCAGGGATTCGACGTGAATTCACACGCGTCGCAGTTCGTTGCCGCCGTTCTGGAACGATTTTTCAATGAGGAACCCCATGCCCTCGAGGGCGGCTCCGGCCTGCTTCACCAGATCCAGAATACCCATGGCCGCATTGCCATTGGCCAGGAAATCATCGATGAAAAGCACACGGTCCTCCGGCCCCAGATACTCACCGCTCACGCACACGGTGTAATCCCTGCCCTTGGTGAAGGAATGGATGGTGGTGCAGAGCATGTTTTCCATGGTGCTGGGCTTCTTTTTCTTGGCAAAGACCACCGGCAGCTCCAGCAGGTTGCCCACCATGATGGCCGGGGCAATGCCTCTGGCCTCTACCGTGATAATCTTGTTAATGCGGGCAGAGGCAAAACGGCGCACAAATTCCACCGCCATGGAGCGCATCAGCGTGGCATCCATCTGGTGGTTGATGAAGCTGTCGACTTTCAGAATGCCGCCGGGGAAGCATTTGCCATCTTTGAGTATTCTGTCCTTGAGCGCCCCCATGGGAAAAAGAGGTGAGGCAACATATCAACTTTACGGGTGTGTTGTAAGCCTAATTTATGCGTGGTTTTGTCCGGGCGGCGGCGATTAAGGCCGTTTGTGTGAATTCTCCGGGCCTTTCATGCGGCGGATAAGGCGTTTGCCCAGCAAGACCAGGAGGAAGGGGAGGGAAAAATAGTCAATGAAGAAAGGGAGATAAATAGAGTAGCCGAGGTCGACCAGCGGATTGATGTACAGTCCCAGGGCACCGAGGCTGCCGCCCAGAAAGGGAATGGCGGTAAATTGCTGTTTGTTGAATATACCACGGTACCAGGCAATAATAACGCCACTGGCAATATAGAGCAGAATGCCCGAGCTTATCAGCTGGAGGTAGTACATAGGACGCAGAAAAGCCCCCGCAGGCTGGCTGCGGGGGCTTTGAAATTGGTTCTTATGCCATGCGGGTGTAGGCATCGGCCTCCACGGCAGCCCAGAGTTTGCTGATGCTGCATTCCACCTCAGCCTTGGCGGCGATGAGCTCTGCACCGGCAGCGCCGTGGGCAAAGAGGTAGTACTTAATCTTGGGCTCTGTGCCGCTGGGGCGCACGGCGAAGCTGCGGCCGTCCACCAGATCGATGAAGAGCATCTTTTCAGCGGGGATGGGGTCGCCCTCGGCATCTACCATGGTGCCGGCGGAGAAATCGCGCAGTCCGGCCACAGCCGTGCCGTCCATCTCTGCGGGCGGGTTTTCGATGTAGCTCTTGGTCAGGGCTGCAATCTTGGCGGCACCATCGGCACCTTCCATCACGATGCTCTTGCCCAGTTCCTTGTAGTAGCCGAGTTCGGAGTAAATGTTGTTCAGGCACTCCAGCAGACCAATGCCCTTGGAAGCCAGGTAGGCATTCATCTCAGCCAGGCAGAGGGCAGCGGCGTTGGCGTCCTTGTCGCGCACGAAATCCTGGGCCAGGTAGCCGTAGCTTTCCTCACCGCCGAAGATGAAGTACTTGCTGTGTTCCAGGCGCAGGGCGCGGGTCTCGGCCTCGGTCATGGAGCGGTAGTTCTGGCGCAGCTCGGCGGGGATAGCCTGCTCGTACTTGCCCAGCTTGGCAGCGATGTACTTGAAGCCGGTGAGCACGTTCACCGTGGCGATGCCGAAGGATGAGGCGATGGCATCCTGCAGCGGGCTGGTCACAAAGGTCTTCACCATTACGGCGTGGTCAATGTTCTCCGGGGTGATGATGCCCAGCTCAATGGCGCTCATGCAGCGGTACCAGGCCAGCAGGGAGCCGATCTGGTTGCCGGTGAGCAGCTGCATCTTGCCTGTGGCGGTGTCGCGCACGGCGATACCCATGCGATCGCTGTCGGGGTCGGTGGCGATGACCAGGTCGGCCTGCTCGGCATCAGCCTGGGCAATAGCCATATCCAGGGCAGGGGCGTTTTCCGGGTTCGGGCTGGCCACGGTGGGGAAGCGGCCGTCCAGCGTGTCCTGCTCAGCCACGGTGCTTACATTGCAGCCTACCTGCTTCAGGATGGGAACAATGCAGCGGCCGCCGGTGCCGTGCAGGTTGGTGTACACCACCTTGGCAGAAGCCTTGGCGAATACATCCGGACGCAGCACGATACCCTTGAGCTTCTCGATGTAGATGGCATCGAACTCTGCGTCCAGAATACGCAGGGAGCCCTGCTGGTCGGCGGGCAGCGGTTCGTAGGTGTCGCTGTTCAGGGCGTTCACCTCGGCAATCACGGCCTTGTCGTGCGGGGCGATAAGCTGGGCGCCGTCGTTGAAATAGGCCTTGAAGCCGTTATCGTGTGCCGGGTTGTGGGAGGCGGTGAGCACCACGCCGGTGTCGGCATTCAGCTCACGGATGGCAAAGGAAACCTCCGGGGTGGAGCAGGGACCGTCGAACAGGGCGCAGTCGCAGCCCAGGTCGGTGGCAATCTTAGCGCAGTACTCTGCGAAATCGCGGGAGAAGTGGCGCGTGTCGTGGCCTACCACAATCATCGGCTTGCGGCCCGTGCCCTCGGCTTCCACGAAGCGGCGCACATAGGTGATGAGACCACGCATGGCGCGGCCTACGTTGAAGTAGTTCATGCTGGCTGTGCCTACGCAGGGGAACTCCGGGCGGCCATTCACGCCGCCCTGGCCCTGCTCAGCGATGGTCACCACCGTGCCGATGGTGCGGCCACGCAGACCACCGGTACCGAAGGCCAGTGTCTTATAGAAACGGTTGTTGATTTCGGCCCATTCACCGGCTTCCACCAGCTGCTCAATGGCGGCGGGAACCACCGGGTCCTGGGTGCCGCCGGTCAGCAGCTCAATATTCTCCAGGGAGGACTCCAGCAGCTTGCCTTCAGCCACGGCCTGCTTCAGTGCATCAATAATAGTTGCATTCATACTTGGCGCGCATTATAGCGCGCGCGCTGTTTCTTGGCAAGTCTCAGTTGCGGCAGTTGTGCATGCGTAATGGGAAAGAGGGCAGAAAGTTCACAAAAAGTATCTGCATGGTGGCACAAGGCACAGTTTTGGCTTGAATCTGGGGTGCATTGGTATAGAATAAGCGTGTTATGCTAGATATCCGTGTTGTCAGGGAAAATCCCGAATATGTGAAGGAACGAGTGCGTCTGCGTGGTGGTGACCACTGGATGCTTGTGGATAAGGTGCTTGAGTGTGATGTGAAGCGCCGCAGCGCCGAGACGGAAAAGCAGGCTCTTTCTCAGGAGCGTAACAGTTCATCCAAGCTGATTGGGCAGATGATGAAGGAAGGCCGCCGCGAGGAGGCCGAGGAGCTGAAGAAGCGCATGGGCGAAGTGGGCGACCGCATCAAGGAGCTTGATGCCGTGGCCTCCGCCGCTGCAGAGGAGCAGGAAGCCCTGCTGCTTTCCATCCCCAATATGCCGCATGAGGGCGCCCCCGTGGGTGAGGACGAATCCGCCAACCCCGAGCTGCGCGTGTGGGGCACCAAGCCTGAGATTGCTGAGCCCAAGGACCACGTGGAGCTGGGTACCAGCCTGGGCCTGCTCAATTTTGAGGACTCTGCCCGCATTTCCGGCTCCGGTTTCATTGTGTACCGCGGTCTGGGTGCCCGCCTGGAGCGCGCCCTCATCAATTTCCTGCTTGATACGCAGACTGGCGAGAACGGCTACGAGGAAGTGGGTGTTCCCTTCATCGTGAAGCGTGAGTGCATGTACGGCACCGGCCAGCTGCCCAAGTTCGAGGAAGATATGTACGGTCTGGAAGAGAACAGCATGTTCCTGGTGCCCACCGCTGAGGTGCCCGTGACCAACCTGTGCCGCGACCAGATTTTCAAGGATTCCGATCTCCCTATCAAGATGACGGCTTACACCCCCTGTTTCCGCCGCGAAGCCGGTTCTGCCGGCCGCGAGAACAAGGGTATGATTCGTGTGCACCAGTTCGATAAGGTGGAGCTGGTGGAAATCTGCCGCCCCGAGGAAGGTTTCGCCGAGCTGGAGAAGCTGACCAGCCACGCCGAGTGCATTCTGCAGAAGCTGGGTCTGCACTACCGCGTCATCGAGCTCTGCACGGGTGACGTAGGTTTCTCCTCTGCCAAGACTTACGATATTGAGGTGTGGGCCCCCGGCCAGGGCAAGTATCTGGAGGTTTCCAGCTGCTCCTGCTTCACGGATTACCAGGCCCGCCGCATGAAGCTCCGCTACAAGGATGCTGAGGGCAAGATTCGCACGCCCTACACGCTGAATGGTTCCGGTACGGCTCTGCCTCGTCTCTTCGTGGCTCTCCTGGAGCAGTGCCAGCAGCCGGATGGCTCCGTGCGCATCCCCGCGGCACTTGTGCCGTATTTCGGCGCTGAAGTCATTGCCCCGAAGGCTTGATTTTACAAAAGCCCCGGCTCTCTGTAGAGGGCCGGGGCGCACAACTCTACCACCACTTACCACCTGAAACAGACTTATGCGTGAAATGATTGTTGCCATGGGCCCCATGTTCTGGCTCATTCTCTTCTTTGCCACTCTGGCACTTGCTGTGCTGGCTGAGCGTTTGTTCTACTTCCACCGCATCAACATCAACTCCGGCGAGTTCCTGCGCGGGCTTTCTGCGCTGCTGCGTTCCGGGCAGTATGATGAGTGTCTGCACGAGGCCCGGCAGCTGCCCGGCCCCATGGCCCGTGTGGTGGAGGCTGTGCTGAGCCGCCCGCGCCTGAGCCGCCAGGAGCTGCGCGAGATTGCTCTGGAAGCCAGCGAGGTGGAAGTGTACCGCATTGAGCGCAATGTGCGCGTGCTGCTGGTCTGTGCTACGGTGATGCCGCTGCTCGGTGTGCTGGGTACTCTGCTTTCCCTGGTGAGCTTCTATGAGCAGCCGGGCGTGACAGATGGCGCTGCCACTGCCCCGGTGGTGGCCGCCACGCTGCAGCAGGCTCTGCTGCTTTCTTCTGCCGGCATTGCGCTTGCTATTCCTGCTTATCTTTTCTACATGTATCTGGCCTCCCGCGCTCGCAAACTCATTAACAACGTGGAGCGTGCAGGCCTGGAATGCGTGCATATCATTGCTGATACCCGCGATGAGGCGCTGGCAAAGAAATCCACGGTGGAGGCCCCCGTTGCTCCCTGCTGCAAGGTGCAGGAGGCCCCGGAGGAGGAGGAACAGAAGGCTTAACCCCTATTCAGGAATCTGCTTATGCGTCGCGTTCGTTCCACGCTAAAGGAAGGAGGCTTCCCCATTCTGGTGGTGGCCGCGGTGAATCTGTTTCTGGTTCTCTGCGTCTGTGTGCTGCTTTCCAATCACCTGGGCCCCCACTATGGGTACACCGTGCAGTCTCAGGAATCCCATTTTGTGATGGGGTCATACAACCGCGACTACTCGCACATTGTTTCCGTGGCTCCCGGTGATTCTCCCCGTATCTATGTGGGCTCCGAACTGGTGCGCGGTGGTTACGAAGGCTTTGAGAAATATCTTGATGCATGGAATGATGCTCATCCTTCCCGGGTGTCCGTTATCCTGGTGCTGGATAAGGCTGTGTCCTCCGGCGTCTCGATGAGGCTTACCGATATGATTCTTTCCCGCGGCTATACGTGCAGCTATGCTGCTGTGCCCGCTATTGAATAAGCTGAGCGATGAAGGATAAGGAACACAGCCTCCTGTATCACACCATGCACAGCCGCCCCATGCCGGGCTGCCTGCCGCTTTTCTTTCTGATGGCCCTGGTGGTGGTTGGTGCAGGTATGTGGTTTGCTCCGGTGGAGATGCCCAGACGGGTAATGCCCAAAGGCGTAGGGCGCGTGGGTGTCAAGAATGACCGCCTGACGGACTTTGTGGTGCGTCGCACCAGTCCGCTGCCCCTGCATCTGCCCTTGCATGCTGACCCGGAATATCAGGAGGATATGGCGGCTGCGTCCATGCCCTTGCTGCGTCCCGTGGCTATTCTGCCCCCGCCTCCCATGCCTATTTTTGATGCAGCACCCGATTCCTCGGTGCTGAATGCGGAGGAGTTGCTGGCTTATCCGGAATCGCCTGCTCAGAGCGCAGAAGCCTCGGAGGCGCAGCCTGAGAACAGTGGAGAGGAGGTGCAGCCGTGAGCCTTGCTCCTATGCCGCCGTCAGATTTCTTTGCCCTGCTGGTGTATCTGGGGCTGGTGCTGACTATTTGTATTTATGTGCCTGTGAAGCTGGTGGCAAAGTACCGCCGCATTCGTAAATCCCGCACGCACCTGACGTGCCGCATCTGTGGTTTCCGCTTCCTTCGGCGTGATGCAGAGGGAACATGCCCTCATTGCCAGTCGCGCAACTGAGCGTCTCGAAGTTCTGCTTCCTTTTCCTGAGCTCTGGCGCGTACAGGAAGCTGCTGGAATGCGGTCAGTAATTCATCCGGCAAGGCGGCAGTTTCGCCTTGCCCTTCGTTTCTGGTGAAAGTTTCAATATTGGATTTTGCGGCGAAACAGGTATAATCCAGCGGGATGCTGGTGATGATTCTGCCACAGGAATCCAGCAGGTGGAGCTCCTTGCGCACCACCAGAGGGGGCAGGGGCATGCAATGGTTTTCGGGCGTATCCCAGGCTGCTCGGGTCATGGGCGGAAGCTCCATTGCCTGGGCCAGTATGCCCTTCAATTGCTGGAATTCCTCTTCCTCCAGCGCAATGCGTTCCTTGTGGTCATCTGTTGCCAGCTCCACTGCGGCTGCGGTGGCCTTAGCGGCTGCTGCGCGGAGTTCTGCGGCTCGTTCTGCGCGGAGCCTGCAGTGCCGCGCATAGCGCCTTTCTGCCAGTGTGGCCTCCCTGGCCTTCTGTACAGTGGGCAGCGCTTTCAGCAGCTCCATTTCTGCGTCCGGCAGGCAGAGCAGGGTGTTTCCATGGCGCAGGGAATCAGAGTAGCTGCAGATGGTGTAGGGGCTGATTGCGCAGAGGGTACGGCCATTGATGGTGAGGAGCCGGATCTCCGTGCTCGCCGTTTTCCAGCGGCGACTCAGCGCTGCGGGGCGAGAACACGGGGCAGGGGCTACCTTGGAAAGATAATTTTTGAGCAGGCTGAGTTCCTCAGCCGTAAGGGGGTAGCGCTTCGTTTCTGCTTCGCCGGCCTGTGGTGTCTCGAATCGGCAGCATACCTCACCAGATGCGGCACCCCGGGTGCCCAGCTGGAGAAGCGACAGGTCGCTTTTTGTGTATTCTGCGTATTCCGGATTCCCTGGATACTGGTTCTGCTGGCAGCATGTCAGCAACAGCGCAGCGGCCAAAGGCAGAACCTTTTTCATAGCAGTATGGGTAGGGCTTACCCCAGTGTGCGCTCTACCATGGCGTAGGCGCTGTGGTTGTGGATGGATTCAAAGTTCTCGGCCTCCACCCTGTACCAGCTGAATGCATTGTAATGCTCTGTCGCTACGGCTACGTTGCGCACCAGATCCTCCACGAAAACCGGATTCTCATAAGCCTTGTCCGTTACGTATTTTTCGTCCGGGCGCTTCAGGATGCTGTATACCTGGCAGCTGGCGCAGCCTTCAATCAAATCGATAAGATCCTCAATCCATACAGCCTTGCCGGAGAAGCGTACGGAGTAGGTGACAATGCCGCGCTGGTTGTGAGCGCCGTGGCTGCTCATGGCCTTGGAGCAGGGGCAAAGCGTGGTGACGGGCACCTTGATAGTCAGGGTGAATTGCCCCGGCTTGCCTTCCTCTGCATCAATTTCAAAGCGCACATCGTAGTCCATCATACCCTCCATGCCGGAAACCGGCGCCTTTTTGAGGCGGAAGAAGGGGAACTCGATTTCCACGTGAGCGCGCTGGGCATGCAGTTTGCTCAGCAATTTGTCCGGCAGGCGCACGGCGGTGCGCACATCGAGATAGCGCTTGTGTTCATGAAGGGCCTCCACAAAGCGGCTCATGTGAGTGCCCTTGTATTTCTCCGGCAAATCCACCATGAGGGCAACCGTAGCCACAGTCGACTGGGTGCGCTGTTCCTTATCACTCACAATGATGGGGAAACGCACGCCTCGTACACCCACGCGGTCAATGGAAATCTGGCGTGTATCAAGTTCGTTCTGTGTGTCCTTCAGGTTCTGCATGCTGGCAATGAAAGATGCCGGGTTTCAGGAAAAAGACCGAGGGGGCTTGCAGGCCGAAGCATACAAGCCCCCTAGTAATCAACGACAATCTGCCGTCGAGAACTCCTCTTGCATCAGGGGAGCAGGTTCACGGCACGAGCGCGGCGAATCTCGCGCGTAATCTTGCGGTGCATCTTGGCGGAAACACCAGTCACGCGGCGGGGAAGAATCTTGCCGGTCTCAGAAGTGAACTTGGAAAGGAATTCCGGGTTGCACATGTCCACTGCACCGGCCGGAATGTCGATACGGCGACGGGGCATGGTCTTGTTGCAGGTGCGGAAACGGATACGGCGTTCTACGCTCTTGAATTCGGTCATCATAATCGTATAGAGTGCTTAGGAGGTTTAGCGCATCTCGCGGTGAAGAGTGCGGCGCTTCAGGTAGGGGTTGAACTTAACCTTCTCCAGACGGCCGGGCGTACGCTGGCTCTTCTTGTTGCGGGTGGTCACGTAACGGGAAGGAGTCTTACCCTCGGCCTTAGCCTCCGTGCATTCCAGAATGATAATATCTCTAGGCATAATTGCGAATTGTTGACTTGCGGGCGCACATTATACGCTATTCTTCGCTATCGTCAAGAGAAATCGCATTTTCCATGTCATTTTGTAGGTCAGCATACCCGACATGGTCCTGTTTTTTGGCCTTGAAACTGGCATAGGAGCCATATTTTTTCTCGTATTCCTCCTGGCATTTCACGGTAAGGCGGCAGAACGGGCGCACCTGAAGACGTTTCTTGGGGATGGGGTCCAGGGAGATTTCGCAGATGCCGTATGTGCCGCGGCGGATGCGCTCCAGAGCGGCATCAATCTCAAAGAGTTGCTCACGATCCTTGTCGAGCAGGCGGATGGTGAGGTCGCGCACTTCGGCCTCGCTGCCGGCATCGCCGATATGCTGGCCGGAGGAGGAGGAAACATTGGAAGCACCGCTACGCAGGTGGTCGCGGGTCACGTTCTGCATGTTAGGCAGCAGTTCATCACGCAGATTCAGCAGAGCCTGCTTCTGTTCCTGCAGGAAAGCCGGCCATTCGGGGTCAGTTTTAAGCAGGGCAAGGGTCTCCTTGAGCTTTTTCACGCGGGCTTTTTCTTCTGCGGTCAGCGTCTCCCGGACGGCGGTTTTCTTGACAACTGTAGTGGTCTCTTTCTTGGCGGCGCTCTTCTTTTCCGCCTTCGGTTCCTTGGTTTCTTTCTTTGTTGTGGCCATAAATTGATAAAATGGTTGCGTGAGTCTGATTCTGCTGAGAGGAAGCAGTAATTGTGATTTTTTGCTACTACCACATGTGGAGGAAAAATTCAAGTAAATTTTTCTATAGAACTCCAAAATGCTGGAGAAAAATGGCCAGCCGGAGAATTGTGTGCAAGCAGGTAGGTTTTCTTATTGCGTAGCGGGTGGGGGCTGTGCTAGGATGGTACACTATGGTGATGGAACGCAAGACCGGGGTGCTGATGCCGCTTTTTTCGCTGCGCCGTGAGGGCGATGCCGGCATTGGTGATTTAGCTGCGCTGGAGGAATGGATTGACTGGGCGGCAGCGCACGGCGTCGGTTTCCTGCAGTTGCTTCCGGTGAATGCCCTGGGAGAGGATGACGCGCCTTCTCCCTATTCTGCCATCAGCTCCGTGGCGCTGGAGCCGCTTTATCTTTCTCTTGAGCGTGTGCCGGGCATGCCGGCGGCGCGTCCTCCGTATCCGGAGGATTTGCCGCCGTTGCAGCTTCCAGGTGGCCGGGATCTGGTGGATTACGCCCGTGTGCGTGCGTATAAGCGCTATTGGCTTCAGGAGGCCTGGAGGCTGTTCTGCTCTGGGGCGGAGTATGCCGGGCTTCGTGAGGAATTTGACGCCTGGGTGCGGGAGCAGGGGTGCTGGCTGGAGGATTTCACCACCTTCCTGGTGGCGAGTTTTGGTTTTGGCACCATAGCCTGGTGGCTCTGGCCGGAGCAGAATACGGATGTGGTGCGCCGCATTGTTCACGATTGCCCGGAATCTCGTGAGCAGAAGCGGCACCAGCAGTGGCTGCAGTGGCTTTGCGCGCGAGAGTGGGCCCGTGTGCGGGCGCATGCAGATGCCCGGGGCGTGCTGCTGATGGGCGATGTGCCCATCGGTGTTTCGGTGGCCAGTGCAGATGTGTTCTTTGAGCGCTACCTCTTTGATATGGACTGGAGTGGCGGCGCCCCGGCAGAGGGTAATTTTGCCGAGGACCCTTTCACGGGCAAATGGGGGCAGAACTGGGGGATTCCGCTTTACCGGTGGGATGTGATGGCTCATGATGATTTCGCCTGGTGGCACCGCCGCATCCGCAAGCTGGCAGAGGTGTTTTCCATGTACCGCATTGACCATGTGTTGGGCTTTTACCGCATCTATGCCTTCCCATGGATGCCGGAGCGCAATCCGGAGTTTCTGCCGCTCACGCCGGATGAGGCAGCCGCCCGTTGCGGGGGGCGCCGCCCGGGGTTCCGCCCGCGCGGGGATGATACAGAGGAAAACCGCCGCGCCAACCTGGCGCAGGGCGATTACCTTCTGCGCCAGCTGCTGAAGGCTGCTCCCGGTGTCCGCGTGGTGGGCGAGGATCTGGGCTGTGTGCCGGATTACGTGCGCCCGGATTTATCCTATCTCCGCATCGCCGGCTTCAAGATTCCGCACTGGGAGATTGATGCGCAGCAGCAGATTGTGCGGGGCGAGACATATAATCCCTGTTCCTTTGCCACCTATGCCACGCATGATTTCCCGCCGCTGTGTACCGATTGGGATGCCTGGATCGATGCGGTGCAGGAGGCATATGCCGCGCAGCTCACGCCCTCCCTCTCGCCGGAGGAATGTCGCGCCGCCAGCCAGAAAGGGCGAGATTGCGCCCGTGTGCTCTGCTGGCTCTGCGATTTCGCCGGGCTGCACCACCGGGAATGCATGGTGCACTGGCATGCCGGCATCAAGGATGCGCTCATCCGCGCCCTGTTGCGCTGCAATTCCGCCTACGCGGCGTTGATGTGGACGGAGTTGTTCGATATCCCGGTGCGCCTGAATACACCGGGTACGGAGGGTGGCACCAATTGGCGCCCCCGCATGCCGTTCACTGCAGCAGAGGCGGCGCAGCTGGAGCAGAGCGACTGGCTGAAGACGCTCTCGGTGGAATCGGGCCGCTGCCGGTAATAAGAAAGACCGCGCTGTGTGGGCGCGGTCCTGGGTGTTAAAAAACTGCTTACTTCTTAGCCGGCTTCTTCTTCACTTCTTCCTTCCAGTTCAGCACCTTGTTACCGGCACCTGCGGAAATGAGCTCCCCTTTGGCTGTCATGTAGAAGCACCACGGAATACCCGGAATGTCGGGGGCGTTCTCAAGTTGTACCTTCCTGTACATGACGCCGGGAATATCGGTATCATAGTGGCCGATGTATTTCTGGGCGTCTTCTTCGGTTCTGTCATTGCAGAGCAGAACAAGGGAGACGGACTTGTCCTTCTTCATGTTCTTCTCGTATTCCTCCACAATCTGGGGCATCAGGGCGCGGCAGGGACCACACCAGGAGGCGGAGCAGATGAAAATGTAGACCTTTGCTTTGGGGCGGGCCTCTGTCTCTGTGAAATAGCCGGCTTCGGCAAGTGCTTTTGCTACAGGGGAAAGGCTGGCCATGCTCTTGCGCTTAGGCTTCTTTTTGTCCTTCTTGATTTTTGCTGCCTTGGCTTTGTTGCTCTGGGCCTGGGCTGTGGGAAGACACCAGGTGCACAGACCCAGCATTAACGCGATGGCAAAGAAAATGTGTTTCATGTCGCGCTCAGCCTACCATATAGAGCCTTGATACGTCAATGTCAAAATGTTAATCAGATGAATCGCGGTTCGTGAATAGGGGGTGGGTAATTATGTTGACAATCATATGCTGTTTGTGGTAGATTCTCGCGTAACCTACTGGAAAATCGCTATGCGAAACATAACGAAGACTCTTCTCATTCTGCTGATTGCTGTGGTGGCAATGTTTTCTATGCAGAGTTTTGGTTCAACTGAGGTGCCTGCTGCTGAGGGGGCAGAGGCCGTGGCCGCTGTGGCAAAGTCTCCGCTCTGTGGTACCATCTGGTCTCTGGCTCCTGCTATCTTTGCTATCGTGCTGGCACTCGTTTTTAAGGAGGTGTATTCCGCACTTTTTGCCGGTGTGGTGCTGGGTGCCTGCTTTGTGACGCAGTTTGCCCCGCTGGATACGGTGGATTTTGTGGTGAATCAGGGGCTTATCGAGGGCATGAAGGCCACGACCGGTGTGTTTATCTTCCTGGTGATTCTGGGTGCCTTCGTCTGCATGATTAACAAGACGGGTGCTGCACATGCCTTCGGTCTGTGGGCTCAGACTCACATCAAATCACGCATCGGCAGCCAGCTGGCCACGTTTTTCCTGGGTATCCTGATATTTATTGATGACTATTTCAACTGCCTGGCTGTGGGTAGCGTGATGCGCCCGGTGACGGATGCCAAGCGTGTTTCCCGCGCCAAACTGGCCTTTATCATTGATGCGACGGCCGCTCCCGTGTGCATGATTGCGCCCATTTCCAGCTGGGCCGCTGCTGTTTCCCAGTATGCAGAGGGTACGGGATACAATGGTCTGGAGCTGTTCATTCAGGCGATACCGTTCAATTTCTATTCGCTGCTTGCTCTTTGTTTTGTGGTGATGCTGGTGTTGATGCGCGTCGACTACGGTCCTATGCGCAAATATGAGCAGAATGCCATGCTGCATGGCGATGTTCACACCGTGGTGCCGGAACAGGTGATGCAGGAGCTGGAGGAGCGTAGTCCTCGCCGTGGTAACCTGGCGGATCTGGTAGTCCCGGTGCTGGTGTTGATTGCTTTGGAAGTGTTTGCCCTGGTGTATGTGGGTGGCATTCTGGAGGGTAAATCCTTTGCTGAGGCGCTGAGCGCAACCGATGCTACGGTGGGGCTCCCCTGGGGGGCTGTTATTGCGCTGATTCTGGCAGTCGCGTTCTACCGCATTCGTGGTGTCATGAGTTTCCGCACAGCGATGCGTTGTATCCCGGAGGGCTTTATTGCCATGGTGCCCGCCATTCTGATTCTGACCCTGGCTACCGCGCTGAAAAATGTGACCACTGCTCTGGAAGCTCGCGAGTTCATTGCTGTGCTGGTGCAGAACTCGGCCTCCGGTTTGCTGAACTTCCTGCCGGCGGTGATTTTTGTGGTGGCCGCTGTGCTGGCCTTCTCCACGGGAACCTCCTGGGCTACCTTTGGTATTCTCATCCCCATTGTGGTGAGCACTTTCGACCCCTCCAGTCCGCTCATGTACATTGGCATGTCCGCTTGTCTGGCCGGTGCGGTGGCTGGTGACCACTGCTCCCCCATTTCCGATACCACCATTATGTCCAGTGCCGGTGCCCAGTGTGACCACCTGAGCCACGTATCTACCCAGCTGCCGTATGTGCTGACTGTAGCAGCCGTGTCCTTTATGGCTTTCCTTCTGGCTGGCTTTGTGCACAATTGGTTCATTGTGTTCCCGCTGGCTCTGGGTACTCTTTTTGTAACCCTGCTGGTCATCAGGAAAATCCAGAGCAGACGCCAGAATTGATGCTGGCTCTCGATAAATGGCGATTTGTCGGGCTGGTGGCTCGCGTCGGCGAGCGGAATTTAGAACCCGCGTTAGCGGGTGTCAGCCATTAGCCCAGCGTGTAGCCGCGTAAGCGGCGGAACGCTGGGTAACGAGTAAATAAGAATCAGAACCCCGGAGCGTAGCGGAGTGGGTGGCAGCCTGTCACGGCGTAGGGTGTCAACCCGGAGACGGA
>JBGUSR010000074.1:0-33126 GCA_045132635.1 Akkermansia sp.
GCAGCCATGTGTGGGAACCGGCATGCGGCGAGGGCCATATCACCAAGGCCCTGGAAAAGCACGGCTACACCGTAAACAGCAGCGACCTGGTGTACAGGGGCCTGGGCGTCGGTGGCGTGGATTTTCTCACCCACCAGGGAAATGGCTATCATATCGACATTATCACGAACCCGCCATACAAGTACGCCCGCGAGTTTGTAGAGAAAGCCCTGGACGTGGTGGCGGACGGCCAGAAAGTCGCTATGTTTCTAAAGCTGACATTTTTAGAGGGCCAGGGCCGCCGGGAACTTTTTAAGAACAACCCGCCGCAGGCCGTTTATGTGAGCTCTGCCAGACTGGAATGCGGAAAGAATGGAGAATTTACCGGCAGCAGTGCGGTGGCATACTGCTGGATCGTGTGGCGCAAGGGATACCCCGGCCCCACGCATTTGAAATGGATCAACTGAAAAAAGGAGCGGAACCAATGAACCCAAAAAGAACCGATAAACAACCAAACCCAAATTACATACCACCGGCCAGCGCGGGTTATGAAACGCCAGAATTTTCAGGCGTGCCCATGCCCCCGATAAAAACGGCCCAGCCTGTGGCGGCATCCGAATATATCACCATTTCCGTGGCGGAATATCATTTCCTGACCAAAGCGGCCACGCTGCTGGAGGCCGTTATGGAATGCGAGGGTTACCACCGCGACGGCACGGTGCGGGCAGCACGTAAAATCCTCCAGGACATGAAACGCCAGGCAGAGGCAGGTGCTGAGGAATGAGCCAGGAACAAATGGCACCGCTTGCAGCGCACACCGTCCAGATCCTGGGCACCAAGTATCCCAAGGCCCTGGTAATCAAGGGCAGGCTGCCGGGGCTGAATGAATATACCAACGCGTGCCGCACCAACCCGCACAAAGGCAACGAAATGAAACGGCAGGCCCAGGACACCGTTATGTGGCACATTCTGAGCCAGATGCGCGGCGTGCGCTTTACGCGCCCGGTTTTCCTGCTTTTCACTTTCTACGAGCCAAACAGAAAGCGGGATCTGGACAATATCAGCAGCTTTGCACGCAAGGCCATCCAGGACGCGCTGGTAAAGTGCGGCACCCTGAAAAATGACGGCTGGGGCCACATTACCGGCTTTTTAGATTCCTTTGAGGTAGACCCCAAAAACCCGCGCATTGTCGTGGAGTTTGTCGAGCAGGAGGTGGCCACGCAATGCAAAGAGCGACCAAGCGGGAATTAAAAGAAGTAAAGGCCAAGGTGCGCCGGGTGCTGGAAGATCACCCGCCGACCAGGGCCGACGACAACGCCCTTTATTATCATGTATGCAAACACCACGCCCGCGAGATTGGTGTGGATCTCCACGCCCTGCATTTTTCCACCGTATTCCTGGGCAATCCTCTGAATTTCCCAAAATATGAAAGTGTGGTGCGACTGCGGCGCATGGAGCAACGGCAAAACCCTGACCTGCTAGACCCGGCAGCAGCTGCCAACCGGGCAAAAAAGGAGCGGGATATGGTGGAGCTGGCAAGGAGAGGAGGACAGATACCGCAATGATAAACCCGAATACATACTACACCGTCCAGGCGTGGATGGTAAACGACCTGGGGCTGCATGGTAATGAGCTGGCCCTGTATGCCATCATTTACGGCTTTTCGCAGGACGGCCGCAGCGAGTTTGTAGGAAGTATTTCCTACATACAGGAATGGCTAGGATGCAGCAGACCCACGGCCATAAAGACCCTGGGCGGCCTGATAGAAAAGGGACTGATCATAAAAAGATCACCCAAAAACGGCTTTGATTGCAACGCATACAAGGCCCTGCCAAACCTGCCAGATGGTAGTCAAAATTCTTTACCAGGGGTAGTTAAAAATTTTAACCAGGGTAGTCAAAATTCTTTACCAGGGGTAGTTAAAAATTTTAACGGAGGTAGTCAAAAATCTTTACCCAATAATAATACTTATAATAATTCTGATAATTATTTAAATAAAGATATAGAGCCCCCGGCCGTGCCGGTGGCCCCTGCCCCCGCTCCAGAAAGTGAAAAAGATAATAAACCGCAAAAGCATAAGCATGGGGAATACAAAAACGTCCTGCTGACCGACGAGGAATATGCCAAACTGCAAAAGCTATTCCCCCATGACCTCCAGGAGCGTATCGAGCGCCTGAGCGAATACATAGCAAGCAAGGGAGCCAAATACAAAAGCCATTATGCAACCATCCGCTCCTGGGCGAACCGGGACGGAAAGCAGCAGGCGGCCCGCCCGGCCGCTCGCGGTGGATACCATGGAGCAATGGGCCCGAACGGCATAGCAATCGACGCAAACAACCACGAGGCTGACGCAGTATTTTGAGGGGAGTGTTTTCCGTGAAACATAAGCAATTTGTGAAACAGATCATGGCCAAAGGCTGGGGCAGGAACAGCGCCACCGCTGCCGCGTACCTTGCCAGGCTCAAAGGCGTGCCGTACTTTTACGCACTGGGCGACGTGCTGCTGCGTATTGATTATATCGCGGCCAAAGGCACCGGCCACGACACGCTGCGGCCACCGGCAAGCATGAATAACTGGCTGAAATCCATTGACGAGGCGGTGGGAATATGACCAGGAAAAAGTTTATAAAAAACTGCATGAGCGTGGGCATCCACCGCAACGCAGCCAACTACATGGCAAAAAGCAGAAATGCCGCCGCCCTGACGATGGCGGGGCGTGCCGTAACCCGGCACCAGATTACCAACTGCACGGAAACGAAAGACGGCGCGTATTTCAGACTGAAACTGAAAAAGGCGGGTGCTGAGAATGAGTGACAACGAACTACTGGAAACCCAGCGGCGGCTCCAAAGGCAGCACGGCACGGTGCCACCCGCTCCAGATCCCACTGCTGCCGAACTGGTGGCGGGCATGGTGGCCATGGTTGCCGCAAAGGCTGAGGCCGGTGCAGAAACGGAAACCGAATACCTGGCCGCCGACGGCCTGCTGCGCTGCCGCATCTGTGGCGGGCCGCGCCAGACCGTGATCACCCCGCCCTTTGAGGGTGCGCAGCCCCGCACGGTGCGCTGCTGGTGCAGCTGCCCAACGGAGTACGACAAAATGCGCGAGCGGGAAAAGCTCTGGAAGATGGAAACCGACAGAAACGTGTGTTTCCAGGATGCAAAGAAATTCCTGGGCTGGACGTTCGACAAAGACGACGGCAAGCACGTGGAATTGATGGACGCGGCCAGAGCCTACGCGGAGCAATTCCCGGTATACATGAAAACCGGCAAGGGCCTGCTGCTGTATGGTGACGTGGGCACCGGCAAATCCGTGGCCGCTGCCTGTATCGCCCATGAGGTGCTAAAAAAGGGATACCGGGCCAAAATGACCAGTATTGGAGCGGTGGCGGACGAGCTCTGGAACGCAGAGGATAAAGCGGCATATTTGCAGCACCTTGCAAAGTATGACCTGCTGATCCTGGACGACCTGGGCACCGAGCGAAAGACCGACTATATGCAGGAAATGGCGTACAAGATCATAAATGCCCGGTATGTGGCGGGCGGCCCAATGATCGTTACCACCAACCTGACAAAGGAGGAGCTGGGCAAACCTGCGGATATGGGCTATAAGCGGATTTACAGCCGTATCCTGGAGAACTGCCTGGCCATCAACGTGGACGGCAGCGACCGCCGTATGGCCGCCGCCGGTGCAAACAAAATCGAAATGCGCAAGCAGCTGGGAATGGAGGTATGAAAGTGAACGAAAACGAAATCAAGCAGTTAATCGCCACCACCGTCAACACCACCGTGCTGAAACTGAAAGCGGCGGGTCTGCTGAAAGACGGCAGCAAATCGGCCTTTGAGAAGACCGAGGAGCTGCTGCGGCAGTATCCGCAGCTGAAAGAGGTGGACGACCCATACGCCCGCAAGGTGGTGGCAGAGATCGACCGCTGTCTGGCCGACGCGGAAAGCGACCCCTACGTGGACGTGATACGCCTGTACTATTTTGGAGGGATGACAAATGTGGCCTGCGCCAAAACCATGTGCTACGACGAGCGCACGTGCAGGCGGAACCGCCGAGCCCTGGTGGAGCAGTTTTCTGTCCGCCTGGCCTCTGAGGAATTTATACGTGAGTTGTTACTGTAAGGAGGTTTTTCTATGTATCGAAAAAATAACCCATGGCTGAGCCTGGTGGCGCTCCTGCTGCTGGCTCTGATCCTGGTGCTGACCTGCACCGGCTGCGCCGCCAAGGCACAGGCGGCAGAACCTGACCGCTTTACCGTGGAGAATGCGGGCAACGGCTGCGCGATTATCACAGACACCGAGACCGGCGTGCAGTATCTGTATTTTTACCATAGCTATAACAGTTACAAAGGCGGCAGCGGTATGACCAAATTGGAGGGCTGACTATGGCAAGAGAAAAAGGCGCAACGGCTGCCGATAAAGCCGCGCACCGTCTTTTTGACACCAAGCTGCCCAATCGCCAGTCGTTCCCGGTTATTTGCACGCGCTGCAATAGGGAGCTGAATGTGGCATACCATGAGGAACGGCTATACTCTGTGGAGTGTTCAGGCTGCGAAACCGTTACCCTGGTAAAAGCGCGGAGCCCATACGAGGCGGCCGAAAAGGTGGGTATTATCGCCCGGCCTGCTGAGGAATACCACGAGGACTATGGCGACGTGCTATGGTGGCATTTCCCTATTGAGGAGCCGCCCGAGGTGGGCACCCCAAACACGTTCGACCGATACGGCCATCCTATCGTAACCGAATATCATACACACTGGACACCACTGCCGATACCAAGCGAACCGACAAAGGAGGACTGACCATGGACAAGCTGGAAATGGCAAAGGCGCTCATGGCCTGCTGGCCGGGCAGCTTTATATACCGAAACGGTGAGTTTATCGCCCACCGGCGCAGCAATACATACCTGATTTTTGAGAACTGCGAAACCATGGAGGACTTGCAGTGCAAGGTGCTGGAATGGTTTTCAAGGGCAGCGCATAAAACACAGTGCTATGACACCGACAGATCAAATAAAAAATTCCACCAGTTTATGCTGGACGGCATCAACAAATTTTTAGGCACCACGTTCGATTTTACCGATATGAATCTGATTTACACCTACCTGGGAAATGCCTGCAACCACAAGCTGACCGTGGATTTTGTCCGCAGCGGCTACGATATGAGCCTGCTGCACGAGCGCAGAATAAAAGACGGCTGGACACCGTGGGAGGGTTGACCATGGAAAGAATAACGGACAGACTGCCAAACGGCACCGCTTATGTGAAATCCGAAACCGGCACCGAGGGCGTGGGCGCATTTACTACCCAGCGCAGAATCCCGGAAATAATCACCCGGCTGGCCGCCTATGAGGACACCGGGCTGACACCCGAGGAAGTCAATTACACCAAACTGTACGCTATGGGCAAGGCTGTGGCGGAGATTACAGAATTTGACGGCGTACCCATCGACAGGCTGAAAGAGCTGGCGCAGCTTGACAAGCACGGCCTGCTGAAAGAAAGAAAACTGCGGGGCATTTGGCTATGGCTGATAAGGAAATACACACCATGAGCGGCCTGCTGAGAGTTGGGGCGGAGATCATCCGCCCACTGCCAGACGGACAGTACCGCCTGATACCATGCGGCTGCAGCTATAGCGACGTGGCATATGCCAAGAAAATCACCCCGCACGGCGTGGAATGGGTGGCGGGCTGTCTGACCTGCGAGCGGTGCACCAGAGCATGGCCTATTCAACACCATGCGCAAATCGAATGGAATGGGAGGGAATTACCATCATGGGCAAAAGACTGACAGAAAGAACCCACACCGGCGTGGCATACGCTGGAACCCGCACCAAATACCCCGGCATTAACGAGCTGAATATGGCGGGCGGCATGAAAGTGGCGGCAATCCGTGAAGTAATGGAGCGGCTGGCCGACTACGAGGACACCGGCCTGACCCCCGAGCAGATCAAGGCAAACCAGCTGCAGGCGTGCAGCGCATAAAATAACAGGAGGATTTAACCATGATCAAAAGACTACTGCGCAGGCTGGTCGAAAAGCTGACCGGCCGCAAATGCAGCCGCTGCTGCCATAACTGTGGCGGGCGGTGCTGCCATCCCAACGGCAATATGTTTATGCGGTGCTGGCATAGCATCACACTGCCGGGCTTTCAGAAAAAGCCACCTCGGTATCTGAAAATCGAGGACGAAATGGCAAAGCATGGAGCCGCCCGAATCTATGAGGCCGCCAAGGCTGGCACGGCAGCCAAACCGGCACCGCTGACCCCTGAGCAGCAGTACCAGCTGGAAAAGATCAAGGCCACACTGCAGGACGCTGAGGATATGGCACGCGAAAGCGGACTGCTGACAGAGGACTGAGCTATGGCAATTTTGATTTGCAAGATTGGCGATTGTATCCACCGCTCCAAAAGACCCTCCAGGAAGTACATGAATGCGGACGGCAGCCCTTGCTATGGATGCACTAGGCCTTATACCGCTGTAATCCGTGCATTTGACCCTGACGGAGAAATCGAGGCCGTAGCCGGGAAAAAGAATACGGCAATTTGCGCACATTATAAGCCAAAGCCGAACCCTGAGCAGGGAGCGGAATCCGACGACCTGGACGAGGAGGGCTGAGCCGTGGATATTAGAGATCAGTTTGAACTATACGAGAAAACGGTCAAGCGACTGGAGCGGCTGGGTATCCATAACCCGCTGGCTCAGATCATATACCTGGCTGCGGAAATCGAGCAATACCGTGAGAAGATCCACGCGCTGGAGGACGAAATAACCCGGCTCAAATGTGGGCCGACTGTGGAGGAATAAATAAGCATGAATGTTTTGTTAATTGCAATCGCTATCTTTGCCGCCGGCATCATCCTGACCACTGCCTTTTTGCTGGGCCCGCAGCTGATCGAGCTTTTTGCGGAAAAGGCCAAAGAGTGGGCGGAAATCATCGAGGACGCAAAAGGGGAAAAAGAATGATCACCATCGGCAAAAAGATATCAGAGCGCGATTTTGCGCGAGAAAAGCGCCACGGTATCCCCCGCGATAATCTGACCCTGGATGCAATGGACGCAGAGGCGGCCGGTATGTCATACGGCAAATACAAGGCCATGCACCCGAAAACCAAAGACGCAAACGAGGCCCGGCTGGATGCTCTGCACAAACGGCCACACAAAGAAAAGAAACCATATACTTTTCGCAATGTATACGCCCTGCGCTGCGCTGTGTGTGACCGCGTTTTTGAATCTGGAAATAAGGCCCGGAGATATTGCAGCGACGAGTGCAAAGCCAAGCATGACGGTGCCCGGTGGCGACAAGGCAAGCGGGACAAGAAAAAGAAAGCGGAGGAATGAGTATGCAGAAGTTTTTACAATGGCTTGACGACCACGACCTGCTAGATCCTTTGGAGAAAGCACTGGGCATTGCGGGCATCGTCCTATATTGCGCCTGGTGGGCTATCCTGGCGCTGGCCGCTGTGGGCATTTTGGCTTTAGCGCTTGCATTAAGTGGATGGTGGCTGCTGGCCTTTATCCCCTGGCTGCTGCTGATCGTGGCCACGCTGGTGCTTTATTACTACATAGACGGAAAAGGAGGGCTATTCTGATATGGCACAACAATTTGCAGAAATCGAAATTACGGCAAAGACCCGGCCCTGCTGGGTAAATGGCCGCCGGGCAATATTCCACCGCTGGACAGATAATGCAAGACCCGCAAAGGCGCGCGCCCAGGAAAACGACCCGGAGGCGGGATATTTCCAACTGTACAGCGTACACGCCCTGGTGGAATTTGAGGACGGTAAAATGGTCAGAGTGTGGCCCAACGAGGTGCGATTTGCCGACGGTGGAGAATTTGCCGCATACGACTGGGAACGCATGGAGGAAAAGCGGGACGAGCTGCCCTACACGATAAGCGACCTGGAAAGCTACCCGCCCGATAAGATTCCGCAGGCAATGCGCACTTGTATGAACTGTGGCGTAGCAGTCCCGCGCTGTGACCTGGAATGTACAACATGCCAGCGCGACAGCTGCCGCTGCCGTAATTGCTCTGATAATGACCTATGGATACCGCAGGGAGGCGCGAATGGATAACGCGGTGCAGATCAAGCTGACAAGAAAGCTGCCAGAACTGGAGCCGGAGGCGGCCCAGGCATACAGCGACGCAATGCTGGAAATGTACCGCCGGGGCTATGACGATGCAAAGGAAAAGCTGTGCACCGGCTGCAGCTATAAAGGCTATTACACCCAGGTGGCGGCGCAGAGTGATTGCAACGACTGCGGCAGAGCCCGCACCTGCCAGCATGTGCCGAAACCCGGCGGCATCGTCCGCATAAACTGCCCACTGTGGCGGGCCAAGGGATAGGAGGCCGGGGCATGATCGACCAGGAAACCCTGGCAGAACTGGCTGTAGCGTATCAAAAAATGGCGGAGGCCATGCAGGAAACAATGGACGGCATGGCGCAGGAACTGGAGCGGCTGGGCGCGGCCCTGCGCGATATGTGGGCACCTTTTACGGAGGCCCTGCGCCAAGCCATCGAGGAGATAAAGACCGGGGCAATATACACGCCCCGGCAAAAGCTACCCAGGCCGCCAAAGTATGCAGGCCCACAAAATAAAGGCAGAACATGGAGCAGGCAGCCGCCAAGGCAGGCCCGCTCCAACTGCCACAAAATGAGGAGGTAACTGTGACTAGCGAGGATATTGCATTTTGCGCGAATATCGGGCGCGCAGACATCAAATGCGAGCGGAACCCGAAAAACATATTGCAGCCCATAACCCATAGCTTTGCCCTGTTTACGGATTGCCCGAAATGGAAAACTGGCAACTCCAGGTGGCTAACAGAACAAATTGAGGAGGAGGCAGGAGGAAAACGTGCCGAAGAATAAACAAAAATTTCGGTGCTCTGATATCCCGTATCGAGATCGGCTGCTGATGAACAAATACACAACGGTGGCGGAGCACCGGGACCATGCTGCGCTGGTGGCCATGAAGATCGCCACCGTGGCCCTGAATGATACGGAAAAAATGGGATACCTGCGGCTGGCCAGATTTGCGCACCGGCAGCAGGAACTGACAGAGGAATATTACACAGACCCGGAATACCAGGAGGCGAAACTAAACGAGCGCCTGGAGCAAATGGGATTTAAGGTCGTAAACGGTCGCCTGTACGGTGCCATTGACCAGGATGGAAATATTGCACCAACCAAGAGCCTGGAGGGATTGCCAAATGCCTCAAAGTAAAACGACAGCACAACCGTGTGGCGGGCCGGTTTACAGCCTGCGCAAGGATGGCGTGATATGCTGCCAGAGCAGCCTGCCAGACCTGGGATACAGCGCCGTTATGCTGAAAGAACTGCGGGCCGCTGGCTTTGAACTGTACCAGGACGAAAAAAGGATATGGAGCAGCAGAAAATGAATACACAACCCTGCCCATTCGAAAAGCACTGCGCATTCGCAGAACCAACCTGCAACGAGGAGCTGAGCGTAACCTGCGACGTGATCCACAATATCACGCCCGCACGGCCAAAGGAATGGAACCCGCTGGAGCCGGTGGCCGTGACCCTGACCAGGGAACAATGGCAAAGCATTACCACGTGCCTGACCTATCTGGCAGACTGGCACCATTGCCGCATGATATGGTGGCGCGAATGCTGCGACAACCGACAAGAGGGAGCGCGGCAAGCGAAAGTATACGAGGCATCCATGCTGCAGGCGCAAAACCTGCGGCAGATCATTGATGAAACCCTGGAGAAGGAAACAGCAGAATAAACTACGAGCCGCTGCAGGGCAACCTGTGGCGGCTTTTCATTTTTTCAGATAGGAGGCTCAGAGCGGCCACGACAGAGCGGACAACGCCAAAACCACGCCCAAACCAGCGGCCCAACCTGTGGCGGGCGGCGGAATATAGCGCACAACGCCCACGGTGCCCCGCTGTGGGCTTTTTATTTTGTCCATATCACTGCATACCCGGCACATAAAAACAGCGGTAAATTAAAGGCAAACGGACGGAAACGACCGAACAAAAAGGAGGCGGTCACATGGCAAAACAGGGACAGCTTGACGTATACCAGACCCATGTGGAGCCACACCTGGCCGAAATCAAAGAATGGTATCAAATTATGAGCCTGCAGCAGATCGCGGACGCGCTGGGCGTGGCAAAGTCTACGCTGTGCAAGTACAAAAAGCTGCACCCGGAACTGGCTGCAGCTCTGACCGACGGAAAGAAAAAGCTGGTTATTGATTTGCGTAGCGCTATGAAAAAGCGGGCCCTGGGATACAACTGGCTGGAAGTGACGCAGGAAAAAGTGCTGGACGAGGAGACCGGCCTGCTGGTGGTAGTCAAAGAAAAGACGGTCACCAGACACGTGCCTGCAGACCTGGGCAGCCAGTGCGCACTGCTGAAAAATATTGATCCTGAATGGCACGACGCTGACAAGACCACAATCAAGCAGCGCGAAAAGGAATTGCAAATCAAGAAACAGAAAGCGGACGCGTCCGAATGGTAAGGAGGCGCTGGTATGCTATCTGATTTTTACAGCACCAAAGAATGGGAAAACCTGCGCAGGATCCTCATGCAGCAGCGGGTAAATGCAGAGGGCTTTCTGATATGTGCCCACTGCGGCAAACCCATCATAAAGAAATATGACTGCATCGGCCACCACATTGTGGAGCTGACAGAAAGTAATTACAGAGATACCAGCATATCGCTGAACCCTGACAATATCGCTCTGGTACACCACAAGTGCCACAACGAGATCCACGAAAAGAACGGCTACAAGCAAAAGAAAGTCTATATCATTTGGGGCTCGCCTCTGTCTGGAAAGAATACCTATGTGCAGGGCGTGGCCAAGTACGGCGACCTGATCCTGGATATAGACAACCTCTGGCAGGCGGTGAGCGGGCGGCCACGTTATGAGAAACCCAACCGCATAAAGGAGAATGTTTTCCAGCTCCACCGGCAAGCGCTGGATATGATCGCGCACCGCATGGGCTACTGGTCAACGGCCTACGTTATCGGCGGCTATGCTTTGCCCAGTGAACGCGAGCGGCTGGCGCAGCGGCTGGGCGCTGAGTGCATCCACATAGACACCACCAAAGAGGAGTGCATGGCCAGGCTGGCCGCGTGCGCCGACGGCAGAAAGAAATCTGAGTGGGAAAAATATATTTCCGACTGGTGGTATACCTTTGAACGGTTTGCCACACCCCCCGGGGCCGCCTGAGCGGAGGGGCTGGGCGGACTGTACAGTGGGCCCTCTTTTCGCGCGAAAACCAAAAAATGAGATTTTCAAAAATCCCGCCGGGCCGAAAAAATGCGCAAGGCCCCGCGATACCATGAAAACCACAGAAACAGGAGGACAAGATCATGACAAGCAGAAACGAGCAGCTGCTGGAGGCGATGCTGAACGGTGAAACTGTTGATTTTACACCGCAGAGCCGCAACGAGGCGCTGATGCAGCAGATTATTAAGAATGGCGGCGGCTCTGGCGGCGGTGGCGGCGGTGTATCCTGGAACGACTTGAAAGATAAGCCGTTTGGGGATGCGGATACTGTGATTCTGGAAGAACAGGAATTGCAGTATGATGCCGAAGCTGACGGATGCGTGGGAACACCTACTCACCCAATTCACGATGGTGACGCTCTGACTATTGTGTATGACGGTAAGAGTTATGAGTGCAATGCGGTATTCGATGCATCTTATAATTCAGTTGATTTTGGAAACTTTTCTATCGTTGGACATCCCACTGACACAGGCGAACCGTTTTTTGGTTCATATATTGATGGGATTGTTCTGATTATGCCCAGAGATAAAGCGAGCCATACCGTAAAGATTACGGCTGTAGTTACTACAAAGATTCCCACAAGGTATCTGCCCGATAGTATTGGCGGTGTCCAGTATGTAACCATCGGCATGGATGAATATGACAATTACACTGCATCTGCAACCTATGACCAGATTTCTGAATGGATTCGTGCGGGTAAAGATGTAAAGTGCATCCTTGGAACGCTAGTACTAAGTCTTGGCTACAGCGATGCCTTGGCGGATGTAAGCACTTATTTGATGCTCTATCGCCACGAATTCTTCTGTGTGGTAGATACTGTTTACTATGCAGTCACTATAGATTATGCGAATGAAGTGGCGTACACCCAAGTGGCATTACCCGTAGACAAATAATTCAAAATGGAGTCCAGAGTACACTGCCCCATCCTTTTGGGTGGGGCAGAACATAAAACAAATTAACAAGCAGAAGTTCAACAAATAGAGGAGGCTGCGAAATGAGCAGATACGACGAGCTGATCGCGGCGGTCTGCCAGGACGAGGCCGACAAAACTACATACGGCCCGCTGGTAGCCAAGGCCGTGCTGCTGGAGCAGCGCATGGAATACCTGGAAACGCTGCCGTATATCAAGGTCAACCCGAAAGACCCCACCCAGCAGAAAATGCTGCCCGCTTTCAAGCAGTACAAGGAACTGCTGCAGCAATATAACAACATAATCCGCACCCTGGGCCGCGTGACCGTCGAGGACGACAGCACCGCAGAGAGCCCGCTGCGGAAATGGGCCAGAGAAAGGGCGGAGCGCTGTGCTGATATGTGAGCGCAAGGTCTGGACACCTGATAACTGTTTTCTGCTGGAATATAAAGCCCGCTGTGAGTGGGGCGAATTTATCATAGGCAACGAACTTTGGACAGAGTTAAACAACCTGGCCGAGGATCTGAAAAACGACCGTTACCAATACGACCGTTATACCGCCCTGCTGCGCATGGACTTTATGGAGCACGGCGTGCGGCTGACAAAATCGCCCTACTATGGCAAGCCCATGGTGCTGATGCTGTGGCAAAAGGCATTTATCGAGGCCGCGTATTCTTTCAAAATGGCACAGGAAAGCCGGGACGCGGGATTCTGGATAGATCGCTTTCAAAAGATCATGCTGCTGATCGCCCGAAAGAACACCAAAACGGAAACGTGCAGCGGACTGGCCACGGCTGAATTTATCACCGGCCCGGACGGTGCCGACCTGGTTTGCGCATCCAATGACGACCGGCAGAGTGCCCTGTCCTATGAGGCTATCAACACCATGCGGCAGCTGATAGACCCCAAAGACCTGGACACCCGGCGCACGCAGACCCACCTGCTGAATAAGCAGAGCAATACGAAAATCTTTAAGCTGTCCATGACATCCCGCAACCGTGAGGGCTTTAATATCGACTGGGCAATCATTGACGAAATCCACGAAATGAAAACCAATGACCTAGCCCAGGCCATTGAACAATCCCAGTCGACAAAGGACAACCCGAAAGTATTTGAAATCACCACCGAGGGCCACGTGGAGGGCGGATACCTGGACGACGAGCTGGCCAAATTCCGCGCCGTGCTGAACGGTGAGGACACCGGCCCCGACGCAGAGCGTATGCTGCCCTGGCTTTACACCATGGACAGCGAGCAAGAGGTATGGCTGGGCAACCGAGAAAACCGGCTGTGGGAAAAAGCCAACCCGACGCTGCCCTACGGCATCAAGAAATACAGCTACCTGGAGCGCAAGGTGGCAGCGGCCCGCAGCAGCGTAGCCGACAAGCGTTTTGTACTGCCAAAGGATTTTAACATCAAGCAGGCGGGTACGGCTCCATGGCTGGAGCGGGATATGTACGCATATAAAGCGGTCTACGACCTGGCAGAATTTAAGGGCGCTATTTGCCTGGGCGCGGTAGACCTTGCAGAAACGACCGACTTGTGCTGCGCCAAGATCCTGCTAATGAAACCCAACGACCCGGTGAAATACATACACACCCGGTATTTTATCCCCGAAAGCAAGCTGCTACCCGAAAACGACGACCACGAGGCCGGTGCCAAGTACAAGGAATGGGTGGAGCAGAACCTGATCACCGTAACGCCCGGCAACGATAACGACCTGGCGCTGGTGGCCGACTGGTTTATGAGCCTTTACCATGACTTTGACATAAGGCTCTGGAAATGCGGCTATGATAACCGCTTTTCAAAGGACTGGCTGCGCCGTATGCGGGAACATGGATGGACGACCGACGGCGACGAGCAGCACCGTGCAATCGTTATGATCATCCAGAGCGCGGAAAGCCTGAACAACGCCCTACGGCTGACCGAGGCAGACCTGCGTCACCAGCTGCTGAACTTTAACGAGAACCCGGTAGACGTTTGGTGCTTTGGCAACGCGGCGCTGAAAATCGACACCTACGGCAAGGCCCTGTGTGTAAAGCAGCAGGCAAAGGCCAAGATCGACGGCACGGTGGCCACCATCATTCTGGAGGAAATGTACCGCCGCAACCGTACAGAATTTGCGCAGTATTTAGCAAGTGAAAGGAAGTGACCCCATGGGCTGGCTGAGAAACTTAAAAAAAGACGTTTCCCAAAAGGAAAGCGGCCTAATTTATGCGGACGCTATGACCGGCCGCACGCCAATTTATTCCGCCTTTGGCCGGGACGTTTATGCCAGCGACGTGGTAATGCAGGCCACCAACTGCATTATTGACGAAATCAAGAAACTGGCCCCGGCCCACGTGATCACGCGGGGCATGGACGTGGAGCCGGTGCCCGCAGGCGACAACCGGCAGCGGGTGCTGAATAATCCCAACCACTACATGACCACGTTCGACTTTTTGGGGCGGCTCATGTACCTGTACTTTTCCCGCTGGAATAGCTGGGCGGTGCCAACCTACCGCGTGGACAAGCTGGGCAGAAAGACCTACACCGGCCTGTACCCGGTAGACCCTCAGACCGTGACTTTTACGGAGGACGCGACCGGCACGCTTTTCGTGCAGCTGCGTTTTGCCAATGAACCGCAGCCCTGGACGCTGCCATATTCCGAAATCGTCCACCTGCGGCGCAGTTACGGCGCGGACGAGTACATGGGCGGCGGCCCCGGCGGCATCGGTGACGAGCGCGGCCTGCTGGATACGCTGGAGATCAACCACCAAATGCTAAAGGGCATCGGCAAGGCCATGACCGCAAGCTACGCGGTCAACGGCGTGGTGAAGTACGGCAGCATTATGGACAGGGAGCGCACCATTGAGGCCATGGCCGAATGGGAGAAAAAGCTGCAGAGCAACCAGAGCGGTATTGTTGCCATGGGCATGGAGGCGCAGTATATCCCCATTACCCGCGATATCAAGCTGGTGGACGCTAACACCCTGAAATTTATCGACGAGAAGATCCTGCGCAACTTTGGCGTGCCGCTGGCTATCCTGACCGGCGACTATACCAAAGCGCAGTATGAGGCATTTTACCAGAAAACCATTGAGCCCCTGATCATTCAGCTATCGCAGGAATTTACCCGCGTGCTGTGCCAGGAGAGCGACGGCCGGGGCCACAAAATCCAATTCTTTTCCAAAGAACTGATTTTTATGAGCACCGACCAGAAAATCAACATGATCAACCTGCTGGCCCCCACCGGTGCCATGTACGAAAACGAGAAACGTGTGGCCTTTGGTATGCACCCGCTGCCTGAACTGGCGGGCAAGCGTTACCAGAGCTTGAACTGGATCGACAGCAGCCAGGCCGCAGAATACCAGACCGGCAAGGAAAGCGAAAACGAGCCCCCTGCCGACGACCCGCACGATGGAGGTGCAGACGATGAAGAATAACAACCCTTTACAGCGCCGGTCGTACAGCTTTGAAGTACGAGCAGACCAGGACGAGCAGGGCGGCAGCATTATCACCGGCAGGCCCATCGTTTACGACAGCATGACAGACCTGGGCTGGTTTAATGAGATCATCGAGCGCGGTGCGCTGAATAAGACCAACCTGCAGGACGTTCGTTTCCTGGTCAACCACGATACCAGCAAGATCCCGCTGGCCCGCAGCCGCAAGAACAACAAAAACAGCACCATGCAGCTGACCGTGGACGACGAGGGCATGGCCATCCGCGTGACCCTGGACACGGAAAACAACGCAGACGCTCGCAGCCTGTACAGTGCAGTACAGCGCGGCGATATCAGCGGTATGTCGTTCATGTTTTCCATTGAAAGAGAGGAGTGGGAGGAGCTGGAGAGCGACCACCCCACCCGCAGAATTAAGGAAATCGGCACAGTCGTGGAAGTTTCCGCTGTGACGTTCCCCGCTTATGAGCAGACCGAAATCAGCACACGGTGCAAGGAGGCGCTGGACAGCGCCCGGCGTGCGGTGGACACCGCGCGAGAGCAGCGTGCATCGGTGGACACCGACGAGCTGGAGCTGGAAAAGCTCAAGGCGCAATATCTTTACAACACCTAAGAACCCGAAAGGAGAAAATCATCATGGATATTCGTACCTATCTGAACAACCTGATTACCGCAAAGGAAAAGCGTGCCGCAGAACTGCGCGAACTGATCAAAAAGGCAGGCACCGCTGACGAGGTGCGCGGCCTGGGCGAAACCCTGCAGGCAGTTCTGGACGAGCTGAAAGCGGCCCGCGACCAGCTGGACAACCTGGACGAGGACGGCGGCGACAACGGCCAGGGCGCAGGCGCTGAGGGCGCAGAGCGCGGCCAGGAGCGCAGCGGCAACCCCCTGCGTGAGTTTATCACCAGAGGCCAGTACGGCCAGCCTGCCGCACAGGACGCTGACCCCACCAACCGGCCCGAGTACCGCAGCGCATTCCAGAACTACGTTATGCGCGGCACCCCCATCCCCATGAACCTGCGCGAGAACACCCTGACCACCGACGTGCTGAGCGTCATTCCCACCGTGGTGGTCAATAAGATCATCGAAAAGATGGAGGAAGTCGGCACCATTCTGAACCTGGTAACCCGTACCAGCTATGCGGCAGGTGTGGAGATCCCCACCAGCACCACCAAGCCGGTCGCGTCCTGGGTAGGCGAGGGCGCAGGCAGCAACAAGCAGAAAAAGGCAACCTCCAAGATCACCTTTACCTACTTCAAGCTGCGCTGTGAAGTTTCCGTGTCCATGGAAGTGCATACCATGGCTCTGGATGCTTTCGAGGCAAAGCTGGCCGAGAATGTGGCCAAGGCTATGGTTAAGGCTATCGAGGCCGCTATCATCAACGGCACCGGCACCGGCCAGCCCAAGGGCATCCTGGCCGAAACCCCCAACTCTGGCCAGACCGTTGATGCAAAGGCAGGCATCACCTACAAGCTCCTGTGCGACGCTGAGGCAGCTGTCCCTGCTGCATACGAGGCCAGCGCCAAGTGGTGCATGACCAAAAAGACCTTTATGTCCATCATCGGCATGGTCGATTCCAACGGCCATCCCATCGCCCGCATCAACTACGGCATCAACGGCAAGCCTGAGCGCGTCGTGCTGGGCCGTGAGGTCGTTATCAGCGAAAACGCAAGCGCCACCAAGGCCTTTATTTTCGACTTTGCCGACTACATCCTGAACACCGTTTACGATATGGGCATTCAGAAAAAGCAGGACTGGGATACCGAGGATCTGCTGACCAAGGCTGTTATGTCCGTGGACGGCAAGGTCGCAAACAAGGACAGCCTGGTCGTTATGACCGTGGCCTGATTTCGGTAAGAAAGGACGGCGGCAAGTATGAAACTGACCTCTGAGCAGCTCCTGGAGCGGGTGAAAACCGCGCTCAACATCACCGGCGACTACCACGATGGAAGAATCGGGGCACTGGTCGAGGAAGTAAAGGACTATATGGCCAAGGCGGGCGTACCTGCTGCCGTCCTGGAAACTGAAACGGTAGTGGGCACCATTGCCCTGGGCGTGGATTCCATCATGGAAAACGGCGCACTGTCCCAGTACGTTATTTCCCGCATCATTCAGCTACGGCTGACCCCGACAAAAGAGGAGGCGAGCAGCTAATGGCACGGTACCAACCGTCAAAGGAATTTGACACCCCGCTGCTGCTTTACGTTGTGACAGGCACCACCGAGGTGATGGGCGTTACCAAGCCGGTACACGCTACCGAGGGCATCCTGTTTTGGGGCAGCTTTGCAACCTACGGCGGAACAGAAACAACGGTCAACGGCATTATGGTCGTGGAGGATACCGCAACGGTGGAAACCTGGTACAGACCAGAATTTACGGCATCGGCCAGGGTGGCCCTGGCTGCTGCCCCGGGCAAGCTCTACGAGATCGTGGGCGAACCTGAGAACATCGAGCAGCGGAACCTTTACACCAAAATGAAGCTGACCCGCGTACAGGGCGGTGTGTAACATGGCCCGGCGCAGAAAAAACGGCTTTGATACCACCGCGCTGGTAAAGTATGCGGACGAACTGGAAAAGCTGGGCGGCACCGCAGCCGTCAAGCAGGCCGTAGAGGGCGGAATGAAAGCGACAAAGCAGAAAGTCAACCCCCAAATAAAAGCGGCCATGCAGGCGGGCAACCTGCCCGCAGGCGGTGCTTATTCCACCGGCGCGACCATGAGCCAGTTAAACACCGATTTTACGGTGGACTGGGTGGGCAACATGGCCAGCCTAAAACTGGGCTTTAACCTGAGCGGCGGCGGCATCACCAGCATATTCCTCATGTACGGCACGCCCAAAATGCAACCGGCTGCGGGTCTGCGTGCGGCCCTGGTGGACAACCCGGCCAAAATCTCCAAAAAGGAGATGCAGGAAGTTTGCAAAAAATTACTGGAAAGGGCGGCGAAATAAATGCCTATTCAGAACGCTATCGACGCGCTGAAAACTCTTTGCGAAAAGATCATAGAGCAGGGCAGTATGGCACCCCATGAGCGCTACCCGGCCCGGTTTTTCACGTTCTGGAACGCAAGCACCCCGGTGCATAAGCACTACGACAACACCCCGCAGGGATACGTCTGGACGGTAGACTTTAATTTTTACAGCACCGACCCCATGGACGTATACAATACCCTGGACGCAGCTATCGAAAAGCTGCGGGCCGCTGGCTGGCAGATCAACGAGAAAGGCCACGCTGTGGCAAGCGACCACCCCACCCATACCGGCCGTGGTTTTACGGCCCTATATCTTGAAACCTGAAAGGAGCAATCACTATGAAGATTGTTGACTGGCGCGGTATCCGCAACCTGGTGGCTGCCAAGCAGCTGACCGATACCGCTGAGGATATCAGCTATGATACGCCGTTTCCTGTTTGCGGCCTGTCCACGCTGAGCAAGACCACCGAAACCTCCAGCGCGACCAAATACTACGATAACGTTCCCGCTATCGTTATTTCCACCGCAGGCGGTGACGAGGTGGCCATCGACGGCTCTGCCATCGAGGACGAGATCCAGGCAAAGCTCTTTGGCGACTACTACGACGAGGAAACCGGCCTGTACGTCGAGGGCGAGGGCGATACCAACTACTACGCCATCGGTTACATCACCAAGAAAACCGACGGCAGCGAGTATTACGTCTGGCGGCTCAAGGGCAAGTTTACCCGCCCTGAAACCGAGCACACGACCGAGGACGACGGCACCGATTCCACCGGCTCCACGCTGACGTACACCGGCATCGCAACCCAGCACAAGTTTACCAAGACCGGCAAGACGGCCAAGGCCGTACACGTCCCTGCTGCTAAGTACGCAGGCGGCGAGGCTGCTTTCTTTGCGCAGGTGCAGACCCCTGACACTATCGCAAAGGCCTAATACACCACACCAAGGCACCGGCCGGGCTGCGGCCCAGTCGGTGCCTAATTGCAGGAGGACGAGATCATGCTGAAACTGAATATTTACGCTGACGAATACCTGAGCACGGTGCAGGAAACCCGCGCCGTGGAGGCTATGAAAATCCCATACCGCACTGCTGACGCTGTGCTGGATATGCTGGCAGATATCGACTTTAACAACGTGGACGAGTACAAGATCATCAACCTGGTGCTGAAAAACAAGCACCACGTTACCACCATTGTACGCGCCACCTTTGGCCTCAGCGAGGACGACCTGACCCGCGTCAACATTGTGGAGCTGGGCGACCTTGCAAAGGAAATCGTGCAGTACGTGCTGGGCCAAATGGCTGCCCTGGGCGGAGATTCCGACCCAAACGGCTAGACGCTGGCGACGGCAGCCCGCTGACGCTGGCGCAGGACTGGCACGACCTCAGACTGGCAATATGCTGCGAATATCCAGGGCTTGATCCTATCCGTATGCTGGACTACGCCCTGTCTGACGTGGTGAACCTTATGCGGCACCACATGGAACGCAACAGGCGACTGCAGCCGAAAACGGCAGCAGAACCCGGCACCGTGCAGCGGCCCCGGTCTGATCAAGAAATAATTTACCGTAAAGCAGACGACAGCTGGCTATAAGGAGGTGGCAGCATGGCCAAAGAGGAAGTAACAACCGGCCTAAATGTAGACATAACCCAATTTAAGACCGCAATGTCAGCGGCAAGCCGCTATGTCCGACAAGCTAACAGCGAGTTTGACAAGGCTACCGCGGGCGTGGAGGACTGGGCCGACAGTGCCGACGGCCTGCGGGCCAAAATCGGCCAGTTAAATAAAGTCTTGGACGCGCAGGAAACCCAGGTGGAGGCCCTAAAGGTCGAATATGAGCGCGTGGCCAAGGAACAGGGCGAAAATTCCGCAGGTGCCCAAAATCTTGCAATCCGTCTGAATAAGGCAGAGGCAGCGGTAAGCAAAACCAAGGCTGAGCTTGGCAAATACGAGAAAAAACTGCACGACGTGGAGGACGGTACCCAGGAAACCACCACGGAAACCGGGCAAATGTCCGCCGCCTTTGGTAAGGCCGCAAAAGCTGCGGGCACCCTTGCCAAGGGCATGGCGAAAATTGCAGGTAAGGCAATCGTAACCGGCATCAAGGGCATTGCAGCGGCATCCGCCGGTCTGGTAACGGCATTCCTGGCCACCGGCGAGGCTCAGAAAGAGCATATCACCGAAATGGCCAAGCTGGACGCTGCATACAAATCCTCCGGCCATTCTGCCGACGCGGCAAAAAAGACCTATGAGGAATTGTACAGCGTTATCGGTGAAACCGACCAGGCCGTGGAGGCTGCGCAGCAGATCGCGCTGCTGGCCAATTCCGAAAAGGATGCAGCGGCATGGGCAGAGCAAGGCGCAGCAGTTATCGGCAAATTTGGCGACGCATTGCAGCCTGAAACATTCTTTGAATCGGCCAATGAAACCATGAAACTGGGCGAGGCCACCGGCGCGTATACGCAAATGCTGGAGGGCTGCGGTATCAGCGTGGAGAAATTCAACGCAGGGCTTGCAGCCTGCAAAACCGAGGGTGAAAAGCAGGCGTATATGTTAGCAACCACGCAGAGCGCTCTGGCCGGTGCCGGTGAAGCGTACCGCGAGGCGAACGCAGCAGTTATCGAAAATAACAAGGCAAACGCCAAGCTGCAGGAGCAGCTGTCCGGTGTGGGACAGGCGGCCCTGCCTATCACAACGGCATTTAAGCTCATCGGCGCGTCCATCCTGGGCGACCTTATGCCCAACATTAAGACCCTGGGAACGTCTTTCACCGAGGCGCTGGGCGGATCCAAAACGGCAGCCCAGGAAATGGGCACCGCCGTGGGCAGCATCCTGCAAACCCTGGGCCAGAAAATCGTGAACGCATTGCCCACCATCCTGACCGTGGGTACGTCCATTATTACGTCCCTGGTGCAGGGCGTGGTGCAGGCCACCCCGCAGCTGGCTGCAGGCGTGACGCAGATCGTGCAGTATTTTATCCAGGCGGCTCCCCAACTGCTGCAGGCCGGTGCATCCATGATATCGTCCCTGGTGGGCGCTATCCGCACGAACCTGCCGCAGCTCCTGAAAGCTGGCGGTGATATGCTGTATCAGCTGATCGACGGCCTGGTGAGCAACCTGCCCGCTATGGCACAGGGCGCTATGGACGCTATAGGCGGCTTTGTGCAGGGCATCCAGACGTACCTGCCCATTATTCTGAGCAAGGGCGCGGAGCTGCTGGGCAAACTGGGCGAGGGTATTCGTACCGGCCTGCCCGGTCTGGTATCGCAGGGGCTTGATATTCTGATGAATTTTGCAACGACCCTGTACGACAACGCCCCGGCGCTGATTGACGCGGGTATCGGTTTTATCAAAAACCTGGTACAGGGCATCCTGGACAGCCTGCCCACGCTGCTGTCTAAGGCCCCGGAAGTTATCAGTAAATTTGCCAACATTATCAACGATAATGTGCCCCGCCTGCTAAAGGGCGGCTTTGACCTGATCGTGCAGATCGTCAAGGGCATTATTTCGGCCATTCCCACACTGGTGGCCAATATTCCCAAAATCATCACGGCCATTCTGGACGTGTGGGAGGCATTCAACTGGGTAAACCTGGGTAAAAATGCCATTAAGGGCCTGAAAAACGGCATAGAGAAAATGGTGGGCGCCGTCAAAACAGCGGGCAAAAATGTGGCCAATTCCATGACCACCGCGCTGCAGGCGCTCCCTGGTAAGCTGCTGAGCCTGGGTAAAACTGCCATTACCAACATGCGCAATGGTATCAGCTCCATGGTGGGCGCTGTCCGTGCCGCTGGCGGCAATATCCTGACCGCCATTGTATCGGCTATCCAGGCGCTGCCCGCAAAACTGCTGGCCTTTGGTAGAAATGCCATCACCAGCCTGGGTAACGCCATCCAGGTCGGTGTGACCACGGTGCGCACTAAAGCGACGGCAATCGTGAACGGTATCGTAAATTCCTTTACCAGCCTGCCCGGCAAAATGGTGCAAATCGGCAAAAATGCCATCCAGGGCATTATTGACGGTATTGGCTCCATGGTGGGTGCGCTGTATAACAGTATCAAAAACGCCCTGTCCGGCCTGGTAAACAAGGCAAAGGAGGCCCTGGGCATCAATTCCCCGTCCAAGGTTTTCGCCAACATCGTGGGCAAGGCCATCCCGGAGGGTATCGCATACGGTATCAGCAAAAACATGAAGCTGGCCACCGATTCCGTGGCAAAGACCGCCAAGGCGGCAGTGAGCGCAGCAAATGCGGAACTATCCGGGGCTACCATCAACGGCCCGACCGTCAACGGCACCGGCGCACCCGGTACCGGCAGCGGCCGAGGCGGTGCAACGTATGTATTTAACCAGTACAACAATAGCCCCAAGGCACTGAGCCGCAAGGACATTTACAGACAGACCAAAAACGCGCTGAAATTCGCAACCAGTAACGCATAAGGAGGGCCCGACATGCTCCCTATTGTCAAAATTGAAAACGACCGGGGCGAGGTGCTGGATTTCAGCGCCTCCCCGCGATACGTTGCCATGCTGACCGGCACCGGCCCCCCTGCTGCGACCATCAACAGGGCAAAGGTGTCTGTGGCAGACGGCACCCGGTACAACAGCGCCACCGTGGGCGAGCGGGAGCTGCTGCTGACTATTTACATTCTGCGGGATATTGCCCGCGCCCGGCTGAACCTGTACCGTTTTATCGCCACAAAATCCCACGTAAAAATATACTACCAAGCGGATGGCCTGGAGGTGTATATCGAGGGCTATGTGGAAACGGCGGAGGTAAACCCCTGGGAAGAAAACCAAAACGTGCAGGTGTCCATTATCTGCCCCATGCCATTCTGGCAGGACGTGGCCAGCACCTACACCGACGCCAGCCAGGTGTCGAGACTGTTTGAATTTCCCTTTGCCATTGGGGAGGAGGGTATCGAGCTTTCTACCACGGACCTGGCAAGCTCCACGCTGATCGAGAACGGCGGCACCGTGGAGACTGGCGTAACGTTTGTCATTACCGCAACCGTGCGGAGCACAAACCCCCGCGTGCACAACCTGAGCACCGGCGAATATATTGGCGTACATGCCACCCTGGAACCCGGCGACCAGCTGGAAATTTGCACCGTCACCGGATCCAAACGTGTGACCCACATACGCAACGGCGTGCGGACCAATTACATAAACACCGTCATGGTGGGCAGCAGCTGGCTGCAGATGGTTGTGGGCGCCAACGAATACAGCTACACCGTGGACGCGGGCGAGTGTGAGCTGGGCATCTATCACACCAACATGTACACGGGAGTGTGATCATATGCAGGGCATTGATTTATGGATCTATGACGAGAATTTTACCGCCCTGGGCATTGTAGACAACTACAACAGCCTGATATGGGCAAATCGTTTCCGGCAGTGCGGAGACTTTGAAATATACGTTTCTATATCTGCGGACATGATCGAACTGCTGCAGGAGGGCCGCCTGGTGGTCCGCCCGGACGACGACATGGTGGGTATTATCGAGAAAGTACAGACCGGTACCGACGAGGAAAACGGCGACTTTCTCACGGCATCGGGCCGCTGTCTGCGCAGCATCCTGGACCGGCGCATTATTTGGGAGCAGACCGTGCTAAGCGGCACGGTGGAGAATATCCTGCGGCGCCTGGTTACGGACGCCTTTATTTCCCCGGCAATCGCCGCCCGGAAATATGACCGGCTGGCCCTGGCTGCCGCCCATGGATTCCCGGAAACCACCACAGTGCAGTACACCGGCGACAACCTGCTGGAGACCGTCGAAAACCTGTGTGCGGCCTATAACTATGGTTTTAGCATCAAGCTGCAGGATGGCATGCTGGTGCTGGATTTCTACAAGGGCACAGACCGCTCCATGAGCCAGCACGTAAACCCCCGCGTTATTTTCTCAGAGGACTACGACAACCTGCGGGCCACCACCTACACCCTGGACAAAACCGCCTATAAAAGTGTGGCTTTGGTGCTGGGTGAGGGTGAGGGCGCAGACCGGCGCCGGGTGATCGTGGAGCGGCCGACAGACCAGGCGGGCCTGCACCGCCGGGAGCTGTATGTAGACGCCCGCGACGTTTCCAGCAATGACGGCGAATTTACCGACGAGGAAGTGGACGCCCAGCTGGCAGAGCGCGGCGGCACCGGCCTCAGCGAGTGCCCCATTGTGGAAAGCGTGGAGGGCACCATTGAACCCATGCAAATGTACGCCTACAAAGAGGATTATTTCCAGGGCGACATGGTGACAGTCGTAAATAAGTACGGCATACAGGTGGACACGCAGGTGCTGGAAACCGTGGAAAGCTGGGACGAGGACGGCTATACCTGTACCCCTACATTTGGATAAAAAGGAGGAAAACCTGTGACAATCACATATGGATTTTTCAACAGCATAAACGGGGACCGCAAGTACAACGCCGCACAAATCGGCCGGTACCTGCAGTATATCGTTGGCAGCGGTGTATTTCCCTATGTTTCCACCAGCCTGCAGGTGCTGGCCAATGACGGCATGACCGTGGAGGTGCAGGCAGGCCGTGCCATGCTGGACCACCATTACCTGGACAACGACGCACCCATAACTCTGACGCTGACCGCAGGTGGCACCCAGGATCGTGTGGACGCCATCATTATGTACGTGGACATGACAGAGCGGGCCTGTGGTATCACCATCAAAGAGGGCACACCGGCCGCCTCCCCCGTACCCCCGGCAATGACCCGCACAGACGTGCGCAAGGAGTACATGCTGGCAAAGGTACGCGTGGCCAAACTGTCCAGCTCCATTACACAATCCAGCATCACCGACACCCGCCCGGATTCCACCGTATGCGGCTGGGTGGCTGGTCTGATCAACCAGGTGGACACGTCCACCCTGTTTCTGCAGTGGCAAACCGCATATGAGGAGGCCCTGGCAAAGACCCAGGACTACCTGGCAGCACAGCAAGCCGCATGGGAGGCGTTTTTTGATTCCGTTACCCATGACAATGTGCTGCCCGCTCCCGCTCTGTCCCAGGCGGGCTATGTGGTGACCGTCAACGAAACCGGCGACGGTTACGAACTGAGGCCCGGCGTTGCAACCGATAAAACGCTGGCCGTCCAGGGAGCGGCGGCAGACGCTGCGGCAGTAGGCCGGGCTCTGACAACCCCCAATCTGCTGGTTAACAGCGATTTTACAAACCCGGTAAACACGGGCGGCAAGACGACCTACAACACCGCTAACGCTGATACTATCGACTGCTGGTATCAGTTGAAAGCTACAAATGTAAGCATCGGAGCGAACGGTATTACATTAACCGCAAGCACAGCAACTCCCACGACGGGCCTGTTATCGCAGAAAGTGCCCGGCATTCCGAGCGGCAAAACCTACACTTTTGCGCTGAAAGATACCGACGGCAATGTATATATTTTGTCGAGGGTTTTGGATTCCGATATAGACAGTTTTGTAAATGTCGGTAATTCTGTATATATGCGGGCCATTTCCGTGGATGGAAATGGTGTAGTTACTATCGGACTTTACGAAGGCAGTAAAACGTTTGTATGGGCCGCCCTTTACGAGGGCGAATACACCGCCGAAACCCTGCCGTTATACCGGCCGAGAGGCTACGCTTTGGAGGCTGTAATTTGCGGTGGCGGTGGCTTAAATTTTAAGGTGGTTGGCGGTACGACCCAGCCGTCCAACCCGTCCGAAAATACTATCTGGGTCAACACGTCCGCAACCATCACCAGCTGGATTTTTAGCGCAACCGAACCCACCAACCCGACCGAGGGCATGGCCTGGATTTCCACAGGCGCATCCAGTCCTGTCGGATTCAACACGCTGAAAAAGAACTGCGTTATGATCTACCCCCTGTCCGCAAAGCAGTATGTCAGCGGTGCATGGGTGGACGTGACCGCCAAGAGCTACCAGAACGGCGCGTGGGTTGACTGGATGCCTGAGGGCGCACTGTTTTACCACGGTGACCAGATTGTAGATGTGACCGGCGGCTGGCAATTCACCAATTACGACGGATGGGCTTTTGAATCGGCATACGGAAATACGGATGGAGGTCTGTCTGTAACGATTCCGACAAGCGGAAATCGCGGCGGCACTTTCACGACGAAAAACAAAGTAGTGAAAGGAAACTACACGAAACTCTGTGTTCTGTTAAGCAATTACGACAACACAAGCGGTAGCTTTAAAGTGATTGTCGGCGTGCCGAGTCAAAATACATCCCCGAATATCAGTGGACACTTTACTATCACCAATAACCCCACCGGCAACGGTGTCCACAAAGTGGATATCAGTAAGGCTTCTGCATCGTTTTATGTTGCTTGCGGTGCGACTGGTTTGGGTGGGGTAACATTCGAAGAAGTATGGCTGGAGTGAGGTGGCATATGAGAACTATTTATATTGATTCGGAATTTAAGTGCCACGTTGCGGACGATGGCACAATGACCGCAGTCGAAACGGATTTCTTTGACGGCAAGTGTGATGCCTTTATCGATGGATACCGTTTTGTTCCCAATGGCGAAACATGGACACGTTCTGATAGTGAAGTGTTCAACGGTGAAATGATTGCACCGTGGAAACCCTATGACGAACTGGACAACGTGCAGCGGAACTACGAGCGCCAGCTGCTGGCCGAATATCAGAATAACAGCATTCTGATCTCCGAGCTTGAGACAGCCTATCAGGAAGGAGTGAATAGCGTATGATCGACCCGAAAACCGTAATGTATGACGAGGGCCGCCGTCAGGCGCTGGATCTCCAGAACCGCGCCCCGGAAATGACCGGCACCGAGATCATTGCAGAGGAGGGCAACGTGCCCGCATTTAACCCCGAAAAGGACTATACCGGCTGGCTGCCCGGCTGGCCGGTGGCCGACGAGGGCCAGGTGTGGGTGCTGCTGCAGCCACACAATGCGGCCCACTACACCGGCAGACCCTCCACGCTGCGGGCCCTGTGGGGGCTTGCCCACACCACCGACCCGACAAAGGCCAAGCCGTTTGTGGCACCCTATGGCACCAGCGGCCTGTATATGGCCGGTGAGTGCTGCACCGAAAACGGCGGCACATACCGCTCCAAAGCGGATAATAACCCCTATTCGCCCAGCGAATACCCGCAAAACTGGGAGGAGGTAACGGTATGACAGTAAAAATCGGCCACGCATCCGCTGACGAAAACGGCAAAGCCTCTGGCGGCACTGGCGGCGACCAGACCGGCAAAGAGGTATGCACGCGAAACTGGTATAACAAACCCTGGAACGTCCTGCTGCGGCCCAAAAGCGCCGCGCTGGCAGAAAAGAGCGCCAAAGCCTGCGAGGCAGCTTGCGCAAATGCAAATATCGGCTATGACCAGGGAGGCCGCAACACCCTGAACGCCAAGGCAAAGGCAGTCGGTTACGACCTGGGCAAGATCGCAGAGCGCTGCGAATGCGATTGCTCCAGCTTGATGCACGTCTGTGCCATTGCAGGCGGCGCAAATCTTTCCTACGGCTCCAATGGCCACACCACCCGCACCATGGTGGCGCAGTTTGTGAAATCCGGGGACTACGAAAAGCTGACGGCCAGCAAATACCTGACCTCTGACCAGTACCTGCAGCGCGGCGATATCCTGGTAAAAGAGGGCAGTCATACCGTTATGGTGCTGGGTAACGGTGCGCAGGTCGTGGTAACCCCTGCGGAACCGTCCGCACCGGCTGACACGCCCACGGCGGGCACGACGGCGGCGAAAAAAGACACCGCTACCATTTACTACAGCGTGCGTCTCCCGCTGCTGGCAAGCGGCAGCGCGGGCGCAGCGGTCAAGAATATGCAGCACCTGCTGATTGCCCACGGCGAAAAGCTCCCCAAGTATGGAGCAGACGGCGATTTTGGCAAGGAAACCGGCGACGCGCTGGAAAACTACCAGCGCAAGAACGGTCTGGAAGTTGACCGCAAGTGTGGCGGCGAAAGCTGGCTGCACCTGCTGACAAAGTAAGGAGGCGGAACCAATGGAGAATTTAACCCCTGCCGTCCTGCTGGGCGTGGTGCTGGCCGTGGCCGGTGCTATCTCCACCCTGGGCGGCGCTGCAAACTGGCTTGTAAAGCTGCTGCAGGTGATCAAGGCCCCGAACGCTGAACAAAATCAGCGCCTGGACAAGCTGGAAAAGCACATGGTTGAGGTAGATGGCTATCTGGCCGCCGACAAAGACCGACTTGACAAAATGGACGACAGCACCCGCGTGACCCAGCGGGCCCTGCTGGCCCTGCTGGCTCATGGCATAGATGGCAACCACCAAAAGCAAATGGAGGAGGCCAAGGAAGAGCTGGAGCTGCACCTGATCAAAAAGTAAAGGAGAAAAACTATGTTTCTGGAAATCGTCAACACCTACGGCGTGCAGATCATCGGCACCATTCTGACCGCTCTGGCGGGCGTGGTGGCCACCGTCGCCGTGAAACTGGCAAACAAGTATATCAACACCCAGGTAAAGCGGGAAATCGCCCGCACGGTCGTGCAGGGCGTGGAGCAGCTTTACAAGCACCTAGGCGGTGAGGAAAAGCTGGCCAAGGCTCTGGAGGCCGCTGCCGCTATGCTGCAGGAGGCAGGTATCACTGTGACCGACCTGGAGCTGCGTATGCTGCTGGAGGCAGCCGTGGGCGAGTTTAACGACATTTTCAACGCCGACAAAATTCTGGAGGGCGTGGCCGTCGAGGATCTGGACGACGACCAGCTGCGGGCGTTTATGCAGCTGAATGGTTTTGCATATACTGAGGGCATGACCCGCGACCAAATGCTGACCGCTCTGTACGAGGCTGCTGTAGGCTAACCCCATACATAAGCAAGAGGGGCACCCGGTTGGGTGCCCCTCTTTTTAACGTGCATCTTTTCCGAAAAGATGCACGTAAAGCCTATTGTGGCGGGCTTTGTTTGAGATATCAATCATGTATGACCGTATGAACTTGGACATACATGATAGATATGATGGATATAAAGCGGGGAAGAATCAAACCCGCAGCTTTATATCTAGGTGTATAGGCGTTTCCTCGCCCTTTTTGGTGTGGCCGTTATTGCCTGCACGCTTGCGGCTGTATGTGATACGCTCAACGCATTTCTTTATCAGTCTATTCTTTTCCTTTGCCGGTGCGTCTGGATCCTGCAGCGCCTCCAGAGCGGCCCGGAAATTCGTCACCTTTTCCCGCAGGTTTATCGGCTCTGGTATGGAATCCCTGGCAGTACAAAGGGCCTCCTGCACTTCTGTAATTTCTGCGACGGTCTGGCCGTTTAACCGTTCAAATACATGGGCAGGCATACCGCCCTTTGTCTTTTCGTCCCATTGCTTGATCTCCAGCTCCTGCAGCTCGCGCAGGCGTTTCTCCAGGCGGGCCACGGTCTGCCGGTGAATTTCCACGCTGCTGTCTGTGCCTTTTTCTATTCTTATTTCAAAATCCTCCACGGCCTCCTGCAGCACCTCTATGAGCTTGTTTATAACGTCGGACATACGGCACGAGGCGTTGCCGCATTTCCGCTGCTGGCTGCATAAATAGCGCGGCTCGCATCTTTCCACGCCTTTGCTGGTGAACGTCCGCCCTGACATTACCCGGCCGCATTCGCAGAACATGACACCGGCCAGCGGATTGAATCCGTTCACGTTCTTTTTGTTGCGCGGGATCTTGCCACGGATATCCTGCACCGCGTCCCATAGCTGCCGGTCAATGATTGCCGGGTGCTTTCCGTCGTATATCAGAAAATCCTCAGCACGCGGGCGGCTGACCACGACCTGCCCGGCCTCTATCTTTTTGACGGTGGGCCGGTGATTCCAGCGCACCATGCCGATATAGTGGTGATTCCTGAGCATGGGCGGAATGGTGGCCGTTACCCATTCCCCACCCTCTGGCGCAGGTATGTGCATGGCGTTTAGTTTGTCCGCTATTGTGGTGGTGCCGATTCCCTGGGAGTACATTTCAAAAATCATTTTAACGACCTCTGCCTTGTCCGGGATAGGCTCCAGTGTATGGCATTTATTTTTACCCTCTTTTAGCTCGATTTTTTTGTATCCATAGGGTGCTTTCTGACCGATAAAATTGCCGTTTTGCACGGCGACCAGACGGCCGTTTTGCTGGATACGTTTATAATATTCCAGGTAGTCATTGCCACGCATTAGGGCCCGCTCGAATAGCTCCCTGTCCCGGTCGTCCCGCAGATCATAGGTATACTGCCTTGTTATGATAATGGTGCCGCTGTAGCGGAACAATTCAACGATACGCCCTATTTCTTTCAAACTGCCGCGTGACAAACGCTCAGGCTCGACACATAGGACTGCCTTTATTTTAGGCGATTCAATACGCCGCAGCAGCTCCAAAAAGCGCGGTCTGTTATCAATCGTCTCGCCCGAAACGACTTCATGGTACCTATTCTGAGCCCCAACCGGCCCCATGCCCGGCAGGTTGCGCTCCACCCATTCGTCCAGCATTTGCTCATGCTTTGCCAGCGTTTCCTCTACGGTGAGCAGCGGATCGTCTGACTGAGATTTACGCAGGTAGTATAGTATTTCCTCTGGTGTTAGTGGTGGTAATTGCCACATAAAATCCACCCCTTTTTCGACAATTTTCTTGTGTAGAGTATGGTATGTTTTACCTGTGTACTATGTGAATATTTTCACGTTATAATTTTTTCAGAACATTGCAAAGAACGCGTGTTCGCCCCGGAATTTTTTATGCGAGGTGCCTGCTATGAAAGAAACATTAAAAACTTTGCTCTATTCCTACATCGACAGACTAGACGAACCACAGCTACATATTGCAATCGGTTTTTTCCGCACACTTTTCGGCTTTGACGACTGACGCGCCCGCGTCAGTCTTTTTTTGTTTCATTGACGCAATGACCAAGCGCAGGGCATAGCGGTCTGATTCATCCAGGCCCATAATATCCCGCGCCAATTCCATGGCATCCTGATCCATGATCAACTGCGCAGCAAGGGCACCCATGCCCTGCAATTCCTCTGCGGGCTTTTCGTCCCACCCCATTAAATAGGGCACGGACACGTCCAACGCATCGGCAAGGCGGACAATAATTTTTTGAGTAACTGGGCGACCTGTTTCAATTTTGTTTATCGACGACCGGGATTTATAACCCATGCGCAGCGCCAGCTCCTCCTGGGATAAACCTAGTTGCTCGCGCCGCATTCTAACTTTATCAGCAAATTCCATTTGCTCCCCTCCTTTCCTATATAGAATATCAAGCGTGTAGACAAAATGCAACATTTTTGAAATTAGTAGTTGACATTTCCGCCTCGTTATACTAGAATAATTTTCGTAGACAAATCCGTCCACATTTCACAAGGAGGTGAACAAATGACGAATACCAAGCTGCTGGTCAATCTGATCAAAGAGAGCGGCCTGAAACTGTCTTTTATTGCTGAAAAGCTAGGCATTTCCCGGCAGGCGCTACATAGAAAAATCAATGGTATTGTGCCTTTTACTGGGCCAGAAATCAAAATTATGTGTGAACTGTTAAACCTGAAAACGTGGGGCAAAATCAAGCCTGTTTTTTTTGCTGACAATGTAGACGAAAACGTCCACGCAGCAGGGTAAAAACGGCACGTAAAAAATAAGCGGCCGATTTTGTGCAAAAAGTAGAATTTTCGCAACGTGCATCAAAAGTGAGGTACATACCATGAACACCAAGAAAACAGGCCCCGCCGTCATTGTGACGGTACACCGCCCTGAGCTGACCCCGCAGGAGCGGGCCAGGCGAATGGACGAAATCAAGAAAGCGGCCACGGCCCTGATTAAAGCACAGATGCAGAACAAGGCCAGGGCCACCGCGTAGGAAGAAATTCCAGAATATTCAGAAAGATGGAGAGAGCTATGGAAAGATACCAGTACGCATTCCCCGCAGGATACCGGCCAACGGCCTGCACCATCCCGCGCAAAACCCGCAGCAGGATCAGACGGCGGAAAAGAATCATCCGCCGGGCAAAGCTGCTTTGCATTGCCATCATGTACCTGGCCGCTCTGGCCATTGCGTCCTTTGCGGTGATCATGCTGTTTCTGGCTATGTTTCTAATCTGACACCAAAGGAGGCCAGACCATGCAAGAGGTAAACGTGGGCGCTTTGATACGCCTGAAACACGCCAGGCACCTGCTGACGCTGCACCAGTACAAAACCCTGCGGGGCCAGGTGCTGGCAGGAGATCCCGACGGCGCAATGCGCGGCCTGCGCAAGCTGCTGCAGCGGCAGGATACCAACACCGTCAAACAATAAAAATCAATGTTTCACGGAAAACATGAAATAAGAAAAACAATGTTTAATTGGAAACTGACAACCGAAAAGGAGGTAACAATGAAAGACTGGACAGGAAACAGCCAGGCGGTGCACGCCGTCAACCAGCGCAACCAGGACGCGCAGGAGCATGATTATTATGCAACCGACCCCAAGGCCGTGGAGCTGCTGCTGGAAAATGAGACATTTTGCAGCCATGTGTGGGAACCGGCATGCGGCGAGGGCCATATCACCAAGGCCCTGGAAAAGCACGGCTACACCGTAAACAGCAGCGACCTGGTGTACAGGGGCCTGGGCGTCGGTGGCGTGGATTTTCTCACCCACCAGGGAA